>NZ_JBFACK010000027.1:0-113567 GCF_040640795.1 Streptomyces sp. NPDC021622
GAGCCCCGCTTCGTGGCCGCCCGGTCGTCTTCCTTCTCGCGGTGGAGGGGTGGGTGTCAAGGGTGAAGCGAAGCGGAATCGGCGCAGCCGACGCGCAGCGCAGCGGAGCGCCCTTTACGCCCGGCCCGGAACCGCCAACCTCGGGACAACCGGGCGGCCCCGGTGCCAATCAAAGCCACAGGTCCACAGAAATTGACCGGGATTTCTCGTGCCCAATTGCACTCCTCCGGAGGTCTTTCCGCTTCATAGAGTGGTGATCACAACGCAGCGAACGCCGCTGCCGAGCCGAAGAGGACACCGCCATGAGCAGCAAGAACACCGACTTCTCCGCCCTCCTCACCCGCGCATCGGACGCCGAGACCTCCGCCGATCCGAGCAGCGTGATGACCCTCCTTGCCGAGGCGGACGGGCCGGAGGGCGGGTTCACCGCGTATCGCTCAACGTTCGCCGAAGGTGCCGTCGGTGCTCCCGCGCACCTCCACACCAAGGCCACGGAGCTGTTCTTCGTGATCAGTGGCTCCCTCCAGGTTCTCGTGGGCGAGGAGATCACCGTCCTGAACGCCGGTGACTTCCTCGCCGTGCCGCCGCACACCCCGCACGCCTTCGCCGCCGCCCCGGGCTGCACCGCGGACGTCCTGTTCGTCTTCACGCCCGGCATGGCCCGCTTCGACTACCTGCGCCTGCTCGGCAGCGTCATGCGCGGCGAGACCGACCCGAAGAAGATCGCTGAGTCCTCCGAGCGCTACGACAACCACTACGTCGACAGCCCCGTCTGGCGAGACGCCCTCGCCGCCTCGTGAGCGCACCTCGCCTCGGAATGTGGACGTGGTTTGCGTACAGCAGTGAAACCGCTCCACAATCCTGACGTGGTCTACTACCTTGGACGAGGCAGTCCAGGTGAGTGGACTGGCCGAGGCTGGAGAAGTGGAAGGGTTGGCTGTGGACGCGTCGAGGAGTGGTCAGGAGGCGGCAACCGGCGGTCGGTGGGGTGCCCTCGGGCCCGTCGGTCTTGTGCTCGCGGGCGGCGTCTCCGTCCAGTTCGGCGGCGCCATCGCCGTGAGCGTGATGCCCAAGGCGGGAGCCCTCGGCATCGTGACCCTGCGGCTCGCCTTTGCCGCTCTGGTGCTGATGATCGTCTGCCGGCCCCGGCTGCGCGGGCACTCGCGTGCCGACTGGGGGACCGTCGTCGCCTTCGGTGTGGCCATGGCCGGGATGAATGGGCTCTTCTATCAGTCCGTTGCCCGGATTCCCATGGGGCCCGCCGTCACCCTTGAAGTGCTCGGACCGCTCGCCCTGTCCGTCTTCGCCTCCCGGCGCGCGGTGAATGTGGTTTGGGCCGGGCTCGCGTTGTGTGGGGTTTTCTTGTTGGGGGGCGGGGGTGGCTTCAGTTCGCTTGACCCCGTTGGTGTTGCGTACGCGCTTGGCGCCGGTGCCATGTGGGCCACGTACATCGTCTTCAGCGCGCGTACCGGGCGGCGCTTTCCGCAGGCCGACGGGCTCGCCCTCGCCATGGTCGTCGCCGCCGTGCTCTTCATGCCGCTTGGGTTTGTTGAGTCGGGGGACAAGCTCATTCAGCCGGAAGTGCTCGGGCTTGGTGCTGCCGTTGCCGTGATGTCTTCCGTGCTGCCCTACACCCTGGAACTGCTCGCCCTGCGGCGGCTTCCCGCCTCCACCTTCGCGATCATGATGAGTCTGGAACCGGCCATCGCCGCCGTCGCCGGATTCCTCGTCCTGAACCAGGCCCTCTCCGTGCACGAGGCCCTCGCGATCTCGCTGGTCATCGCCGCCAGCATGGGCGCCGTCCGCACCCAGGTCGGGCGCAGGTCGGCCCGTGGCGGGGGTGTCGTCGCCGGGGGTGTCCCGGAGACGGGACCTGTCCCCGAGCCCGCCCCCGAGCCCGCCATGAGCGCCGTCGCCGAACCCCTCCCGGAGTCGTCCGGAAAGTAATGCAAGCACGCTTGCTTGTTTCTCCTGGCGCTGCCATGCTCCGGGGCACTTCCCCAAGCTCTCAACTTCGTTCGAGCAGGGGAGACCCCATTCGTGCCCCGAGGGGAGCGCCCCGTGTCCGAAGCTGTGCCCGTACTCGACGATCTGCGCAGTGAGAGTGAGGAACTCGACCAGCTGGTAGAGGGGTTGGGGGATGAGCGGTGGGCGCTCGCCACGCCCGCCGCCGGCTGGACCGTCGCCCATCAGATCGCCCATCTCGCCTGGACCGACCGGGCCGCGCTCGTGGCAGTGACTGATCCTGATGCCTTCGGGAAGTTCGTCGAGGAAGCCCTTGCCGCTCCCGGCTCGTTCGTCGACGACGGGGCCGAGGAAGGGGCCGCTCTGCCGCCCGCCGAGCTGCTCGCGCGGTGGCGGGCGGGGCGTGCGGAGCTCCTGGCGGCCCTGCGCGCCGCCCCTCGCGGCACCCGCTTTCCCTGGTACGGGCCGCCCATGTCCGCCACCTCCATGGCGACCGCGCGGCTGATGGAGACCTGGGCCCATGGGCAGGATGTCGCCGACGCGCTCGGCGTCCGGCGGACCCCCACCGACCGGCTGCGGCATGTGGCCCATATCGGGGTGCGGGCCCGTGACTTCTCCTTCGGCGTGCATGGGCTGAGTGCGCCCGGTGAGGCCTTCCGGGTTGAACTCGTTCTTCCCTCCGGTGAGTTGTGGGTTCAGGGGCCTGAGGGTGCCGAGCAGCGCGTCACCGGGCCCGCTCTCGACTTCTGTCTGCTCGTCACCCAGCGCGCCCATCGGGACGATCTCTCCGTACGCGCCGAAGGCCCCGACGCCGAGCGGTGGCTCGATGTCGCGCAGGCCTTCGCGGGGCCCGCCGGACCGGGACGCCCGGCGACGGGAGCCACCCCGTGAGCCGCCGCGTCCTGCGCGTCGGAAACGCCTCAGGGTTCTACGGCGACCGCTTCGACGCCATGCGCGAGATGCTCACCGGCGGCCCGCTCGACGTCCTCACCGGCGACTATCTCGCCGAGCTGACCATGCTGATCCTCGGGCGCGACCGGCTCAAGGACCCGTCGCGGGGGTACGCGAAGACCTTCCTGCGGCAGCTGGAGGAGTGCCTGGGGCTCGCCAAGGAGCGGGGCGTCCGGATCGTCGCCAATGCCGGTGGGCTCAATCCGGCCGGACTCGCCGATGCCGTAAGGGAGTTGGCCGGTCGGATCGGGGTCGAGACGGACGTCGCGTACGTCGAAGGGGATGATCTCGGCGGCCGCTTCCCCGGCGCGCTCACCGCCAACGCCTACCTCGGTGGCGCCGGAATCGCCGAGTGTCTGAGGGCAGGGGCCGATGTCGTCGTCACGGGGCGCGTGACCGACGCCGCGCTCGTCACGGGGCCCGCCGCCGCGCACTTCGGATGGGCGCCGGACGACTACGACCGGCTCGCGGGAGCCGTCGTCGCCGGGCACATCCTCGAGTGCGGGACGCAGGCCACCGGCGGCAACTACGCCTTCTTCAACCAAAGGCCGGGGCAGCTGCGCCGGCCCGGATTCCCCCTCGCCGAGATCCACGAGGACGGGTCGAGCGTCATCACCAAGCACGACGGCACCGGAGGCCTCGTCGACGTCGGAACGGTCACCGCGCAGCTCCTGTACGAGACGTCCGGCGCCCGGTACGCCGGACCCGACGTCACCGCCCGGCTCGACACGGTCACCCTCACGCAGGAGGGGCCGGACCGCGTCCGCGTCGGCGGGGTGCGCGGCGAGGCGCCGCCCCCGGCCCTCAAGGTCGGCCTGAACCGGCTCGGCGGCTTCCGCAACGAAGTCGTCTTCGTCCTCACCGGGCTCGACATCGAGGAGAAGGCCGCCCTCGTGCGCGCGCAGATCGAGGACGCGCTCGGGGGCGCCAAAAACGCGCCCGCGGAGGTGCGTTGGGATCTGGTGCGCACCGACAGGGCCGACGCCCCCACCGAGGAGACCGCGAGCGCCCTGCTGCGGCTCGTCGTGCGGGACCCGCAGCAGGAGCCCGTCGGCCGCACCCTGAGCGGCGCCGCGATCGAACTGGCCCTCGGCAGCTACCCCGGATTCCACGTGACGGCACCCCCGGGCAAGGGCGCCCCCTACGGAGTCTTCGAAGCCGCGTACGTCGAGCGGGGCGAGGTCGGGCACGTGGCGGTGTTCCCGGACGGGGAGCGGTTCTCCGTGCCGCAGGGTGCCGAGACCCGCGTACTCGAAGAGCTCGACACACCACCGCTGCCCGAACGCCTGCCGCAAGGCCCCACCCGCCGCGCCCCCATCGGCCTCGTCGCCGGCGCCCGCAGCGGCGACAAGGGCGGTGACGCGAATGTCGGCGTCTGGGTGCGGACGGACGAGGCGTGGCGGTGGCTCGCCCACGAACTGACCGAGGAGCGCTTCCGTGAACTCCTCCCGGAGACCGCCGACTTGACCGTCGTACGCCATGTCCTGCCGAATCTGCGCGCGCTGAACTTCGTCGTCACCGGGATCCTCGGCGAGGGAGTCGCCTCGCAGGCCCGCTTCGATCCGCAGGCCAAGGGCCTGGGCGAGTGGCTGCGCGCCCGCCACGTCGACATACCGGAGGCCCTGCTGTGAGCCCGGAGGTACTGCTGTGACCGTCCTAGCGTCCGCGCTCGACCCCGCGAGCCCCGAGTACGCCGAACACCGCGAGGCCATGCTCGCCAAGCTCGACGAGCTCGGCAGTGAACAGGCCAAGGCCCTGGAGGGCGGTGGCGAGAAGTACGTCCAACGGCACCGCAAGCGCGGCAAGTTGTTGGCGAGGGAGCGGATCGAGCTGCTTCTCGACCCCGATACGCCGTTCCTTGAGCTGTCCCCACTGGCCGCCTGGGGGAGCGACTATCCCGTCGGCGCCTCGATGGTCACCGGCATCGGCGTCGTCGAGGGCGTGGAGTGCCTGATTACCGCCAACGACCCGACCGTACGCGGCGGGGCGAGCAATCCGTGGACGTTGAAGAAGGCCTTCCGGGCTCATGAGATCGGGCACGCCAATCGGCTGCCGTCGATCCATCTCGTCGAGTCGGGGGGTGCCGATCTGCCGTCCCAGAAGGAGATCTTCATCCCGGGGGGTGCGATGTTCAAGCACCTCACCCAGTCGTCCGCCGCCGGAATCCCCACCGTGGCCGTCGTGTTCGGCAACTCGACCGCGGGCGGCGCGTACGTACCGGGCATGAGCGATCACGTGATCATGGTCAAGGAGCGGGCCAAGGTCTTCCTTGGCGGGCCGCCGCTGGTGAAGATGGCCACCGGCGAGGAGAGCGACGACGAGTCGCTCGGCGGCGCCGAGATGCACGCCCGCACCTCCGGCCTCGCGGACTATCTCGCCGAGGACGAGCGGGACGCGCTGCGGCAGGCCCGGCGGGTCGTCAAGCGGCTCAACTGGCGCAAGGCGTACGCCGATCCGGTCGCCGTCGTGGAGCCGCCGAAGTACGACGAGGACGAGCTGCTCGGCATCGTGCCCGGCGATCTGAAGGTGCCCTTCGATCCGCGCGAGGTCATCGCCCGCATCGTCGACGGCTCCGACTTCGATGAGTTCAAGCCGTTGTACGGGGCCAGTCTCACGACCGGGTGGGCCCAGCTGCACGGCTATCCCATCGGCATCCTCGCCAACGCGCAGGGCGTTCTTTTCAGCGAGGAGTCCCAAAAGGCCGCCCAGTTCATCCAGTTGGCGAACCAGCGCGACATTCCGCTGCTCTTCCTGCACAACACCACCGGCTACATGGTCGGCAAGGAGTACGAGCAGGGCGGCATCATCAAGCACGGCGCCATGATGATCAACGCCGTCTCGAACTCGCGCGTCCCGCATCTGTCCGTCCTCATGGGGGCGAGTTACGGGGCCGGGCACTACGGCATGTGCGGGCGGGCCTACGACCCGCGCTTCCTCTTCGCCTGGCCCAGCGCCAAGTCCGCCGTCATGGGGCCGCAGCAGCTGGCAGGGGTCCTGTCGATCGTGGCCCGCGCCTCCGCGACCGCCAAGGGGCAGCCCTACGACGACGACGCGGACGCCGCGCTGCGCGCCATGGTGGAGCAGCAGATCGAGTCGGAGTCCCTGCCGATGTTCCTCTCGGGGCGGCTCTACGACGACGGGGTCATCGACCCCCGCGACACCCGCACCGTCCTCGGCCTCTGCCTTTCCGCGATCCACACCGCCCCCTACGAGGGTGCGCGTGGCGGCTTCGGCGTCTTCCGGATGTGAGGAACTCCCCGTGATTACTTCCCTGTTGGTCGCCAACCGCGGCGAGATCGCCTGCCGCGTCTTCCGTACCTGCCGCGACCTCGGCATCGCGACCGTCGCGGTGTACTCCGACGCCGACGCGGACGCCCTGCACGTCCGCGAGGCCGACTCCGCCGTACGCCTGCCGGGCTCGGTGCCCGCGGACACCTATCTGCGCGGCGAACTGATCGTGAAGGCCGCGCAGACGGCGGGCGCGGACGCCGTCCACCCCGGCTACGGCTTCCTCTCCGAGAACGCGGACTTCGCGCGCGCCGTGCTGGATGCGGGGCTCGTCTGGATCGGGCCGCCCCCCGAGTCCATCGAGGCCATGGCGTCCAAGACGCGGGCCAAGGAGCTGATGGGCATCGCGTCGCTCGACTCGGTCACCGAGGCCGACCTTCCGGTGCTGGTGAAGGCGGCGGCGGGCGGCGGTGGGCGCGGCATGCGCGTCGTACGTGAACTGGCCGCCCTGGAAGTTGAGTTGGTGGCCGCCCGCGCGGAGGCCGCGAGCGCCTTCGGGGACGGTGAGGTCTTCGTCGAGCCGTACGTCGAGGGCGGCCGGCACGTCGAGGTGCAGATCATGGCCGACGCGTACGACACCGTGTGGGCGCTCGGCACCCGCGACTGCACCCTGCAGCGCAGGCACCAGAAGGTCATCGAGGAGTCCCCGGCGCCCGGCCTCGGGGACGGTCTCGTCGAGACGCTGCACGAGCAGGCCGTGCGGGCGGCGCGCGTGACCGGGTATCGCGGGGCGGGCACGGTCGAGTTCCTCGTAGCGGGCGACAAGGCGCACTTCCTGGAGATGAACACCCGCCTTCAGGTCGAACATCCCGTGACCGAGGCGGTGTTCGGGATCGATCTCGTCGCGCTGCAGATCCGGGTCGCGGAGGGCGATGCGCTGGAGGGCGAGCCGCCGACCGCGCGCGGCCACGCCGTCGAGGCCCGTTTCTACGCCGAGGACCCGGCCGCCGCATGGGCCCCGCAGACCGGCACCCTGCACCGCATCGACGTGCCCGGCGTGCGCCTCGACACCGGGTACGCGGACGGCGACACGATCGGTGTGCATTACGACCCGATGCTGGCCAAGGCCATCGCGTACGCCCCCACGCGTGCCCAGGCCGTGCGCAAGCTGGCGGGCGCCCTGGAGCGGGCCACCGTCCACGGCCCGGTCACCAACCGGGAGTTGCTCGTCCGCTCCCTGCGGCACCCGGAGTTCACCGAGGCCCGCATGGACACCGGCTTCTACGACCGGTACGTCACCGAACTCGCCACCGCCGCACCCGACCCCCATGCCCCGCTGGCCGCCGCGCTCGCCGACGCGCACGGCCGCTCGCGGTTCGGCGGCTGGCGCAACCTCGCGTCGCAGCCCCAGATCAAACGCTTCCGCAGCGAGCCGGACGGCACCGAGCACGAGGTCAGTTACCGGCACACGCGGGGCGGGTTCACCGCCGACGGGGTGCGGGTCGTGTCCGTGGCCCGCGATCTCGTCGTACTCGAAGTGCACGGCGTACGACGGCAGTTCACGGTCACGTGGTACGGCGACGACCGGGTGTACGTCGGCGGGGTCGCCCTCACGCCGCTGCCGCTGCTCCCCGAACCCACCGCCCGGCAGGAGCCCGGCTCCCTGCTCGCCCCGATGCCCGGCACCGTCGTGCGCCTGGCGGAGGGACTCGCCGAGGGGGCGACGGTGGCCGCCGGGCAGCCCCTCATCTGGCTGGAGGCCATGAAGATGGAGCACCGCATCTCCGCCCCCGCCTCCGGCACGCTCACCGCCCTGCACGCCGAGCCCGGCCGCCAGGTCGAGGTCGGCGCGCTGCTCGCAGTCGTAGACGTAGACGCAGTCGTAGACGTCGAAGCCGCCGTTGCCGCCGTACAGGAGGAGCAATCCGTATGAGCACCGTCCTCGAAACCGAAGAGCACAAGGATCTGCGCGCCGCAGTCGCCGCCCTCGGCAAGCGCTACGGCCGCGCGTACATGAACGGCGTCGTCAAGGCGGAAGGCCACCCCGACGAACTGTGGGCCGACGCCGCCAAGCTCGGCTACCTGGGCGTGAACCTGCCCGAGGAGTACGGCGGAGGAGGCGGCGGCATAGCCGAACTCTCGATAGTCCTGGAGGAGTTGGGCGCGGCGGGCTGCCCGCTGCTCATGATGGTCGTCTCGCCCGCGATCTGCGGAACCGTCATCGCCCGCTTCGGCACCGACGAGCAGAAGCGGGCCTGGCTGCCGGGCCTGGCCGACGGCAGCCGCACCATGGCGTTCGGCATCACCGAGCCCGACGCGGGCTCCAACTCCCACCGCATCACGACGACCGCGCGCAAGGACGAAGCGACCGGCGACTGGCTGCTCACCGGCCGCAAGGTGTTCATCTCCGGTGTCGACATCGCCGACGCGACGCTCATCGTGGGCCGCACGGAAGACGCCAAGACGGGCAGTCTCAAGCCCTGCCTCTTCATCGTGCCGCGCGAGACGGAGGGCTTCCAGCGGCGGCAGATCGAGATGGAACTCCAGGCACCGGAGAAGCAGTTCGAGCTGGTCCTCGACGACGTACGCCTCCCGGCGGACGCGCTGGTGGGCGACGAGGACGCGGGGCTCCTTCAGCTCTTCGCGGGCCTCAACCCCGAGCGGATCATGACGGCGGCGTTCTCGATCGGCATGGCTCGCTTCGCGCTCGGCCGCGCCGTCGAGTACGCCAAGGAACGCAGCGTGTGGAAGAGCCCGATCGGCGCCCACCAGGCGATCGCGCATCCGCTCTCCCAGTGCCACATCGACATCGAGCTGGCCCGCCTGATGATGCAGAAGGCCGCCCGGCTCTACGACGAGGGCGACGACATGGGCGCGGGCGAGGCGGCCAACATGGCGAAGCTGGCGGCCGCCGACGCCTGTGTGAAGACCGTCGACCAGGCGGTGCACACGCTGGGCGGCAACGGCCTGACGAAGGAGTTCGGCCTCGCCTCGCTGATCGTGGCGTCACGGGTGGCGCGGATCGCCCCGGTGAGCCGGGAGATGATCCTCAACTACGTGTCGCACCAGACGCTGGGGCTTCCGAAGTCGTACTGATCCCGAGCCCTCCCTGAAGCCTCAACTCCCGGAGTTCTCATGAGTGTTGTGTACGCGCCCCCGGAGCGCGGCATCGTCACCCTCACCCTGGACGCGCCCGCCAACCGCAACGCGCTCTCCGCGGGCCTTGTGGCCGGGCTCGCGGAGGCCATCGGCGACTGCGGCAAGGACCCCGGCGTACGCGGGATCGTCCTCACCCACACCGGGTCGACGTTCTGCTCGGGCGCCGACCTGCGGGAGCCACCGGACCCGGCCGCCTTCGTGGCGCTCCTCCGGCAGATCGTGGAGCTGCCGAAGCCGGTGGTGGCGCGGGTGGACGGGCATGTACGGGCCGGTGGGCTCGGCCTGCTCGGGGTGTGCGACCTGGGGGTCGCGGGCCCGGGGGCGTCGTTCGCGCTCACGGAGGTACGGATCGGGGTCGCCCCGGCGGTGATCTCGATCCCCCTCCTGCCGCGCCTCGACCCGAGCGCCGCGTCGCGCTACTTCCTCACGGGGGAGCGGTTCGACGCGGCGGAGGCGGCGCGGATCGGTCTGCTGACGGCGGCGGGCGATGGCGTGGACGCCGAGCTCGCTCCGCTCCTGGACGGGTTGCGGGAAGCGGCGCCGCAGGCCCTGGCCGAGACGAAGAAGCTGCTCACGGCTAGGGTGCTCGACGCATTCGACCACCAATCGGACGCCCTCATCGCCCTGTCCGCGCGGCTCTTCGGCTCCGCCGAGGCACGGGAGGGGATGGCGGCGTTCCTGGAACGACGGGAGCGCCCATGGGTGTTGTGACCGCGGCGGACCGCTCGCCGAAGCAGGACCGCAGCCGGGCGACGCGGCAGCGTCTCCTGGAGGCCGCCGTGTCCTGTCTGGCCGAGCACGGCTGGGCGGGGTCGACGGTGTCCGTGGTCGCCGAACGGGCCGGGGTCTCGCGGGGCGCGGCGCAGCACCACTTCCCCACGCGGGAGGATCTGTTCACGGCGGCGGTGGAGTACGTGGCCGAGCAGCGCTCGACGGCTCTGCGGTCGGTGTCGGCGCAGGACAGGGCGGCCGTGGTCGCTGCCCTCGTGGACCTCTACACGGGGCCGCTGTTCCGGGCCGCGCTGCACCTGTGGGTGGCGGCGTCGAACGAGCCGCAGCTGGGGTCCCGGGTCACGGAGCTGGAGGCCCGGGTGGGCCGCGAGACGCACCGCATCGCGGTGGAGCTCCTTGGCGCGGACGAGTCGCGCCCCGGCGTCCGGGAGACGGTCCAGGGGCTCCTGGACATGGCGCGAGGCCTGGGCCTCGCGAACCTCCTGACGGACGACGGGGCGCGGAGGGAGCGGGTGGTGGGGGAGTGGGCGCGCCTGCTGGACGCTGCGCTGGGCTAGGGCGGGCTCAAGACCGCCGCTTCGCGGCGGATTCTTTCCCGCCCTCCCCCAAGCTCTTAATGAGCAGGGGGGACCCCCTTCCCGATTGCCCGGCAGCCTCAGCGCGCGATGTCCCCGTACCCCTCGATCTCCCGGGGATTCCGCGAACCAGGGCCCACGTACCGGGCCGACGGCCGGACCAGCCGCCCCGTCCGCTTCTGCTCAAGGATGTGCGCCGACCACCCGGCGGTCCGCGCGCACGTGAACATGGACGTGAACATGTGCGCCGGCACCTCGGCGAAGTCGAGGACGATCGCGGCCCAGAACTCGACGTTCGTGGCGAGGACCCGGTCCGGGCGGCGGGCGTGCAGCTCGTCGAGCGCCGCCTTCTCCAGCGCCTCCGCCACCTCGAAGCGAGGAGCGCCCAGCTCACGGGCCGTACGGCGAAGGACCCGCGCCCGCGGGTCCTCGGCCCGGTACACCCGGTGCCCGAAGCCCATCAGCCGCTCGCCCTTGTCCAGCGCCTGCTTCACGTACGCGACCGCGTCGCCCGTCCGCTCGATCTCCTCGATCATGCCGAGGACACGGGAGGGAGCCCCGCCGTGCAGGGGCCCGGACATCGCGCCCACGGCCCCCGAAAGCGCCGCCGCCACATCCGCGCCCGTCGACGCGATGACCCGCGCCGTGAACGTGGACGCGTTCATGCCGTGCTCGGCGGCCGACGTCCAGTACGCGTCGACGGCCTGGACGTGCTTGGGGTCGGGCTCGCCGCGCCACCGCTTCATGAAGCGCTCGACGACCGTGTCCGCCTTGTCGATCTCCCGCTGCGGCACCATCGGCAGGCCCTGCCCGCGGGCGGACTGGGCGACGTACGAGAGCGCCATGACGGCGGCCCGCGCCAGGTCGTCGCGGGCTTCCTGCTCGCTGATGTCCAGGAGCGGCTTCAGGCCCCACACGGGGGCGAGCATCGCGAGGGCCGACTGGACGTCCACGCGGATGTCGCCGGAGTGCACGGGGATGGGGAACGGCTCGGCGGGCGGCAGGCCGGGGTTGAAGGCGCCGTCGACGAGCAGGCCCCAGACGTTGCCGAACGAGACGTGACCGACCAGATCCTCGATGTCGACGCCGCGATAGCGAAGCGCGCCGCCCTCCTTGTCGGGTTCGGCGATCTCCGTCTCGAACGCGATGACTCCCTCAAGTCCGGGTACGAAGTCGGACATCAGGCGGCTCCTCGTGATGTGTACGACAGATGGTGGTGACAGACAGCTCGTGACCATGTGTCAGAAGGGGATGCTGCCGCTCCGGTTACGTGGTCCGTCGACTCGCGGTCCGGATCGGTCACCCCGGTGATGCCCCGTGCGGCTGGTGGTCACCCAACCGAGACGGCAGCGGAACGATATCCCTTGGTGCCACCCTTGGCGATGGATAGCGGCACTCAGTGCCACACGTCACCTCTACGTGGTGACCGTCGGCCCGTCGGGTGACCCTTCGTATACGGCAAGATGACCGCGTGACCGATCGAGCCGCCGCCTCCTCTGCCCCAGCCTCGCCGTCAGCCGCCGCACACGCTCCCCGGACGGCCGCGCCCGATCCCGCGGCCCTCCGTGCCCAGTACGGCGCCGACGGGCTCCTGGAGGCGGAGCTGCCCGGAACGCCGATGGAGCAGTTCGCGATCTGGTTCGCGCAGGCGCTCGCCGCGGCCGAGGCGGGCGTCCTTCACGAGCCGAACGCCATGGTCGTGTCGACGGCGGACGCCGACGGCCGCCCCAGCTCCCGCACGGTCCTCATGAAGGGCTACGACCGGCACGGCTTCGTCTTCTTCACCAACTACGACTCCCGCAAGGCCCGCGAGCTCGCCGCCAACCCGAACGTCGCGCTGCTCTTCCCGTGGCACCCGGTGGCCCGCCAGATCATCGTCACGGGCACGGCGGAGCGCGTCGGCCGCGAGGAGACGGTCGCGTACTTCCGCAGCCGCCCGCACGGCTCCCAGCTCGGCGCCTGGGCCAGCGCCCAGTCCTCGGTGATCGCGGGCCGCGAGGAACTCGACCGCGCGTACACCGATCTGGCGGCGCGCTACCCGGAGGGCGAACAGGTCCCCGCGCCCCCGCACTGGGGCGGCTTCCGCGTGGAGCCGCAGACGGTGGAGTTCTGGCAGGGCAGGGCGAACCGGCTGCACGACCGGCTGCGCTATGTGCGGACGGAGGCCGATCCGGGTTCCGCGGCGGGCTGGACGCTGGAGCGCCTCAGCCCGTGAGAGCGGCCGTCCAAGATCGCCCGCGCGAATCAGCCCGTCCGGCGTTTGAGGACCGGGGGCACGGGGGCGGAGCCCCCGAGCCAGCACCCCAGCTGCGGGGCGCGAACTACCCGGTAAGGACCCCGTCCAGAAACGGCTCGATCGCCTCGCGCCAGGCCTCCGGCTGGTCGTAGTGGACGAGGTGGCCGGCGTCCGCCACCTCCGCGTACGCGCCGCGCGGCAGCACGCGGACCATTTCCTGGGACTCGGCGCGGCCCAGCTCGCCGTCCAGGCCGCGGACGACGAGGGCGGGGCACTGGACCTGGGCGAGGTCCTCCCAGTGGGCGTCGTGCACCCACGTCTCGCGGGACTTCAGCATCTGGTCGCGGTCGAAGACGGGGCGCCAGCCGTCGGGGCCCTCGGTCATCACCTCGGCGAAGAACTCGCCGCGGGAGGGGTTGGGCCGCTCCACCCAGGGGTCGTCCTCGCCGAACCATTTCCGTACGTCGGCGAGGGTCGCGAAGGGCACGGGCCAGGCCTTGAACCAGTCCTCCCATTCGCGCTGCGACGCGGCACCCAGGGCGGACGCCCGCATGTCGCAGATGATCAGGGCCCGGACGAGATCGGGGCGCCGCGCGGCGAGCTGCCAGGCGGTGAGCGCTCCCATGGAGTGGCCGATGAGAACGGCGGGGGCGAGGCCGAGCTGGACGAGCGCGGCCTCGGCGTCGTCCACGTAGGCCTCGCGGGTGAAGGGGCCCTCGGGGGGCTTCTCGCTCTGCCCGTGCGCGCGCTGGTCGAGTGCGACCGCGCGGTGCCGCTCGGAGAGCCAGCGGGCGGTGCCCGCCCAGTGCGATGCGCGGCCCATCAGGCCGTGCAGTAACAGCACACCGCCCGGCGGCCCGTCGGCCTCCCTGGTTTTGGGAGGATCGGCGAACTCCCAGGCGGCCAGGCGCACGCCACCCGCGCCCGTCACGTCGATGCGCCGCACCATGATTCCTGGCACCCCCCTTGAATCCTCTCGGGCTGAACGCCTGGTTCTGTCACGCACCCCCGCACGCTATCGAACTCCCTTTCGAAAGCGGGCGGATCGCCGGCAACACCCCTCGTTTGAGTGACCGCACTCAAGGATTGGCCGCCGCAGCCGAGGGGAGATCTTCAACGGGAGGCGGGCCGCTCGGGGAAATCGGTCCGAAGGGGATGACCCTGGGAGCTCGGGGCTCCGGGTCAGAACAGGGGAGGACAGGCCCCGGCGCTCAAGGGCGCCGGGGCCCTCTGCTTCTCCGCGGCGTGCGGGCACGCCATCTCCGTGACGTGCGCGCACGACCCGCGTGCGGCCCCGCACGCCACCTCGCTCGTGCTCACCAGACGGGCACATCCTTCTGCCCCCTCCCACGCCCGTGACGGCCAGACCCGGTGCCGACACGGTCAAGAGCCCTCAGGTCATATGCCTCTCGCGACAGCCTCGCACGCAAAACGTCCGGCCGCTGCGATTCCGCACACTGAATCTTGGACCCCAGAGGATCCAGGAGTCTTCACAACTGCCCAATACTTACCGGTAGTTGACGCACGTTTCCCCCAACGGGAGACGGAATCCGCCGAAAGCCGACGTGGACGGCCGATGACGACGGCCGATGGCGAAGGCGGCCAAGGCCTCAGCGCTTGGCGACGAACACGTGCGACGCGACCTCCGCGGCCAGCTCGGCGGCCTCGCCGCTGCTGCCCACAAGGACCCCGCCCGCGGACTCCGTCACGCTCACCACGGAGCCGGGCTGGACGCCCGCACGCCGCAGTGTGTACATCAGCTGCGCGTCCGTCTGGATCGGCTCACCGATCCGGCGGACCACGACCGTCTTGCCCTCGGTGCCCGGGTCGAGGTCGACCAGCGAGACCATGCCCTCGTCGAGGAACGGATCGGCGCCGTCCTTCTCGCCCAGCTCCTCAAGGCCCGGGATCGGGTTCCCGTACGGAGACTCGGTGGGGTGGCGCAGGAGCTCCAGGACACGGCGCTCCACCGCCTCGCTCATCACATGCTCCCAGCGACACGCCTCCGCGTGGACCTGCTCCCACTCCAGGCCGATCACGTCGACAAGGAGGCACTCGGCGAGCCGGTGCTTGCGCATCACGCGGGTGGCGAGCCTGCGGCCCTCCTCGGTCAGCTCCAGGTGACGGTCGCTGGCGACGGCCACCAGGCCGTCACGCTCCATGCGCGCGACCGTCTGGCTCACCGTCGGCCCGCTCTGGTCTAGCCGCTCGGCGATCCGGGCGCGCATGGGGACCACACCTTCCTCCTCCAGCTCGAGGATGGTGCGCAAATACATCTCAGTGGTGTCAATCAGCCCCGACATGGGTGCCCCTCAGATCTCGCTCGTGCGGCCGGCCCTGCCCTCAATTCTGACGCATACCGCTGACAACCGGGCTGCGCCGGGGAAAACCCGGTACAGGCGGTCTTGACGGGGGTGCCCGGGCCGTATTGACAGGGCACTGGTCCAGACCGCAACGTGATCCGCGGCACGCAGGACGGACAGACGTACAGGGCATGCATACGTACAGCACATTCGTACCCGGAAAGGTTCCTCGGCGCATGGGCTCCAAGAGCGAGAGCAAGCTGGCCGGTCAGTACATCGACGCCGCCATCGGACTGCTCGGCCGGGTCCGCGACGAAGAGGGCGGGAACGTCGAGGCGGCGGGCACGCTGCTGGCCGACGCCGTCGAGGCGGGCGGCAGGCTCTTCGCCTTCGGCGCCGGGCACTCCTCGCTCGCCGCGCAGGACGTCGTCTACCGCGCGGGCGGCCTCGCCCTGATGAACCTCCTCGCCGTCCCCGGCGTCGTCGGCATCGACGTCATGCCCGCCACGCTCGGCTCCGCCCTGGAGCGCGTGGACGGCCTCGCGGGCGCCGTCCTCGACTCCTCGCCGGCCCGCCCCGGCGACGTACTCGTGATCATCTCGCTCTCCGGGCGGAACTCGCTGCCCGTGGAGATGGCGATGAACGCGCGTGCCCTTGGCCTGAAGGTCATCGGCGTGACGTCGGTGGCGTACGCGGCGGAGACGAAGTCGCGGCATGTTTCCGGGACCTTCCTCAAGGACCACTGTGACGTCGTGATCGACTCGAAGATTGCGCTCGGTGACGCGGAGCTGAGTCTCGACTCCGTCGATGCGCCTTTTGGGCCCGCCTCCAGCGTGGTCACCAACGCGATCATGCAGGCCATGATGGCCACTGCCGTTGAGGCTTTGGCCGCTCGTGGGGTTCAGCCTCCGTTGCTTCGGTCCGGGAATGTGGACGGTGGGCATGACTGGAACGGCAGGGTCTTTGAGGAGTACGGAGACCGGATTTTCTATCGGAGGTGAGCGGCTGCGGGTGCATCGTGGTTGCTCGCGCAGTTCCCCGCGCCCCTAAAAAGGGGCGCCTAGCGCCCCGGCGGGAATCGGACCTGCACCGTAAGGCCTCCGCCTGCCCCGTTCGCCTTTGCCGTTACCTCCGCCCCGTGTGCCCGTGCGATCGCTGCCACGATCGACAGGCCTAGTCCCGCGCCCTCCCCTCTCGCATGCGTACGTTCCCGCAGGCGCCGGAAAGGCTCGAAGAGGTGGGGGACGGTCTCGGGTGGGACCTCGGGGCCCGTGTTGGTCACCTCGATGCCCTCGGGGCCCGTGCGCAGGTCGACGCGGCCGCCCTTCACGTTGTGGGACACGGCGTTCGCCACCAGGTTGTGCACCAGGCGGTCCAGCAGCACCCCGTCGCCCTGCACGGTCAGCGGCTCGGCGTGCACCGACACGGTCACCTCGCGTTCCGCCGCCCGGCCCGCAAGGCCCTCCGCGACCGCGTCGGCCAGCACGTCAAGGGCGATCGGCTCCCGGCGTTCAAGGCCCTGCTCGGATGTGGCGAGCAGCAGAAGTCCCTCGATGAGGTGCTCGCTGTCGTCGGCCACCGAGATCAGTTTCGTACGGATCTTCGTGACCTGTTCCGCGTCCGGCGCACCGGCCAGGCCGATCTCCGCGGCGGCCCGCTGCACGGCGAGCGGGGTGCGCAGCTCGTGCGCGGCGTTGGCCGCGAACCGCTGCTGGGCGCCGACCAGCTGCTCTATCCGGCCGAGCATCTCGTCGAAGGTGTCGGCCAGCTGCTTCAGCTCGCCGGGCGGGGCGTCGAGCGCGATCCGTTCGTGCAGGTTCTCGCCGGACAGCCGGCGAGCGGTGCCGGTGATCACGGCCACGGGGCGAAGCACCCGGCCCGCCATCCACCAGGCGAGCAGGATGGACAGCGCGGCGTACACGAACAGGACGATCACCGAGACGGTCAGCAGTCGGCTGAGGGCGGCCTGCTCGGCGACATCGCTGATCTTTGTGACGGCGAGGCCCTGGGTGACCTCGGTGGGCAGGCGTTTGGTGGGGGCGGCGGACGCGGCGGGGCTCGGTGGCCGCCAGGGCGGGCCGATCGTGCGCGCGGGGACTGCGGTGGTGACGGCGGCGGTGATGGAGGAGTAGAGCCCCTGCCGGACCAGGAAGTAGACGAGCCCGGTGAGCAGGGCTCCGGCGAGGACGAGCATGCCGCCGTAGAGGGCGGTGAGCCGGGCGCGTTCGCTGCTCATGCGGAGCGGGGGCGGCGTACCGAAGCGTCCTGCGCCGAGCCCTTTCACGCCGACCAGCCCGCGATCCGGTAGCCGGCACCCGGCACCGTCTCCACCACCGGCGGATTGCCCAGCTTCGTGCGCAGTTTGGACAGCGTGACCCGGACCGCGTTCGTGCGGTAGCTGGTGTCCTCCTCCCAGACCTGTTCGATCAGGTCCTCGCCGCTGACCACCGCGCCCTCCGCCCGCAGCAGCGCCTCAAGGACCGCGAACTCCTTGCGGGAGAGGGCCAGGTGGCGCCCGTCGCGGCTTGCCTGGCGGCGGGCCGTGTCCAGGACCAGGCCCGCGCGTTCGATGACCGGCGGCAGCGCGGGGCGCGTGCGGCGGCCGAGCGCCAGGACGCGGGCCAGCAGCTCGTCGTACGCGAACGGCTTGGTCAGATAGTCGTCGGCGCCGAGCCCGAGGCCCGCGACCCGGTCCCGGACCGTGGCCGACGCCGTCAGCATCAGGACCCGGGTGAGCAGCCGCTGCCTGACCACCCTGCGGCACACCTCGTCACCGTGCAGGCCCGGCAGGTCCCGGTCCAGGACGACGACGTCGTACTCGCCGAGCTGGAGCTTGCGCAGGGCGGTCAGGCCGTCGGACGCGACATCGACCGCGAGCGCGTCGCGGCGCAGCCCGTCGGCGATCATCTCGGCCAGGAATTCCTCGTCCTCCACCAGCAGTACACGCATCCGCACTGTGTACCTGAAGTGCACCTTTCGCCGATGTAAGCGTCTGCGTTGAGAGAAACGAAACCCCGCCCCGGGCCAGCCTGTGCGCGTCGACGACACGACCAGTGAGGGGACAGCCATGAGGACTCGTACGCGATCGGTGGCCATCGCATCAGGGATCGCCGCACTCGCCCTGTTCACCGGGGCCTGCTCGCAGGATTCGGGCGACGGCGGCAAGGACTCCGGGAGCAACGCCGACGGCGGAAAGGGCAAGCAGGCCGACGCAGCCTTCAAGGAGCGCGAGTGCCTGCGCAAGCACGGCCTCAAGGTGCCCGAGCCCAAGCCCGGCGAGGACAGCCGCGGGATCACCATCGGCGGCGATCTGAGCAAGGAGAAGATGCAGGCCGCCATGAAGGAGTGCACCGGCAAGGGCGGCGGCGCGGGCGGCGGATCGGTCTCGCAGGCCGACAAGGACAAGATGCTCAAGTACGCCCGCTGCATGCGCGAGAACGGCTACAACATGCCGGACCCCAAGTTCGACGGCGGCGCCATGCAGGCCCAGCCCATGCCCAAGGGCGCCGAGGCCAAGAAGATGGAGAAGGCCGCCAAGGCGTGCAAGGACATCGTCGCGTGAGGCGCCGCACCGCCGTCGTCGCCACCGTCGTGGCCCTGCTCGCGATCACCGGCGGCGGGATCGCCGTCACCGCGCTCGCCGACGCGAAGAACGGCAAGGACGGCTCCGTACGCCAGGACGCCGGACTGCCACCCGCCACCGCCCCCGTCGAGCGCGGCGACCTCAGCAGCGGCACGCAGACCGACGGCACCCTCGGCTACGCCAAGGAACGCAAGGTCAACGCGGGCGCCACCGGCATCCTCACCTGGACCACGGGCACCGGCTCGACGATCCGGCGCGACGGCCGCCTGTACGAGGTCAACGGCGTCCCGGTGCGGCTCATGTACGGCACCGAGCCCATGTACCGCACGCTGAAGACCGGCGACGAGGGCGACGACGTACGACAGCTGGAAGAGAATCTGCGGGCGCTCGGCCACGGGGCGGGCCTCGCCGTCGACGACATGTACACGGAAGGCACCGCGGCCGCCGTCAAGCAGTGGCAGAAGGCGCACGACCGCAAGCAGACGGGGCGGGTCGGCCCGGACCAGATCGCCTTCTCGCCCGGAGCCGTCCGTGTGAAGTCCGCCGAGTCGGCCGTCGGCGACCAGGTCGCCCCGGGGAAGCCGGTGCTCGCCACGACCGGCTCCGAACGGGTCGTACGTTTCGACCTCGACGTCGCCGAGGGAAAGCTCGCCAAGGCGGGCACGAGGGTCACCGTGGACCTGCCGGACGGCTCGACGGTCAAGGGCCGGGTCGCGTCCGTCGGCAGGACCGCGAAGCCGGGCGACGACCCGGCCGACAAGACCCCGAAGATCCCGGTGACGGTCTCCTTCGACGACCCGGGGAAGGTCGACGGATTCGACCAGTCCCCGGTGACGGTGAACCTCACCGGCGAGACCCGCAAGGACGTGCTCTCCGTCCCCGTCAACGCGCTCCTCGCGCTGCCCGGCGGCGGCTACGGCGTCCAGGTCGTCGAGCACGGCCGCGCCCGCCAGGTGAAGGTCGAGCTCGGCATGTTCGGGCAGGGGCGCGTCGAGGTGAGCGGCGGCGGGCTGCGCGAGGGCGCGAAGGTCGGGGTGCCCAAGATATGAGCGCCGTCGTGGAGTTGGCCGGTGTCACCAAGGAGTATCCGGGCGGTGTCGCGGCCCTGCGCGGAGTGGACCTGACGGTGGAAGAGGGCGAACTCCTCGCCATCGTCGGCCCGTCCGGGTCCGGCAAGTCGACGCTGCTGCACATCGTCGGGACGCTCGACCGCCCGACGCAGGGCTCGGTGGCCATCGCCGGGCACGACGTGGCGGCCCTCACCGACCGCAGCCTCTCGGCGCTGCGCGCGCGGCACATCGGGTTCGTCTTCCAGGCGTTCCACCTGGTGCCGGGGGTCAGCGCGCGGGACAACGTGGCGGAGGGCCTGCTGTACTCCGGGCTCCCGCGCGCCGAACGCCGCCGCCGGGCGGCCGACGCGCTGGAGCGGGTCGGCCTCGCGGACCGCATGAGACACCGGCCGCACGAACTCTCCGGCGGCCAGAAGCAGCGCGTCGCCATCGCACGGGCCGTGGTCGGCGCACCGGACCTGCTGCTCGCGGACGAGCCGACCGGCGCGCTGGACTCGGCGTCCGGCGAGGCGGTCATGGAGCTCCTGCACGACCTCAACGCGGAGGGCGCGACGATCGCCGTCATCACCCACGACACGGAGATCGCCCGGCGGCTGCCGCGGCAGGTGCGGATCAGGGACGGGCGGGTCGTGGCGGATGCGCGGGCAGCGGAGGTGTCCGTCTGATGACTTCGCTTGATACGTCACGCAAGAAGCTGCGAGCCGCGCGGCTCGGCCCCGTCGATGTCCTGCACGTCGGCTCGGCGGGACTGCGCAGCCGCCCGGTCCGGGTCGTCCTGTCCGCGCTCGGCATCGCGATCGGCATAGCCACGATGATCGCGGTGGTAGGAATCTCATCATCGAGCAAGGCCCAACTCATGGAAGAACTCGACGAGTTGGGTACGAACATGCTGGTCGCGTCGCCGGGGGAGCCGCTGTTCTCGGGCGAGAAGGTGGTGCTGCCGCGCGACGCGGCGGGCCGGGTCTCGCGCGTCGAGGGAGTGGAGGACGTGGGCGCGACCGGCGACCTCGACCGCTCCGTACGACGCAGCGAGAAGATCCCCGAGGACGAGACCGGCGGCATCTCCGTCAAGGCGGCGACCGAGGGTCTGCTGGAGGTGCTGCGCGGCGAGATGGCGCACGGCACCTGGTTCAACGCGGCCAACAGCCGCTATCCGTCGCTGGTCCTCGGCCATGTCGCGGCGCAGCGCCTCGGCATCACGGAACCGGGCACCCAAGTGTGGCTCGACGACCGCTACTTCACCGTCATCGGCATCCTCGACCCGCTGCCGCTGGCCCCCGAGATCGAACGCTCGGCGCTCGTGGGATGGAACGCGGCGAAGTCCGAATTCGCCTTCGACGGCCGCCCCACCTCGGTGTACGAGCGCTCGACCGACGCGGCGGTCGGGGAGGTCCGCGGGCTGCTCGCGGCGTCGATCGACCCGGAGAACCCGCGGAACGTACAGGTCACGGACCCGTCATCGGCGCTGAAGGCGAAGGCGGCGACGGAGGGCGCGTTCTCCACGCTGCTGCTCGGGCTCGGCGGGATCGCCCTGCTGGTCGGGGGTGTCGGAGTCGCCAACACCATGATCATCTCAGTCCTGGAGCGGCGATACGAGATAGGCCTCCGCCGCTCGATGGGCGCGACGAAGGGGCAGATCCGGATCCAGTTCGTGACGGAGTCCCTGATGCTGTCGGGCCTGGGCGGTGTCGCGGGAATCGCCCTGGGCGCGGCGGCGACGGCAGCGTACGCGGCATCCGGCGGCCTGCCGTGGGTGATCCCCCTGTGGGCGGTGACGGGCGGCTTCGCGGCAACGCTGGCGATCGGCACGGTGGCGGGCCTGTACCCGGCGGTGCGGGCGGCGCGCCTTTCGCCGACGCTGGCGCTGCATGCGGGGTAAACGGGTGGGTGGGCGGGAGAGATCCGCCGCGAAGCGGCGGCCTTGAAAACCCGCCCACCCACAGAACCCCGGACGGCGCGGCTAACCGCCCAGCACTCCCGCCAGGTCAAGCGAAGCCGCAACCCTCGCCGAGACGCTCTCCGCGTACGCCGCGTCCGCCCGCTCGAACTGCGTACGGCTCGCACCCCGCAGAAACGTCACCACGCCCAACGTCCGCCCCCGGCTGCGCAGCACCGTGCACAGCGCGTGCACGGAGTCCTCCGGCCACTGCCTGGCCGCGGCCCACTCCCGGGCCCGCTCGGGAGCCGCCGCGCCCGCACTGGCGCGTACGGAACCCGCCCGCTCGACACACTGCGGCGCCGGATGCCCCTCCAGATACCGCACCGGAAGGCCCGCCTTCGCCACGGGAAGGCACGGCCCCGGCGCCCCCGCGGGCGTCGCAGCCGCCCGCACGAGCCGCACCGGCTCGTCCCCGGAGTCCCCCGCCACCAGATCGATCAGCGCGTGATCGGCGAACCCGGCGAGCGCGAAGTCCAGCTGGACGGTCGCCGCCTCCGTCGGATCCTCGCACTCGGCAGCAGCCCGCGCCGCCCGGTGCAACTGCTGCGAACGGAACCGCAGTTGAGCCGCCTCCTGCTCGGTCTGCTTGGCCTCCGTGACGTCCTGGAAAAGCCACCCCACACCCAGCGGAACCGGCTCCTCCGCCAACGGCGACGCCAACCGCAGAAAACCACTGCGCCAGCACCGCCGCTCCGGCTCACCGCTCTCCGAGGCCCGCACGGACACCCACATCTCGGCGGGAGCCGGCGGCGCCCCCTCGGCAAGCACATGCGAGAGCGCGCTCTCCAACTCCTCGACGCCCTGCCCCAGCAGATCACCGAGCGGCCGCCCGAGCACCGCCGTACGCCCCATGCCAAGGGCCCGCGCCGCATGCTCATTGACGACAGCGGGCCGCAGATCGGCATCAACGAGAACAACCCCCCACGAGGCGTTCTCGAACAAGGCCTCGCTCAGGGCGATGGACCGCTCCAGATCGATCTGCGCGTGCACCTCGCTGAAGGCGCAGTACACCCCCGCCGGCTTCCCGTCCCCGCCCCGCACGGCAGCCGACTGCGTCCGCACGAGCACCCGCCCGCCGTCCTTGGTCAGCAGCGCGAACTCGTGCACCTGCCGCCCAGGAGCCTCCATGGCGGAGAGCAGCCGCGCCTCGACCTCCTCGGCATCGGCCGTCCGCACCGCCCACCCCGCGAACCCCCGCCGCCCGACGGCCTCCGCCGCCGACCACCCGAGTATCCGCTCGGCCTCACGGTTCCAGTGGGTCACCACCCCGTCGGCATCGAACGCGCACAACGCGGCGTCCATCCCGTCGAGCAAAGCCGCAAGCAATTCCGCCCCACCCGGTTCGGGCTCCTCTGGCCCCAACTCATCGGTGGTCCCGCTACGCCGGGAAGCACTCACCTGGCACCCCCTGCAGGCCGTGTCCTCATGAGCTGCATGTTCTGCGAGTTCTGCGTATACCGCACGTCAGATCATTGAACTCGAACGTGACGCAGCCCACAGGCGGTTCCCGGAAGTTGGGCGAAATCGTTGCTCCATAAAAAGCGGTTGTGTGACGGACGGGGCGGTTCCTAGGGTGGCACGTACACACGAAGGGAGGTGGTTCGGCCGATGTATGGAAACCGGACGCGTGAGGTGACTGCGGGCTAGTGGCCCGTCGTCGCAACTCGAATTCGGCGCCGGACCAGCACGTGTGATGTGCGTGCAGCCGGCCCAATCCCAAGCAGTCACCCGACCCGCGAGCCGCCGGTACGTCCGGCCGGCTTTCCGCCGTTGCGTACGGCGGGAACCACGGCTCGCGGGTTGTCCGCGTTCCGGAGACGCTCAGGTCAGCCCTTGCTGACCGCGAGGAGGATCTCCGGGAGGCGGCGCGCCACCCTCGGGGCGGCGAGACGCAGGCCGCAGTAGGTGATCAGCGCGCCGTACGCGCCGCCGAGCGGCAGCAGTACCCAGGACCAGTCGGCACCGCCCGCCACATGCAGCCAGATGGTGAAGGCGAGGACCGGGGCGCACAGCAGGGCCGCCGCGACCATCCCGCCGAAGATCGAGATCCAGGCAAGTCCTGCCTGGCCGGGGGCCACGTTCTTGTAGCCCTCCTGCGGGATCGAGTACGGGAAGCGGGCCGATGACCAGGCGCCCGTCGCCAGCATCGCGCCGAGCAGCGCGAGCGAGAGGCCGAGGCCTTCCGGCAGCACGGGCCAGTCGCCGAGCACGGCGGCCGTGATGACGGTGACCAGCGTCGCGTACGGGAGGGTGATCACCAGTAGGGCGAGGGCCCTGCCGCGCAGTTCGACGTACGCGTCGTGTGCGGAGGAGATCGTCATCGCGACCATCCAGAACGCCGAGGTGTCCTGGCCGAACTGGTTGTACATGAGGACGCCGAGCATCCCCGCCGCGAAGCACGCGAAGTAGATCGAGCCGGTGCCCTGCAGGGCGTTGAAGAGCGGCACGATCAGGCCGATGGCCAGGGATGTCACCCAGGCGGCCTTCGTCTTCGGGTCGCGCCACACATAGCGCAGGCTGCGCTCCATGACGGTGCCGGTGCGCCCGGCGGGCAGCAGCCGTCCCAGGCCGTGCGTGGAGCGTTCCTTCGTGGGTTCCGCCGCGGCGAGCGTGGAGCCGTCGGGGGTCGTCATCAGGCGGGTGAGGCTGCGCTGCCAGAGGGCGAGGAGGCCGGCCAGCGCGGCGCAGCTCAGGGCGAGTTGGGCGACCCCGACGGCATACGACCCCTCACTCACCGAGTCGACCGCGCCGATCGCCGACGCGGGCGGGATCCAGCGCACCACGTCCCTGGCCGGATCGAGCTGTGAGAGCCCGGACGAACCGAGCCGCTGCGCCCCGAAGTTGACGACCTGCGCGCCGACCGCGATGACGAGACCGCTCAGTACGGCGAGGTCGCGGCCCTTGCGGCTGGTCAGCAGGCGGATGTTGGCGGCGGCGACGGTCCGGGCGAGGGCGACGCAGATCAGCACGGTGAGTGCGATGGCGAGGATGCCGGTGACGAGGGCGGCGGCGCCGTGCGCGAGCGAGACGACCGAGCCGAGCGCCAGGCAGAGCGTGAAGAGCGGCCCGATGCCGACGAGGGACGCCACGAGCAGCGCGCGCACCAGCGGCCGTGGCCGCAGCGGCAGCATCACCAGACGGGTCGGGTCGAGCGTCTCGTCGCCGCTGGGGAAGAACAGCGGGAACACCGCCCAGCCGAGCGCGAGGATCGCGGTGAGCAGGATGGAGACGGTGGCGGCGTGTTCGTTGCCGCGCAGCGCGATGAGGCCGAGGAGCTGCAGCGCCGCCATGAGGAGCGCGGCCACGACGGAGGCGATGTAGGCGGCCTTGCGGCCCGACGACTGGTGCAGGCCGTTGCGCAGGAGGGAGAGCTTCAGTCGTACGAAGACGGGTGTGATGGAGGGCGCGGGGGCGACCGCCGCTTCGGCGGGGCTCATCGGGTGCCGCCGCCGAGCCAGTCGAGGTGCGAGCCAGCGTCACGGCCGTTGGCCCCGACCAGCTCCAGGAACGCTTCCTGGAGGGAGAGCGCCGTGCCGCGCACCTCGGCGAGGGTGCCCTGCGCGCGGATGCGTCCGGCCGCCATCACGGCGACCCAGTCGCAGAGCGACTCGACGAGCTCCATGACGTGCGAGGAGAAGACGACGGTGGCCCCGGACGCGGTGTAGCGCTCGAGCACGCCGCGGATGGTCTGGGCGGACACGGGGTCGACGCCCTCGAACGGCTCGTCGAGGAAGAGGACTTCAGGGTTGTGCAGCAGGGCCGCGGCGAGGCCGATCTTCTTCCGCATGCCGGTGGAGTAGTCGACGACGAGTTTGTGCTGGGCGCCGGCGAGGTCGAGTACGTCCAGGAGCTGGGTCGCGCGCTTGTCGACCTCTTCGCCGGGCAGTCCGCGCAATCTTCCCGTGTACGCGAGGAGTTCGCGCCCCGAGAGCCGCTCGAAGAGGCGCAGGCCTTCCGGGAGGACGCCGATGCGGGCCTTGACCTCGACGGGGTCGGTCCACACGTCGTGGCCGACCACCTCGACCGTGCCCTGGTCGGGGCGGAGAAGGCCGGTCACCATCGAGAGGGTGGTGGTCTTCCCCGCGCCGTTCGGTCCTACGAGGCCGATGAATTTGCCCGCGGGGAGGGTGAGGTCGATCCCGGCAACCGCGATCTGCTGCCCGAAGGCCTTCCAGAGCCCTTGCACCCTTACCGCCGCCGGTGCCTCGCTCACCCTGTCCGCCCTTCGTCGCCGTCGCGTCGCCGTTTCCGCACGATACGTCGGGAGGCGGTTCTTTTCCCCTACCCCGCCCCTTCCCGAGAACCCGGCTCCGCCGGGCAATCGGGTGGGTGGGCGGGAAAGAATCCGCCGCGAAGCGGCGGTCTTGAGCGGGGTCTGGGGCGGAGCCCCAGGTGCGGCGCCGCACCCGCAGGGGCGCGCTACCGCCGCGCCTCGCGCCCGCACGCGTACGCCAGAGGCGAGATGATCTCCTCCGCGTCGGGGAGCCACCGGTTCGCCGCGGTCGGGCGGCAGGCCCACTGCACCGCGCCGGTCGCGCCGAACCGCGTGGGCGGCGCCGCGACGTACGTGCCCTCGCCCAGCGCGTCCAGGTCGATCGCGGCCGGCGGCCAGCCCAACTTGCGTACCAGGTCAGGCACCTTCACCGCCGCACCGGGGAGGACGAAGAACTGCATCCGGCGGTCCGGCGTGCAGGTCACGGGACCGAGCGTCAGTTCCATCCGCTCCATGCGCGCGAGCGCGAGGAACCCCGCCGTCTCCGGCACGTCGATCGCGTCGAACGTACGGCCCGTCGGCAGCAGGATCGACGACTTCGGCTGCTTGGACCAGAGCCGCCTGGCGACCGTCGCGCTGCCCGTCGCCTGCGTCGCCCAGTCCTCGCGCGCCGGGTGCGATCCGGGCTGTGTGCACGCGCCGTCACCGCACGAGCAGACTTCGGTGCCTTCGACGGACTCCAGCCACGTCCCGGGGAACACGTCCCAGTGGCGCTCTTCCGCATATCGCACGGCCGTGTCCAGCAAGGCTTCTCCGCGCTGCTTCGGGATGTGCGCGGCTGACGTGACTCCCAAGGTCTCTTCCACGAAGTTCTCAACTCCGCCCGCCACCTACGGTTACGGCCCCGCCGTGCGCCGGGGCGGAGCATCGATCCTGCATCCGGGGCGCATGGGTGCACGGGCGGGGGCGCGCATGGGGAATGGGTTCCATGTGCGGGTAGCCAGGTCTGGGGCGCTCTGAAGAAGCCCAGTTACCGACTTATGGTCCGTTTGTGGTGCATCTTCCGTTTGCCCCCAGGGCATTGATCATCTGGGTGGCCGAATTTCGGCCCTCGTACCAGTGATCCAACATGCGCATCAGGGGGTACGCCATGGCCGCAAGGCCGCTCGTCGCGCGGCAGCCCAACGAAAGGCTGCAGGCACTCATTCAGGAAGCGGGTTGCTCGAACGCGGGCCTGGCCCGCAGGGTCAACATGTGCGGCGCGGAGCACGGTCTCGATCTGCGCTACGACAAGACGTCCGTCGCCCGGTGGCTGCGCGGGCAGCAGCCGCGCGGCCGGGCGCCCGGCATCATCGCCGAGGCCCTGGGCCGCAAGCTGGGCCGTACGGTCACGATCGACGAGATCGGCATGGCGAACGGCAAGAACCTCGCGTCGGGCGTGGGTCTGCAGTTCTCGCCGACCGTTCTCGGCGCCATCGAGCAGGTGTGTGAACTGTGGCGCAGTGACGTCGGGCGGCGCGATTTCCTCTCCGGGTCGTCCGTCGCCGCCTCCGCGCTTGTCGAGCCGAGCCGCGACTGGCTGATCTCGTCGCCGGACGCGCAGGTCGGGCGGTTGGCGGGGCCGCGGGTCGGGATCTCCGACGTGGCGGCGGTGCGGGCGATGACGGAGGCGCTGACGCAGCTTGACCACCAGTACGGCAGCGGGCATGTGCGGCCGGTCGTCGTGCACTACCTGAACAGTGTGGTGTCGGGGCTGTTGGCGGGTTCCTATCGGGAGGCCGTGGGGCGTGAACTGTTCGCCGCCGTCGCGCGGTTGACGGAGCTCGCCGGATACATGGCCGTCGACACGGGGCAGCCGGGGCTCGCCCAGCGCTACTACATCCAGGCGCTGCGGCTCGCACAGGCGGCGGGGGACCGGGGGTACGGCGGGTATGTACTGGCCGCGTCCATGAGTCATCTCGCGGCCCAGCTCGGAAATCCGCGGGAGATCGCGCAGTTGGCGCGGGCGGCCCAGGAGGGGACGCGCGGGCGGGTCACCCCGCGCGCGGAGGCCATGTTCTACGCCGCCGAGGCGCGGGGGCACGCGCTGCTGGGGGACGGGCGGTCGACGCAGGCCGTGGCGGGCCGGGCGGTCGAGGCGATGGACCGCGCGGCGGGGGAGGCCGGCTCGGGCGATGACCCGGTGTGGATCCGGCACTTCGACCACGCGTATCTCGCCGATGAACTGGCGCACTGTCACCGGGACTTGGGGCAGGCGGACGCGGCGGCGCGCAGTGCGGAGGAGTCCCTCGCGGGGCACCCCGAGACGCGGGCGCGGCGCCGGGCGATCGGGCTCGTCCTGCTCGCCACGGCGCAGGTGCAGCGGCGGGACGTCGAGCAGGCGTGTCATACGGGCCTGAAGGCGGTGGAACTGCTCGGCACGCTGCGGTCGAACCGTGGCGCGGAGTATCTGGAGGACTTCAAGGACCGGCTCGATCCGTTCCGTGACGAGCCGGTGGTGCGGGAGTTCGGGGCGCGGGTGGACATCCAGGCCGCGTGAAGCTTTTGTGGCGTACGCCAGGGCCGGGTGAATGCCACCCGGCCCTGGCCCCTCCTCACCGTGAACGGCCAACTCCGGTATGCGATCGATCCTTCGCCGAACCGTAATCAGCGTCTTGAGGTGAGGTTTTGTTACTCCCGTGATCGTGGCGGAGGCGGGGGTTTGAGCTGCGTGGCAGACGGCTGTGGCGACCCGGTAGCGTGAGCCGACGGTTCCGTAGGTCCCCCATTCGTAGGAGTCCCGGTGACGCAGCAGAGCGGACAGGGCGCCGCTTCCTCCGATCCGCATTCCGCGGACCGGCACGCGCACGAAGGCATCGTGCTGCCTGCCGACGGGAGCGAGCCCCTGATGCCCGGCACCGCCGGTGACCATGTGGCGCCCACCGGCGGCAGCCCCTGGGGCCAGCCGTGGGGCCCCGCCCCCGCGGACCCGCCGGGCGCCGGCCAGGCCTGGGGCTCGGCCCCCGACCAGCCGCAGACCTACGGCGCGGGCACCCCGCTGCCGCCCGAGGGCACACAGCCCCAGCAGGGCGCCGCACAGCCTTACGGCACGCAGCCCGCGGACGCCTCGTACGGCGGCCAGGCGCCGACCCCTTCTTATGACGGCCAGGCACCGGCTCCTTTGTACGGTGGCCAGGCGTCGGCCCCGTCGCATGGCGGCCAGGCGTCGGCCCCTTCATACGGTGGCCAGGCACCGGCTCCTTCGTACGGCGGCCAGCCGTCGGCCCCGTCGCATGGCGGCCAGGCACCGGCTCCTTCGCACGGTGGCCAGGCGTCGGCCCCTTCGCACGGTGGGCAGCCGCAGGACGCTTCTTACGGCGGGCAGGCTCCGGGTGCTCCGTACGCGGGGCAGCCTCAGGGTGGCCAGCAGGCGGGGCAGCACGCGGGGCAGCCTCGCGGTGGCCAGCACGCGGGGCAGTCCGACGGCGGGGCCTATGGGGCGCAGCCCTCGGGCGGCGCGCACGCCGGGCAGCCTGCGGGTGGCATGCACGCGGGACAGCCCGCCGATGCCGCGTACCCGGGGCAGCAGGGACAGCACGCCCAGCACGGACAGCCCGCCATGCCTGGGCAGTCGGGACAATTCGCCCCTGGTGCGCAGTCGGGCCAGCTCCCGTCCGGTGCGCAGCCGGGCCAGCTCCCGTCGGCTGCTCAGGGCGGTCAGCTTCCGCCCGCCGCTCAAGGCGGCCAGCTGCCGCCCGCCGTTCAGCCGGGGCAGCTGCCTCCGGTCGCCGCGGCCGGTCAGCTGCCTGCTGTCGGTGGGGCCGGTTCCGCGCCGCTGCCGCCGGCCGCCGGGGACGCCGACGCAACGCAGTACATACCGGCGATGCCCGGTGCCGGTGCCGGCGCCGATGAAGGTGCCACCCAGTACATACCGCCCGTGGCGCCGGGGGCCCTGCCCCCCGAGGCTCCCGCGGGCGACGGGACGCAGGTCCTGCGGCGGGTCTCCAACCCCGCCGCGCCCATGCCCCCGGCCGCCGCGGGACCGCTGCCGGGTGCCATGCCGGGCGCCGCCCCCGACGCGGACAGCGAGCCCACGCAGTACATCGCCCCCGTCCCCGCCGCACCCGGCGCCGCCCCCTTCGGGATCCGCCCCGGAGCTCCGGGGGACCGGCAGCCGCCCGCCGAGTTCGACAGTCTCTTCCGTACGGAGCAGCCGGAGCCCGAAGGCCCCGCCTCCACTCAGCAGATGCCCCGCTTCGAGCACCCGCAGCCGCCGCAGCCCGCCGGGCACGGCACCGGCGGCGACGGCGGGGGACGTGCCGCGCGCCGTGCCGCCGCGGCCGCTCCCGCCCGCGGGGGCCGCACCGGTTCGAAGGCGCCGCTGTTCGCCGCCGTGGGTGTCGCCATCGCGGTGCTCGGCGTCGGCGCCGGCGCGATGCTCAGCGGCGGAGGCGGTGACGAGGACAAGGACGACCCCAAGACCGTCTCGGAGTCCGCGCCCGCCGAGGAGAAGCCCTCGCCGTCCGTCGACCCGGCCAAGGAGCAGGCCGTCGCCCTGGACAAGCTCCTCGCCGACAGCAACAACAGCCGTGACTCGGTGATCGCCGCCGTACGCAATGTCGGCAAGTGCACGAACCTCGCCCAGTCGGCCACCGATCTGCGCAACGCGGCCAAGCAGCGCAACGGCCTGGTCACGCGCCTGGCCGGGCTCTCCGTGGACAAGCTGCCCGCCAACGCCCAGCTGACCACCGCGCTCAACAAGGCGTGGAAGGCGTCCGCGTCCGCCGACAACCACTACGCGGCGTGGGCAGGACAGGTCGCCGGCAAGCACGGCTGCAAGAAGGGCCACGCCCGCTCGACGCCGCACGCGGTCGCCGCGAACAAGGCGAGCGGCGAGGCGACCACGAACAAGCAGCAGGCGGCCGCGCTGTGGAACAAGATCGCCGAGAAGTACGGCCTCACCACCCGCGACAAGTCGCAGCTCTAGTGGGCCTACCGGACCCCCTCCAGGGTCTTGGAGACGTTCACGAAGCCCTTGCGCGCAGGGATCAGACGGCCGTCCCGTACGACCTGGAACGTGATGTCGGCGTTGACCAGGCGCGGGAAGTCGCTCGCCGCGAGCATGTCCTTGAAGCGCCAGCTCAGGGTGGGCGTCAGGCCGCCGGTCTTCACCTGCAGTCCCTTGTCGAGGGCCCGGCGCAGGGAGCGGGACGAGACCTCGTCGCCGTCGAGCGACTCGACGACCTGCTTCAGGACGGTGTAGGCGATCCACGTGGTCTGCACGCCCGCGTCCGCCGGGTCGACCCGGTTGTCGCCGAAGGCCTGCTGCCGGATGACCTCGCGCATCTCGTCCCAGCGGGGATCGCTGGCCGCCGGGTACCAGCCGGTGACGTAGGCGCCTTCGTACGGTCCTTCAGCGCCGCCCGTGCGGTCGATGAGGGACTGGTCGACGCTGCCGAGCACGGAGGAGATCTTCGCGGTCGGGTACGCGTCCTCGGTGCGCCGGTAGGAGTCGTAGAACGTGTCCGTGCGGGCGCCGAGCGCGGCCGTCACACAGCCGCCGGTGCCCGCGCGGGTCAGCGCCTGCTCGGCCTGCGAGGTGAAGTCGGTGCCGTCCTCGGGGGCCCGGATGTCCGCGGCGGGCTTGCGGCGGCCCTCGGCGAGGCCCGCGTCGAGGAGCTTGGGGAGGTCGTCGCCGGCGATCGTGTCGGGGCGTACGAGGGAGACGCGCTCGCAGCGGGCGGCGAGCTGCCGGCCGTTGCCCGCCATCAGGGCCGGTTCGCCGCCGTTGACCGGGTACGACAGGGGGCTGCTGAACTCCTCGTCGGTGACGCCGTAGCCGCCGATGTAGGGGATGCCGGCGACTTCGAGGGGGGAGAGGAAGGACTGGCCGTGCTGGCTGTAGGAGCCGACGACGGCGGCGACCTTCTTGGCGACCGCCTCGCGGGCGCAGTCGGCGGCGCCGACCGGGTCGTTGTGGTCGTTGCAGGTGATGACCTTGAGCGTGCGGCCGTCGAGGCCGCCGTGCGAGTTGACCCAGCGGGCGTAGGCCTTGGCCATGGCGGGGATGCCGGGCTTGTTGGTCGCCTTGGTGTTCTCGGGGGCCCAGGTCATGACGGTGACGGGCTCGTCCCTGGATCCCCCCGTGGATCCAGGGATGACCCCGCAGCCGGTTGTCAGGGACGCACACGCCACCACCAGGGCGGCCGCGGTGAGCGCTGTGGACTTGGAGGGGCGAGGGAGCAAGGTGCGTCGCGAGACGGGCATGTGCAATCACGATTCCGCCGCTCCGCCAACCAAGGAGTGACGTTTCCCCAACGCATGGTGACAAGAAGGTGAATGACAGGGGCCGATTCGGCCGCCCGAAGGGGGAACGTACGATCGATGACCGTGCAAGGTTCGGAGAAGTCTTCCCGTCGCGGCAGTCGCTCAAGCACCATGGGCGGCATGCCAACGAACGACATGCCGTGGTGGCGCTGGCGCAGCAACGTGCGCTCGGCGCTGCACATGCTCTCCGACCCGGAGTTCCAGCGTGAGTGCTGGCTCGCGGGCCGTGAGGAGTACGGGGACGTGACCGATGCCGTGTACCGGCTGGTCGAGGACACGTGGCTGGACAACTGGTCCGCCGAGAAGTACGTGGGGACGATCTTCCGGGACGCGGAGGAGGCGGCGCTGGTCGATGCGGCGGTCCTTCGGGTGCTGCGGATCATGCACGAGGTGGGGCCGGATGCGTTGGTGTCCGCCTATCTCGATCATCCGGGGTGGCCGGAGGCTGTTCGCGCTGCGCGCGAGGCGCATGTCGCTCTCGCTGTGAGTGACGGGGAGAGCCCCGATGAAGTCCCCCGGACGCTTGAGGTGCTGCGGATTTTGACTCGGTCCGCCTGAGGGTTTTGCGCCTGCTGGTGCGTCGTGGCTGGTCGCGCAGTTCCCCGCGCCCCTTCGGGGCCCACAGCAGTGTCGGCGTGTGGGAACCTTGGGCGCATGAATCAGAAGGCCCCCGCCACCGCTGAGCAGTACGTCCTCAACATCTCTTGCCCCGACAAGCAGGGCATCGTGCACGCCGTGTCGAGTTATCTCTTCATGACCGGGTGCAACATCGAGGACAGTCAGCAGTTCGGCGATCACGACACCGGGCTCTTCTTCATGCGCGTCCACTTCTCGGCGGAGGCGCCGGTGACCGTGGAGAAGCTGCGGGCCAGCTTCGCCGCGATCGGTGACTCCTTCCAGATGGACTGGCAGCTGAACCGCGCCGACGAGAAGATGCGGGTCGTGCTGCTGGTCTCCAAGTTCGGGCACTGCCTGAACGACCTGCTGTTCCGCTCCCGGATCGGCGCGCTGCCCGTGGAGATCGCGGCGGTCGTCTCGAACCACACGGACTTCGCCGAGCTGGTCGCCTCGTACGACATCCCCTTCCACCACATCCCGGTGACGAAGGACAACAAGCCGCAGGCCGAGGCGCAGCTCCTGGAGCTCGTGCGGTCGGAGAACATCGAGCTCGTCGTCCTCGCCCGCTATATGCAGGTGCTCTCGGACGACCTCTGCAAGCAGCTCAGCGGCCGGATCATCAACATCCACCACTCGTTCCTGCCGAGCTTCAAGGGCGCAAAGCCGTACCACCAGGCGCACGCGCGCGGTGTGAAGCTGATCGGTGCCACCGCGCACTATGTGACGGCGGATCTCGACGAGGGCCCGATCATCGAGCAGGAGGTCGAGCGCGTCGGGCACGACGTGACGCCCGACCAGCTCGTCGCGATCGGCCGTGACGTGGAGTGCCAGGCGCTTGCGCGGGCCGTGAAGTGGCATGCGGAGCGGCGGATTCTGTTGAACGGCCGCCGGACGGTTGTGTTCGCCTGATTCGACTGCGGGCCGTCGGGGCATTCCTGTCCCCCGCTTCGCGGCGGATCTTTCCCGCCCACCCACCCCTTCCCGCTGCTCACATCCGGCTCAGCGAAGCCGCCGCGAACAGTACGTCCCTGATCGCCTGGCGGTCGCCGTTCTGCCCCGCGGCCGCTTCCTCCGGTGAGACATGGCCCGCGGCCAGGCGGCAGAACTCGACGCCGTCCAGGGCGACGTGGGCCACCTCGTGGTCAGCGGAGGCGTCGGCGGCGGGGGAGTCCAGCGGGATGAACCACTCGCCGCCGCCCATGCCCTCGACCTCAAGGCGCAGGCTGCGGCCGGGCGCGCCCGCGGCCACCAGACCGCGCGGCGGTGGCGCGAGGCCGGAGCGGCGGCGGTCGGCGAGGGTGCCGGGGAGCAGCCGGGCGGCGAGGTCGATCATGCGGTGCAGATGGCGCGGGGACGGCGGTTCGTAGGGGTAGTCCACCGCGTCCGCGATGTCGCCCGCGTGGATCCAGCACTCGAAGGCGCGGTCCACCATCGAGTCGCGCAGCGGCAGCTCGGGGCGGCGGCCCGTGGCGTCCGGTGCGCCGTACGCGACGGCGAGGCCGCCCGAGCCGTCCCGTGAGCCGGGGCTCTGGGAGGACCCCGCGGTGAAGGACACCGTGCGGATCAGTTCGTGGCTCTGGTCGCGCCAGGGGCCGCGCACCGCGCGCGTGGGCGGGAAGTACGAGGCGCGCCAGTACGCCTCTGTGCGCTGGGTCGGGTTTGCCGGTACCGGAGCGCCCGCGTTCAGCGGGTCGTCGAGGCCGAGGGCGGCGGCGACCAGGCCGTCCACGGCCAAGAGGTGCGCGATCACCCCGGCGACCGTCGTCTTGCGGCTGACCGGGCCGTCCCCGTCGAACCACCGCAGGCGCACCGGGGCGTGCCACTCCGAGTCGCCGATGTCCCGCAGGAGGGCGTCGAGCCTGGCCGTCTCCGCGTCGTACGGAATGGCCCACTCCGGCACCGGGATGCGCGGCGGGCGGCGGCCGAGGCAGCTCTCGATGACGCGGCCCCGCAGGCCGGGGTCGAGGTCGAGGCTCTCCTCTTGGTGCAGCAGCCCGACCGCGTCGCGCAGCCGCAGGGCCTCTTCCGCGCAGGGGCCGCAGTCGCCCAGGTGCTCCTCGACGGCGATCGCTTCCTCGGGGGAGCAGGCGGCGAGCGCCCATGCGCCGAGGAGCGACTTCAGGACGCGGTGGTCGAGGGCCAGCGGAGGCTCGGGCAAGGGGTGTCCGGTGTCCTCTATGGAGGTGCGGGGCAGCGGTATCCGCGGCGGATGTGCGGGGCGCCGGTGACTGTCGCCGTCGCTCCTGCCATCTCCGGTGCCGCCGCCGGAGCCTGGGCCGCCGCCGGAGCCTGTGCCGCAGCCGGACCGATCTCCGGAGCCGCCTCCGGCCCCGACGCCTGAGCCCCTTCCGGACCCGGTGCCTGAGCCGCCTCCGGCCCCGGCACTTGAGCCGCCGCCCGCGCCGATGCCGTGTCCGGTCTCGGTGCCGTCCGGCTCCTCGTACGGTTCCTGCCCGCCGGGCCCGTTCACAGCGCTCTCCCGTAACCGGGAGGCGCCCCTGGCGCGGGGTCCCTCTCGGTGGCCTGGGCGCCCGTGTCGTTGGCGGTGGAGAGCAGCTGCAGGCCAAGGCGGAGGCGGCGGCGCGCCTCGTCCTCCGTGACGCCGAGGTCGGCGGCCGTCTGGCGGTAGTCGCGCCGCTGGAAGTAGGCGAGCTCCAGGGCGGCGCGCAGCGGGGCGGGCATGGCCGTGACGATGTAGTCGGCGCGGGCGGCAGCGGAGGCCCGGCGCACCTTGCGCTCCAGGTCCTCCGTGGTGCCCTCGCCGCCGCGGGCGAGGGCGGCGGACTCGGTCTGGCGAAGGCGCCGGACGGCCCGCTCGTGGGTGAGCTTGGCGACCCAGGAGCGCAGGGGGCCCTGCTTGGGGTCGTACGCGTCGGGGTTCTCCCAGATGTGGGCGAAGACCTCGCGGGTGATCCGGTCGGCGGCCTGCTCGTCGCCGAGCACGCGGTGGGCCAGGCCGTGCACGAGCGAGGCGAAGCGGTCGTACAGCTCCCCGAGCGCGGCGGCCTCGCCGTGCGCCAGTCGCTGCTGCATGCGGCGGTCCCAGCGACGTGGCGCGTCCTTCGCCATGCGGCCCCCTCTGCGCTGCCGTGCTCTGCCCTTGCCGTCCTCTGCCCTCGGCTCGCCGGATTCGTCCCGTCGAAACCTTCCATCGAATGTAGTCGCCGTCACCGACAACGGGCTTCCCTTTACGGCAAAGTACGCGCCCGCCCGGCCTCGGATGATAGGGACCGGCGTCCCTGGTGTTTCATGGAGGAGAGGCGGGGCAGCCGCGACGTAGGAAGCGTAGGGACAGCTTCCGGATCTTCGGGCGAGCGACGAGCAGACGCGATCGACGAGCAGCGAGAGGCGTGCGTGTGACGCTGAAGGTGGCCGTGGACGAGCAGGGCGGCTGGGCCGTGCTGCGGGTGTCCGGCGAGATGGACCTGGTGACGTCGCCCGTGCTGCGCCAGCGCGTGCACGACGCGGTCGCCGACGGCCGCCGGAGCCTGGTCCTCGATCTCTCCGAGGTCCTCTTCTGCGACTCCAGCGGCGTCGGCGTACTGATCGCGACGCGCCGCCTCTTCCGCTCCTGTCAGGGCCGGCTGCGCCTGATACTGCCCGCGCACGGCGCGGAGGACGGCTCGCACGTGAACCGGGTCCTCGCGGCCCTGGGCGTACGCCGCCTCTTCGAGGTCTTCCCGGACGTAACGGCGGCGGTCGACGACGGAGCGCCACCGCTCTCGGCGTAGCGCCCCGAAGGGGCGCGGGGCTGTGACATGTGCGGCTCCGCCGCGTGGGCGCGACCAGCCACGACGGACCCGCAGGCAAAAGACCGCTCTACCTACGGAGGACTCAGCAGTCGCCGAGGTCGCCGTCGATCTTGTTGTAGTAGCGCGTGCCGCCGTAGTAGATCTTCAGGCCGCAGACGCCGTGCCACTTGCCGCCGGTGAACTTGTGGCTCTTGTCGCGGCCGATCTTGTAGTAGCCGGAGTCGCTGCCGGCCTGGTGGACGTTGACGCTGATGTTGCCGCTACAGCGGTTGTACACCCGGAGGATCTGGTCGCTGCCCGAGACGGTGATCTTGTGCTTGGCGCACCCCAGACGGGTGTCGGCCGCGCCCGCCGAGGGGGCGCTCGCGAGCGTCATCGCCATTCCGGCGGTCAGGGCCCCGACAATCAGTTTCGTACGCATGGCTCTCCATTGGTCGTGCCGGGCCCGGAGCGGTGGGGAGGTGGTCGTTCGGTCAATCGCTCGGGTCCCGGCGGGAGTTGAGGATCATGCTCACAGGGCGGCCCAACAATTCCCCAACACACCGCACACAGCGGTGGGACGCGTTTGCGCGTAACCTTCGGCTTCCTGACGCCGGGCGGTTGCCGAACACGTACGCTCGCTGCCAGAGACACCCAGGGAACCCCCTGTGCACACGCACCCAACCGCAGAAGTGAGGCGGCCCGAACACCATGGACAGTGCCGAGTACGAGCGTAAGATCGCGGCCCGTTTCGCCACGTTCGATCAGGACGGCAACGGCTACATCTCCCGTGAGGACTTCAGCACGGCGGCTGTCGCCCTGCTCACCGAGTTCGGCGCGACAGCGCGTTCCGAGAAGGGCCAGGCCCTCTACATCGGGGCCGAGGCCTTCTGGCAGGGCATGGCCGGCATCGCCGACCGTGACGGTGACCAGCGGATCACCAAGCACGAGTTCGTGGGCGGCGCGGTGAAGCGCCTGCGCGACAACCCCGCCCGGTTCGCCGAGATCGCACGGCCGTTCCTCGACGCCATGATCGCCGTGGCGGACGCCGACGCCGACGGCGCGGTCACCCCGCAGGAGGTCGGTCGCGCCCTGAAGGCACTCGGCGTCCAGGCGGACATCGCCGAGACGGCGGGCACCGCGCTCGACGCGGACGCGGACGGCAAGGTCTCGGAGGCGGAGATCGTCGCGGCGTTCGCGGCGTACTTCACGGTGCCCGAGTAACTCACTCCTCCGCGAACCGCTCGCGCAGCTTGTACTTGAGCACCTTCCGCAGGGTCTCGTTGCGGGGCAGGGCCTCCACGGTCTCCAGCTGTTCCGGCAGCTTGTACGTGGACAGGCCCTCCCCGCGCAGATACGTCACCACGGAGTCCAGCGACAGGGCGTCATGTGCGCCCGTCCGCTGCTCGATCACCGCGCAGACCCGCTCGCCCCGCTCGGGGTCCGGGAGGCCGATGACGGCCGCGTCGTTCACGGCCGGATGCCGGTGAAGGAGATCCTCGATCTCCTTCGCCGAGATGTTCTCGCCCTTGCGGATGATGATGTCCTTGGCCCGGCCGGTCAGGACCAGATGTCCGGTCGGCTTCACGTGCCCCAGGTCCCCGGTGATCAGGAAGCCGTCCGCGTCGAAGACCTCCGCGCTCTGCCGCGGGTCCAAGTACCCCTGGCAGACGGCCTCCCCGCGCAGCCGCACCTCGCCGTCGACCCCGGCGGGCACCTCCTTGCCCTCGGCGTCCGTGACCCGGATCTCCATCCCCTCCGGGGGGAGTCCCTCCGTCGTGGCGAGGTTCTCCGGAGTGTCGTCCGGAGCGCCCATCGTGATCATCGGTACTTCGGTCATGCCGTAGCCATGGGTGAGCTGGCACCCCATCTCGCGTACGACCGCGTGATAGATCTCCGGCGGCTTCGGCGCCCCGCCGCCCGCGAGGAGGCGCAGGGTGGGGATGACCTTCTCGCCCGCCGGGAGCCCCCGCTGCTCGGCGAGGAACATCGAGTAGAACGCGGTCGACCCGCCCGCCACGGTCACGCCGTGCCGCCGGTAGCCGTCGAGTGCGTCCGGCAGCGCGAACTGCTCGAACATGACCGCCGGGAAGCCGTACAGCAGGAGCATCACCGTGTAGTCGGGCCCGGCGATGTGCGCGAAGGGGAACGCCATCGAGCCGATGTCCGACACCTTCAGATGCAGGGCGTGGGCCAGGCAGGAGCCGCCCGCGATCAGTGAACGGTCGGTGTGCAGCACGCCCTTGGGGTCGGACGTGGTGCCCGATGTCCAGTAGATCCAGCGTACGGATGTGCCGTCGGCGGGCGGGGGAGGCAGCACGGACGGATCGGCGTCGGGCAGATCGTCGTACGCGTACGCCTCGAAGACGCCCCGCGCGCCGAGCCGCCCCGCCATCTCCGTGTGGTCGAAGCCCCGCCACACCCCGGGCACGGCGAAGAACTCGGCCTTCGACTCGCGCAGCGCGAAGCCGACCTCGCGGTCGCGGTAGAAGGGGATGACCGGCGACTGCACGGCGCCGATGCGGGCCAGCGCGAAGGACAGCAGGGCGGTCTCGATGCGGGTCGGCAGCTGCCAGGCGACCACCGTGCCGGGGCGCACGCCCATCTCGTACAGGCCCGCGGCCACGCGCTCGCACCGGGCCCGCAGCTGGCCGAAGGTGAGTGTGCGGTCGTCGGCGGGATCGGCGGCGGCCTGGACGAGGACCGGGGCGTCGGGGGTGAGCGCGGCGCGGCGTTCGATGAGCTCCCAGAGGGTGCGGGATGCGCCGAGCGCGTGGGCGGTCTCGTTCTCTGAAGCGCTCGAGGTGTTCGAGGTACTCATGCGGTGCGATCCCCTCGTGGCCGGAACCGAAGCTGCGCCTAACTGACGGGCAGTCAGATCGTGCGGAGAGCGTAAGGCTCACCGCCTTGTCGGTCCAGGGGTGCGGGGCTAGCCTGCTATCTGACGGGTCATCAGATCACCCGGAGTGGCCGGAGGGATGACCGGAGGCGCCTTGAAAGGCAGGACACCATGACCGAGCTTCCCCGGATCGTCAGCGTCGACGACCATGTGATCGAACCCGCGCATCTCTTCGAGACCTGGCTGCCCGCCAAATACCGTGACCGCGGCCCCAGGCCCCTCACGGCGGGCATCGGCGAACTCGCCTACGTGGCGGGCAAGTACCAGATCACGATGGACCCGGACGGGCCGCCCACCGATTGGTGGATCTACGAAGACCTCAAGTTCCCGTACAAGCGCAACATCGCGGCGGTCGGCTTCGACCGCGACGACATGACCCTGGAAGGCATCACGCGCGCGGAGATGCGGCGCGGCTGCTGGGACCCCGTCGAACGCCTCAAGGACATGGACCTCAACCACGTCGAGGCGTCCCTCTGCTTCCCCACCTTCCCGCGGTTCTGCGGTCAGACCTTCGCCGAGGCGCACGACAAGGAGGTCGCCCTGGCCTGCGTGCGCGCGTACAACGACTGGATGGTCGAGGAGTGGTGCGGCGACAGCGGCGGCCGCCTGATCCCGCTCTGCATCATCCCGCTCTGGGACATCGACCTCGCCGTCGCCGAGATCAAGCGGAACGCGGCGCGGGGGGTGCGGGCGGTCACCTTCTCCGAGATCCCGACCTATCTGGGGCTGCCCTCCATCCACTCCGGCTACTGGGACCCGTTCTTCGCGATCTGCCAGGAGACCGGCACGGTCGTCAACATGCACATCGGGTCCAGCTCCCAGATGCCCGCCGCGTCTCCGGACGCCCCGCCCGCCGTGCAGGCCGCGCTGTCCTTCAACAACGCGATGGCCTCGATGATGGACTTCCTCTTCAGCGGCGTGCTCGTGAACTTCCCGCAGCTCAAACTGGCGTACAGCGAGGGCCAGATGGGCTGGATCCCGTACGCCCTCGAACGCGCCGACGACGTATGGGAGGAGCACCGCGCCTGGGGCGGCGTCCGCGATCTGATCCCCGAGCCGCCGTCGACGTACTACTACCGCCAGATGTTCTGCTGCTTCTTCCGCGACAAGCACGGCGTCGCGTCCCTTGACGTGGTCGGCCGCGACAACGCGACCTTCGAGACCGACTACCCGCACGTCGACTCGACCTTCCCCAACACCAAGGAAGTCGCCCTCGACCACGTCAAGGGGCTCGACGACGAGACGATCTACAAGCTGATGCGGGGCAACGCGATCCGCATGCTGGGCCTGGACCTGGACAAGTAGGCGGGGCCGGCGTGGATCTCACGTACACGGAGGAGGAAGAGGACTTCCGGGCGCGGCTGCGCGCATGGCTCGCCCGGACGCTCCCCGAACTGCCGCCGCGCCCCGACCCGCTGGACTGGCCGGGGCGGCGCGCGTACGACATGGGGTGGCAGCGCAGGCTGTACGACGCCGGGTACGCGGGCCTGCACTGGCCCGTCGACGCGGGCGGGCAGGGTGCGACCCCGACACAGCATCTGATCTTCCTGGAGGAGACGGAGAAGGCGGGCGCTCCCTACGTAGGCGCGAATTTCGTGGGCCTGCTGCACGCGGGCCCGACCATCGCATCCGAGGGCACGCCCGAACAGCGGGCGCGCTGGCTGCCGCCGGTCCTGCGCGGCGACGAGGTGTGGTGCCAGGGCTTCAGCGAGCCGGACGCCGGATCGGACCTCGCGTCGCTGCGCACGCGCGCGTGGCGGGACGGAGACGACTACGTGGTGAGCGGGTCCAAGATCTGGACCTCGCACGCGGAGGTCGCCGACTGGTGCGAGCTCCTCGTGCGTACGACACCGGTGAGCGAGGCCGTGCCGAAGCACCGCGGCATCTCCTGGCTCGCGATGCCGATGGACGCCCCCGGGATCACCGTCCGCCCGCTGCGCACGCTCGCCGGCTCCACGGAGTTCGCCGAGATGTTCCTCGACGAGGTGCGGGTGCCGGTCGCCAACCGGGTCGGCGCGGAGAACGACGGCTGGCGCATGACGATGGTGACGCTGTCCTACGAGCGCGGGACGGCCTTCGTGGGGGAGGTCGTCGCCTGCCGCCGCGTCCTGGGCGAGCTTGCCCGCGAGGCCCGCAAGAACGGGCGCTGGGACGACGCGGTGCTGCGGCGCAGGCTTGGCAGGCTGAGCGCCGAGTTCGGGGCGCTGTGGCGGCTCACCCAGTGGAACGTGAGCGAGTCGCAGCGGTCGGGGGGTGTGCCGGGGGTGGGGGGTTCGGTTTTCAAACTGCGGTACTCGCATGCGCGGCAGGAGCTGTACGACGCCGCCGGGGAGGTCCTTGGGGTGGGCTCGTTGGACCTGGACCACGAGTGGACCCTGGACCGGCTCTCGTCCCTCTCGTACACGATCGCCGCCGGGACCTCGCAGATCCAGCAGAACATCGTGGCCGAGCGGATACTCGGCCTCCCCAAGGGGCGGTGAGGGAGCGTATGGATTTCCAACTCACTGAGGATCAGCGGGCGTTGCGGGGTGGGGTACGGGATCTCCTCGAGGGGCGGTTCGATGTGCGGGCCGCGTTGGACGAGGGCTCTTCTCTGGACCGGGGTTTGTGGAAGGAGCTGGGGGACGCCGGGTTCTTCTCGCTGATGGTGCCGGAGGCGGATGGCGGGGTCGGACTGGGGCTTCCTGAGGCGGTGTTGGCCTTTGAGGAGGCGGGGCGGGTGTTGCTGACGGGGCCGCTGGTGGGGACGTTCCTCGCCGCGGGGGCCTTGCAGGGGGCTGCGTCGGGGGAGGCGGTGGTCACTTGCTCCTTTGGTTCGCTGGTCCCTTGGCTGGACGAAGCGGATGTTGTCCTGGGCAGCGGCGTGGAAGGTGCTGTTCCGTTTCGTTCGCTGGATCCCCTTACGCCGCTTCATCGGTTGCCCGGCAGTGGGGGTCTTGCCCACCCTTCCCCAAGCTCTCGGCTTCGCTCGAGCAGGGGAGACCCCACTCGCCCTGCGGGACGCCTGCCCAAAGCAAGGGCGGGGGCGGGCGACCGGGATTTGGCGGATTTGCTCGTCGCCGCCGAGCAGCTCGGGTCTGCTGGGAAGACGCTGGAGATGGCTGTCCGGTATGCCCGGGAACGTACCCAATTTGGGCAGGCCATTGGGGGGTTCCAGGCCGTGAAGCATCTGTGTGCGCAGATGCTCGTCCGTACCGAGGTCGCGCGCGGTGCCGTCTACGCCGCGGCCGTCACCGGTGACGTACTGGAGATCGCCGGGGCCAAGCTGCTCGCCGACGAGGCGGCGGTGCGCAACGCGCGGGACTGTCTGCAGGTGCACGGCGGGATGGGGTTCACCTGGGAGGCGGACGTGCATCTGCATCTCAAGCGGGCCTGGGTGCGGGCGGGCCTCGGCCGGTCGGCGGCTCAGGCGGAGGAGGAGCTGGCCGCGGCGCTGTGAAGGGCGGGCCAGATGTGACGCTGTGCGTTCGGTGTGACGCCGCGTGTGAACTGTGGTGCCACCGTGGGGAGAGTGATCGACTTGTGAAGTCTGTGAAGCGGGGGGAAGCTACAGAGCGTCGATATCGGGTTGTGTCCTAGGCGTGACTCGTCACGGCACGGAGTCGGGCTTCCGCTCCGGTACCTTGTGTGGGATGCGAATGGTTCTGAGGCCGAGCCATGCCGGTGCTGCCCCTGAGGCGGCTCCGGGCCCGGCGTTGCGCGCCGCTCGCAGCGCAGGAAGGCGCCTCGCGCCCGCCTGTTCGACCCCCGGCAGCACGCGTCGCACAGTATGCCGCACGCGTACTCCTTCGCGCTGGAATATGCCCGAAGCGCTTGTTGGGGTGACTGAACGTCAACCATGCTGTCTCTCAAGGGGATCACGTTCCGTGACCCTGTGGAGTCGCGAGGCGATGTGTCCGCCGGTTCGGATGGTGTGAGCGGTGCAGGTGCTTCAAGTTCAGCTGGAGGTCAGGCCTGACCCCGCAGAGGTGGGGCGGGCCCGCAGGTGGGCGCGTTCGCGGCTCGCCGGTTCCGGCATAGGAGTCGATGAGCCACTGGCCGAGACGCTGATCCTGCTTATCTCGGAGCTCGTCACCAACGCCGTTGTGCACACGGGCTGTCCGGCCGTGCTGCGCATGGTGCTCCCCGACGCCCCGGACGTCGCCGAAGAGGCCGCGGGGCAGGGCGCGGGGACCGTCAGGGTCGAGGTCGCCGACGCCAGCGCCCGCCCGCCGCGGCCGCGCCACGCGGACGGCGAGGAGACCAACGGCCGGGGCCTCGAACTCGTCGACGGTCTCGCGGACCGCTGGGGCTGGCAGCCCGAAGGCGCCGGCAAGAGCATCTGGTGCGAGGTGGACCGGTGCGAGCAGGGAGTCGGCGCGGTGGCGTTCGACGGCACGACCTATGGCGACGTGGCGTACGAGGCTGTCTGAGCCGGTGTGTACGAGGCCGTCCGAGTCCTCCGTGCGAGGCCGTCTGGGTTTCCGGGCCTTGCGTGCGAGGCCGTCTGAGCTTCCGGCGGGCGCCCCTGGCCCCGTGCCGGGCTCCTGTATGCGCCGTCGCGTGCCACGATGCGCGGCCGTGCGCGGTCGGTACAAAAGCGGCATAATTCATTAATCACCGGACGGGTGTTGACGTACCGTGTCCGATTGATCACGCTTATGTGCAGCGATTCGCCGCGAGGGGACGCCGAGGGACGGTGGTGTGTGTGGCCCGGACCTTGGCGAGACGTGGGTCGCCATTCGGCGTCAGTCCCTTCGGGGCCGAAAGACAGGGCTTGTTCGCCGGAGCCGGATGGCGGCGCGTGCGGCAACGCGCTCGGGGCGGGAGCCGGGGCGCCGCCATCCGAAGGCTCATTACGGGAGGCCCATTACGGGGTTCGCGGCACGGCCGCCCCCCCCCGGCGGACCTCACAGCACCGCGACCGGCGCCACCGGCGACCCCGTACCGCCGATGAACGGCTCGGGCATCGCGGAGAGCAGGAAGCTGTAGCGGGAAACTTCTGCACAGGCTGTGGACAACTTTTCCAGATTCCAGTTCTGGCCCTGGAGCATCCCCATCTCGACGAGGTCGAGCGCGTGCACCGGCAGCCACAGATTCTCGATCTCGGGCGGGAAGATCTCGAAGGTGAGGGTGTCGTTGGCGACCGCCGCGACATCGCGCGCGTGGAACCACTCCGGGGTGCGGACCGAGAGGCCCGGCGACGGATAGCCGTACGCGTGCTTGTCGCCCGCCAGATAGACCTGGACCTGCCCCGTGCGTACGAGGACGATGTCGCCGGCGCGGACCGTGACGCCCCCGAACTCCTCGGCCTCTGCCAGGTCTTCGGGCGTGACCGCGTGATCGCCCGGCAGTCGGTCGACGCCCTTGACGCGCGCGACGTCGAGCAGTACGCCGCGCGAGACGAGGTGCGGCACCTTGTCGATGCCGCTGAACCGGGCGCGGGTGTGCGGGGTGATGGAGTCGGCGGGGCGGCCGTTGTAGATCTTCCCCGAGTGCGACACGTGGGTGAGGGCGTCCCAGTGGGTGGCCGTCTGCAGGCTCATCGTGACGACGTCGTCGCTGGTGGCGACCGTGCCGGGGCCGAACAGCTCCTGGTTGATCTGCGTCATGGAGTGGAGGGGGTTGACCCGGCCTTGGATCAGGCCCGACTGCACGCCGTCCTCCTTGAGGGGGAGCGCGAGCGGGACGCGGTGGCCGGTGCGGACGGTGGCGGCAGCCTCGCGTACGACCTGGTCGGTGATCAGGTTGAGGGTGCCGATCTCGTCGTCGGAGCCCCAACGGCCCCAGTTGTTCACGCGCTTGGCTATGTCGTGGAACTCGGGCGGCAGCGACATGAGTCCTCCCCGGGGCTTGTCTTTCGGTATCTGACGGGTCATAGAATCTAACGGTCCGTCAGAAACCGCGGGAAGGGGCCGGACGTGGGGAACTTCTTGGCAGGCAAGGTGGTGGCCGTCACCGGCGCCGGGCGCGGCATCGGCAGGGCCGTCGCGCTCGCCGCGGCGGCCGAGGGGGCGCGGGTCGTCGTCAACGACTACGGCGTCTCGATGGAGGGCGGCGAACCGACCAGCGAGATAGCCGATGCCGTGGTCAAGGAGATCCAGGCCGCGGGCGGGGAGGCCGTCGCCGTCGCCGATGACGTGTCGACCATGGCGGGCGGCCAGCGGATCGTCGACGTCGCGCTCGCGCAGTACGGGCGCATCGACGGTGTCGTGTGCGTGGCCGGGATCCTGCGCGAGCGGATGCTCTTCAACATGTCCGAGGAGGAGTGGGACCCGGTGGTCGCCACGCACCTGAAGGGCACGTTCACCGTCTTCAGGGCCGCGTCGGCAGTCATGCGCAAGCAGGGTGGCGGCACGCTGATCGGGTTCACCAGCGGCAACCATCAGGGGTCTGTCGCGCAGGCCAATTACAGCGCGGCCAAGGGCGGGATCATCTCGCTGGTGCGCAGTGCGGCGCTGGGGCTCAACAAGTACGGGGTGACCGCCAACGCCGTTGCCCCTGTTGCCCGTACGCGGATGTCGGCGAACGTACCGATGGAGCTGAAGGAGATCGGGGAGCCGGAGGACGTGGCCGCGCTTGTCACCTATCTGCTGAGCGACCGGGCGCGGCAGGAGAAGATCACCGGGCAGGTCTATACGGTCGCGGGGCCGAAGATCGCGGTGTGGGCGCAGCCGCGGGAGCTGCGGGCCGGGTACGTGGAGGGCGGCTGGACGCCCGAGAAGATCGCCGACTTCCTGCCGGGGACGGTGGGTGTCGACCCGATGCCGATGCTGGCGCAGCTTGAGGCCATGGCGAAGGCGGCGGCGGCCAAGGACCGGCCCAACGCGGGGCCTGGCGCGGCGCCCGGTGCGCGGCCGGGCGCGTAGGCGGGCCGGGGGCGTGGACTTCGGGTTCGGCGTCGAGGACGAGGAGTTCCGGGCGGAGGCGCGGGCATGGCTCGCCGAGCGTCTCGTGGGCGACTACGCCGGTGCGGTGGGGCGTGGCGGGCCGGGGAGTGAGCACGAGGGGGGTGCCGAACGCCGGTCTTGGGAGCGGGAGTTGGGGCGGGGCGGTTGGATAGGGCTTGGGTGGGATTCGGACTCGGGCTCGGTCGCGTACGGGAACCGGCGGGCGACGCTGACCCAGCAGGTCGTCTGGGCCGAGGAGTACGCGCGCGTGCGGGCACCCGGGCGGTACGGGCACATCGGCGAGAACCTGCTCGCGCCGACGCTCCTCGCCTACGGCACGCAGGAGCAGCGGGACGAATTCCTGCCGGGCATCGCGCGCGGGGAGGTCCTGTGGTGCCAGGGGTACAGCGAGCCCGGTGCGGGGTCCGATCTGGCGGGGGTGCGGACTTCCGCGGTGCTGGATGCCGGGCAGGAGGTGTACCGCGTCAGCGGGCAGAAGATCTGGACCTCGCTCGCGCATGAGGCCGACTGGTGTTTTGTGCTGGCTCGGACCGAGGCCGGGTCTCGGGGGCATGCGGGACTTTCGTTCCTGCTCGTACCGATGGATCAGCCGGGGCGGATCGAGGTGCGGCCCATCCGGCAGTTGACCGGGACCAGCGAGTTCAACGAGGTGTTCTTCGACGGGGCGGTCGCCAGCGCCTCGCATGTGGTGGGCGGTGTCGGGAATGGGTGGCGGGTGGCGATGGGGCTGCTCGGGTTCGAGCGGGGTGTCTCGACGCTGGTCCAACAGATCGGATTTGCACAGGAGTTGGCGGGGGTCGTGCGGTGCGCTCTTGATTCGGGGGCCGCTGTGTCCGATCCCGTGCTGCGGGACCGGCTGGTGCGGCAGTGGGCCGAGCTGCGGGTCATGCGGTGGAACGCGCTGAGTACGTTGGGGAGTTCGGGGGGTTCGGGAAGTTCGGGCGGTTCTGGCGGTGACTCGGGGGCGCCGAGCGTGGCCAAGTTGCTGTGGGGTCGGTGGCATCAGCGGCTCGGGGAGCTGGCCATGGGGGTGCGGGGGGCTGCCGCGGCCGTGGGGCCGGGGGACTGGAGCGAGGAGTCCCCGTACGAACTCGACGCTCTGCAACGGCTCTTCCTCTTCACGCGGGCCGACACGATCTACGGCGGCTCGGACGAGATTCAGCGGAACATCATCGCCGAGCGGGTGCTCGGTCTGCCGAGGGAGGCTCGATGAGGGGTGTCGTTTTCGACGGGCGGAAGGTCGACGTCGTCGATGACCTGGAGATACGTGATCCGGGGCCGGGGGAGGTGCTGGTCGCCGTCGCGGCGGCGGGGCTCTGCCACAGCGATCTGTCGGTGATCGACGGGACGATTCCGTTTCCCGTGCCGGTGGTGCTCGGGCACGAGGGCGCGGGAGTGGTGGAGGCCGTGGGCGCGGGGGTGACGCATGTCGCCGCCGGAGACCACGTCGCGCTCTCGACCATCGCGAGCTGCGGCGCCTGCGCCGAGTGCAACCGGGGGCGGCCGACCATGTGCCGCAAGGCGATCGGGATGCCTGACCGGCCGTTCTCGCGGGGCGGTGAGCCGCTGTACCAGTTCGCGGCGAACTCCGCGTTCGCGGAACGGACGCTCGTCAAGGCCGTGCAGGCGGTGAAGATCCCGGAGAGCATTCCGCTGACGTCCGCCGCGTTGATCGGGTGCGGGGTGGTGACCGGGGTCGGCGCCGCGCTGAACCGCGCGAAGGTCGACCGCGGGGACAGCGTGGTCGTCATCGGGACGGGCGGCATCGGGCTCAATGTGCTGCAGGGGGCGCGGATCGCGGGGGCCACGAAGATCGTCGCGGTGGACTCGAACCCGGGGAAGGAAGCGGTGGCCCGGCAGTTCGGGGCGACGCACTTCCTGGAGTCGGTGGAGGGGGTGAAGTCGATCCTGCCGAACGGGGCCGATCACGCCTTTGAGTGCGTGGGCCGGGTGGAGTTGATCCGGGCGGCCATTGATCTGCTGGACCGGCATGGGCAGGCGGTGCTGCTGGGCGTGCCGGCGGCCACGGCTGAGGCGTCGTTCACCGTCTCGTCCCTGTTCCTGGACAAGTCGATCCTGGGCTGCCGCTATGGCTCGGCGCGCCCGCAGCGGGACTTCGCGCTGTACGCGGAGCTGTACGGGGAGGGGCGTCTGCTGCTGGACGAGCTGGTGACGGCGACGTACCCCGTGGAGGACTTCGCGAAGGCGGCGGGGGATGCGGAGGCGGGGAGGGTGGCGAGGGGCGTCTTGACGTTCTGAGGGGGCTGGCCGGGGGCCTGGGGTGGCCTGCGGCCCCGGGGCTCGTGACGCGGCGCTCCGTCCCACCGCTTCGCGGCGGATCTTTCCCGCCCACCCGCCCGATTGCCCTGTGGGTCAATTGGGCGGGTGGGTACGGCTTGTTCGTGTGGCGCGGCTTCTCTGTCCCGCCGCTTCGCGGCGGATCCTCCCCGCCCACCCACCCGATTGCCCCGCGGGGTAATCGGGTGGGTGGGCGGGAGAGGCTTGTGCGTGGGGGGAAGCGCTGCGGGGTGATCGGGCGGGTGGTGGGAGAAGCGCGTTCGGCCAGCTTTGTGCTGCGGGTGGAAGAGGCCCGTTCTGGCGCCCCTGCGCTGAGGGTGGCGAGGGGCTGTGCCTGCGCCCCTGCGCTGCGGGGCGGAAGAAGGCTGTGCCTGCAGCCCTGCACCGCCGGGTAATTCAGGGGCGGCACCCCCCGGCGGGAGCCTAACTTCGGGGGATGAGTTATCGCGATGTGGCGACCCGGCCCGTAGCCGCGTGGGGCCTCGTGGCCGTGGGGGCCAGGATGCCCGTGGCCATGGCCCCGCTCGCCCTGGTGTTTCTGGTGCGGGAGCGCCCCGGCGGCTACACCCTGGGGGCGGTGCTCGCGGCGGCGTACGTCGTGGGCGAGATCGCCGGAGCACCGCTGCTCGGGATGCGGATGCGCGCCGAGCGGGCCAGGCCCCAGCTCGCGGCGGGGCTGGCCGTGGGCGCGCTCGCCTTCGGTGCGCTGGGGGTGTTGCCCCAGGCCCACCCCGTGGTGCTCGGCGCTGCCGCCTTCCTGGCAGGCGCCGCCCCCGCCGCCGCCCCGGGCGGCCTGCGCGCCCTGCTCACCAGCCTCGTGCCCGAACACGCCGCCGCCCAGGCGCTGTCCGCCGAGTCGGTGCTCACGTTCAGCGTGTGGGCCGTCTCGCCCGCCGCCGTCACGGGCCTCGCGCTCGGCGTCGCGCCGCAGCTGCCGCTGGTGCTCGCCGCCGTGCTCATGGCCTCCTCCGTGGCCGGCCTGTGGATGCTGCCGGCCGGCTGGCGGTCCGACGAGAACGACCGGGGCGGCGAGTCCATGGTGCGGATCATGGTCCGGGCCTGGCCGGTGTATGTGACGGGTGCCGCCAGTCTCTCGCTGCTCGCCCTCGCCGAACTGGTGCTCCCGGCGCTGCTTGAGCAGCGCGGCATCGAGGTCGGCTGGGCGGGCCCCCTGCTCGCCGGGCTCGCGATCGGTTCGGCCGTCGGGTCGGTGGTGTACGGGCTGCGCAGCTGGCCGGGGCGGCTGCGCACCCAGAGCATGGTGCTGATGTTCGCGGTCTCCGGAGTCGTCGCCGTCGTCGCGCTGATGCCGAGCACCGGACTGATCGCCGCGGGCCTGGCCGTCGCGGGACTGCTGCAGGCCGGCGCGATGCTGACCCGGAACCTGACCCTGCGCGAGGTCCTGCCGCCGAGCGCGCTCGCCGCCGGCTACTCGGTCATGTACGCGGCCGTAGGCGCCGGTTACGCGGCCAGCGGCTCCCTCGCGGGCGGCCTGCTCACCGTCGTCGCACCGTCGACCGCCATCCTCGCCGGGGTCGGCCTCACCCTCGTACTGACGGTGGTGGGCGTGCTCGGCGAGGTCAAGCCGGCACCGTCCGGCGGGGGCCGGCCGTCACCGTCCGGCGACGCGGACGGCGGTCCGGAACGTGCGCCGGTACGCGGTGGGGGTGACACCGAGAGCCGCCTGTAGGTGCTGCCGCATCGACTGGGGCGTTCCGAAGCCCGCCTCCCGGGCCACCTGGTCGACCGACAGATCGCTCGACTCAAGGAGGTGCCGCGCCCGCTCCACGCGCTGCTGGGTCAGCCACTGGCCGGGGCTGACGCCCACCTCCTCGCGGAAGCGGCGCGTGAAGGTGCGTACGGACATCGACTCCTGGTCGGCCATGTCGCGCAGCTGGATCGGTTCGTGCAGATGGCCGAGCGCCCAGCCGCGGGCCGTGGTGGTGGTCGCCAACTGGGGCTCGGGGACGGGGCGTTGGATGTACTGCGCCTGGCCGCCGTCCCGGTGCGGCGGCACCACCGTGCGGCGCGCCACCTCGTTGGCCACCGCCGAGCCGTGGTCGCCGCGTACGACATGGAGGCAGAGGTCGACACCCGCCGCCACGCCCGCCGATGTGAGTACGTCGCCGTCGTCGATGAACAGGACGTCGGCGTCGACGGTGATCTTGGGGAAGAGCCGCTGGAAGTGTTCGGCCGACGACCAGTGCGTGGTGGCCCTGCGGCCGTCGAGGTAGCCCGCCGCCGCGAGGACGTACCCGCCCGTGCAGATGGCGACCAGGCGGGTGCCGGGCCTGATGTGGGCGAGGGCGGCGGCGAGTTCGCCGGTCAGACGGCCCTCTTCGTAGACGGGACCCAGCTCGTACGACGCCGGGACCACGACGGTGTCGGCGGTGGCGAGGGCCTCGGGGCCGTTCTCGACGAGGATGGCGAAGTCCGCGTCGGTGTGGACCGGGCCCGGCGGGCGGATCGAGGCGGTGATCACCTCGTACAGGCGCTCGCCCGCGCTGTCTCTCGTACGCCCGAAGATCCGTTGCGGAATGCCCAGTTCGAAGGGGATCACGCCGTCCAGGGCCAGCACGACGACGCGGTGCCGGGGCGTGCTGGGTGCGCTGGTCGCTGAGGCCATGGCCCGATTCTAGCGAAGGCTGTCCTTCGGGCCACTCGATCGTGATCGACGGCGGCCCGATGCTGATGGGCGTGGCACAGACAGACCTGAACGAGACGACCGGGCCGGCCTCGAAGGCTCCGCGGCCCCGCCGCATCCACCGCGCCTGGTTCGTCGCCGCCGTCACCTTCGTGACGATCATCGGCGCCGCGGCCTTCCGGTCCCTTCCGGGGCTGCTCATCGGCCCGCTGCACCAGGAGTTCCACTGGTCGCGCGGCACGATCGGGCTCGCGGTCTCCATCAATCTCGCGCTGTACGGGCTCACCGCGCCGTTCGCCGCCGCGCTGATGGACCGGTTCGGCATCCGCAAGGTCGTCGCCGTCGCGCTCGTCGTGATCGCGCTCGGGTCGGGCCTGACGGTCTGGATGGACTCCGCCTGGCAGCTGCTGCTGTGCTGGGGGCTGCTCGTCGGCCTCGGGTCCGGTTCGATGGCGCTCGCCTTCGCCGCAACCGTCACCAACCGGTGGTTCACCACGCGCAAGGGCCTGGTCACCGGCATCCTCACGGCCGCATCCGCCTCCGGCCAACTGATCTTCCTGCCGCTGCTCTCCTGGATCGTCGACCGGCACGACTGGCGTCCTGCCGCGGTGACGGTGTCGCTCGCCGCCTTCGCGGTGGTCCCCTTCGTCTGGCTGCTGCTTCGCGACCACCCGGCCGACGTGGGCCTGAAGCCCTATGGCTCCCAGGAGTTCGTGGAGAAGCCGCCACCGGTCACGGGGGCCGCGCGGCGCGCGGTCACGGTGCTCTTCAAGGCGGCACGCACCGGACCCTTCTGGCTGCTAGCCGGCACCTTCGCGATCTGCGGCGCCTCGACGAACGGCCTGGTCCAGACGCACTTCGTGCCCGCCGCGCACGACCACGGCATGCCGGTCACGGCCGCCGCGTCGCTGCTCGCCGTCATCGGGGTCTTCGACGTGATCGGGACGATCGCCTCCGGCTGGTTCACCGACCGGTTCGACGCGCGCCGGCTGCTCGCCGTGTACTACGCGCTGCGCGGCATCTCGCTGCTCTTCCTGCCGATGCTGCTCGCGCCGTCCGTGCGGCCCCCGATGATCTTCTTCATCGTCTTCTACGGCCTCGACTGGGTGGCGACGGTGCCGCCGACCCTGGCGCTCTGCCGCGAGCAGTACGGCGACGACAGCGCGATCGTCTTCGGGTGGGTGCTCGCATCGCACCAGGTGGGCGCCGCGGTGGTGGCCTTCGCTGGCGGTGTCGCGCGGGACGCCTTCGGGTCGTACGACGTCGTCTGGTACGCATCGGGCGCGCTGTGCGCGGCGGCCGCGCTGATGGCCCTGGTGATCCGGCGGCGGGGCGAGGGCGCGGGGGTGCGGCCCGCTCTCACATAGGTCTCACGGAGGGAGTGGCGATCCGGCCCGCTCTCACGGAGGGAGTGGCGATCCGACCCGCTCTCACGTAGCGAAGCGGCCGAACCTGCCCCGGTGGAAGAGCAGTGGCTCCCCCGCGTCGGCGGCTCCGAGCGCCTCCACCTTGCCGACCACGATCAGGTGGTCGCCGCCGGTGTGCACGGCCTGGATCGTGCAGTCGATCCAGGCCGGTGCGCCGGTCAGCCGGGGCGAGCCGGTGACCGGCGCCGCCTCGTGCTCCACTCCCGCGAACTTGTCGGCGCCGCTGACCGCGAAGCCGCGGCACAGCTCGCCCTGGTCGGCACCCAGGACGTTCACGCAGAAGACGCCCGCGCGGGCGATGCGGGGCCACGTCGTCGACGTACGCGCGACCATGAACGAGACGAGCGGCGGGTCGAGGGAGAGCGAGGAGAAGGACTGGCAGGCGAATCCGGCCGGGCCCGGTTCGCCTTCCGATGCCGGTGCCGTGACAACGGTCACGCCGGTGGCGAAGTTCCCGAGCACACGCCGGAATTCGCCCGGATCGAGCGGAGCCCGCTCGTCGTCGCCGACGGCCCGCAGCTGCGGGCGCGGCAAGGCCTCGACCGGCCCGGTGGTGGTCGATGCCCCGACCGACCTGAGGTATCGGACGGCGGTGGCCGCCATCCCAGCGTGTCCCATCACATCAGCCATTGAAGCTGACGGACCGTCAGATGGGAAGGGTGTGGAGGGTACTGCCTGAGCGCCGTCGGGGGCGGCGTATCTTCAGCCCCATGACGTGGGGGAACGTGCGGGACGCCTGGGACAACGAGCACGTGACGGCCGCCGCCGCGGCGGGCGCCGCGCAGCTTCCGGCGGCTGCGGTGGTGGCCTATGTGGTGTCCTTCAGTAACGACGGCTACGGGACGGAGGGCTACGGCGGGGCCTTCGGGCTCGCCTGCCTCATGCTGTTCCTGCCCCTGCTCCTCCCGCTCTTCGGCCTGGTGCACGCGTGCGTGCAGACGATTCCGGGTCTCGTGCTCGGACGGGCGGTGGCCCGCAGGATGCGACGCGGCCCGCAGTGGGCCTGGACCCTGGCCGGTCAGCTGGTGCCGGGCGCGGGGTGGGGGCTCCTCTTCGCCGCCTTCGGCGGCGCGTTCGCCGAGATCACACTGTGGGCGGCGGGAAGCGGAGTGCTGCCCGCGCTGGCCGTCGCCTACTGGGCGAGGTACCCCGGGCGCGGGCTCGAAGGGGCACGGCGGCGCAGGATCTGGGTGCGGTCCGCGCTTGCCTCTGTGGGACTGTTCGTGGCCTCCCTGGGGCTGGCTTTCGTGGCCACCGCCACGGGCGTCATCAAGGAGTACGAGCCGCCACAGCTCAGCCCCGAGCAGGTCGCCGGGGTGTGGCGCCACGAGGACGGCGGCAAGGCGGTCCTGCGGCTGCGGGCGGACAGGCGGGTGGACCTCGCCCCGAATCCGTACGAGGACACGGCCATGGACGACATGGTCGACCCTCTGGACGCCGCCGAAGCCTCGCGCTGTGAGGTCACCGGCACCTGGACGATCGACGTCGACGTGGACGACCGGCGGCCCGTGGTCGCCATCGAGACGGACGGCTGCGACGGCAGGCAGGCCTGGACGATCGGCGGCACGGAGGACGACCCGGAGCTGTTCGTGGTGCTCGGCGACATGGACGCGCCCGAGGTCGAGATCCTGGTCAAGGACTGACCCAAGGACCGAACTGGGCTACACCGCTTCGAGGATCCAGCGCTGTGTGGCCCGCCCGTTCCATTCGACCAGCAGGATTTCAGGCCCGTCGTCGCCGCCCGAGAGGTCGAAGACATCCCCTGAGCGCGGACTGCGGACGCGGACGGTGCCCTCGTCGACGTACTCGATGATCCACGGCGTCGGAGCGGCACGGGAGCCGAGCCGGGGCGGGATGAGCCGGGAGGCGCGCTGTCCTACGTAGACGTCGCCGACCTTGCTCTTGATCGTGTACGCGTTGTCGTCGCCCGCCTCGGTCGGGTCGTCGCCGTGGAAGGCGGTGACCTCCCACTGCTGGGCGGCCAGCTTGCTGGCGATGGCGCCGACGACCGGCACGTTCGGGCCGAGGTCGGCGTCGACGAGCTCCATGTAGAGACCGCTGGCGTCGTTCCTGAAGAGATAGACGCCGTCGGGCAGGCTTCCGGCCATGTGCCCTCCTAGGTCGGGTCTTCTGCCCTCAACATAGGAGGCTGCGCGCGGGCGTCAACGCCCTTCGTACGACGGGGTGCGCCGTTCGACGAAACTGGCCACGCCCTCGTTGGCGTCCGCGGTCGTCATGTTGATCTCCTGCGCGGCGGCCTCCGCGGCGAAGGCGGTCGCGCGGTCGGATTCGAGGGCGGCGTTGACCAGTTGCTTGGTCATGGCGATGGCTCGGGTCGGCCCTGTGGCGAGGCGTTCGGCCCAGGCGCGGGCCGTCTTCTCCAGCTCGTCCGCCGCTACGACGCGATTGACGAGGCCGAGCCGTTCGGCGTCCGCGGCGGGCAGCGCGTCCCCGAAGAACATCAGCTCCTTCGCCCGCTGCGGCCCGACGAGCCGTGGCAGCAGATAGGCGCCGCCGCCGTCCGGCACGAGTCCGCGCCGCACGAACACCTCGATGAACCTGGCCTGTTCGGCGGCGATGACCAGGTCGCAGGCGAACGCGAGATGCGCGCCGATCCCGGCCGCGGTGCCGTTGACCGCGGCGATCACCGGCTTCTCGCAGTCGAGGACGGCCGCGATGAGCCGCTGGGCGCCGAGCCTGATGGTGCGGGCCACGTCGCCGGGAACCCGCTCGCCGCCGCTCGGCGCACCCCGCAGATCGGCCCCGGCGCAGAAGCCCTTGCCGGTGGCGGTGAGCACGACGGCGCGGACGGCGGGGTCGGCGGAGGCGTCGGCGAGCAGAGAGATGACGCGTTCGCGCTGGTCCCAGGTGACGGCGTTCATGGCTTCGGGCCGGTTGAGGGTGATCCACGAGACGCCGTTGTCAGTGGCGTGGAGTACCAATGAGTCGAGGGAGATTTCGGGGGAGGAAGTCATGGGGAAGCGGTTCCGTTCGTTGATGGCGCGCTGCGGGGTGATCGAGTGGGTGGGCGGGAAAGGATCGCCGCGAAGCGGCGCCTTGAAACACGGCTCACCGGCAGACGGCCAAGGCATCAAGCGCGACGGCTCCCTGCCCCCGCGGCAGAACCATCAGCGGATTGATGTCCAACTCGGCCATCTCATCCCCCAGTTCAAGCGCCATCCGCTGAACCCGCAGCACGACCTCGACGAGCGCGTCGACGTCAGCGGGCGGCGCTCCTCGAACCCCGTCCAGCAAAGCCCGCCCCCGCAACTCGGAAAGCATCGCGGAGGCCTGGGCCTCCCCAAAGGGCGGGACCCGCACGGCCACGTCCCGCAGGACTTCGACAAGCACCCCACCAAGCCCCACGGTCACGGTCGGGCCGAACAGCTCGTCCTGGGTCACGCCGACCACCATCTCGACGCCCCGCTCCACCATCTGGCAGACCAGTACGCCGTCAAGGGCGATCCCCTCGTAGCGCGCGATGTCGGTCAGCTCCCGATAGGCGTCCCGCACCTGGCTGGCCGAGGTCAGCCCGACCTTCACCAGGCCGAGTTCGCTCTTGTGGGCGAGCCGCGCGCCAGAGGCCTTCATCACCACCGGGTAGCCGACGAGCCCCGCCGCCCGCACGGCCGCCGCCGCGCTGGTCACCAGCTGCTCGCGCGGTACGCGAATCCCGTACGCGCGCAGCAGCTGCTTCGCCGCGTGCTCGCTCAGCTGTTGGCCCGGCCGCATCAGGGCCTGGGCCTTGCGGAAGGACGGCGACGCGGTGCGGGGCGCTTCGGCGAAGGGGGAGCGGTAGCCGGCCGTGAAGCGGTGGTGGTCGAGATAGGCGCGCACCGCCGTGATGCAGTTGGCGAAGGTGCGGAAGGTGGCGACGCGCGAGGAGCCGAGCAGCGTCGTGCGGTAGGCCTCCTCGGTGCCGACGGGCGAGCCCCACACCACGCACACCAGCTTGTCCGTCTGTTCCGCCGCGTCCACCAGGTCCTGCGCGAGCTTGTCGCTCATGGGGGGAAAGGGGCCGGTGATGGGGCAGATGAGCACCCCCACCTCAGGGTCGTCCAGGATCGCGTCGATGATCTTCCGGCCGCGCCAGTCGCCGACCGGATGCCCGCCGTTGTCGACGGGATTGGCGACGTTCAGATAGTCCGGTATCCACTGGTGCAGCTCCGTCTGCTTGGCGCCGGAGAGGGTGGGAAGCCGCAGCCCCGCCTCGGTCGCCAGGTCCGAGAAGTGCGCGCCCGTGCCGCCCGAGATCGAATAGACGACGACGCCGTCGGCCTGCGGTGCCCGCGCGCGGGCCAACAGGGCGGAGGTGTCCTGGAGTTCGTCGAGTCCGTCCACGCGGATCACGCCGTACTGCCGCATCGCCGCGTCGACGACCGCGTCGGCGCCGGTGAGCTTGCCGGTGTGTGAGGCGGCCATCTTGGCGCCGGTCTCGGTGCGGCCGACCTTGACGGCGACGACGGGCACGCCGTGCCGGGCCGCCCGGTCGGCGGCGAGCAGGAAGGAGCGGCCGTCCTTGAGGCCCTCGACGTAACAGGCGATGGCCCCGACCTCGGGCTGCTCGGCGAAGTAGGAGATGAAGTCGGCGGTCTCCAGGTCGGCTTCGTTGCCGGTGGGTGCCCAGTGGGAGAGGCGTATGCCGATCTCCTGCAGCGTGAAGACGGGCCGGCCCTGGTGGCCGGACTGGGTGATCAGGGCGATCGCGGGGCCGTCCAGATCGTCGCGGAACCGCTCGAAGGCGTTGAGGTTGGTGTTCGGCCCGAGCAGCCGAAGGCCCGAGCGTTCGACGGCGGCGGCGAGGCGGGCCTGGGCGGCCGCGCCCTCCTCGCCGGTCTCGGCGAACCCGGAGGCGAAAGCGACGGCGAACTTGACCTTGGACTCGGCGAGTTCCTCGATCACGGGCAGCGGATCGCTGACGAGGAGTACGGCCAGATCGACCTGTTCCGGCAGGTCCGCGACGGAGGGGAAGCAGCGTATGCCGAAGACGGACTGACGGGTGGGGTGCACCGGATGCAGCCGGGCGCCGCCGCGCTCGGCCCAGGCGATGAGCTGGCGCGTGATGCCGGTGTTCGGCCGGCCCTCGGCGTCCGATGCCCCGATGACGGCGACGGACTCGGGGCGGAAGAACCGGTCGAGATCCGGTACGTCGGCGTGCAGCGGACGGCCGCTGACGTCCAGGTCGTCCGCCGTGGCGGCCCGGCCGTGGACGCTGGGTGCCGGGGCTTCGCCGCAGGCCACAACACGCGCGCGGCGGGGGTCGGTGGTGAAGGTGCCGTAAGTCGATCCAAGCATCGGTCCGCCCGCTCCTGTGTGACAGCAACTCAACTGACGCATAGTCAGATTACTGAACTGACGCTGCGTCAGGAAGGAGTTGGGGCGTCCCTTTAGCAGTACCCGTTGCTCGGGGGCTGCTACCCCCTGCCGGGGGCTGGGCGTCGGGAGGGGGGGTTGTATCGGCCACCGGGGGTGCCATCCTCCGGTGGCCGGGGGGCGTTGGCCCACTGCGGGGGCCGTTGAGGGTGGGTGTGCGTCGACTGTGCGCCGTCGTGGGCGGGGTGTGTGTCGACCCCTGCGCCGTCGTGGCTGGTCGCGCAGTTCCCCGCGCCCCTTCGGGGCGCTCTCGCCTCGCCCGCTTACCGTGCGGTGCCGTGCGTCCTCGCCACCGCCTTCGCGATCTTTTCGGCGTCCAGGGCCAGTTCGCGCAGCATTCCGCTGATCGGGTTCGTGAAGCCGGTGAAGTAGAGGCCCGGTGCCGTCCGTGGTGTCCGCGACCCCTGGACGACCGGTGCGCCCCGCTCGTCGAGCACGCCGAGGTCGCCGACGAGCGGCTCGAGGCCGCGCCGGTAGCCCGTCGCCGCGATGACGACCTCGGGGCCGATGCGGGTGCCGTCCGCGAGGACGATCTTGCCGTCCTCGAAGGACTCGACGGCCGCGACCGGTTCGACCCGCCCCTTGCGCACGGCGTCGATCAGACCCACGTCCTGCACGGGGATCGCCCCCTCGGCGACCCGCGAGTACAGGCCCGTGTCCGGGCGCGGCAGCCCCTGCTCGGCCAGGTCGGGCACGCTCACCTTGGCGAGCGGGCGCGCGATGCGGTCCACCAGGGACACCGGGAGCCTGCGGCACAGGATCCCGGAGAGCTGCGCGGGCCAGCCGGCCGTGGAGCGGCGCACGATGTGCGGCGCGGTGCGCACCGCGAGCCGTACGCGGGAAGCGCCGCCGTCGGCGAGGTCGACGGCGATCTCGGCGCCGGTGTTGCCGACGCCGACGACCAGGACGTCCTTGTCTTCGTAAGGGCTCGCGTTGCGGTAGGCGCTCGCGTGCAGGAGTTCGCCCGCGTACGCGTCACGGCCGGGCCAGTCGGGCAGGTGGGGCGTGTGGTTGTAGCCGGTGGCGATCACCACGGCGCTGCCGGTCAACCGGCGGCCGCCGGTGGCGTGCAGCAGCCAGCCGTTGCCGTCGGGGGACGGTTCGAGGCGGGAGACCTCGACGCCGGTGACGGTCTCCAGCTGGTGGAACTCGGCGTACTTCTCCAGGTAGCGGAGCACGTTGTCACGTGACACCCAGCGTCCGAAGGCGCGCGGTATCGGGAGCCCCGGCAGTGCGGAGAGGCGTCGTGTCGTGTGCAGACGGAGGCGGTCGTAGTGCCCGCGCCAGGAGGCGCCGACGCGGTCGGACCGCTCGAGCACGACCGCGCGTACGCCACGTGCGCGCAGGGCGGCAGCCGCCGAGAGCCCGCCGGGTCCGCCGCCGATGACGTACACGGGACGGTCTTGCTGTGGCGCTTGTGGGGGAGTGGTGTCGGCCATGCACCTGAGCGTAATCACGTGGTCACTTGATGGGGGACGGTCAAGCCCCAAACCGGTTGCGAATTGATCACACACGTGTACGTGGTGTGCCCGATGCCCCGGGTGGACGCTGCCCCGCGTACGCCCCTTGCGCGCTCGCCGCCCATGCGCTGAACTGACGTACCGTCAGAAACGCGTACCCGAAAGCCGAGTAAGCGGGAGAGGCCACGGCATGGACACGATCTGGCTCACCGGCGCCGAATGGCTCGCCGTGCTCCGTATAGGCCTCGGCCTGTGGTGGCTTGAGAGCTGGCGGCACAAGGACAAGAAGGGGTGGTTCGAGCGCGGCACGGGCATCGCCTGGGCGTCCGACGTGGCCGCCAAGCACAAGTGGAACGCGGTCCGCAGCGGCTTCGACACGGTGGTCGCGCCGCGCCCCAAGACCATGGCGTACGTCGTCGTCTACGCCGAACTCGCCCTGGGTCTCGGCCTGATCGTCGGCTTCCTGACCCCCATCGCCCTGATCGGCGGCCTGCTGCTCAACCTCCTCTACCTCGTCCTCATGATCCACGACTGGGCCGAGCAGGGGCAGAACGCGATGATGGCGCTGATCTCGCTCGTCGCCCTCTTCGCCATGTCCTGGCAGTCGTGGTCGCTCGACAACGCGATGGGACTGTTCCTGTGAGCACCGCTCCCGCGGGCGGCACGGCCCTGCGCTTCGACCTCCCCGAGCCCGACGCCTTCACCCGCCCCTACTGGGACGCGGCCGCCGATGGCCAGCTCCTGATCCGCCGCTGCGGCGGGTGCGGCACGGCGCACCACTATCCGCGCGAGTTCTGCCCCCGCTGCTGGAGCGAGGACGTCACCTGGGAGCGGGCGAGCGGCCGCGCGACGCTCTACACGTGGTCGGTCGTCCACCGGAACGACCTGCCGCCCTTCGGCGGCCGTGTCCCGTACATCGCCGCCGTCGTCGACCTCGCCGAGGGCCCGCGCATGATGACGGAGATCGTCGACTGCGGGGAGGACGAGCTGCGCATCGGGATGGGGCTTGAGGTGGCCTTCCGGGAGGCAGGGGGGTTTGCGGTGGCGGTGTTCAGGGCCGAAGGGGCTGAGGGAGCCGAGAGAGTCGAGGGGGTCGAGGGGGTCGAGGGGGTCGGCGTGGAGCTTCGGTCGTAGGGCGGGGCGCTTCGGCCGTAGGAATTCGGTTTCGTACGCCACCCGGTGCGATGGATGATCGTCCATGGCCTCGTCTACCGAACCCCGCTGGCAGTTGACCTCCGACCTCGATGAATTCCGTACCCGTGTACGGGACTTCCTTTACTCGGCTCCCGCCCTGCACACCGCGCTGCTCAGCGTCACCGAGACGCTGCGTGCGCGGGGCCTTCATGCGTACGGGGACGGGGCGCCCCTCTTCGGAGTCCGCGCCGGTGGTGAGGGTGCCGACGGTGGCGGCACCGTGACCGGTGCCTTCGTGTGGACGCCGCCGCATGTTCTCGCCCTGGGTCCGCTCGCCGAAGCCTCCGCGGCCGACGAGCTCGCCGCGGTGCTCGCCGGCGCGGGGCGGCAACTGCCCGGCGTCGGCGGCGAGGAGACCACCGCGGCCGCGTTCGCCGACGCCTGGCAGCGGCGCACCGGGGCCGTCGCCACCGTCGCCTACCGGCAGCGGCTGTACCGCCTGGGCACGCTCACCCCGCCGGAGCCGTCACCGCAGGGCGTCGCGCGCGTCGCCACCGCCGCGGACCGGGAGCTCCTGGCGCGCTGGCACACGGAGTTCGAGGAGTCCGTCGGCGGGCACGCGGGGATGGAGGCGGGCGCGTGGGCCGACACCCGCATCGCCTACGGAGGCGCCACCCTGTGGGAAACCCCCGACGGCACGCCCGTCGCCATGGCGGGCAACACCCGCCAGATCGCCGGCCAAGTCCGGGTCGCGCCCGTCTACACCCCCGCCGACCTGCGCGGCCGCGGCTACGCGGGAGCCGCCACCGTCGCGGTGAGCCGGGCCGCGCTGGAGGCAGGGGCGGACGAGGTGCTGCTCTTCACGGACCTCGAAAACCCCACGAGCAACGGGCTGTACCAGCGGATCGGCTATCGGCCGGTGCGGGATTTCACGTTGTACGACTTCACGGCGTAGGTGGGCCGGGGGCCGCTCCGACTTCACGGCGTGGGTGGGCCGGGGGCGGGTCCGGCCGCGTGGCGTGGGCGGGGAGTTGCTCCGGCCGCATGGCGTGGGCCGGGGAGTTGGTCCTCTGGCCTCACGGTGTACGTGCCTGGCGCTGAGGTCTCTTGGCGTTGGCGCCTGGCGTTCCGGCCACATGGCGTAGGCGGGGAGCTGCCCCAGCCGCACGGCGTGGGCTGGGGAGCTGGTCCTCCGGCCCCACGGGTGTACGCGCCTGGCGCTGAGGTCTCGCGGCGTAGGCGTCTGGCGGTGCGGCCTCACGGCCACAGCAGCTCCCGGGTCCAACTCCCGTTCGCCGCACGCCGGTAGCGCAGTCGCACATGCCGGCGTCGCGCGTCGCCCTGGAAGAACTCGACCTCCTCCGGGGCGAGCACGTACAGCGTCCAGCTCGGTGCCGGTGCGTCCGGTTCCGCCTGTGCCCGTTGCCAGGCGGCCTCGCTCGCGGCGACCAGATCTTCGTACGACGGCAGTACTTCGCTCTGCCTGCCGACCAGCGCCGACGCCAGCGCCCCCGGCGAGCGCCGAGCGAGGTCGGCACGGCTCTCGGCGGGGTTCGCGGCCGTGACCCTGCCGCGCACCCGGACCTGGCGGCCCTGCGCGGGCCAGTAGAAGCCGAGCGCCGCCTCGGGGCGCGCCGCGAGCTGGCGGCCCTTGGCGCTGCCCGCGTGCGAGCCGAAGTGCCAGCCGGCCGCGTCCGCGTCGTGCAGCATGATCGTCCGTACGTCGGGACGCCCCGTCTCGTCCGCCGTGGCGAGGCTCATCGTGTGCGGCTCCACCTGCCCCGCCTGCGCGACCTCCACGAACCACTGCCAGAAGAGGGGGAGCGGTTCGGCGGGGGCCGCGGCCGGGTCGAGGGCGGGCAGCTCGGTGTCCCACACCTTCAGCGTGCGGAGCAGGGCGCGGCCCTGTGACTCGGGGTCGGCGGCGGATGTCGGGGCAGCGGTCGTCGCCTCAGGGATCTCGGTCATGCCGTGAATCTAGTCAACCCGTGACCTAGGTGAGGGCGGTGGTCGTACCGAGGCCCTTCCACCTGCCCGCACCCTCGTACCGCTCGATCCAGATCGGCCCTCGTGCGTCGCCGGGCCTGCCGAGCAGGTCGAAGGGCCCGTCGAGACCCTCGACCCGGACCTCCCGCAGGGCTTCCCACAGTTGCTCGCGGGGTTCCGCCATCGGCTCGTCGTAGGAGGACGCCGATGGAGTCGCCCCCTTCGACGTCACCGACTCCAGCGCCTCGGCGACCGCTTTGGCTGCCTGATACCTCTCCAGGGCGCCCGGCAGGTGGGAGAGGCTCAGGTCCATGATCCGGTCGCACCAGGCGGCGCGGGGATCGGCGCAGTCGGGGCGTCGTACTTCCTCGGACACATAGCGGTAGCGGAGCGTTCCGGACGGTGGATCCGGCGAGCTCCCCATGCCGGGCGGCCGGGTGCAGGTTCCCCATGCCGTGTCGGGGCGGGTGACGACCGTGCCCTTGAATCCCATGTCCGCAAGCTCCCGGGCGTAGTCGGCGGAGCCGCTCGGCGGAACGTTCAAGAAGACGGAATCGGGCCGGTGCTTCTTGAGGAGGCCCGGCACCTTCGGACGTTCGTACGTGGAGATGAGATCCGCGGGCAGGTCCTTGCCCGAGCCGTTCACCGCCTCGGACATCGCGCGTGCGGTGTCGCGGAGGTCCCGGTTCTCCCCGACGTCCGGCGGTCGGCTGAGTTCAGGGTCCTGCAGTACCAGCAGCTTCCGCTTCTTCAAGGCGTCGTGCAGATGGCGGCCCACCTCCTTGCCCCGCTGCTCAGGGCTGGGGGCGAGGCCGAACTGACGGTAGCGGAGCGACACGTCCTCCTCCGAGGACCACTCGCAGGCGCTGATCGCCGGGAGCGAGGGATGCCTGCCGAGGGGCAGTTCATCGGTCTCCCCGATGACCGCGATGAGGCCCGGGTACTTGTCGGTCAGTGCGCCCAACGCGTCGTGGCTGCTGTTGGGGTCGAGTTCGACTCCGACGACCTTCACCGGCAGCGGATAGCGCCCACCGCTCCGTATGACGCGGTCCGCCGTGACGACGGCCGCGTCGTTGGATGCCGCGCCGCCGTCGTCGGTGGCGGCCACCGCCACGACGAACTCGTCCGGCCGGGCGCCGGACGTGCCAGACGAGCCGGACGTGCCGGACGGCTTCCGCTCGCCGTCCGCGAAGTTCGAGGAGAGCCCCAGCGCCCCGATGATCACCATGACCCCGACACCCGCAAGCCCGGCGAGGGCACGTGGCGAACTGACCGGTCGCCGCTTCCGGTCCGGGGATACGAGGGAGGGCCGGATGGTCTTGCCGGTGGGTGTGGGTGTGGGTGCCGGGGCGGGCGTGGGGCGGGGCTGTGGGGGCCGGGCGGCAGGCGGATCGGGCTTTGGCTTCGGCTGGGGCTTGGGCAATGGCTTGGGCGCCGGCGGGGAGGCGGGCTGCCCGGGGTCCGGCGCAGGGGATCCGCGTTCAGCGGGAGCCGCAGGGGCTGCCGGAGCCTCAGGGTCCGCGGCCACTTCAGCCTGAAGCCTCGCGATCCGCCCGCCCACCTCACCCGCGTCCCGCGGCCGGTCCACCGGATCCTTGGCCATGAGGTCGAGTACGAGCCGCTCCACGCCGGCCGGCACGTCGGCCCGTGCCCGCGAGGGCCGCAGCGGCGCGTCGTGCAGGTGGTTGTACATCACACCGGCCGCCGGACCGGTGAACGGCGGGCGCCCGACGAGGAGTTCGTAGAGCACGCACCCCAGCGCGTACAGATCGATCCGCCCGTCGCCCCGCTCCTGCCGGAACTGCTCGGGCGCCATGTACAGCACGCTGCCGATCGGCATCCGCCCCGTGCCGGTCAGGCGTGATGCCGCCTCCGCGCCCGCGAGGAAGGTGGCGATGCCGAAGTCCAGGATCTGTACGTCGCCGTCGTCACGGAGCATGAGGTTCGCGGGCTTGATGTCCCGGTGGATCACCCCGGCGCCGTGCGCGGCGGCGAGGCCCTCGCATATTTGCGCCGCCCAGTCGAGCGCCTTGGCCAGGGGGATCCGGCCCGCGTCCCGAAGGGCCCTCTCCAGGGTCTGCCCGGTGACCAACTCCATGACGAGGTACGGGATGTCACCCACGGATCCATGATCGAAGACCGTCACGATGTGCCGGCTGCTCAGCCGTGCCGCGGCGCGGGCCTCCCGTTGGAAGCGGGCGAGCAGTTCCGCGCGGTCGGCCGCGTCGATGTCGTCCGGCGGTGCGAAGACCTTGACGGCGACTTCTCGCCCGAGGCTTTCGTCGAGGGCGCGCCAGACCTGGCCCATGCCGCCGGAGCCGATGGGTTGGCGTAGCCGATACCGCCCGTCAAGCAGCGTCCCCCGCATCCCACCGAGCGTAGGCCCGGAGCGCTGCCCTCAGTAGCCCGCTGTTGCCCCGCGGCGCCGCCTCACCGAACAAGCCTTTCCCGCCCACCCGCCCGATTGCCCCGCAGCCGCCGCAGGGGTGGGTGGGGGAGGTGGCGGAACCACACCGCTCACCCGCAGTGCGCGACGTACGCAAGGGACCGGACATCGGCCCCCACGCACCGCCAGCGCGCAACGAGACGCGAGGGGACGTGTCGGTATGTCCGCACGGAGCACGGTAAGCAGCACTCCCCAGCCGAAGCAGCAGAACGCTCGGACCGAGATGGCGAGTACGGACATACCGGCGCGGCCCCGCCCCAAAGACGAACAGCCCCGCAGACGGTGCCCAAACCACAGGCCCGCCCCCAAGACACACCGCACCCCCGGCCGGCAGGAGGCCCCCTCACCCCCGCCCCAGCACCACCGTCCCCGAAGAGCAGAACCACCCCCCGGTCCCCGAAGCCACCGCCACCTCCGGTAGGCGGCCCCCCGCCCTCCGCACCTGGCGTCCCTCGCCCGCCTCGCCCCGCAGCTGCCGCACCGCCTCCACCAGCAGGAACAGCCCCCGCATTCCCGGGTGTTGGGCGGAGAGGCCGCCGCCGTCCGTGTTCGTCGGCAGCTCCCCGTCCCGGAGCAGGCGGCCCTTCTCCACGAACGCCCCGCCCTCCCCCTTCCCGCAGAAGCCCAAGTCCTCCAGCGTCACCAGCGTCATATACGTAAAGGCGTCGTAGATCTGAGCCACGTCCACGTCCTCCGGCCGCACCCCCGCCCGCTCGAACGCGAGCCGCCCGCTCACCGCCGCCGGGGAGACGGTGAAGTCGTCCCACTCCGACATCGTCGTGTGCGAGACGTGCTCGCCCGCGCCGAGCACCCACACCGGCGCAGAGGCGCAGTCGGCCACGTACTCCTCGGCGGCCAGCAGCACCGCGCAGCCGCCGTCGGAACGAATGCAGCAGTGCAGCTTGGTGAACGGGTCCGCGATCATCGGGCCGCTCAGCACCTCGTCCACCGTGATCGGCTCGCGGAACATCGCGTCCGGGTTGGTCGCCGCGTTCGCCCGCGCCTGCACGGCCACCGACGCGAGCTGCTCCAGCGTCGTGCCGTACTCGTGCATATGGCGGCGCGCGGCCATCGCGTACTTGGCGATCAGTGAGTGTCCGTACGGGACTTCGAACTGCAGCGGCCCCCGCGCGCCGAACGACAGGTTCGACGTACGCCGTTTCGCCTTGATGTCCGCGCGCGCCGTCGATCCGTAGACCAGCAGGACGGCGTTCGCCCGTCCCGCCGCTATCGCCTCCGCCGCGTGCGCGGCCATCACCTCCCAGGTGGCGCCGCCGACCGAAGTCGAGTCCACCCAGCGGGGTTTGAGGCCCAGGTACTCGGCGACCTCGACCGGCGCCAGTGTGCCGAGGCCGGCCGAGGCGATGCCGTCGATGACGTCGCGGCCGAGCCCGGAGTCGGCGAGCGCGCGGCGGGCGGCCTGGGCGTGCAGCGCGTAGGGCGTGGCCTCGTCGACCCGGCCGCAGTCCGAGAGGGCGACACCTACGACGGCGACCTTGCGGGCGGGGGAACGGGGAGCAGTAGCAGTACCAGTGGTAGCAGCAGCCATGAATCTGACGGTACATCAGATTCAAGGCCCTGGCCGAGAGTCGGGATCGCATCGCGTCACGTCAGCGCTCTGTGCATATCGCCGCCGCCGTCCTAGCATGACGGCCCGTCAGATCTGGGTACCGGGCCGCCGGGCCCTGGGGAGGAGCCTGCCGATGGACGCCGCCTTCAGTGCGGAGCAGGACGAGATCCGCCGCACCCTTCGCGAAGTGATCACCAAACGCTGCGGCCCCGACGAGGTCAAGGCCGCGGTGCGCACCCCGGCAGGACACGACGCCACCCTCTGGGCGGCCCTCGCCGAACAGCTCGGTCTTCCCGGCCTCGCCCTCCCGGAGACGTACGGAGGAGTCGGCTGCACCGCAGCCGAACTAGCCCTCGGCTGCGAGGAGTTGGGGCGGGCCCTCGCCCCCACCCCGCTCTTCGCCACCGCGGTCCTCGCCGCCCCGCTGATCCTCTCCCTCGGCACCGAGGAGGAGCGCGCCGGGCTGCTGCCCCGCATCGCCGCGGGCGAGCTGACCGCCGCGCTCGCCGTCCCCGGCACCGGACTCGCCACGGCACTCGGTCTCGTCGGCGACAACTCCGGCGACTGGTCGGGCGGCGGCCGCGCGGGCGGCGTACAGGCGCGGCTCTCCGACGGGGTGTGGCGGCTGTACGGGCAGGCCGAGCAGGTGCTCGACGGGCACAGCGCGGGCCTCCTCGTCGTGGCCGCGCACGCGGGAGGCTTCGCACGCTCCCGTACCCTCCTCTTCCTCGTACGCGACGGGGCGCCCGGCATGGTGCGCACCCGCCAGACGGCGCTCGACGAGACCCGCACCCAGGCCCGCCTCGAACTGCGCGACGTGGAAGCGGAGTTGCTGGGCACGGACGAGTCGGATGTGCCGGGCGCGCTCGCCGCGGTCGGTGACGTCGCCGCCACGGTCGTCGCCGCGGAGGCCGTCGGCGCCGCGGACCGGGTGATGGAGCGGACCGTCGAATACGTGAAGCAGCGCGAGCAGTTCGGCCGCCCGATCGGTTCCTTCCAGGCGGTCAAGCACCGCCTGGCCGATGTGTATGTGCAGGTCCAGGCCGCGCGCTCGGCCGCCTACTACGCGGCGTGGGCCGCCGGTGCCGAGGCCGCCGGGTTCGGCGGACAGGGCGCCGAACGGGCCGGCGGGCTCGCGCTCGCCCAGGGCCTCGACGCGCTGCGGACCGCCGCGTCCGAAGCCGTACAGCTGCACGGCGGCATCGGCTTCACCTGGGAGCACGAGGCGCATCTGTACTTCAAGCGGGCGTCGAGCGACGAGCTGCTCTTCGGTCCGGTGCACCGGCTGCGGGCGCGGGCGGCGGAACGGGCGGGTCTTTTCGAGGGCGGACCGGCCGCCGCCGCTCTGGAAGAGGCCGTCTGATGCCGCCGGGTCTGCGCCTGATCCAGAAGGTGTCGTCGACGCGCACCTTCGCCAGGATCGCCCCGCACTTCATCCCGGCGATGGACCGCACGGTGCACCGCCTCACCCGCGGCAAGGTCCTGCTCAGCGCGAGGATGCTGCCCGGCGTCATCCTGACGGTGCGCGGCGCGAAGAGCGGACTGCCGAGGCGTACGCCGCTTGCGTGCATGCCGGAGAAGGACACGGGGGGTTGGGTGCTGATCGGGTCCAACTTCGGGCGTCCCGGCCACCCGGCGTGGACGGCCAATCTCCTTGCCAACCCGGACGCGGACGTCAGCTGGCAGGGCGAGGACATCCCGGTGCGGGCACGGCTGTTGGGCGGTGAGGAGCGGGACGCCGCCTGGGAGGCGGTACTTGTCTTCTGGCCGCCGTATGCCACGTATCAATCCCGAGTGGAGCGGGAGATACGACTGTTCCGCCTGGAGAGGCGGAGCTGAGCGTCCCGGGTCATCCGTTTGCTGCGGGTCGTGTGTGGCTGGTCGCGCCCCGCGGCGGAGCCGCAAATCTATACAGCCCCGCGCCCCTTACGGGGCGGGGTGTCGCAGCGGCGGATCACCTCGGTGATCCGCCGCTGCGAATGACAGGACTTGGGAAGTCGGCCCTCTCGGGGGCTACTTCGTCGGCTTCTTGCCTGTCACTCCCAAGTGCACCAACAACGCCAGATTCGGCTTCAGTTCAGCCTGCTTGACGCCCCACGTCTGGAACCCCCGCTGGTGCGAGGCGACCGCGGCGAGCATCGCCACCAGGGAGCCGGCCATGGCCGCCGGGCTGACGTCCTTGTCGACCTTGCCCTTGGCCTGGAGTTCCTTGACCGTGTCCGTAAGGGAGTTGTTGACGGAGTTGAGGATCTTCATGCGGATCTTGTAGAAGCGCTTGTCGCCCTCGGCGGCGCCCAGATCGACGACCCGGAGGATCGCGTCGTTCTTGCGCCAGAAGTCGAGGAAGCCGTCGACAAGCTCCTGAGCGGTCTGCCACCCCGCCTTGCCGACCCAGGACCGCCCGTCGAGCAGCTGGGTCAACTCGGCGCCCTCGGCGGCCATTTGCTCGGCAATCTCCAGGACGGCGCCCTCGACGTCCGGGAAGTACTGGTAGAAGGTCGCTGGTGAAGTCCCCGCCTTCCGGGCGACGTCGATGACTTTGACGTCCCGGTAGGGCGAGGAGCTGAGCATCTCGCTGAGGCAGTCGAGCAGCTTCTGACGCGTCGCCTGACCGCGCCGACCGGCCACGCGGCCGTCGACGGTACGTACCTGTCCTGTCATGCCGTCAGCTTACCGAGGGGTGATCGGAGCGCGATTCGGCCGAGTGCAAATGGGGTTGGGGGCGCTATTCGTCTCGGTATTCGCCCGATCCACCCGCGCGGGCGGATACGGGTCGCGGCGGTGGATTCCGGCCGCCCGTAAAATAGGGCAGACGTTCGAATCGAGCGCCTCTGGCGTTTCTTCTCCCCCTTGCGTCCCTTCTTGCGTCTCCTTTGTCCCGAGACACCCCGATCCCGCCCCCGGTTCGCAACCGTCGCCCCGTACAGGAAGAATCAGGGTGCGTGCCGCCGTAGCGGCTCGGTGGTGAGACGCTGCACGGGGCCGCTCGATACGGTGCCCGCGTACGGGGAGGTGGCAGGGCAAGTGGTGGATCAGCTGACGCAGCACGATCCGAGGCGGATCGGCCCGTTCGAGGTGCTCGGCCGGCTCGGAGCCGGTGGCATGGGCCTTGTCTACCTCGCGCGCTCCGCGTCAGGTCGGCGGGTGGCGATCAAGACGGTGCGGACCGAGCTCGCCGAGGACCAGCTGTTCCGGGTCCGCTTCACGCGCGAGGTCGAGGCCGCACGGGCCGTGTCCGGCTTCTATACGGCCGCCGTCGTGGACGCCGACCCGCGCGCCGCGGTGCCGTGGCTCGCCACCGCGTACGTTCCCGCGCCCTCTCTCGAAGAAATAGTGAATGAGCACGGGCCGCTGCCCACCCAGGCCGTGCGCTGGCTCGCGGCGGGCGTCGCCGAGGCCCTGGAGTCCATCCACGGCGCGGGCCTGGTCCACCGCGACCTCAAGCCGTCGAACGTACTCGTCGTCGAGGACGGACCCCGCGTCATCGACTTCGGCATCGCGTCCGGCGTCTCCAACACCCGGCTGACCATGACGAACGTCGCGGTGGGCACCCCCGCGTACATGTCTCCCGAGCAGGCGAAGGACTCGCGCAGCGTCACCGGCGCGAGCGATGTCTTCTCGCTCGGCTCGATGCTCGTCTTCGCCGCGACCGGCCACGCGCCCTTCCATGGCGCGAACCCCGTCGAGACCGTCTTCATGCTGCTCCGGGAAGGCCCTGACCTGGAGGGACTCCCGGACGAGCTGCGTCCGCTCATCGAGACGTGCATGCAGATGGAGGCGGCCCTCCGGCCGAGCCCCGCCGACCTCCAGGCCCAGCTCGCGCCGCACCTCTTCGCCTCCGAGAGCGAGGACGGCGACAGCGGTACGGCCTCCGCGTGGCTGCCGGAGCGGGCCGTCGCCCTCATCGAGGCCCGCAGGGGCGGCCGCCCGCCCGCACGGGTCGCCGCTTCCTCCTCGGGCAGGAGCGGCGGCCGGGGCGCGGCCCCCGCCTCCTCCGCCGCCGCGCCGCAGCCCGCGCAGGCGCCGCCCGCCCCGCCGTCCCAGCCGCCGCAGCTCGGTGGCGTGCCGGACGCGGGTCCTGTGCGCCTTGCCGGGGCGAAGGTGCCGATCGGTCCTGGCCCCCGGGTGGCCGACGCCCGCGCCGCAGCCGTGGCCGCACCGCCCGCCGAGGCCGGCCTCGCCGCGTCCTGGTCGCGCTCCAAGGCCGCGGCGAACGGCGCCGACCCCGTGGTGCCCGCGCCCACCGCGGCGCCGGACGCGGGGGCTGCCTGGCGGCCGTGGCGTTTCCGTATGTCCAATGACGTATGGGGCACGCCCGCCGTCGCGGGGAACCTGGTCTACGTCACCTCCTTCGAGGTGCACGCCCTGGACGTGAGCACGGGCCGCCGCAGCTTCAAGACGCGGGACGTCGCCTGGTCCATGGCGGTCGCCGACGGACGTATCCACGCATCGGACGGCCCCACGCTGTACGCGCTCGACGGCGCCGACGGCTCGGACCTGTGGCGGCTGCCCACCGACGCCTGGGTGTACTCCCTGCACGCCGACCGGGGCACGGTCGTCACCGGCACGCGCGGCGGCGGCGTACAGGCCTGGGAGGCGGCGAACGGCGAGAAGCTCTGGGAGATCACCGGAGCCCAGACCGACTTCGAGACCCCCGAAGCGGGCCCCGTCATCCACGACGGCACGGTCTACGTCTGGCAGAACGCACGCCTGCGCGCCCTGGAGGCACGCACCGGCGAGGAGCGCTGGTCGTACCCCATCGGCGACGCGGCCTCCTGTGGGGGCGTACCGGTCCGCCTGACGCAGGCGGAGGACGGCTACGTATACGTGTCCGCCGGCACCCGCGTCCTCGCGATCGACGTCGCGGGCGGCCACGTCCGCTGGCACTTCGAGGCGCCCGCCGTCTTCCTGTGCCCGCCGGCGTTCGCGCCGGGGCCCGCGGTGACGGGTGGTGGCGTGTATCTCGCCGACTACCTGGGCACTGTGTACGCCCTCGACGCCACCGACGGCCGTGATCGCTGGCGCATCGCCACGGAGTCCCGGGCGTCGATCGAGCCGGTGCTCGTCGCCGACGGCCATGTCCACGTGGGCAGCGGCAAGGGCCTCTACACGCTGGACGCCGTGACGGGCACGCCGAAGTGGCGCTTCCAGGCGGGCGGCGAGGTCGTCGGCACGCCGGTGGTCGCCGACCGGCGCATCCACTTCGGCTCGACCGATCACCTGCTGTACACGCTGAAGGCCGACGACGGCCGCCTGCGCTGGAAGCTGGCCACCGGGGGAGAGATCACCGGTGCGCCCGTGGTGCGGGACGGCGTCGTGTACGCGTGCAGCAAGGACCGGTGCGTCTACGCGCTGGACGCGGAGCGGGGGACCGGGACGGCCCGGTCCTAGAGGTCTTCCCAGAGGTCTTCCCAGGGGCTCTGACGCCTGCCTGGGACGGCCGTCGCACCAGGCTTGGAAGGGGCTAGACGGCGGCCGCCACTGCTGACGCTACGCCGTCTGTGTGACCCACGCCACCGTCCCCTTCCGTGCGCCGGTCATCTCGTCCGGTGGCCGGATCCGCGGCCCGTGAACAGTTCCGCCTGCCGTTCCGGCGGCAGATTGCCGAGCGTGATCAGATGCGGCGCCTGCGCCAGGGCGTGCGCGCGGGCCGCCTCCCTGGACGACCAGAGCGCGCGCACCGTGCCCTGGACCGCCTCGGTGGGGTGAGACGCGATGACCTCGGCGGCCTTCGTGGCGGTGGGGAGGAGTTCCTCGGGCGCGGTGAGCTCGGAGACCAGGCCCGTCTCGTACGCGCGGCGGGCCGAGACCCGTTCCGCCGAGCCCATCAGCGACATCCGCGCGATCTCCCCGTACGGCATCCGCTGCGCCATGTGGATCGACTCATACGCGCTGACCATGCCGTACGTCGTGTGCGGGTCGAAGAAGGTGGCGTGCTCGGCGGCGATCACGAACTCCGCCTCGCCGATGAGATAGAAGGCACCGCCGCATGCCATTCCGTTGACGGCGGCGATGACCGGCTTCCAGAGGTCGTTGGCCTTGGGGCCGATGTTCAGGAGCGGATCGTCCATGGAGTAGGGGGAGTTGGGCTGCGGGACGTCCGTGTCGCGGTCGATGCCGGTGCAGAACGCCTTTTCGCCGGCGCCGGTGAGGACGATGGCCCGTACGGTGTCGTCGAAGCGGAACTCCTGCCAGGTGGCGGTGAGTTCGGCGGCTGTTTCCTGGTCGATGGCGTTGTGGCGGGCGGGGCGGTCGAGGGTGACCGTCGCGACGCCCGTCTCCTTGTCGGTCCTCAGGCTCAGGCTCATGGCCGCTCCAGGAGCCAGCGGGGCATCGCCATGCCGTCGATCTCGGTGAAGGCGATCTGGACCTTCGCGCCGATGCGGAGGCGTTCGGGGTCGACGGAGTTCAGCGGTGCGTCGGGGGTGGCCACGAGGTTGCCGACCAGGCGGATGCGGGGGGCGTCGGCCAGTTCGACGATGATCGCGTTGTACGGGGCGTGTTCCGCGTAGGCGGGGAGCAGGGGTGGGTGGGGGCGTACGTAGGACCAGATGCGGGCCTTGCCGCTCATGCGGCGCCACTCGTTTTCGAAGGACTGGCAGTGGGGGCAGCAGGGGCGGGGAGGGAAGCGGAGCTCGCCGCAGGCGGGGTTGGCGCAGGCCTGTATGCGGAGTTCGCCCTGGGCGGCGTACTCCCAGAAGGGGGCGCCGTCTGTGTCGATCGTGGGGGTCAGTAGGGGCTCGGTCTGTTGCGTCGCGTCTGCCATGTGGGTGTCCTTTTGCGGCTGCGGGTTGGTTGTGGTTGCTCGCGCAGTTCCCCGCGCCCCTAAAGGGGCGCGGCCCCTTACGGGGCCCGCAGTAGCACCGCTGACGTCGGGACTCCCTCTCCTGCCGTCACCAGGCACGTGGCCGCATCCGGGACCTGCGCCGTGCTCGTGCCCCGCAGCTGCTTCACGCCCTCGTTGATCAGGTTGAAGCCGTGGACGTACGCCTCGCTCAGGCCGCCGCCGCCGGTGTTGATCGGGAGGCGGCCGCCGCTCTCCAGTGCGCCGCCCTCCGTGAACGCGCCGCCCTCGCCTCGACCGCAGAAGCCGTACCCTTCGAGCGACAGCGGGATCAGCGGTGTGAAGGCGTCGTAGATCTGCGCCACGTCCACATCCTCCGGCCCGAAGTCCGCCTGCTTCCACAGGTGCCGGGCCGCCGTCCAGGCGGGGCCCGTCAGCGGGTCGTCGTTCCAGTAGTTGACCATCCCGTGGTGCTGCGCGGGCAGCCCCTGGGCGACGGAGTGGACGTACACGGGCTTCTGGCGGCAGTCGCGGGCCCGCTCGGCCGAGACGATGACGCACGCCAACGCACCGTCTGTCTCAAGGCAGTTGTCGAAGAGACAGAGCGGCTCGCTGATCCAGCGTGACGTCATATACATGTCGCGGGTCAGCGGGCGTTCGTACATCATCGCGGCCGGGTTCTGGTTGGCGCGGTTGCGGCAGGCGAGGGCGACGTTGAAGAGGTGGTCGCGGGTCGCGCCGTACTCGTGCATATAGCGGCGGGCGAGCATCCCGATCTCGTCGGCCGGGCGGAGAAGTCCGAAGGGGCGGGTCCACTGGGCTGGGGTGGGGAGTTGTACCGCCGTGTTCTTCCAGGGGCGCGGGCCGCTGCCCCGCTTCCGGGAGCGCCATGCGACGCCGACGCTCGCCTGTCCGGTGGCGACGGCGGCCGCGAGGTGCGCGATGGTGGCGCAGGAACCGCCGCCGCCGTAGCCGACCTTGCTGAAGTGGGTGACGTCTCCGGCGCCGATCGCCTTGGCGATCTCGACCTCGTCCGTCTCCTCCATCGTGTACGAGGCGAACGCGTCGACCTCGGACGGTGCGATGCCCGCGTCGTCGAGCGCGGCGACGATGGCGCGGCACGCCAACGTCTTCTCGTCCTCGGGCAGTTGTTTCGCGAACGCGGTCTGTCCGATCCCGACTATCGCTGTAGCGTCTTTGAGTGAAGCCATGGGCAACGGCACCTCCCCGGGCGGCCAGCCCCTCAGGGCTTCGCCATACGTCCCGACTGCTGACAGCGCGTCAGGCTACAGCTAATCTGACGGATAGTCAGCTACTGCGTTCGGAGGGGCTTTCTATGCGCGGCGACCTGGAGTGGGGCAGCATCCCGGGACTTGTCCGGGCGGCCGCCGAGCGGTACGGGGAGCGGGAGGCGGTCGTCGAGGGCCGCACCCGTGTCTCGTACGAGGAGCTCGGCCGGCGCGTGGAGCGGGCGGCCGCCGCGTGCATGGCCAACGGCGTCAACTCCGGGGACCGGGTGGCCGTCTGGGCCCCCAACACTCTCGACTGGATCGTCTCCGCGCTCGGCGCCGTCTCGGCGGGCGCGGTCCTCGTCCCGCTGAACACCCGCTTCAAGGGCACGGAGGCCGCGTACGTCCTGGAACGCAGCCGGGCGAAACTGCTCTTCGTGACGGGCACCTTCCTCGGTACGTCGTACGTCGCATCGCTGCGACGCGCGACCGCCGAGGGAAGGGGAGACGGCCCGCTGCCGGGCCTGCCGCACCTGGAGCAGGTGGTCGTCCTGTCCGACGACGCCCCGGAGGACTTCCGCACCTGGAAGGACTTCGTCGCGAGCGGTGACGGGGTGCGCGCGCAGGACGTCCGGGCGCGCGCGGACGGCATCGACGGCGCCGCGCCCTCGGACATCATCTACACGTCGGGTACGACGGGCCGCCCCAAGGGAGCGGTCATCACCCACGCCCAGACCCTGCGCTGCTACGACGTCTGGAGCGAGCTCGCGGGCCTGCGCGAAGGCGACCGCTACCTGATCGTGAACCCCTTCTTCCACACCTTCGGCTACAAGGCGGGGATCATCGCCTGCCTGATGCGGGGCGCGACGATGATCCCGCAGCCGGTCTTCAACGTGGACACGGTCCTTGCGAACGTGGCGTCGGAGAGGATCTCCGTCCTTCCGGGCCCGCCGACCCTGCACCAATCCCTCCTCGACCACCCGTCCCGCGACCAGCACGACCTCTCCGCCCTGCGCCTGGTGGTGACGGGCGCGGCGGTGGTCCCCCTCCAACTGGTGGAACGCCTGCGCAGCGAGCTCCACATCGCCACCGTCCTGACGGCGTACGGCCTCTCGGAGGCGAGCGGCATCGTGACGATGTGCCGCCAGGGGGATGCCGCCCGGATCATCGCCGCCACCTCGGGCCGCGCCATCCCCGACACGGAGGTACGGGTGGTGTCCCCCGGCGGCGAGACGCTCTCGCCGGGCCATCCGGGCGAGATCCTCGTCCGCGGACACAACGTCATGCAGGGCTACTTCGAGGACCCGGCGGAGACGAAGAAGGCGCTCACACCGGACGGCTGGCTGCGCACGGGCGACGTGGGAGTCCTCGACGGGGCGGGCAACCTGCGCATCACCGACCGCATCAAGGACATGTTCATCGTCGGCGGTTTCAACGCCTACCCCGCCGAGATAGAGCAACTCATCGGCGTGCACCCGCAGGTGGCGGACGTGGCGGTGATCGGCGTCCCGGATCCGCGCCTGGGGGAGGTGGGCAAGGCGTATGTGGTGCGCCGCCCGGGCGCGGTCCTCACCTCCGACGACCTGATCGCCTGGTCGCGCCGCGAGATGGCCAACTACAAGGTGCCGAGGCAGATCGAGTTCGTGACGGAGCTGCCGAGGAACGCGAGCGGTAAGGTCCTGAAACAGGAACTGCGGTGCAGGCGGGGCTAGTTCGCGGCCTGACGCTCACCGGCACTGCGCTCGACGCAGAACTCATTCCCCTCGAGGTCGAGGAGGGTGACCCAGCCCCGCCCGTCGGGCTTCCGGTGATCCTCGAAGACCTTCGCTCCGAGTGCGAGCAGCCGCTCGACCTCTTCGTCGCGGGTCCGGTCCTGCGGCTGCAGGTCGACGTGGACGCGGTTCTTTACGGTCTTGCCGTCGGGCACGGTGACGAAGAGAAGGGTCATCCCCTCGGCCTCGACGAGCGCTTCCGGGTCTCCGGGGAAGTCGTCGTCGGCGAGTTTCCCACCGAGCACTTCGGCCCAGAAGGTGCCCTGGCGGTAGGCGTCGGAACAGTCGAATGTGAGGTGGCGCACCAAAGAACTCATGGCGGGACTATCGGGGAGCGGCGGACCGGCTGTCCAACGAGTTTCGGGTGAGCGTTCGGGATCGTTTGCCGCCCTGGCAAAGTTCCTGGCGGGCGGCCGGCCCCGGAGCCCAGGATCGTGGTGTACGTACGTAACGCCTGATCCGGGAGGAAACATGCCGAGCCCGACGCACGGCCCGCAGCACCGACTCGTGGACGTCCCCGGTGGCGGCCGGATCCACCTGGTGGAGCAGGGCGAGGGCCCCTTGGTCCTGCTCGTCCACGGCTTCCCCGAGTCCTGGTACTCGTGGCGTCATCAGCTTCCGGTTCTGGCGGAGGCGGGCTTCCGGGCGGTCGCCGTCGACGTACGCGGATACGGGCGCTCGTCGAAGCCGGAGGGGGTGGCGGCGTACCGGATGCTGGCGCATGTGGCCGACAACGTGGGGGTGGTCCGCGGGCTGGGTGAGGAGCGCGCGACGGTCATCGGGCACGACTGGGGCTCGGCCATCGCGGCCAATTCCGCGCTGCTCAGGCCGGACGTCTTCACGGCGGTGGCCCTGCTGAGCGTCCCCTACGCGCCGCGGAACGGCTTCCGGCCGACGGACGCGTTCGCCCGGATCGGGGGCGAGGAGGAGTTCTACGTCTCGTACTTCCAGGAGCCGGGAAGGGCGGAGGCGGAGATCGAGCCGGATGTGCGGGGCTGGCTGGCGGGCTTCTACGCGGGGCTCTCGGCGGACACGATGCGGCGGCCATCCGCTGCGGGCGGCAGCCTCCACTTCATCGCGCCGGGCGGCAGGATGTCGGACCGTTTCGAGGCTGGAGGGGTGCTGCCCTCCTGGCTGACGCAGGCCGAACTCGATGTCTACGCAGCCGAGTTCGAGCGCACGGGCCTGACCGGAGCGCTCAACCGCTACCGCAACGTCGACCGCGACTGGGAGGACCTGGCGGCCTGGGACTCGGCCCCGATCCGCCAGCCCTCCCTCTTCATCGGCGGCGAGCTCGACGCCTCGACGACATGGCTGTCCGACGCGATCAAGGCGTACCCCGAGACGCTCCCCGGCTTGGTGTCCTCGCACATCCTGGAGGGGTGCGGGCACTGGGTGCAGCAGGAGCGGGCGGACGAGGTGAGCGGGTTGTTGCTGGAGTGGCTGAGGGGGCTCCGCTGAGTCAGTGCCCGACGGGCGGTTCCATGCAACCGGTCTCCGGGAAGGGCCCGTTGGTCTTCAGGCCGTAGTTGGTCGGCTGCACGAAGGCGGTGACGCAGGCGTGCCGGCCTACGTAGAGCCCGATCGAAGCCCCCTCGGGCGTGACGTACTCGTCGGTCTCGCTCTCGTAGCGCGCCCGCATCTTCTGCACGTCGAGCTCGCCGCCGAGCAGCTTGCCCCGGCTGGTGACCTTCCGGACCTCGTACCCGAGTTTGCCGGTGAGCGCGGCCTTCACGCTCTCCGGGTCCCACTTCTTTGTTCTGTGGAGCTGCTTGAGCACGGGCTCCATGCGGGCGGCCTCGGCCTGGGCGGCTTCCTCGTCGGCCGGTGTCATGTCGCCGGGGCGCCGGTAGGCGTTGTTCTCCCCGTTGTGGGGCGCGCCGTCGACGACGCCGGGTTCCACGTAAGGGGAGGCGCCGGGGCTGGGGGAGCTGCTGGGGCCGGCGCTCGGTTGGCTGGGCGGCGGGGCGCCGGCGGCGCTGCCGTGCGGCTTCTCGCCGCAGCCGGCGGTGAGTGCTGCGAGGGCGGTGCCTATGAGGAGAGCGGACACCGCGCCGGGGCGCGGCCGCTGCGGTGACGTGACCATGCGGACCATGCCGGTGACTCTGCCACGTTCCCGTAAGGGAGCTGCCCCTTTCAGACGGCTCCCTGCCCCCGAACCATCTCCACCACCGAGGCCGGTGCCTTCTGCGGGGACCCGGCGTCGTACGGCGGCTGAGGGTCGTACTCGATCAGCAACTGCCGGGCCTGAGCACACTCGTCGCCCGCGATCTTCCCGAGGAGGGTGAGCCCCATGTCGATCCCGGCGGAGACTCCCGCGGCGGTGACGTACTTGCCGTCGAAGACGACGCGCTGCCCGGTCGCCTCGACCCCGAACTGCTTGATCTGCTCAAGAGCAAGCCAATGGGAGGTGGCGCGCCGCCCGTTGAGCAAGCCGGCGGCCGCAAGGATCAGGGAGCCGGTGCACACGGAGGTGGTCCAGGTGGTGCCGGAGTCCACGCTCCGAAGCCACCCGAGTATGGCTTCGTTGTCGAGGGCGGGGGCGGGACTGCCGGGTACGACGACGATGTCGGGCCGAGTGACGTCGCGAAGCTCCTTGGTGGCGACGAAGGAGAGGGCCCGGGTGTCATCGAGGACGGGCCCGGCCTCCTCGGCGACGAAGACGACTTCGGAGTCGGGCAGCGCGGAGAGGGTCTGGAAGGGGCCGATGGCGTCCAGGGCGGTGAAGTTGTCGTAGAGCAGGATCGCGATCTGCACGGGGCTGCCTTTCGGGTGGGCGGGGTCCGTTGCCGGTCGGGCGTGCCACCGATTCTTCAGCCGACTCCTGGGCGTCTGCAATGACGAGTACCCCACCTTTCCTGCCAAGGGCAGGTCAGACCATGGCGGTTGGAGATCCGTTGGCCGCGGGACCTAGCGTCGTGGGTGCCGGTTCTCCCGCGCTGAACTCAGGAGGAAACACAGTGAACTTGATGCACCGAGGCCGAGGCCGAGCGACGGCTCAACTGGCGGCGGCGGCTCTGCTCGCGGGTGGCTCCCTCACCATCGGAGCGGGCGAGGCAGCTGCCGGCGCGGAGGCGGCCCGGCCCAACTTCACCTTCGAGAAGACGGCCGTTTCGTCCAACGGAAGCTTCAACGTCGCCGTCTACACGAACCACAACTACTCCGGAAAGGCGGAGTGGAACGCGGACCCGGTGAGCGGAGCGCCTGGGGACGCGCTGCGGGCGTACGACCACATGGCGGACGGCTGGAGCGTGGAGGCGATGCTCTCGTACGGCAGCCGCACTGCCTCGACCAGGGGGCACTCGGCCCCGTACTGGTCGGGCTGGAAGACGGGCAACATCGCCGAGGGCAAGACGGTCAAGGTACGGATCTGCATGGTCAAGGGCCAGTACTCGGACTGCTCGCTCTTCTACTCGGGCAAGGCGTAGCCGCGACGAGAGCGGGAGCTTTGCTGGGCCTGCGGTTGATTGGTGCCGGGGCCGCCCGGTTGTCCTGAGGTTGGCGGTTCCGGGCCGGGTGTAAAGGGCGCTCCGCTTCGCTACGCGTCGGCTGCGCCGATTGCGCTTCGCTTCACCCTTGACACCCACCCCTCCACCGCACGGAGGAGATGACCGGGCGGCCCTGGAAGCGGGGCTCTCGGGGACTGCCGGTCGGGTCATCGGGCTTGCCTGCCGGGTGCGGACTTGTTCGTAGCAGCGCGGCCCGCTGAAGGGGTGGGAGGGGTGCGAGGCCGGTCCAGGGATGGGTGGCCGGTTTCGTCAAGCGTCTGCCGACCGGATCTTCCGGCCCCGGCCGGGAGAGAGAGGGGTATGGGCAACCTACTTCGGCAAAGTTGCGTTTCGTAGGGTCGCGCGCCCCCCTTGTGTCAGAACACTACTTTTCCAAAGTAGGTCCCCCACCCCCTCCCAGCCTGTGATGCGTGACGGTCACCCCGGAAGATCCGGTCGCCAGACGCTTGACGAGACCGGCACCGCTCCCCGGACCGGCCGCGCACCCCTCCAGCCTCACGGCACGCTGCGACGAACTAGTCCGCACCCGGCGCTCAAGCCGGATGACCCATCCCCGCAGTCCCGAGAGCCCCCTTTCGTGGCCGCCCGGTCATCTCGCTTCTCGCGGTGGAGGGTTGGGTGTCAAGGGTGGAGCGAAGCGCAATCGGCGCAGCCGACGCGACGAAGGAGCGCCCTTTACACCCGGCCCGGAACCGCCAACCTCAGGACAACCGGGCGGCCCCGGCGCCAACTCGACGCCGGGACAGCAAAGCACCCCGCTACCCCAACAGGCGTTCAGCGCTTGAGCATGAAGGTGAAGTCGCCGGAGAGCTTGCCGCTCAGGCGGGCTGCCGAAACGAGCTTCCCCTCCTTCATCAGTCGCTCGACCTCGGACCGCGAAAGACCGCAACCGTCAGCGATCAGTCGCATCGGCCGGACAGGGATCCGGGCCGCGAAGCGGACCGAGACGTCGATCACCTCGCGGTCCAGGTGATCCGTTCCGCCGGTGTCTAGGCGCCAGGCGTTGTCCCAGTCGAGGGAGATGCGGTTGCGGCGCCGTATGGCCGGGTCTTGGAGCAGTTCAGCTGCCAGGCCGGGGTCGTTGTCGTGCATCCGGTCCAGCAACTCAGGTTGCACGGAGCGCACATGCATCCGCTCCAGGACAGTGAGCTTGGCGGTTTCCCCGCAAGCGCTGCAGAGCACGAGGAGCCAGGCGTCGAGGAGCTTGTGGTTTGCGTTGACGCGAAATTTGCCGTTTGGCCTGAAGCGCTCGGACGCGCATGCGTGACAACGGCGGAGAACGGTAGGCAGGCAGGTGGGCATGACCACCCAGCTATTGAGCACAGAAGTACACCGGTTTCAGTGAGAAGTCCGCAGCAAAAAGCAGCGCGGCGCATAAGCGCGACGCGCGACAGATCAGCACTCGGGAGGTCTCACGCGGTGTACAACGGAACGCCCTTGCCTAGACGACGTGGTTCGGCAGCACGGTAGTGGCACGCAGCGGCGCCGTTCCACTGGTTTTTCCGGCTCTTCGGGGTCTCGCAGCGCCTTGAATCTGCGCCGGACATGCGTCGGCCGCGGTGGCTCCCCCTCCGCGCCACCGCGGCCGATCGATCCCCCGTCAGGATGTGAGACTTGGGTTAGTCCTTCGGCGGGGCGGGCGTGTGGCCCTCGCCCTGCGTGGTCACGGTGCCGTCCTTCGGCGGGGCGGGCGTGTGGCCCTCGCCCTGCGTGGTCACGGTGCCGTCCTTCGGCGGGGCAGGCGTGTGGCCCTCGCCCATGGTGGTTACGTCGCTCTTCTTGGCGGTCTCGCTCATGGCAACTCCTATGGAATTGACGGGCTCTTGATATCGGATACGCCCGTTCGGCAACTCCCCCGAGGGCCGCCGAACGGGCGTTTTGGGCCGCTCACTCTATCTGCAGGGCCCGTGCGACCCGTCTGCCCCCCGACGCGACGGATCGACCCCATGAGAGTGGCAGCCACTCATAAACGTTCGATGAACGCCGCTGCGGGCCTGGTCAGGCGGCGGCGGCAGGCTTGAGGAGATTGCGGACCTGAGCCGCTTCGGGCGCGCCCGCCTCCTCGTGGATCGACAGAGCTTCACGCCAGCAGGCCCGTGCGCGGTCGAGTTGTCCCAGGCCGACGAGAGACTCACCAAGCAGGGTCAGCACGTTGGCTCGCATCCACTCGCCACCAACACATCCGATGGCGAGGGCCTGTTCGGCGTGCTGGGCCGCCTGCCCGGCGTGGCGGTCCGCCAAGTACACCTGAGCGACGCGGTAGTGCGTCGTTCCCTCCCACAGGCGCTGGCGGTTTTCGGCGAAGATGCGAAGGGCGTCGTTCAGCTGCTCAAGCGCTTCCGAACGGCGATCCGCGTCACTCAGGGCAAGTCCGAGAGCGTACTTCGCGTTGGCCAGGCGGTACGTGACGCCGAGGTCGCTGTATATGGCGATCCCCTGCTGAGCGAGATCAATCGACTTGGTGGTGCGCCCCATCGCGAGGAGGGCCCGGGACAGATTGCACAGGGCGCTTGCCTCGCTGTGACGGTTGCCGTCGGCGCGGAATACGTCGATTGCCTGGCGCAGGTGCGTCTCGCTCACTGCCGGCTGGTTGATGCAGTTGTTGACGATCCCCTGTTCGTTAAGAGCGTTCCCGGTGGTCCACGGGTCTCCGGAGGTCGAGGCGAGCGCGGTGGCGTGCTCCAGCTCAACGGTGGCGTCGTCAAAGCGACCAACTTTGTTGAGCACTTGGGCAAGCGTCACGCGTGCTCGCCCTTCGGCAAGCGCGTCGCCTGCCGTGGCGGCGGCCTCGCACGCGGCGCGTGTCGCCATCTCGTACCGGTGCGAGATCGCTCCTGACTCCGCCAGGTCCTTCGCCGCGAGCAGTAGGTCCACGGCCCGTCGCAGGCTGCTCTTGCCGAGCGAATGCTGGACACACGCCAGGATGCAAGAGGCCTCCGCGTGCAGCCAGTCAAAGGCCTTGGTGCCGTCGGTGAAGTCCAGGCTGCCCCGGCCGGTCACTTCCAAATGGTCCGCAGTCCGGTCCCCCGGCCGCTCTATCGCATAGACCCGAGCCGCCGAAGCCAAGTAGTAGTCCAACAACCGCGACATGGCCGCATCCCGCTCGCTCGGCGGCTGCTCGTCCCGCTCCGCGCACGCACGCGCGTAGAGGCGGACCAGGTCGTGGTACCGGTACCGGCCCGGAGCCGCCGACTCGACCAAGGACGTGTCGACCAGGGACTCCAGCAGGTCCTCCGTCTCCTCCATCGGCAGGTCGAGTACCGCAGCAGCCGCCGCCAGCGAGAGGTCAGGGCCGTCCGCCAGGCCCAGCAGGCGGAATGCCCGTGCCTGCGCCGGCTCCAGTTGGCCGTAGCCCAGTTCGAACGTTGCCTTCACCGCCAGGTCGCCCGCCTGGAGTTCGTCCAGTCTGCGGCGCTCGTCCGCCAGCTTGGCGGCGAGCGTCGAGACCGTCCAGGTGCGGCGGGCTGCCAGGCGTGAAGCGGCGATGCGGATCGCCAGCGGCAGGAAGCCGCACGCCGCCACCACGTCCAGCGCGGCCTTTCGCTCCGACTGGACGCGTTCCTCGCCGACTATCCGGGTGAAGAGCAGCAGCGCTTCCTCCGGCGACATCACGTCCAGGTCCACCAGGTGCGCGCCCGCCAGGTCCACCATCCGGATACGGCTCGTCACCAGCGCCGCGCAGCCCTCCATGCCCGGAAGCAGCGGTCTCACCTGGGCCGCGTCCCGCGCGTTGTCCAGGACCACCAGGACCCGGCGGCCGTCCAGGACCGAGCGGTACAGCGCCGAACGTTCCTCCAAGGAGTCCGGAATCGCCGAATCCGAAGTGCCCAGGGCCCGTAGAAAAGCCCCCAGCACCGTCTCCGGCTCCGCCGCCCGAGCGCCCGCCCCCTGTAGGTCCACGTACAGCTGGCCGTCCGGGAAGTGCGTGCGCGTCACGTGGGCGACATGGACCGCCAAGGTCGTCTTGCCCACGCCCCCGATTCCCGCCAGCGCCGAGACCGCCATCACCCGGCCCTCCGCCGAGGAGAGGATCTCGCTCAGTTCGGAGACGAAAGATGCCCTACCCGTGAAGTCCGGGACCGTCGCCGGGAGCTGGGCCGGGCGTACCACCGCCGCCGCCGGCTCCGGGGCCGCCGCCGACGGTTCCGCAAGGGCCGGGTCCGCCTGCAGGATGCGTTGCTGCAGCTCCTTCAGGCCCGGGCGCGGGTCCACGCCCAGTTCGTCCGCCAGCAGGCGGCGCGTGTCCGCGTACACCGCAAGCGCCTCCGCCTGGCGCCCGCTGCGGTACAGCGCCAGCATCAGCAGCTCGCGCAGCCGCTCCCGCAGGGGATGCGCCGCCGTCAGCGCCGTCAGTTCCGAGACCGACTCCGCGTGGCAGCCGACCTCCAGGTCCATGTCCAGGCGCGACTCCAACAACTGAAGCCGCCACTCCTCCAAGCGGGCCCTCTGCGTCTCCGCGTACGGGCCCGGCACGTTCGCCAGAGGTTCGCCGTCCCACAGGCTCAGCGCCTTGTTGACCAGCGTCCGCGCCTGGCACAGGTCGGCCACGCCGCGTGCCTTCTCGGCCTCCGCCCACAGGTCCTCGGCGAGGGTGAGGTCGAGCGCGCCGTCGGCCACCACCACCGCGTAGCCGCCCGACTCGCTGACCAGGACGCCCGGCGGCAGCACCTTGCGCAGGCGCGATGCGTACGTGCGGACCGCCGCGAGGGCCTGGGACGGGGGCTCGTCGCCCCACAGGGCGTCGATCAGCTCCGATGCCGTGGCCGTGCGGCCGTCGCGCATGAGGAGGGCCGCGAGCAGGGCGCGCTGTTGCGGCGAGCCCATGGAGAGCTGCTCGGTGCCGAGCCACGCGCGTACAGGCCCGAGCACGCTGAACTGCGACGTCTGTTCGACCTCGGGGGTGCTCCCCGGGGCCGGACGCCGCTGCTCCGGTACTCGCGGTACACCGTCCATCGCTCCCCCTGCTGCCCTGCCGTGACCGGCCGTCGCCGTGCCTGGTCGTGCCTGGTTGTGCGTCGCGGGGCTGCCCTACCCGCGATTGCCGTTCGCCTATCCGTTCATGGTTCTTGCTCCCCGCCAGTTTGCCTTGTTCGCGGCGGATGCGTCAGCTCCGCGAGACGGCTCTCACAGGGTCCACGCACGAGCGGCCGAGCATTCATCGGCGTACAGAGAGCCGCAAGGGAGCAGCAAGGGAGCAGCAAGAGAGCCGCAAGAGAGTCCGCAAGAGAGCCTGCAAGAGAGCTGACGGGTCGTCAGATCGGCGCTACCGTGGTCGACATGGACACCACTGAGACCCTTCCGACGTTCCCGAGGATCATCTCGGTGGACGACCACACCGTTGAGCCCGCCCATGTCTGGCGGGACCGTCTCCCGGCGAAGTACCAGGACAGCGGGCCGCGCATCGTCCGTGCACCCCTGAAGGAAATGACCTTTATGGGCGGGAAGTTCGCCCCGGTGATGGGGGCGAAAGGGGATGACGGGCCCATTGGCGACTGGTGGGTCTATGAAGATCTGCATCGGCCGCTCACTCGGCTCGACACCGCCGTCGGGTACGACCGTGACGAGATCAAGCTCGAGGTGATTACGTACGAGCAGATGCGGCCGGGGTCGTTCAGCGTCCCGGACCGCCTCGCCGACATGGACGTCAATCACGTCCAGTCCGCCCTCTGTTTCCCCACGTTTCCCCGTTTCTGCGGGCAGACCTTCACCGAGGCCAAGGACCGCGAGCTCGGGCTGCTCGGCGTGCGCGCGTACAACGACTGGATGGTGGAGGAGTGGTGCGGTCCGGAAGCGCGCGGCCGGCTCATTCCACTCACCCTCATACCGCTCTGGGACGCCGAGCTCGCCGCCGCCGAGGTGCGCAGGAATGCGGCGCGCGGCGTGCGTGCGGTCGCGTTCTCCGAGATACCGCCCCATCTGGGCCTTCCCTCCATCCACACCGACGAGTGGGACCCCTTCCTGCGGGCCTGCGACGAGACCGGCACCGTCGTCGCCATGCACATCGGGTCGAGCAGCAAGATGCCGAGTACGTCGGCGGACGCACCGCCGGCCGTGGGGTCGACCATCACCTTCGCCAACTGCTGTTTCTCGATGGTGGACTGGCTGATGAGCGGGAAGTTCGAGCGGTTTCCCAATCTCAAGATCATGTATGCGGAGGGGCAGATCGGGTGGATTCCGTACATCCTTGAGCGTGCGGATGTGGTGTGGGAAGAGAATCGCGGGTGGGGCGGGGTCGCCGACAAGGTGCACCGGCCGCCGTCCGAGCTGTTCACGGAGCATGTGTACGGCTGCTTCTTCGATGACGCCTTCGGGCTGAAGAACCTCGACGCCATCGGGGTCGGGAATGTCCTGTACGAGACCGACTATCCGCACTCCGACTCGACCTGGCCCAAGTCCCGGGAAGTGGGGGAGTCGCAGATGGGGCACCTCGCGCCGGACGTCGTCGACCGGATCGTGCGGGGCAACGCCATCGAGCTGCTCGGGCTCACGAGTGATGGGTTGTGGGCCGCAGGCGAGGCGTGATTCGTGGGGGAGGGTCCGGCGTTCCGTGGGGGGCGGCCGGGCCCTTCTTCTTGCGCCACCCCTTGCCTGACGGTCCGTCAGCTACGACGATGTGTGCGTGTCGTCGGATATGACGGATCGTCAGGTCTAGATGGGTGGGTGGGCTTCTCATGGCGCAGGGCTTTCCGCAAGGGCGACTCGTGTACGGGATGCAGCTCCCGATCCAGTCGCAGAGCGCTATGTACGCGGAGGCGTGGGAGGCGGACGCCACCACCGAGGATCTCGCCGAGATCGCCCGCGTCGCCGATCGCAGTGGCTTCGCATATATAGCCAGTTGCGATCACGTGGCCATTCCGCGGCGGCTCGCTGAGGCCATGAGCACCATCTGGTACGACCCCGTGGCCACGCTCTCCTTCCTCGCCGGGATCACCGAGAACGTACGGCTGATGAGTCACGTCGCCGTCGTGGGCCTGAGGCATCCCCTCATCAGTGCCAAGCAGTACGCCACCCTCGACCGGCTCAGCGGCGGGCGGCTCGTCCTGGGGGTGGGGGCCGGGCACGTACAGGAGGAGTTCGATGCGGTCGGGGCCGACTTCGAGCGGCGCGGGCCCGTTCTCGACGAGACCATCGATGCCTTGAAGGCCGCCCTCGGCGCGGACGAGTATCCCGAACACCACGGTGAGTACTACGACTTCGAGGGGTTCGGGCAGCAACCGCGGCCCGTGCAGCCGCGCGTGCCGGTCTGGGTCGGCGGCTCGTCGCCCGCCGCCGTGCGCAGGGCCGCAGTGCGGGGCGACGGGTGGCTGCCGCAGGGGGATCCGCGCGACAAGCTGCCCGCGCAGATCGCCCGGCTCAGGCGGCTGCGGGAGGAGGCGGGGGTGCGGGAGCCGATCACGGTCGGGGCCATCGCCGAGCCGCTGTACGTGGGGGAGCCGGCCTGGTCCGTGGGGCGGCGCACGATCAGCGGGAAGCCGGACGCCATCGCGGAGTCGCTGCGTGCGTACGGGGTGATGGGCGTGCAGCAGATACAGGTGCGGTTCCGCTCGCGCAGCCGCAGTGAACTCACCGATCAGATGGCGGCGTTCGCCGCCGAAGTCGCTCCGCACCTCAACTGAGAGCTCACTCAAGGAGACTGGCATGGGCAAGCTGGACGGGCGCGTCGTCATCGTCACCGGCGCGGCACGCGGACAGGGCGAGCAGGAGGCCCGGCTCTTCGCCGCCGAGGGGGCGAAAGTCGTCATCGGGGACGTGCTCGACGACCAAGGGGAGGCGCTCGCCAAGGAGTTGGGCGAGGAGTCGGCCCGGTACGTGCATCTCGACGTCAGTCAGGAGGCCGACTGGCAGTCCGCCGTGGGCGCCGCCAAGGAAGCGTTCGGGAAGATCGACGGGCTGGTCAACAACGCCGGGATCCTGCGCTTCAACGAGCTGGTCAGCACGCCGCTGGAGGAATTCCAGCAGGTGATCCAGGTCAATCAGGTGGGCTGTTTCCTGGGCATCCGCACCGTTGCCCCCGAGATCGGGGCGGCCGGCGGCGGCACCATCGTGAACACCGCCTCGTACACGGCGATGACCGGCATGGCCTATGTCGGCGCGTACGCCGCGACCAAGCACGCCATCCTCGGGCTCACCCGCGTCGCGGCGATGGAGCTCGCGGGGCAGGGCATCCGCGTCAACGCCGTCTGCCCGGGGGCCGTCGACACCCCGATGACCAATCCGGCGCAGCTCGACCCCACCGCCGATCCGACCGAGGCGCGGGAGGCCGTCGCCGAGCTCTACAAGAAGCTCGTGCCGCTCGGGCGGATCGGGAAGCCCGAGGAGGTGGCCGCGCTCGCGCTCTTCCTCACCGGCGGGGACTCGGCGTACATCACCGGGCAGCCGTTCGTCATCGACGGCGGATGGCTGGCGGGGGTCAGCATTGTCTGACGATGCGTCAGTGCGGGGCGGTCGCGGGTATTGACGGTCCGTGCGACCGGTGGAACAGTCGACCCATCAAGATCTGACGGTGCGTCAGAAACTCCGTCGGAAACTCACGAGGATGGTGAACCTCCTTGGAATTCGGTCTCTTTGTACAGGGATACGTGCCCGCCAAGCGGGCCAAGGTCGACCCCGAAGCCGAGCACAAGGCGCTCATCGAGGAGACCGAGTACGTCATCCAGGCGGACAAGTCCGGGTTCAAGTACGCCTGGGCGTCCGAGCACCACTTCCTGGAGGAGTACTCACACCTCTCCGCCAACGACGTCTTCCTCGGCTATCTCGCCCACGCGACCGACCGCATCCATTTGGGCTCCGGCATCTTCAACCCGCTGGCCCCGGTGAACCACCCGGTCAAGGTCGCCGAGAAGGTCGCCATGCTCGACCATCTCTCCGAAGGGCGCTTCGAGTTCGGGTCGGGGCGCGGCGCCGGGTCGCACGAGATATTGGGCTTCATGCCGGGGATCACCGACATGAACCACACCAAGGAACTCTGGGAAGAGACCATCGCGGAGTTCCCCAAGATGTGGCTCCAGGACGAGTACGTCGGCTTCCAGGGCAAGCACTGGTCCCTGCCGCCGAGGAAGGTGCTTCCCAAGCCTTACGGGAAGTCCCACCCTGCCATGTGGTACGCCGCCGGGTCCCCCCCTTCGTATGCGATGGCAGGAGAGAAAGGGCTCGGGGTACTTGGCTTCAGCGTGCAGAAGGTCTCCGACATGGAGTGGGTCCTCGAGTCGTACAAGACGGCCGTGAAGGACGCCGAGCCGGTCGGGGCCTTCGTCAACGACAACGTCATGGTGACGTCGACCGCGATCTGTGCGGAGACGCACAAGAAGGCCGTCGAGATCGCGGTGAGCGGGGGTCTCAACTACCTGCAGTCGCTGCTCTTCCGGTACCACGACACCTTCCCGCGGCCCGAGGGCATCCCTCAGTGGCCCGAGCTGCTTCCCGAGTACAGCGAGGAGATCATCGAGCTGCTCATCGCCGAGGAGCTGATGATCTGCGGCGACCCGGACGAGGTGCTCACGCAGTGCAAGCGGTGGGAGCAGGCGGGGGCCGATCAGCTGTCGTTCGGGCTGCCCATCGGGATCTCGCCGGAGGACACGAAGAACACGATCAAGCTGATCGGTGAGCATGTGATCCCGAAGATCGATACGGATCCTGTGCACCGGACTGCGCGTATGCGGGGTGCCTCCGGCGGTTGAGCCGCCCCCTTCTGCTGCCCCGGCTTCCCCTCCCGGACGGAGGCCGGGGCTCCCCCCTTCGCCCTTCGGGCGTGTCCTCAAGCGCCGGACGGGCTTGATCTCTCCCACCCACCCACCCGATTACCCCGAAGGGGGACTTGCACCGTCATGCTTGATCACCTCATCAAGGGCGCCACCGTCGTCGACGGGACCGGAGCCCCCGCGCGCGTCGCCGACGTAGGCATCCGGGGCGGGCGCATAGCCGTCATCGCCGAACCAGGCACCGTCACCGAGTCGGCCACGACCAGCGAAGACGCCCGAGGGCGCGTCCTCGCGCCCGGGTTCGTCGATCCGCATACGCACTACGACGCCCAGCTGTTCTGGGATCCGTACGCCACGCCCTCCCTCAACCACGGGGTCACCACCGTCGCCGGCGGCAACTGCGGCTTCACGCTTGCCCCGTTGAACCCGGCACGCCCCGAAGACGCCGACTACACACGGCGGATGATGTCCAAGGTCGAGGGCATGTCGCTCGTCGCACTCGAAGAGGGCGCGCCCTGGTCGTGGAGCTCGTTCGGGGAGTATCTCGACGCCTTGGAGGGGCGCGTCGCCGTCAACGCGGGCTTCATGGTGGGGCATTGCGCACTGCGCCGGTACGTCATGGGCGCGGACGCGGTCGGCGGCCAACCGACCCCCGCACAGCTGGAGGAGATGCTGAGCCTCTTCCACGACGCCATGGACGCCGGCGCCTGGGGGCTCTCCACCACCCAGTCCTCCACCCACTCGGACGGCGACGGGCAGCCGGTGGCATCCCGGCACGCGAAGCCCGATGAGCTGCTCGCGCTCAGCCGGGCCGTCGCCGAGCACGAGGGAACGCAGCTCGAAGCCATCGTCGCGGGGTGTCTGGACCAGTTCAGCGACGACGAGATCGACCTCTTCGTCGACATGAGCGCGGCCGCCGGGCGGCCGCTCAACTGGAACGTCCTCACCATCGACTCCGCCGTGCCCGAGCGCGTGCCGCGCCAGCTGATCCCCAGCGAGCGCGCCCGCAAGGCGGGCGGCCGCATCGTCGCCCTCACCATGCCGATCCTCACCCCCATGAACATGTCGCTCGGCACCTTCTGCGCCCTGAATCTGATCCCCGGATGGGGAGACGTCCTCGGCCTGCCCGTTCCCGAGCGCATCGCCAAGCTGCGCGACCCGGACGTCAGGGCCGGGATGCTGCGGCGCGCCGACAGCAAGGAAGCGGGGGTCTTCCGGCGGCTCGCGCACTTCGACCGGTACGTCATCGGAGACACGTACTCGAAGGAGAACGAAGGGCTGACGGGGCGCGTCGTCCGCGACATCGCCGCCGAGCGCGGCCAGGAGCCCTTCGAGTGCCTCGTCGAGATCTGCGCCAACGACGATCTGCGTACGGTCCTGTGGCCCATGCCCTCCGACAACGACCCCGAATCGTGGGCCCTGCGCCAGGAGGCCTGGCAGCACGAGGACGTCATGCTGGGCGGCTCCGACGCGGGCGCGCACCTGGACCGGATGTGCGGCGCCCCGTACACGACGCGGTTCATCGGGGACTGTCTGCGGGGGCGGAAATTGGTCGGCCTCGAAGAAGCGGTGAAGATGCTCACCGACGATCCCGCCCAGCTCTTCGGGCTGCGGGACCGCGGGCGCATCCAGGAGGGCTTCCACGCCGACCTCGTCCTCTTCGACCCCGAGCGCATCGACGCGGGCAAGGCGACCCTGGTGCACGACCTGCCGGGGGACAGCCCGCGCCTCGACTCGAAGGCGATCGGCATCAACGCGGTGTGGGTCAACGGAGTCGAGACCATCCGTGAGGACCAGGTGACGGGCGCGACCCCCGGCACGGTGCTCCGCTCGGGCCGGGACACCAGGACGGTGAGCACCAAGTGACGGACTCCGAACTCCCCGGCGAGCAGCGGCTGTTCATCGGCGGCGAGTGGACCGAGCCCGACGGCGGCCACTACGAGGTGATCAACCCGGCGACCGAGGGCGTCGTCGGGCTCGCCCCCGAAGCGAGCCGCGCGCAGGTGCACCAGGCGGCGACCGCCGCCCGGGAGGCCTTCGCCACCTGGTCGCGCACGACACCCGAGGAGCGGGCCGCGGTCCTCGACCGGGCCGCCGCGATCATGCAGCGCGATTTCGCGTCGTACGCCGAACTCGCCCAGGCCGAGAGCGGCGCGACGACCGGGACGGCGCGCGGGATGCAGGTCGCGGTGTCGGTGGCGCGCTTCAAGCGGTACGCGAAGGGGGCCATGGAGCCGGTCGAGACGGCTCTGCCTCCGCAGATCAGTGAAGCCGGGCCGATGGGCAGGGCGGGCGTCCTCGGGGCGCTCGCCGTGCGCCAGCCGGTGGGCGTCGTCACCTGCATCACCTCGTACAACAACCCCTGGGCCAATCCCGCGGGCAAGGTCGCGCCCGCCCTGGCCATGGGCAACACGGTCGTGGTGAAGCCCGCGCCGCAGGACCCGCTGTCGGTGTACCGGATGGCGGCCGCGCTGGAGGAGGCGGGGGCGCCGGCGGGCGTGGTGAACGTCGTGTCGGGCGCGCGCCCGGAGGTCGGGGAGGCGGCCGTCGACTCCGGGGACGTCGACATGGTCAGCTTCACCGGCTCGACGTCGGTCGGGCAGCGCATCGCCGAGGTGTGCGGCCGCGACATGAAGCGGCAGCTGATGGAGCTGGGCGGCAAGGGCGCGGCGCTCGTCTTCGACGACGCGGACCTGGACGCTGCGGTGGCGGGGACAGGGACGACGTTCGCCTTCTACAGCGGACAGATCTGCACGGCCCCGACGCGAGTGATCGCGCATCGGGCGATCTACGACGACCTCATCGAGAAGCTGAAGACCTACATCGGCTACATGAAGGTCGGCGATCCGCGGGACAAGGGCACGGTCGTCGGCCCGGTGATCTCGTCCGCACACCGGGACCGCATCGAGTCGTACGTGGAGCTTGGCCGCAAGGAGGGAGCGCGGGTGGTGGCGGGCGGCGAGCGCCCGGCGTTCGACCGCGGCTTCTACGTCGCCCCGACGCTGCTCGCGGACTGCACGAACGACATGCGGGTGGTGCGGGAGGAGATCTTCGGCCCGGTGGTCGTGGTGGTCCCCTTCGAGGACGAGGAAGAAGGCATCGCCCTCGCCAACGACAGCGACTACGGCCTCATCGACTACGTCTGGTCGGCGGACGTGGCCCGCGCCTTCCGGGTGGCACGGCGGCTGCGGGCGGGCGGGGTCGGCGTGAACACCATCGGGCGGAACATGGAGGCGCCGTTCGGGGGGTTCAAGAAGAGCGGGGTGGGCCGGGACGTGGGGTCGTACGCGCTGCACGCGTACAGCGAGCTGCAGTCGATCGTCTGGCCGGGGTGAGCGAATAAATCGGAGCCAATGGAGCAAAACGGGCGACAGTGTCTCGTGAAAAGTCCCTTATGTGAAGTGTGAGATGACGCTCGGGAAAAATTTGAAACGGGTTAAACCGGACAGTGCTGCGGTTCCCGCATATCGGACGGCCCGAGATTTGCCTGGCAATGGCCGACCGATTCGGTTGAGGGGTCAATCAATCGATGGCGCCTGACCCATTTCATCCATCGATTGGAAGCCGAAAGATCCGGATCTCATCCCTCCGGATGTGGAAACCGCAGGACTTAACGTCCTGTTCATGAGCCAGTTGGACGTACGGCCCCAGGCCGGAGACACGGTAAGCGGCGCCCCCGACGGGGGCGTACGCGCCAAAGGCCTCGGCGGGAACTCCGTGGGCCTCATGGGCAGCGCCGTCATCGGCATCTCGACCGTCGCCCCCGTCTACTGCCTGACCTCGACCCTCGGCTCCACAGCCGGCGAGGTCGGTCTGGCCATGCCCGCGGTCTTCCTCGCGGGCTTCCTGCCGATGCTCCTGGTGGCCTTCGCCTACCGCGAGCTCAACAAGGCCATGCCCGACTGCGGCACATCCTTCACCTGGACCGTCAAGGCCTTCGGCCCGCGGATCGGCTGGATGTGCGGCTGGGGCCTGGTCATCGCGACGATCATCGTCCTCTCCAACCTGGCAGGCGTCGCGACCTCGTACTTCTGGCTCCTGGCAGGCGAAATAACGAGCAACGACTCGGTGGCCGCCCTGGACGACAACAAGGCCGTCCACATCGCCACGTGCCTCGCCCTGATCGCGGCGGCCACGGCCATCAGCTATCGGGGGATGACGGCTACGAAGGGGGTGCAGTACCTCCTGGTCGGGCTGCAGCTCGTGGTCCTCGCCCTGTTCGTCGTCATGGCCCTGGGCAAGGCCCGCAGCGGTGACCTCGCCGGATCGATGGACTTCTCCTGGTCCTGGCTGAACCCGTTCTCCGTCCAGTCCTTCGGCGCCTTCACGGCCGGACTCTCCCTTTCGATCTTCATGTTCTGGGGATGGGACGCATGTCTGACCGCCAATGAGGAGACCACCGGCAGCGAGAAGACCCCCGGCCGCGCGGCGCTCATCTCGATGGTCGTCCTGATCGGCTCCTATCTCGCCACCGGCATCGCCGCCCAGATGGCCGTCGGCTCCGGCGACAAGGGTCTCGGCCTCGCCAACCCGGACACCTCCGACAACGTCTTCGCCGCGCTCGCAGGACCCATCATGGGCAGCGGCCTCGGCATCCTGCTCTTCATCGCCGTCCTCGCCTCGGCCGCCGCGAGCCTCCAGACGACCTTCATCCCGGTGGCCCGCACGGTCCTCGCCATGTCGGCGTACGAGGCCCTGCCCGCGTCCTACTCGCGCGTGCACCCCCGTTTCAAGACCCCGGGCCGCGCGACGGTCGTCGCGGGTGTCGCCACGGGCGTCTTCTACACGGTCATGACCCTGGTCTCCGAGCACGTCCTGGTCGACACGATCTACGCCCTCGGCCTCATGATCTGCTTCTACTACGCGCTGACGGCCTTCGCCTGCGCCTGGTACTTCCGGCGCACGCTCTTCGCTTCCGCCCGCGACTTCGCCTTCAAGGGCTTCTTCCCGGTCTTCGGCGGCATCCTGCTGACCGCCGTCTTCCTCAAGACGCTGGTGGACATGTGGAACCCGGAGTACGGCAGCGGCTCCTCGGTCTTCGGTGTCGGCTCGGTCTTCGTGATCGGCGTGGGCCTGCTGCTCCTCGGCGTGGTGATCATGCTGGTGATGGGCCGCAAGAGCCCGGCGTTCTTCCGGGGCGAAGTGCTGAAGCGCGACACCCCTGCACTGGTCGTCGCGGACTGACCCTCCAGTTCGCGCTGGAGGGTCTGCGCGCCGTGCTTGTCGTCTAGTCGCGGCCCAGGAAGATCGGGTTCGTGAACGCCGCAAGCGGGCCCGGCAGGCCCGTCACCACCGGTGCGTGGCGGACCTCCGCGCGGACGTACGCCGCGTACGAGGCCGTCGTCTGCCACTGGGCCGTGCCTGTTCCCGATTCGGGGAGGGCCGGGGATGTGAACAGGACGCCCTGGTCCGTCACGAAGCGGATCGTGCAGCCGGGGGTGCCTGTCACGTCGACGCGGACCGTCACTGGTGCGTCATGGTCCACGGGGAGGCGTTCGCCGATGCCTGCCTGTTTGCCCTTGCCGCCTGTCGCCGTGAACTTCAGGGAGACCTTTTTGGACTCGGCCACGTAGCTGTGGCCCGCGCGGATGCCGGCCTGGATGGCCTCGCGGGTCAGGTCGTCGGCGAGGACGACCGTCTGCGGGGAGCCGACGGGGTCGGGGTCGCGGTGGGCGTCGCTGTTGCCCATGGCGGGGATCCACGGCTTGCGGGCGCGGACCGAGGCGACGAGGGTGCTGTCCCAGTCGGCCAGCGAGACCTCGTCGTCCGGGGTGTACGCGCCGTTCCACACCTCCACCGCGTCCGCCTCGCCGAAGCCGAACTTCCAGTTGCAGCCGATGCAGGTGGCGTGCGGGTGGGCGGGGACGACGAGGCCGCCCGCGTCGCGGATCTCGCGGGCGTACCTGCCGAAGCGGTTGTCGCGGGCGCGGTAGCGCCAGTCGATGAAGGTGCCGGGGTCCGTGCCGAGGGCGACCAGGTGGCCGTTGCGGGTCGTCACCTCCTCGCCCAGCATGATGAGTAGGTCGTCGCCCGCCTGGTCGGCCCAATGGGCGTGTGCCGAGTGCGTGTTGTGCTCGGAGGTGTTGATGAAGTCGAGGCCCGCCGCGCGGGCGAGTGCCGCGATCTCGGCCGGGGTGCGCCTGCCGTCGGAGTACCAGGAGTGGAGATGGCAGTCGCCGCGGTACCAGGCGCGGCCCCGGCCCTTCGCGCGCTCGGGTGGGTAGACGGGCTTCGGCGTCTTGCCGGGCTCCCCGTGCTTGAGGGTGATCGTCACCTCGTAGGGCAGGCCTTGCGGGGCGACGGTGTAGGGGCCGAGCGCGATGTTCCAGGTGCCGGCCTTGACCGGTCCCGGGATGTAGCCGGGGGTCGCGTCGTCGGCGCGGATGAAGAACTCGGTGCGTGCGCCGCCCGACCAGCCGCGGAAGCCCTTGCCGCCGAGCGCGGTGCCGCGCTGGTCGAAGACGCCGATGTCGAGTGCGTTGTTCTGGGTGCCTGCCGGGACCGTCGCCTTCTCGTACTTGTACGCGACGTGGATCTCCCGTACGCCGTCCGGGACTTCGACCGGCAGATACACGAAGTCGGGCGACCCGGTGGGCAGCGTGCCGCGCACCACCTTGGTCTCGTCGTCACTTCCGGGTGCACGCCCTGCGGCGCTCGCGAAGCTCACGCTGTTCAACGTAAGCGCGGCGGCGGCTCCCGTCACGAGGAGTCCGCGCCGGTTCAGGGGTGTGTCGGCGGCTCTGCTGCGGTGGTGTAGCTCGTCCTCGCACATGTGGCGGCTCCCCAGGGTGTCGTGTGGGACTGCAGGGCAACCCTGGTATTCAGCCGTGAACTTCCCGGCAAGGGAAGGCAATTGACAGACTTACGGGTGGTGTCGGGCGTGCGTGCGGCAGTGCCTAGGCTTTCGCGCCCGCCTTCCGCAGCACCGTGGCCGTCTCCTCGTGCGGGCCCTGCAGCGCCCAGTACAGCGGGGTGTTCCCCTTGCCCCGGTCCTCGCGGAGGTTGGGGTCCGCGCCGTGCGCGAGGAGTTCGTGGACTGCTTCGGTGTAGCCCCAGCACGCCGCCCCGCACAGCGGCGTGCCCTGGTCGCCGTGGCCGCTCTCCGCGTCGGGGTCGGCGCCTGCCGCGAGGAGCGCGCGGACGATGGGGGCGTTGCCCTGGACGGAGGCGATGTAGAGGGGGGTCGTGCCGTCGGGGTCGGGGGTGCGCGGGTCGGCGCCCGCGCGCAGCAGCGATTCCACCTCGGTGGGGAGGCCGAGCAGCGCGGCCAGGACCAGTCGTTTCGTCAGCTTCTTGCGGCGCCTTCTGTTCATGGGGGTCAGGTTAGGTCGGCGGGTTGCGTGCGGGCGTCTGATTTTCGGCTCCCCCGTGCGGCGGAGGCGCGGGGCGCGGAGTCCGCTCGTACGCCGATGTGGGTGGCGTGCCTGCCTCGGCAGCATGGGCCGCATGATGAAGCTGAGCGCACTGCCGGACGTCCCCCGCTGGGCCGTGATCGCCGCCCACGCCGTCCCTCTGGCCACCCTGCCCTCCGGGCTGTGGCGGGTCGCCCTGGCCGCGGGGCTCCCCGTGGCCAAGGACCCGTTCCCGGGCGGGTGGGAGACGGTGTACGTGCTGGGGCTCAGCGTCGTCGCGGAGTGTCTGGCCCTGCTGACCCTCGGCCTGGTGCGGGGGTGGGGCGAGGTCGTACCGGCGTGGGTGCCGCTGCTCGGCGGGCGCCGGGTGCCGACGATGGCGGCGGTGGTTCCGGCGTCGCTGGGGGCGGCGGGGCTGCTGGGCCTTGTGGCCTGGTCGTTCTACGCCCACATGGCGGGCCTGGGCTCGGGGGCCACCGACACCCCGGTCCAGGAGGTGATCCTCGTCGCCTGCTATCTGCCGCTCCTCGCGTGGGCGCCGCTGCTGATCGCGGTGACGGTGGCGTACTACCGGCGGCGGAAGGGACACACGGGCGCGGCATGGACTCCTGCGCCGCTGACGGCTAGGAAGTGAGCCCCGCCCCCCCCGCCGACCGGAGGCCGACCCATGCGAGTTGCCGCCACGATCTATCTCACCGACGAGACCATCACCCCGATCCGCCTGGCCCAGGAGCTGGAGCAGCGGGGCTTCGCGGGGCTCTACCTCCCCGAGCACTCCCACATCCCCGTGGCCCGCGAAACCCCCTACCCCGGTGGTGAACTCCCGCCCGAGTGCGCCCGGATGCTCAACCCCTTCGTCGCCCTCGCGCAGGCCGCCGCCGTCACCCGGACCCTCTGCCTCGGCACGAACATCACGCTCGTCGGGCAGCACGACCCCATCGACCTCGCCAAGCAGATCGCCACCCTCGACCATCTCTCCGGCGGCCGCTTCACCCTCGGCATCGGCTACGGCTGGAACCGTGAGGAGGCCGCCGACCACGGAGTCCACTGGCCCACCCGGCGCGCCCTCGTGCGGGACCGGATGGCGGTCATGCGGGCCCTCTGGGACGCCCAACCCACCGCCTACGAGGGTGAGTTCGCGAGCGTAAGGGCCAGTGACGTACACCCGAAGCCGCGGCTGGCCCCCCGGGAGCGCAAGCAACACGGGCCACCCCTGCACGGCCCCCGCACCCTCATCGGCGGCGCCGCAGGCCCCAAGCTCTTCGCGCACATCGCGGAGTACGCCGACGGCTGGCTGCCCATCGGCGGCGGTGGCCTGCGCGAGTCCCTTCCGACGCTCAGGGAGGCATGGGCGGACGCGGGCCGCCCGCCCGGTGACCTGTACGTCGCCCTCTCGGCGGTCGAGCCGACCCCCGGCAAGCTCGCCCACTACGCCGACCTCGGCATCGACGAAGTCATCGTGCAGCTGCCCGCCCGCGAGGAGGCCGGCGTACTGGAGGCGCTCGACGGATTCCAGCGATACGTGCACCTCACAACGGCCGCCGGAAACCAGCACTGACCTGTAGCTGTTTCTGTCGGCGCCCGCTCGTATGCTCGGAGCCATGACCAACAGCGCGCCGCAGGACCCAGCACCGCAGGAGCCGGCCCGACCCACCGCCAACGCCATGCGCCGCGCCCTCAAGCGCGCCAGGGACGGCGTCGCGCTCGACACCGCCGAGGCCGCCGTGCTGCTCCAGGCGCGCGGTGACGACCTCAAGGATCTCGCCGCGTCCGCCGCGCGGGTGCGTGACGCGGGGCTCGCGGCGGCGGGGCGGCCCGGCGTCATCACGTACTCGAAGAGCGTCTTCATCCCGCTGACCCGTCTGTGCCGGGACAAATGCCACTACTGCACGTTCGCGACCGTCCCCGGCAAGCTGCGGCGCGCGGGGCACGGGATGTTCATGTCTCCGGACGAAGTCCTGGACATCGCGCGGCGCGGGGCCGAACTGGGCTGCAAGGAGGCCCTGATCACCCTCGGCGACAAGCCCGAGGACCGCTGGCCCGAAGCGAAGGAGTGGCTGGAGGCGGAGGGGTACGACGACACGATCGCGTACGTGCGTGCCATCTCGATCCGCATCCTGGAGGAGACGGGTCTGCTGCCGCACCTCAACCCCGGCGTCATGACCTGGACGGACTTCCAGCGGCTCAAGCCGGTCGCGCCGTCGATGGGCATGATGCTGGAGACCACCGCCGAGCGGCTGTGGAGCGAGCCGGGCATGCCGCACTACGGCTCGCCCGACAAGGAACCGGCCGTCCGGCTGCGGGTGTTGGAGGATGCGGGCCGGTCGTCCGTGCCCTTCACCAGCGGGCTGCTCATCGGGATCGGGGAGACGTACGAGGAGCGCGCGGATTCGCTGTTCGCGCTGCGGCGCGTGTCGCGCTCGTACCACGGCATCCAGGAACTGATCATCCAGAACTTCCGCGCCAAGCCGGACACGGCGATGCGCGGCATGCCGGACGCCGAGATGGACGACCTGGTCGCGACGGTCGCCGTGGCCCGGCACATCATGGGTCCGGCCGGCTGTATCCAGGCCCCGCCGAATCTGGTCGACGGGGAGTACGGGCGCCTGATCGGCGCCGGCATCGACGACTGGGGCGGCGTCTCTCCGGTCACGATCGACCACGTGAACCCCGAGAAGCCCTGGCCGCAGCTCGACGAGCTCGCCGAGCAGTCGGCGGCGGCGGGCTTCCGCCTGGAGGAACGGCTGTGTGTCTACCCGGAGTTCGTGGGGCGGGGTGAGCCATGGCTCGACCCGCGGCTCCTTCCGCACGTGCGGGCACTCGCCGACCCGGAGACGGGGCTGGCGCGTCCGGACGCGGTCGTGGAGGGCCACCCCTGGCAGGAGCCCGACGAGGGATACGTCGCCTCATCCGGCCGCACCGACCTGCACCGCACCATCGACACGACGGGGCGCACCTCCGACCGGCGCGACGACTTCGACGAGGTGTACGGCGACTGGGACGCGCTGCGCGAGCAGGCCGCGCCCGGCATGGTCCCGTCCCGCATCGACGGCGACGTGCGGGCTGCTTTGAAGACGGCCGCCGACGACCCGACGCGCCTGACGGACGCGCAGGCGCTGACGCTGCTGCACGCGGACGGGCCCGCGCTCGACGCGCTGTGCGGCATCGCGGACGACGTACGCAAGTCGGTGGTCGGCGACGACGTGACGTACATCGTCACGCGGAACATCAACTTCACGAACGTCTGCTACACGGGCTGCCGTTTCTGCGCCTTCGCCCAGCGCAGGACCGACGCGGACGCGTACACGCTCTCCCTGGACCAGGTCGCCGACCGCGCCCAGCAGGCCTGGGAGGTCGGCGCCACCGAGGTGTGCATGCAAGGCGGCATCCACCCGGACCTGCCCGGCACGGCGTACTTCGACATCGCGCGGGCCGTGAAGGAGCGCGTGCCGGGCATGCATGTGCACGCCTTCTCGCCGATGGAGGTCGTCAACGGCGCGACACGCACGGGCCTTTCGATACGTGACTGGCTCAGCGCCGCCAAGGAGGCGGGCCTTGACTCGATCCCCGGCACGGCCGCCGAGATCCTCGACGACGAGGTGCGCTGGGTCCTGACGAAGGGCAAGCTGCCGACGGCGACGTGGATCGAGGTGGTCAAGACGGCCCATGAGCTGGGCATCCGCTCCTCGTCCACGATGATGTACGGGCATGTGGACCAGCCGAGGCACTGGCTCGGCCACTTCCGCACGCTGGCTGCCATCCAGCAAGAGACCGGTGGCTTCACGGAGTTCGTGACGCTCCCCTTCATCCACACGAACGCACCCGTGTATCTGGCGGGCATCGCACGGCCGGGACCGACCACCCGCGACAACCGCGCGGTGGTGGCGATGGCGAGGCTCCTGCTCCACCCGTACATCCCGAACATCCAGACCAGCTGGGTGAAGCTGGGCACGGAGGGCGCGGCGGAGATGCTGCGCTCGGGCGCGAACGACCTGGGCGGCACGCTGATGGAGGAGACCATCTCCCGGATGGCGGGCTCCAGTTACGGCTCGTACCGCTCGGTCAAGGATCTCGTGGCGATCGCGGATGAGGCGGGGCGCCCGGCCAAGCCGCGGACGACGCTGTACGGAGAGGTGCCGCGGGAGCGGCAGGAGGCGGCCGCCGCGTCGGACGGCCACCTCCCGGAGCTGCTTCCCGTGCTGGACTGAACTACCGGGGCGACTACTGGGCGAGCTGTCCGCCGAACTGGGCGCCGTCCTGCGCGGTGCCCAGCGAGGACGGGCTGAACGACGTGATGTTGGTCGTCGTCAGACCGTTCTGGGAGCCGCGCAGGAGCCAGGCCGCGCCCGAGTCCTTGACCGTGCCGTCCTCCGTGGGCGCGCCCACGGTCAGGTCGGCACGGTTGTTGTTGTTCACGTCCGCGAGCAGGACGGCGCTGCCGAAGGCGTCGCCGCCCTCCGAGACGCCGGGGACGCCCGCGGTGGTCTGGTTGAAGGCCTGGGCGCCGGTGCCGGTCAGGCCGGCCGAGCCACCCTTGAGGAGGACGATGGCGCCCGTGTCGCCGGCGGAGTCGATGTCCTCGCCGGGCACGCCGACGGCGATGTCCGGGTAGCCGTCGCCGGTGACGTCACCGGCGGAGAGGGAGTAGCCGAACTGGTCGCCCATGTCGCCGAGGTCCCAGTCGCCCTGCTCGCCGACGCCGGGGACGCCCGCGGTGTCCTGGGTGATCTTCTTGGTGCGGTCGGAGAGACCGGACGCGGCGCCGTAGATGACGCGGACCGCGCCCGCGTCGTACTCCTGCATCTCGGAGACGTGGTCCACCTCGCGGGCCACCAGGTCGCCGTACCCGTCCTTGTCCACGTCGGCGATGACGCCGTCGACGGTGAACTGGCCGGTGGGAGTGGTGGCGCCGGTGAAGCCGTCCTTGCCGCCCTTCCACAGCTTCGAGGTGTGCTGCATCTCCTCGAAGGAGTGGCTGGTGACGAGGTCGTCCGCGCCGTCGCCCGTCATGTCGCCGACGATGATGTCGGCCGGGCCGTCGTACTCGCCGATCTCCAGGATCTTGCTGGACGCGGGCTTCCCGTCGCGGGTGAACGGGCCGAAGCGGGTCTCCAGGCCGGCGCGGGTGTTGGCGACGAGGTCGGCCTTGCCGTCGCCGTTGAAGTCGCCGGCCTTCAGGTCGAACGCGGACTCGCCGGGGAACTGCGAGATCCCGGTGAGGCCGAACTCGGAACCCCAGAGCACTACGTCGTAGGGCTCGTCGTTCACGACGAGGTCGGTGTATCCGTCTCCGTCGAGGTCACGTGCGGTGGTGCGCAGGCCGAAGCCCGCCCCCTGCTCGGGGGTGCCCGGCATACCGGGGGTGGCGCGGCTGATCTGCTTGGCGTTCGCGGTGTCGGCACCGGCCGCCGAGCCGTACACGATCGATATGTAGCCGGCGCCGGTCTTGCCGTCGACGGTGCCGCGGCCCGCGGAGACGGCGAGGTCGGCGTACCCGTCCTTGTTGAAGTCGGTCACCGGAATGCGGTGCGGTACGGGGGCCGCCGCCGCGGAACCGGTCGTCGCCACGACGGCGAGCGGCGTCGCGATGGCGGCTGCCGCCGCGGCGGCGATGAGGGAACGGCGCACTGGTCCTCCTGAGGGGAAACTGCTGTGACGTAAGGGAGACCAGCGCCCTGGCGGGATGGTTGTACATCGCAGGTTCACCTTTACGGCGCCGGATGTTGGTGACCGTGCGGGGGCGGCGGTTTCTGCCCGCGTGCGAACGGGCGGTGGAAGACTGTGCGCAGGGCAGTCGGCGGCAGGCGTGCGCGGGGACTTTCGGGGGAGGTGCGGCCCATGGCGTCCGGGGGTGCGGAGCGTCGGCCGTCCATGCAGGAGCTGATACGCCGGCGCAGGCGGGCCGGATTCGTCGGCCGCCGGGATGAACTCGCCGCGTTCCGGGAGAACTTCGACCTGCCGGTGGACGACGAGCGGCACCGCTTCCTCTTCCATGTGCACGGCAACGCGGGCGTCGGAAAGACCTCTCTGGTACGGGAGTTGGAGCAGCTGGCCCGCGACCGCGGCGCGCTGACCGCGTACGTCGACGAGGCGGTCGGCAGCGTGCCGGAGGCGCTGTCCGCGATCAGCGCCCAATTCGCCCGCCAGGAACGGCGGTTCAAGGATCTCGACCGGCTGCTCGCCGCCCACCGCGACCGGCGGCAGGAGGCGGAGTCGGTGTCGGCGGCAGCGGCGGCCGCGCTCGAAGCCCAGCAGGCGGCAGGACCGGGATCCGATCCCGTGCTGAACGCGCAGCCGTCCCCGTCGCCCGCCAGCATGGCCGCCGCCCGCGCCAGCCTGGTCGGCCTGGGGCTCGTGCCGGGCGTCGGCGCCTTCGCCGGGGCGGTCGACCCCGCCCAACTCGCCCAGGGAGCCGACCGGTTGAGGGCGGGTCTGAGTGCGCGCTTCCGCAATCAGGAGGACGTCCAGCTGGTCCTCTCCCCGGAGCGGGTCCTCACGCCGGTCCTGATCACCGAACTGTCGGACGCCGCGGCCGCCGCACCCTGGATCGTGCTGTTCTTCGACACGTACGAGATCACGGCGCCGATCCTCGACGGCTGGCTGCACGAGGTGATGACGACCGAACGGCACGGCGCGCTGCCCGCCAACGTGGTCGTCGTGACGGCGGGCCAGCGGCCCTTCGACACCACGCGCTGGGGCGGCTACGCGGACTTCATGGCGGATGTGCCGCTCGGCCCGTTCACCGAGCTGGAATCGCGCGGGCTGCTCGCCGGCAAGGGGGTGGCCGCGGAGCCGGTGGTCGAAGAGGTGCTGCGGCTCACCGGCGGTCTTCCCGTCCTGGTCTCGATGCTCGCCGAGGGGCGCCCGGTCGACCTCGACGACGTGAGCGACCCGAGCGCGACGGCCGTCGAGCGGTTCCTGAAGTGGGAGGCGGACCCCGTCCGCAGGGCGGCGGCGCTGGCCTGCGCGCTGCCGAGGCGCCTGGACGGCGATGTGTTCCGGGCGGCCGTGGACTGCGCGGAGGACGAGGCGCCGGGGCTCTTCGGGTGGCTGCGCGCCCTGCCCTTCGTGAGCGACCGCGGCGACCGCGTGCAGTACCACGCGGTGGTGCGCGCGCCGATGCTGCGGCTGCAGCGCAACCGCTCGCCACGGGGGTGGACGCGGCAGCAGCAGCGGCTCGCGGAGCTGTTCGGCGGCTGGCGGGCCGAGGCCGAACAGGGCGCCACCGAGGACGACTTGTGGTCCGACGACGCATGGTGGGAGCTGCGCATCTCCCAGGCGTACCACCAGCTGTGCGCCGACCCGCGCGGCGCGCTGCCGCACGCCTTGCGGGGCGCCGTCGACGCCTGCGACAAGGGCGAGGTCATGGCAAGGCGCTGGGCGCAGCTGCTCACCGAGGCCGGGGACGACGCCGAGGCGGAGGGCGTGGGCCAGTGGGGCCGCGACCTCCTTGCCGAGCTCGCCGAAGGATCACCGGTCGACGCGCTGGGGCTGCTGCTCGACCGGGCCGGGCTCGACACCGAGGGGCAGGCCCTCGCCCGTACGCTGCGCGGCCGTGAGCTGCGCGAGAGCGGTGAGTACGACCGGGCGCTCGTCGAGTACGACCGGGCCGTCGAACTCGACCCGGCGCAGGAGCGCGCGTACTTCGGCCGGGGGTTCACGCACAAGCTGCGCGAGGAGTACGCGGAGGCGCTCGCCGACCTGGACCGCGCCTACGAACTGGACCCCGACGCCGACCGGGTGCTCGCGCTGCGGGGCGAGACCCACCGTCTTCTCGGGGACTTCGACGCGGCGATCAGGGATCTGGACGGGGCGATCGAACGCGACCCGACGGACCCGATGCCCTGGGCGGACCGGGGCGTCGCCCGCCATGCGCTCGGCCGGAACGAAGAGGCGCTCGCGGACCTCGACCGGGCCGTCGAGCTGGATGCGGAGTACGCGTGGGCGCTGGCGCAGCGGTCATCGGTCCGCAGCGACCGGGGGGAGCACGAGCAGGCCGTCGCGGATCTCGACCGTGCCCTGGAACTGGCTCCCGAGTGGGCCTGGATCGTACGGATGCGCGGCCACGCCCTGCGGGCCGCGGGCCGGTGGCAGGAGGCACTCGACCAGTACGACAAGGCGATCGAACTGGTCCCCGACGATGCCACCGCCCATGCGGGCCGGGGCGTCGCCCTCTCCATCCTGGACCAGGACGACGAGGCGCTCACGGAACTGGACCGGGCCATCGAGCTCGCCCCGGACTATGTGTGGGCGCTCGCCCACCGCAGCAGACAGCTCTGCTACCGCGATGAATACGAGCGGGCCCTCGCCGACGCCGACCGGGCCGTGACCCTGCTGCCCGGCGACGCCTGGTGCCTCTACTGCCGCGCGGACGCGCTGCACGGCCTCGGCCGGATCGAGGAGGCGGCCGCCGACCTCGACAAGGCGGTAGAGGCGGACCCCGACTACGGCAACGCGCGCTGCAAGCGCGGAGCCGTCCGGCACGTACAGGGCCGCTACACCGAGGCGCTCGAGGACCTGGACCGCGCCCTGGAGCTGGAACCCGACGCGGGCTGGTATCTGATGCGGCACGCGATCACCTGCACGGCCACCGGACGGATCGAGCGCGCCCTGGCCGACATGGCGCGCTACAACGAAGTCAGCACCGCCTCGTCCTGGGGACACGAGAACGCCGCACGCATCCACCTGTGGTGCGGCCGCCCGCGCGAGGCGCTCGCTGAGATCTCCGCGGCCGTGGCGGCCGGCTCGGACGAGACCGACCTGCTCGAGGAGCTCTCCGCGGTCCACCGCAGGACCGGCCGCTGGTCGCTCGCCCGCGAGGCCGCCCGCCGGATGCCCGACGAAGTGGACCGCCTCGGTTTCCTGGCCCTCGCGGAGAGCGGCGAGCGGGGCGCGGCGGCCGCGGCCCCGCTCTGGCGGGAGCTGTTCGCCTGCCTGCCCCGCTCGGCCGACGGGGAACCGGACGCCGCATCCGCGGCCATGATCGCCGCGGCCCAGGACGACTGGCCCGCCCTGGACAACCGCCTCACCGCCTTCGTCACGTCCGACCAGGAGTGGGACGACTTGGCGGAGCTCGCCGAGCTCATGACGGAACTCCTCCACGCGCCGGGGGCCGACAGGGGGCGGCTCGGGCCGCGCATCGCGAGGGTGGCCGCGGCCCGGGACGCCGTCCGCGCGCGGTACGCGGAGACGACCGGCGAGCCGGATCCGGCCATTCCCGCTCCGTGACGGAGTTGCGGCCATTCCCGGCCCGTGTCGAAAAGGCCTGGTGAATATGAAAAGGCCTGGTGAACGCCGGTCAAAAGTGATCTCAGGGGCGACTCTTCAGAAATCGCATCGACCCTGAATCGACCGTTCCTGGTCGATTACAGTGCTGCGCAGAAGTGCACGGGGGAGCGACAGGGAGAGCAGGGGAGGAGGTGCCGTGAGCACCGCAGCAGCCACCGGAGTCTGGGGCCGTGCCGAGCAGCAGGACTTTCGCAGCCGGGTGCGCGGCACGCTGCTCGGAGCCGCCCTCGGTGACGCGCTCGGCGCGCCCGTCGACGAGCTGAGCCTCGACGGGATACGCGAGGCCCACGGTGCGGAAGGGCTGACCGAACCCGCCCCCGCGCACGGCCGGCGCGGCGCGGTCACCGCCGCCACCCAGCTCACCCTCTTCACCGTCGACGGACTCATACGCGCCCAGGTGCGGCGCGACACCGGGGCCTGGCATCCGCCGACCGATCTGCACCGCGCCTACCGGCGGTGGGCCGCCACCCAGAGCGACTGGGGGCCCGACGAGCGGCGCAAGGAGGACGGCTGGCTCGCGCGCGAGGAGTGGCTCTACTCGCGGCGGTCGCCCGCCAGGGCCTGCCTGGTCGGTCTCGGGGACGAGACCATGGGCACGCTCGAACTGCCCAAGAACCCCGAAGAGCGGGGCGCGGAGGCCGTCACCCGGTCCGCTCCCTTCGGGCTGCTGGTGGGGTGGGAGCCGCAGCTGGTCCTGCAGCTCGCCGTGGAGTGCGCCGTGCAGACCCACGGGCACCCCGGCGCCTATCTCGCCGCCGGTGCGCACACCGTGCTCGTGCACGGGCTCGCCCGGGGGGAGTCACTCGACGGTGCCATCCAGCGGGCGCTAGCCCTGCTCGCCGCAAGGCCGGGGCACCAGCCCGTCACCGATGCGCTGAAGCATGCGCTGGGTGCCGTACGGCAGGGAATGCCCTCTCCCTCCCGGGTGGAGGAGCTGCTGGGGGACGGCTCCGCGGAAGGTGTGCTCGGAGCCGCCGTGTACTGCGCCCTGGTCGGCGAGGACATCCGGCACGGGCTGCGGCTCGCCGTGAACCACGGCGGTGCGTCGGCTGCCGCCGGGTCCTTGTGCGGCGCCCTGCTCGGCGCCCTGCACGGGGAGACCGCGCTGCCTCCCGGCTGGCTCAGCGAGCTCGAGGGACGCCCGACGATTCTTGAACTGGCGGACGATTTCGCCATGGAGATGACACAGGGCCCGGCCTTGCACGGGCCGGCGGTTTCTTCACCGGGGTGGCTTGCGCGGTATCCGCGGTAGGCACCGGCTGAAACATCTCAGCCGGTGCCGGGGAAATCTCCAGCCCGTCCGGCGTTTGAGGACGAACTCGGCGGAGCCGGTGATTTACGGTGCGGGACGCTGCGGGGTACCCACCACGTCGTCCCCTGCTTCCGCCGGCGCAGGAACAACCGCTGAACCGGCGGAGCCGTCTGTGTTGACCTTCTCGATGATCGCATCCCGCTCCGGGGTGTCCTCCGGCTTCACATAGCCGATCAGGATGTAGAGGAAGAGCGATACCGCCAGCGGGATCGAAACCTGGTACTCCAGCGGCACTCCGCCCTCGACGCTCCAGTTGATGGGGTAGTTGACCAGCCAGAAGGCAAGCAGGCCAAGCGCCCAGCTGGTGAGCGCGGCCGTCGGGCCAGACCTCCGGAACGGCCGCAGCAGACCCAGCATCATCGGGATCGCGATGGGACCCATCAGGCCGGCCACCCACTTGATGACGACCGTGATGATGTCCTTGAACGTGGGCGAGTTGACCTGCGTGGCCACCGCCATGGACAGGCCCAGGAAGATCACCGTCGTCAGGCGGGCGGCGATCAGGCCCGAGCGCTCGTTCCACTGCCTGGCCTTCTTGGACAGGACCGGCGCCACGTCCCGCGTGAAGACCGCGGCGATCGCGTTCGCGTCGGAGGAGCACATGGCCATCGTGTGGGAGAAGAAGCCGACGATGACGAGGCCCAACAGGCCGTGCGGAAGGAGCTGTTCGGTCATCAGGCCGTACGCGTCCGAGCCGTCCGGGTTCTTCGCGTCGACCAGCAGGGGCGACATCCACATGGGGAAGAACAGGACCACCGGCCACACCAGCCACAGCGCCGCCGACAGGCGGGCCGAGCGCGCGGCCTCCTTCGGACCCGAGGTCGCCATGTAGCGCTGCGCCTGGTTCAGCATGCCGCCGTTGTACTCGAAGAGCTTGATGAACAGGAAGGCGAGAAGGAAGACCGTTCCGTACGGGCCGACCAGCGGCTTTCCGTGGCCCGCGAGTTCCGGCTCGTCCCAGACGCCGAAGAAGCCGCCGTGGTCGCCCAGTTCGAGGACAACGGCCACGAACATCGCGATGCCCGCGAAGAGTTGGATGATGAACTGTCCCAACTCCGTGAGGGCGTCCGCCCACAGGCCGCCGATCGTGCAGTAGACGGCGGTGATCGCACCGGTGATCAGGATGCCCTGGTTGAGCGAGACGCCGGTGAAGACGGAGAGCAGCGTCGCGATCGCGGCCCACTTCGCGCCCACGTCCACGATCTTGAGGAGCATGCCGGACCAGGCGAGCGCCTGCTGGGTGGGGAGGTTGTAGCGGTTCTTCAGGTATTCGAGCGGCGATGCCACGTGCAGCCGTGAGCGCAGCCGGTTGATGCGCGGCGCGAAGAGCCTGGCGCCGATCGCGATGCCGAGCGCGATCGGGAAGGACCAGGTGACGAAGGACGTCACGCCGTAGGTGTACGCGATGCCCGCGTACCCGGTGAACATCACCGCGCTGTAGCCGGACATGTGGTGCGAGATGCCCGAGAGCCACCAGGGCATCTTGCCGCCCGCGGTGAAGAAGTCACTGACGTTGTCCACCCGCTTGTGGGACCAGACGCCGATCGCGACCATCACGCCGAAGTAGCCGATGAGCACGGCCCAGTCGAGACTGTTCATGTGCGCCCTCCAGGGGTCCGCCTTGTGAACTGCGCAGAAATGCCGTGCACTTCGCCAGTTTCGTGACATACGGACATGGGCGGCCTTGAAGTGCCCGCTCATCGTGGGTTCGGCCGTGGGGCGCGGACAACCGTCCGTGAGGTCAAGAGCGAGTAAAATCGTTCTGTTTGCTGACCTGTGTTCACATCCTTGACTATCACGACGGGGTACGAAAAGGCCGTACGGGAAGCAAGTCCCGTACGGCCGTGAAGAGTTCGCCGGGCGGCGGCTACCGCATCAGCTCCCCCGCGTTCACCAGCAGCGACTGCCCCGTGATGGCCCGCGCCCTGTCCGACGCCAGGAACACCGCCGCGTCCGCCACGTCCCCGTCCGTGGCAAGGTCGGGCAGCGCCATCCGCGCCGCGAGCCGGTCCCGCACCTCCTCCTCCGGCACGCCCTCGGTGTGCGCGGTGAACTGGACGTACGCCTCGACCGGCGGGCCCCACATCCAGCCGGGGAGAACGGTGTTGACCCGTACGCGCTGCGGGCCGACCTCGTGCGCCAGCGAGTACATCGCCGACGTCAGCGCCCCCTTCGATGCCGCGTACGCCGCCTGGCGGACCTGTGAGGGTGCGGCGACGGCCGACTGCGTACCGATGAAGACGACGGAGCCGCCCCGCTCCTTGAGTGCGGGCAGGCAGGCACGGGTCATCCGCAGGGTGCCGAGGAGATTGACGTCGATCACCTGCTGCCAGGTCGCGAAGTCCGCGTCCGCGACGCCCCCGAAGTAGCTGTCCCAGGCGGCCACATGGACCACCGCGTCGATCCCGCCGAAGCGTTCGCGGGCGAGCCGCGCCAGGGCCTCGCACTGGCCCTCGTCGGTGATGTCGGTCGCGCGGTATGCGGTGTGCGCTCCCTCGGGGTCGATCTCCGCGGCCGACTTGGCGAGGTTCGCCTCGGTGCGCGCCCCGAGGACGGCACGGCCGCCGTCGCGCACCACGGCGGCCGCCACCTGATGACCGAGCCCGGCGCCGACTCCCGAGACGACGACGGTCTTTCCTTCGAGGAGCGACGACGGCATGGGCGCCTCCCGGCTATGGCAGTTTTGCTGACGGGGCGTCAGAGTATGGGCGTCCACCGGAGGAAGGAAGAGGAAGGCAGGGGAGAGGCATGGGGGAAGACACACGTATTGACACCCGCATTGACACGCGCAGCGACACGTACGCCGAACTGGCCGCCGTCGGGCCGTACGGCGTGCACCCGGGGCACGCCCTGATCACCATGGTCGAGCCGCATCCGGGCCATGAGTACGCGTACAACCGCTGGTACGAGGACGACCACTACTACGCCGGCGCGATGGCGATGCCCTGGATGTACGCCGGACGCCGCTGGGTCGCGCCGCGCGAGCTGCAACTCCTGCGCCACCCGGAGAAGTCGGCGGTGGCCCAGCCGGTGACGGCGGGCTGCTATCTCTCCACGTACTGGGTCACCGAAGGGCGCTACGACGACCACATGAAGTGGACCGTCGGCATCAACAAGCGGCTCAACCGGGACGCCCGGGTCTATCAGGACCGTACGCACGTCTTCACCGCCTTCCAGGACCACGAGGCGACGGTCTACCGGGACGGCGCGGCCGGGCCGCGCGACTTCCACGCGCTCGACCATCCCTACCAAGGCCTGGTGCTCGAGGTCATCGACGCCGAATCGGGGGAGCAGCGGGCCCAGTTGCTGGAGTGGCTGCGGGCCAAGCGGTTGCCGCGCGCTCTCGCCGGGTCTCCTGCCGCGATGGTGACGATCTTCCGGCCGACTCCGCTGCCGGGGGACCGGATGACGTACGTGAAGCAGGTCGAGGGCGTCGACACGCGCCTTACGCTGCTCTGGTTCCTACAGGTCGATCCGCGGGAGTGCTGGCAGGAGCACTTCGCGGGGCGCGTGGACGCGGTGGCGGAATCGGGCCTCGGGCGGGTGGAACTCGTGGCGCCGTTCATTCCCACGGTGCCGGGCACGGACACGTATGTGGATCAGTTGCGGTAGCTGGTAGCTGGTAGCCGGTTTCCGGTTTCCGGAAATAAGCCGAGCCCCCTCGGCCGGGACGGCGGGCCAGTCGAGAGGGCTCAATCGGTGGTGCATATGAGGTTGTTGATCTCGGGGTGGCGCGTATTAGCCGAGAGGCGACGTCTCTCGGCTCACCTCGGAGACGAATGCGCTCCACGATTCGGCGGGGAAGGCGAGGACGGGGCCCTCGGTGACCTTCGAATCCCGGACCGAAATCGCCGTCGAAAGAGGCGACTTGACCTCGACACATGCGCCGTTTCCCGTGGAGTACGAGGACTTGACCCACGTATTCGTAGCGCCTTGGTGAATTGCCATGGTTACTCCGGTTTGCCCAGTTGTTGAGTTGCGGTCACCGCTGTGAGCGGTTGCGCCAGCAGTTGTTGCTTGTTGGCGTGAATGACGCTACTCGCCAACATCGGTGCGTGAAGGGATCGTTCACTCAACCGGATGGCATATTCCAGTGGGGTCTTCCGCCCCGATGTGGGAAAGGTGTACCGTGCGGCGCCTTCCCCGCGAGACCCCTCGGCTGATCGCTCAGCGCGCATACTCTTTTGCGATGTCCGCGATGAGTTGGCGTGAATGATCCACATTCAGGGCCTGTGCCCGCAGATGCTCGTACATGACGCTGTACTGCTGGACGTCGTTGGCCTTCTCCAGATAGAGATCGCTCGTGACGCCTTCGATGTAGACGACGCTGGAATCCGCCGCGTCCGGGAACTCGAGAATCGCGTACTGCCCATTGAGGCCGGGATGCGCACCCATGTCGAAGGGGATCACCTGGACGGTCACGTGCGGCAGTTGTGACTGCTCCACGAGATGCTCCAGCTGGTCGCGCATCAGATGCTTGGAGCCGACGACGCGGCGCAGCGCCGACTCGTCGAGGACGGTCCACAGGCGCAAAGGATTCTCCGGCGCGGAGATGCGCTCCTGGCGGCGGACGCGGACCTGCACACGTTTCTCGATGTCCGTCGGCGTGGTCTCCGGCAGCGCGCCGGTGATCAGCGCCTCGGCGTACGCGCGGGTCTGCAGCAGCCCGGGGACGACCTGCGGATCGTAGACGCGCAGGGACGCGGCATCGGTCTCGAGCCCGATGTAGACGCTGTACGGGATGTCGCCGAAGGAGTGCCACCAGCCCTGCTGGCGGGAGTCCTTGGCCATTTGCATGAGCGAGTCGACGATGCGGTGGTCCTCGACCTCGTACACACCGCACAGATCGCGTACGTCGCGCTGACTGATGGAGCGGCGGCCGTTCTCGAGGCGGCTGATCTTCGACTGCGAGACCAGCAGGCGCTCGGCGACCTCCTCTGCCGTCATGCCCTTGAGCTCGCGGAGCCGGCGAAGCTCCTGGCCCAACCGGCGTCGCCGGACGGTGGGATTGACATTGGACGCCACGGACGTGCACCTCCGACTACAACATGCCTCTACTTTGCGTGTCTGCTGTTCAGCAGAGTGCCACCATCGCGCCGCGCACCGCTGGGAAACGGCCGATGTGCGGACGGGGGTGAGCGCTGGTGTGAGGACTGATGTGAGGGGTGCGGTCCGCCTGCTCGGCGCCTGGTGTGCTGCTTGGTGTTCCTCGTGCTGATGTGCGGCCGCGCGGGGCGGTGGAACCGGTGTCGTCGTCCGGACGGTCCGGTTCCGGTGCCCCGCGCGGCCCAGCGGCTCCCGAACCGGGTCTGGGGGACTGCGGTGCGGCGTGGCTGTGGCGGTGCTGGGTCGTACTCGATGCTGAGCGGTTCTGCTGGGTCGTTACTGCTGGACTGCTGGACTGCTGCGTGCTCGTGGACTGCTGGTTGCTCGGCCGGGATCGCGCCCGGCCGGGCTCAGTGGGCCACGGCGCGTGCCATGGATCCGCGGCGTGGCTGCATCGGGACCACGCCTGGTTCCGGAGCGGTCCTGGCCGGCTGCCGGCCACCGCCCTGCCCGCCCGGTCCCGCTGGGGCCGGGCTGCGGCGCGGCTGAGCGGCCACGCCGTTCTGGACGTCCATCACGGCGTGCGCCACGAGGCCGCCCATGGGGTCGTGCCTGATCAGATCCCGGAGCCTGGAGCGCGATGAACGCCCCTCGTTCCCGGGATACAGATGCTTGCCGAGTCCGACCGCATGGGCCAGCGCGGCGAGCGCCGCGGTCCGCGGGTCCGGCGGTACGCCGGTGCGGATCGCGCTGTCCAGCCGGGCCCTGATGTCCCGGCTGATGGCCGTGTCCGTCGCTTGGTAGCGAGTCGTCGGCAGTACTCCGCACATCTGGCCCGATA
>NZ_JBFACK010000028.1:0-89569 GCF_040640795.1 Streptomyces sp. NPDC021622
GTTCACCCGCCATCCCCCAAACCCATTTTTGTTTATTGGTTATTGGTGTTAATAGGTGTGGTGTTCCGATTTGACTTTTCCCCCCCCCCCCCCCCCCGACAAGGCGTCGCCTACGGCGTCGTGTATTTGCTCTGCATTCCGGTGCGGAGTGGCAGTGCCGCTTTACTGCTCGGTGGTGCCGTCCTCACCATCAACCTCGTAGATCCGCCGGTGAAGCTGTTCACCGGCCAGTCCAGCCCGGCGCCCAGGTCAAACCAGTGCCGATCCTTGCGGCCTTCGGGCGTTGCAAGGTTCACCGCCGCCCAGGAGAACACCCCAAGCAGGACGGAACGCCCGTGCTGCGTTGTGCGCACGGACAGCGCAAACGGCGCGGCGAGTGCGGCGCGGGTGACCAACATGGCCTGTTCGTCCTCGGAATGTCGACGCCCACCCGTGAGGAACCGGGGCGTTTCAAGGATCTTGACCCACTCGACCACTGCGTCTGCCACCTGGGCGCGCAAGGAGTCTTCGATGCCCTTCCGGACGGCGGTCGCGGGATCATCGCCGAGCCAGCCAAGCCAGTGATCAGGATCAGTGAGCTTGCTGAAGTCGTCCTGCGGCACCCCGTGACCGGGATTCTCCTGGTACTCACCTGTCAGATTCCCGCTGCCATCCACCAACCACGCGCCGCGGATTGCCTCGGGAGGTACGTAGCCGTTCGGGTCGTCGATGTACGCCGGGTCGATCTCGGCGACGCTGCCACCGGGATTCTCCGCAGCCGCGGCCAGGAGCGCCGGCTCGCTCGGTATGCCTCTACGCCGACTTCGCGAGCCAAAACGCCCCACGTTCCCACCTCACCGTTGTCCCCGCGCAGTTGACCTGCATTGTGCCGCACCGGTCAGGACCGCATGAAAGGCGGCGTGCGTGACGGCGACGGGTGGGTGGGGAGTCTCCGCGAGTTCGATGTGCACCTGTCCCCACACACGACGCCGCTGTCGTGGCCCTACCCAGCGATCTTGTTCGCGCATCCCCTTGAGCGATCGACACCTGCCCGCCAGACATGACCAAGATCCACGTTCGTGCGGACCTCAGGCGGCTGCCGGCCGCTCGCGCAGCAGCAGCCCCCCGGTCACGGCGACTGCGGCCGCGGTCAGCCCGTGGACGCCGTACGCGGTCGCTGCCGGGCCTCCTTCGTTCAGCACGATCAGCATGTCGCCGGCCGGGACGACGGCCATGGCCGCCATCGCCAGCCCGAGCGCCTTGCGTTGGCCGGCCAGCAGCAGCGCGAGTATCACCAGTCCGAAGCCGGTGTCGCGCATGCCCTTGGCCGCCAGGATCCCCTCCCCCTGGCCCTGTGGCCAGGTCGGCAGCCCGAAGCCTTCGGCCGACGTCTGCGGGACGAGGAGGAAGAGGGCCCCGATGTAGAGGAGGAACAGGCCACCGAGGACGGCGAGGATGGTGGCGAGGCGCTTCATGGTCATGGCGAATCTCCTGAGGGTGTCGTACGGCGCAGGGCAGGACGGGATCGGCGGCGGGCATCGCCTCGCGACGCATCGCAACCGCATCACTGACAGCAGGGAGCGGGCTGAGACTTCGTCTCTTGCCCCGGACGTCTCGGCATTGGCCCGACGTCGTGATGGCCGGGGCTGCTGCAGCTCGCCGGTTTCGGCGATGCCGCCGATGTCGTGGCAGGGCCAAGAGCCAAGGGCCAACTGCGCGGCAGGGACCGGACCTTGGCGTTCGAGGCTTCCGTCAGGCAGGTGCCGGTGATCGCGCTCGGCGGCAGGCTGGTCAGGGGCAGATGATGTAGCGGCCGCGGAGGCCGCCCTCGGCGGTGGCCCGGTGGGCGGCGGCGGCCTGGTCCAGCGGGACGGCGGCGTGGACGCGGGTCGGGAGTTCGCCGGAGGCGGCGCGGGTGAGGAGGTCGGCGAGTCGGGTGCGGTCGGAGGCGGTGACCACGGAGGTGACCGAGATTCCGCGCTCGGTGGGGGGTTCGAGGCCGGGCCGCAGTCCGACGTAGGCGCCGCCGTCGCGGACCACCTTGAGGTCCTGGTCATTGAGTTGTGCGGGGTCGACGACTGCGTCCCATTCCGGCTCGGCGCGTACGGTGAAGTCGGCGCCGAGGCCCCGGACGAACTCCTCGTCGCCGACGCGGGCGAGCCCGGTCACCTGCCAGCCGCGCTCCTGAGCCAGTACGGCGACGTTCGCCCCGACCGCCCCCGCGGCGCCGGTCACCAGCAGCCGGCCGGCCCCGGCGGGCGCGTCACCGAGCAGGTCGACGGCCTGCGCGGCGGCCAGCCCGTTGAGGGGGACCGTGGTCGCGGCCAGCAGGTCAAGACCGTCGGGGACCGGGGCGACGTCGGCCGCCGCGACCACGATCTGCTCGGCGTAGGTGCCGTAGTCGCGGTCGAAGCCGGCCACCAGTCCGGCCACCCGGGTGCCGACGGCCAGATCGACGCCCGGCCCGGCCGCGTCCACGACGCCGGCGAAATCCCAGCCCAGGCCGGCGTGTTCGGGCTGATTGACCAGCCCGATCGTGTGGAAGAAGCCCGCTGCGACGCCGAGGTCGGTGGGGTTGACCGTCGCCGCCGCAATGGCGACGCGGATCTGGCCGGGGCCGGGCTCGGCGGCGGGCACGTCGATGATCTCGATCGAGTCGGGCCCGTTCGGGACGCGGACGACGGCGGTGCGGAAAGTGGCAGCACTCATGGCTTTGTTCCCTTGCGGTGGGGTGATCGATTCCGAGCTCCATGCTGGTTTCGTTAACCTCACTGGGAAAGAAGGCACTTGAAAGTGCGTAAGCCCCCGTCGGGTACGGAAGGAGCGATCGATGTCGACGCGGACGGCGGCCCAGCAGCGGGCCGATGAGAAGACGAGCTACAACGCGTTCATGGCGGGCTGCCCCAGCCGCCAGCTGCTCGAACGGATCTCCGACAAGTGGGTCGCGTTGATCCTCGCGGCGCTCGGCAGCGACGGCCCGCACCGTCCCGGGGTCGACCACGAGGACGGGCCGCGGCCGATGCGCTATTCCGAACTGTCCCGCCGGCTCGCGGGCGCGAGCCAGAAGATGCTCACCCAGACCCTGCGCTCCCTCGAAGGCGACGGTCTGGTCACCCGGACCGTCACACCCACCGTGCCCGTCACCGTCACCTACGAACTGACCGACCTCGGTCTGTCCTTGAACCGCGTCATGGCCGGCCTCAAGGACTGGGCCGAAGCGCACATGAGCGACGTACTCGCCCACCGCGAGGAACACCACCGCGCGGCAGCCGACGACTGAGCCTGCGGTGTGAACCTGCAGCCCACACAACCGGGGCGTTCGACGGCGTTCCGGCCGCGGAGCCAGGCGACATGGTCGGCGGAGAAGTACGCTGTGTCCGCACGGAACCGCCCGGTGCAGCCGCCGTCACAAGCCGGCCTCGGTCCATACCGTGAAGCGGCGATGCGCGGTGACGGGCGACGTGCCGAACGTCGGCGGCAGATGCCGCCAGGCACATCCACCCACTGGTCGGTACACACACCACCGCCGTGAACACGGCCCGCTCGTCGCGCGGCGCGGCCCCACCACCTTGCGCACGAGCAGCAAACGACGGCAGCAACGGTTCGGCCAATTCCCCGAGTTCATCAGGAACCAGACGCTTCGACAGATCAGCACCCACGACCGGCATCATGCCGCTGTGCCGAGGTTCAGTAGTCGTCACCGGCTACGGAGGGTGCGTGACGGGCCCAATGGCTCATTGGATCAGGTCGGTGTGCGGATGCCCGGGGGAGGTCGGGCAGACGTAGAGCTGCATGTTGTCGGTGCTGCCCACTTCGACCGCAGTCGGCTGCGAGGGGTCTTGGCCGGCGTAATGGGCTGCGTAGGCGGCGGCCTGGTCTTCGCACGGCGCCCAGCTGCGTCCCCCATCACCGTCCCATTCGAAGGAAGCGATGGTCAGCAGCGGGACCATCTGCACATCGCAGACAGTGCAGTATCGGCTATACGGGTCGGTGCGCCCCCACGGGGGCCAGCCGCCGACCTTCCAGCCGGGAGCGTCAGCCAGCTCGCAGTCATAGAAGTCCCGCGGATAGTCCCCGTAGGCGCTGTCCACGCCGACGCCGGCTCCCTGCCATCTGCTCCGGTCCTCCACCATCAGCCGCATCTCCGGGCTCAGATCGAGGCTGCCGGGGTACTCGGTGATCGCTTCTGGTGCCAGCACGCACGGCTCCGGCACATAGCCCGGATAGTTCGCCTCGTACGGTTCCGGCGGTGTGGCGAGGATGTCGACGACCGCGGCGGCGGACCGCCAGAACAGCGCGGTCGACGGCTTGTAATCCGGTTCGTGGTCGTAGGGGCACCAGAGAATCTGGAGCAGATCGGCCTGGCCGGGCGGCCGCAGCAGGGGTATGTCGCGCAGATACAGCTGAGCCACGGGCAGCATGGGGACCGGGCAGTCCGCAGGCCACGGAGGGCTGGCGTCGAGTCGCTCCGCGAGCCCCGCGGCGCTCCGTTCCTTGAGCGTCTCCTCCTCGGGCGTCACCTCGAAGTCACCGGAATCAGGGTGCCACCGGGCCTGCAAGCGTCTCTCAAGCCGCACCATAGCCGGCGACTTGCGGAACCCGCTGTCGCGGTGCAGGTGCGAGCTTTCGCAGTGCGGCCACGGCTCCTCGGCCGGCCACAGCAACGGCCCGCCGACCGAGCTCTCCCTGACCGAAGGCGACCCCGGGCGGGGATGCAGCCGAATCGCGGGGCGCGCCAAAGAAACCAGCTCAGGAAAGACCGCGCTCACATCTACAGGCCGCGGCGGAGTCGTACGTACAAAGACCATGCCGGTGATCCTGCCACCAGCCACCGACAGTCCCCTGCCCCCTCAATCGGCGTCGTTGGCGTCGGTGTTCAGTTGGTCAAGTCCAACGCACGCAGGCGCACGGCCGGGAGGCTGGCCCACGGCCCCCGCGGGGCCTCACCTGGGTGCCCCCGCCTCCAGAATGCCCTTCAGGGTCCGCTCGTCCCTGGGCATCTCCTTGCGTACGTGCGGGCGTACCACGAGAGGGACCAGCGCCTTGCCGATGCCGTGGCCCTCGAAGTCGAGGGAGAGCGTCAGACGTGAATGCTCGCCGTTGTCGATCGGCTCGATCGTGCCCTGGACATCGCCGCGCACCGGACCGTCGATGCCGTGGATGTGCCAACTCCTCGGCGGATCAAGGTCGATGACCTGCATGGTGGTGACCATCTCCCGACGCCCCATCCGCCGCGTCACGGCGACCTTCGAGCCGGCGGTGATGGGCGCGTCGCCCAGGAGGCGGACCGAGACGGCGCTCTCCTGCCAGTCGGGCAGGTGGGTCGGGTCGGTCACGTAGGAGAAGACCTCCTCGGGGCTGCGGGATATGTCGATGGATTCCTTGATGGTGGACATTTTGCCCTCTTTGTCGCCTTCTTCGTGCCCATTATCACTTCATATAAATAATCCCATGACGGGCGGAGCATCGCTATCGTCACGAAATGCGGCGATGCCGAGGTGCGCGAGAGTGAGGATGATCCAGCTTTCAACCTGCCGAAATGCCAGAGAGTTACTGCCTGGTTACCCTCCTGCGCACGCCCTTGATCGGCTAGTTTCATGACGGCGTCGCCACACCGGGGGCACGGGGCCCCGCAGGGACTAGCGCGCCGTAGAGGACACACTCCTTGACCACGACCACGATCACGATCACGACCGACATGATCAAGGCTCGTCCGTACACACCTCACTGCCAGGTCATCCACGACGACGGCGCACACGCCGTGATCGGCATCTCGCCCGGCAACAGTTACTTCACGCACCGGCGGATCGCCGAACTGGCCGCCTGGGGGCTCGACCAGTTCGAGCAAGTGGATCTGATCTGGACCGACTTGCACGTCGCCGACATGTACGAAGCCCTGGGCTATCCGCTCGACGACGCGCGCCGCAAGGCGGTCAAGCAGCTGCGCGGAGTGCGCGCCAAGGCGAACGCCGCCGTCACCAGCCTGGACCCGGACGGCAAGCGCCTGCGGGGCAGGCCCATGTCCGCGCTGCTCGACCTGCCCGCCTACCGGCAGCTCCGCGCCCACCTGGACGATCTGCTGGCCACCGACCGGGAGTTCCGCACGGTGTGCGACCAGTTGGTGGACGAGTTCCTCACCAGCAAGGTGCTGGGCGGCCAAGCGCCCACCGATCGGCAGCGCGACGTGTGCCGCGCCTACGTCATCGCCGAAGCTCCCTTGTTCCTGGACACTCCGGCGATCCTCGATGTCCCGTCCTCGCTGAACTGCTACCACCAGGCCCTGCCGATGGCCGACCTGCTGTACGCGCGGGGGCACGGCCTGCGGGCGTCCCGCAACCAGGGGCACGCCATCGTCACCCCCGCCGACGCCACCCAAAGGGAACTCGTATGACCACGGGCACCACACCTCTGCTCGACTTCCCGTTCTCCCCACGCGGTGACCAGCTCCCGCCCGAGATCGAAACCCTGCTGCGCCGCGAGCCGATCAAGCGGGTCCGCACCATCGCCGGGGATACGGCCTGGCTGGTGTCGTCGTACGCCCTGTGCAAACAAGTGCTGGACGACGCCCGGTTCTCCCTCAAGGACACGTCCGCCGCGGGGGTGCCGCGTCAGTACGCGCTGACCATCCCGCCGGAGGTCGTCAACAACATGGGCAACATCACGGGCGCCGGGCTGCGCAAGGCCGTGATGAAAGCCCTGAACCCCAAGGCCCCTGGCCTGGGCGACTGGATGCGCGGCCACGCCGAACGGCTCGTCGACCAGCTCATGGCGGAGGGAGCGCCGGCCGATCTCCGCCGAGGGTTCACGGTGCCCTATTCGACGGGGCTGCACTGCCGCATCCTGGGCATCCCGCCGGCAGACGCCGGCCTGCTGTACCGGTCGCTGCACATCGCGTTCATGAACAGCCCCCGGGAGATCCCCGGTGCCCGGATGAACTGGGACCGTGACATCGCCTACATGACCGACCGGCTGGACGACGCGGACGGCGGACTGATGGGCGACCTGGCCGCGCTGCGCGGGACGCCGGACTACGCCGATGTCAGCGACGAGATGCTGGCCACGGTCGGAGTGACGATGTTCGGCGCCGGAGTCATCTCCGTCATGGGGTTCTTGACGATGGCGGTCGTGTCCCTGATCCAGCACCCCGAGCTGAAGGAGCACCTGGCCGCCGACCCGGTCCTGATCCCTGCCGCCGTGGACGAGCTGCTGCGCATCAACCTCTCCATCGCCGACGGGCTGCCCCGCATCGCGACAGCGGACGTCCAGCTGGGTGACGTCACGGTGCGCACGGGCGAGCTGGTCCTTGTCCTGGTCGAGGCCGCCAACCACGACCCGGACGAGTTCGCCGACCCGCACACCGTGCGCCTGGACCGGCCCAATGCGGGCGCGCATCTGTCGTTCGGCGGAGGACAGCACTACTGCCCGGCGACCGCGCTGGGCAAAGCTCACGCCCAGACCGCGATCTCGGTTCTGCTGGACCGGATGCCCGCCCTGGACCTGGCCGTGCCGATCGAGCAACTGGTGTGGCGCACCGGGTTCATGAAGCGCATCCCCGAGCGGCTGCCGATCACCTGGTGACCTTCACCGTGTGACAGCACACGGCAGCGCCCTCGGCCTTCCTCCGCCTGGCCGGGGGCACTGTCGCGTCCGGCCAATACGATCACGCCAACATCCCTGCCGTAAGTGCCGGTTCACGGTGGCGTTCGCGACACCGATGGCCGACGAAAGCCGTCCGAACCGTTCCGCTAACATGATCGAACTCACCAGGAGTGCCCTGATCGCCCGTACTTCACCAGAAAACCATGCTATCTAGCACGAAGAGTGAGCCAATTAACCACAACTAACAAATCGGCCAAACATTGATATCTATAGCATCGCGAATATTTTCGCGGAGAAACTGCAGAAAAGTGCTCGCCGCGTGGCGTCAGCCGCGGGCGATCCTGTGGACCACAGCGGCCGTTGTGGGCCTCGGATTCCTCATCGTGCTGGAGATCGCCGCACGTCACTACGGCGTACCGGGGCCGATGGCCAACCAGGTGCGAGAGGTGATATTCGCACCCAAATCGGGCCCCCTGCTTTACGCAGGCATGGCGTTGATGATGGTGGTCCTCACCTGGCGTCAGCGGTTCATCGCGGTCGGTTTCGCGATCGGCATCGACCTCGTCTTCCTGCTGGTTCGCTGGGTGCTCGACGCCAAGATGATGTTCGGCAACGGTGCGTTGTGGGTGCTTCTGGCCTATGGGGTCATCGCCGTCACGCGCCGCACGGGCCCGGAACGGGTTCTGCTGCTGAAGGGCGTCGGTCTCGGCCTGCTGCTGGTGGCCGGCCGCAAGACGGGCGACACCTGGCTCCTCATCACCTCCAAGACCCGCCCGTTGGTGCTCGACCAGTACCTGGCCAGCGCCGATCACGCGCTGGGCAATCCGTCGTGGGTCGCGGGCCGGATCGTCGAGGCCACCGGCTCAATCGGTGCCCATGTTCTCGACTACGTCTACATTCAGCTCGCAGTGGCCGCGGTCGTCGTCACGGTGTACCAGCTGCGCAACGTGGCGGCCGAGCGCCGCTTCCCGGGCCACCATCTGGTGCGTACGTTCCTGGTCATCGGCCTGCTCGGGCCGGCGATCTACATGATCTTCCCGGTGGTCGGACCGATCTTCGCCTACGGCACCGGCGCCTTCGGCACGGGCAGCGAGCACTTGGCGGTGGCCAATCTGTGGCCGGACACGCCGCCGCCGATCGGTAATCCGCAACCGATGCCGTTCGACGAGCTCACCCCTCGCAATTGCATGCCCAGCCTGCACACCGCGTGGGCCACCGCGATCTTCATTCATTCCCGCAAGGGGCCACGCGTTCTGCGCTACGCGGGCACGTTCTGGCTGATCGCCACCCTCGGCGCAACGCTGGGATTCGGCTATCACTACGGCGTGGATATCGTTGCCGGCGTGGTGTTCGCGTTCACGATCGACGCGGCGCTGCGCGCGCACGACCGCGGCTGGGACCGGCACGGAATCCAGCTGGTCGCCTACGGTGTAACGGTCTTTGCTCTGCTCCTGGTGTCGTATCGCTACCTGCCGGTGGAGATGTCCGAATATCCGTGGGTGTTTGGACCGCTTCTTATTCTTGCGATGGCCTCCGTGGTCTACGGCTATATGCGGACCAGCAAGCTGTGGGAACCGAAGGCGGCCGTACCAGCGCAGCGATCCGAACCGGAACCGCAACCCGAACTCGTGTGATTCAGGTTGCGGCAGGTGGTGGGCCGAGCGATTGCCGGGTGGGGTCGGGAAGCTGAACATGTGCGGGCGAAGAAATTCCTGGCACCGGCTTCCCGCCCCTCCCCCGCATCCCGTTCGGCCGGTTGCTATCGGGACGCGAGGGCCTGCCGTGTGACGTTCCTGAGGAACAGCACCGGTGTCGCCGCCGTGGCCACGGCGAACACTCCGAAGGCCGGCCGCATGCCGCCCAGCTCGGCCAGCAGGCCCACCAGGGCCGCGCCCAGCGGCATGGCGCCGAAGCTGAAGAGCCGGGCCGCCGCGCCGTAGCGGCCGAGCATCGCGTCGGGGACCATGCGCTGGGTGATGGTGCGGGCGTTGACCGTCCAGAGGGTGCCGCCCATGCCGCCGAGGAAGGCACCCACCGCCACGGCCGCGATGTTGGTGGTGAGGGCGGGCAGCGCCACCCTCGCGGTGGTGCCGATCAGGTCGGCGAACATCGCCCAGCGGGCGCCGAGCAGCCGGTTCACCCAGGTCACGGCCACTGTGCCGGCCACCCCGCCGATCCCCAGTGCGCTGAGGACGATGCCGTACTCCTGCGGCCCCAGCTCCATGGCCTGCCGTGCGTAGAGCGGCATGAGGGCCAGCCAGGCGCCCCAGACGGCGGCGAGTACGGCGACGACCAGCGAGAGCGTGCGCAGCACCGGATCGCCCCAGAGGAACCGCAGCCCCTCGGCGATACGGCTGTTGACCGAGACGGGGGCGGCATCCGCGGCGGGCCGGGCGGCCTGGAAGCGGCCCACCAGCAGGAGCAGCGCGAGGGCGGCGATCGCGTACGAGGCTCCGATCAGGCCCAGCGCGATGCCGGTCCCCGCGGCAAGGAGCAGCCCGCCGACGAAGGGCCCGGCGAACTCCTGCCCCACGGTCTCGGCTCCCACCATCCAGGCGTTGGCGCGCTGCCGCCCCGCCGGCGGCACCGCGGCCGGGACGAGCGCGGATGCGGAGGTCGAGGCGAGCACGTCGGCGACACCGAGGATCACCCCGGCGGTGAAGAGCTGGACGAGCGTGATGCCGCCGGTCACGGCTGACACGGTCAGCCAGCCCATCGCCGCGAGCCGCATCCCGTTCGCGCCCCAGAGCAGCCGCCGCCGGTCGAAACGGTCGACGAGCACGCCGATGTGCAGGGCGACGAGCAGCCAGGGCAGCGTGAGGGTCATCGATACGGCGGTGACATGGGCGGGCGAGCCGGTGAGCCGGGCGGCCAGCAGAGGCAGGGCCATCTTCATCACGCCGTCGGCGAGGTTGGTCACGGCGGTGAAGCCGACGAGGACTGCGGTGTTGCGCCGGCCGGTGTCTGTTGGAGGGCGACCCTCCAGCGTCACACCACCGAGGCCGTTGCCGGTCTCCGTCCGCTCGGGCACTGCCGTGACCATGACCCACCCCTAACCGTCTAACGCTTTAACCGGTTACGTCACTGTGGCGCACTCCCCTGCCATCACGCAACCGGCAAAACGCTTAGGCGGTAGAATGGCGGGAACGCGCAGGAGGGAAGCCGCAGGAGGTGACGCGCCATGCTGGAGCCGCCGGCCTCAGCCGTCCTGGTGGAGGCATTCGCCAACACCGTCGATGTCGAAGAGGCGAGCGACGAGATCGCCACCCCGGGCGGGCTGTCCCAGTGGCTCACGGGCCGCGGCCTGCTCGACGCGCATGGCGACGCCCCCGTCGACGTCCCTGTCGGCATCCCCGCCGACGTACACGCGAGCTATCTGGCCCTGCGCGCAGGCATCCGCGAAGAGCTGGGCGGCCACGTCGGCGACACCCCCGACCCGGACCTGCTCGCCGCCGCGGACCAGGTGCTGGCCCAACACCCCGTGCGGGTCACGGCACGCGGCTTCCTGACCCCCATGACGGAACTGCCCGCGGAGCGCAGGCCGCTGGCCGCGCTGGCGATCGCCTGGAGTGAGCTGGTCACGACCGGGGACGCCGCCCGGCTCAAGCGCTGCGCGGAGCACACCTGCGGCTGGGCGTTCTGGGACGTGTCGAAGAACCGCAGCCGCCGCTGGTGCTCGATGAAGGTGTGCGGCAACCGCAACAAGAGCCGGTCGTATGCGTCACGGCAGCGGCAGGGGACGTAGCCGCCCCGGTCGGCTCCCATACCGAGCGGCACGGACCGCCGGGAAGGGCGGTCCCGCCGTCATGGACGACGTACTACAGGACCGGCGGTCCCTGCTCGATGCGCCGCAGCACCGGTGTGAGCCGGTGGAGGGCCTCGGTGCTCTGGAGCTGTCGCTCGTCCCACCAGGTGGCTCCCGCCTCGGCCAACGGGGCGAGCAGGTCGCGGGTCTTGGCGGTGTCGCCGCCCGGCGTGGCGCCTCCGAGGACGATCTCGAAGGGGGTGTCGGAGCGGTCATCGCGCTGCTTGTGCACGTACGCAACCAGGTCGCGGACCTGGTCGATGGGCGGCACGTGGCCGTGCCTGGCATCGGTGAACAGCGGGACCGCGCCGTCCCAGCGGGCGGCCCGGCGCATCGGCGGGCGGTTCGGCCAGAAGCCGGCGACCCAGACCGGGGGCCGAGGGCGTTGCACCGTGGCGGGCAGCAGGGTCACGTCCCGTACCCGGTAGTGGCGGCCGTCGTGGTTCACCGGCTCGCCCGACCAGTAGCGCTGCAGCAGGTCCAGGCCCTCGTCGAGTCGCTCGGCCAGCACCTTCGGGTCCGTGGCGTCGCCGAAGCTCTCGTACTCGTCTTCGACGGGGCCGCCCAGACCCGTAGCGAAGGTGACCCGACCGCCGCTCAGCGCATCCAAGGTCGCCACCTGGCGGGCGAGTTGCTGCGGACGCCGCCGGGCGACCGGGGTGACCAGCGTGCCCAGCCTGATCCGGGAGGTCGCCAACGCCGCGGCAGTCAGCAGCATCCAAGGGTCTCCGAAGGGCAGGCCCGCGTGCTTGCGATGCAGCACGTGATCCCAGACGAACAGGCCGTCCCAGCCTGCCTGTTCCGCCGCTGCTGCCACCTTCGCCACAGTCTTGGGGTCGGCGAAGTCACCAAAGTTGGGGATGTTGACCGAGAAGCGCATTCCCGCATCCTGCTGCACGGCACTGGGAGCGGCAACCGGTCGGCGCCCCGCCGAACCGCCGCACCACAGCAGCCCGTCCGGCGTCAGGACTCCCCCGCCCACCGGCCCGGTGAGACGCTGGGAGCGGACTCCCCGGGGGTTGGAGCAGGGGCGTAGCCCGTGGGCGGCTGGGTCGTTGGGCAGCGCGCGGAGAGAACGGGATGTCGGCAGAGGGACAGAGAGCCGTGGGGGACGCGGAGGAGCAGTGGCAGGACGGCCGGCTGGCAGGGCTGCTGCGTGAGGTGAGACGTCAGGCATCGTGCGGGGCCGGGGCCGACGCAGGCAGGATTCTCGACTGGCTGCATCAGCAGACCGGCGTCGATGTCGCGGTGGTCGCGGGCGACGCGAGGACGGTGGAGTCGTCCACGGCGGGTTTTCCGCGGGAGGTGTTGGGCTCGCTTGCCGGGCTGCTCGGGCGCTTGTCCGGTGGGCAGTTGGCCGCAGCCGCGACCCAGGCCGATGGGCTCGACGTGCGTTGCGAAGCCCTCGGGCAGCCGTACGAGCCGCGTCCGGTACTTGTGGTGGTCGGGCGCTCTGCGCCCAGTTCGGAGACCGTCGCGTTGGCCTCGCACGCCGGCCAGGTGCTCGCCTTGCTGCGCCACGCCGACGGCGTGGACCGGGCTCGGCGGGACTATCACGACAAGGCACGCCAGTTGCGTTTCGCCGTGCTGCACGGGCTGTTGACGGGAGGTCCCTTACTGGCCCGGCGGATGACGACCGGTGCCGTTCCGCCGCTGCTGGACGCCGATCGGCTGCGCGTGCACCTGCTGCGCTGCCCGTCGGCCGACCGTGACCGGATCGCTCGGGCCCACCAGGATCCGTACGGCTACCAGGGGCAGGCTCTGATGGTGCACTGCCCCGTGTTCAAAGAGCACTTGATCTGCCTCATCGCCGACGACGGCACGCCCGGGGGATCCGGCGGCGGCTCCGGCGGCGTCGGCGGCTCCGGCGGGTCGGCGCGCGGCCTTGGAGAGACGCTGCGTCTGCTCGTACGCGACGATCCGCGCTATGCGCTGGGAGTCAGCGGCGCGCAGCCCCTCGGCGCGACGGCCGAGGCCTACAGCCAGGCCGCCCACGCGCTGGCCGCCGCCCGTACCACTCCCGGCCGTGTGGCCCACTACCACGGTCAGACGCCACTGACGGGCATCCTTCCCGCTCAGCCCGCACTCGCCTGGGCCCGCGCACTTCTGCGTCCGCTGGACTCGGTCCCCAAGGCCAGTGCCGACATCACCCGCCTGGCCGTGAGCATGCCCAGGTCCGGTGTGGCCCGGCTGCTCGGTCTCAGCCGCAACACCGTCGCCGCGCATCTCCGGCGCGCCGAACTCGCCCTGGGGCAGGACCTGTCCGACGTCCGCTGCCGCGCCGCCGTCCACTTGGCCATCGCTCTGGGCAGCTCATGCGCGGGCCCCGAACCCGATCAGCGCCAACTGCCGCCCGCTCTGCCCGACTTGCTGAGCAACGAGCCCGCCGCCGCCTGGGCCCAGACGGTCCTGCGCCCCCTGCACGCGCGGTATCGCCGCACTCTCCAGGCCTGGATCGACGCCAACACGGACGCCCAACAAGCCGCTCGCCGCATGGACATCAGCCGCAACACGGTACGGGCCCACCTGCGCACCGCAGAGGCCGTCCTCGGGCTCGATCTGCTGACCACAGGCACCGGCACCCACGACGTCGTCCACGCCCTGGACATCACCGCGGCACGGGCCCTGTGAGCATCGTGCACAACAAGCTCCCTTGGTTGAGCACCGTGCACATTGGCCGCAGGGTGCGGTGACTTCTAGCGTGGTCATGACCGCCCGTGCACCGACACCGCCAGCCCCTGACCAGGACCGGCGGACCCGCACTGAAGGGCCGCACCCGCCTCCCTCGGTGTTTCGGACCTGCCCGAACGGTGCCGGCTGCAAGGAACAGAGCGAGCCAGCGTATGCAGGACGACGCTGTAGCGGACCATCGGGGGATGCCGTGCTGCGCATGCACTTCACTGAAGGAGATCTGTCGCGGACCAGGGTGGCCGACGGGCCTGACCCGTTGTGGGAAGTCGTCCTGAGCATGCATCAACTCCAGGAGGGAGCAAGGAACTCGCAGGCGGCCGCCGTCGCGGGACGGACGTCTTCGGATCGGCGGACGATGCTGAGTGTGCTGGCCCCGCTGATGCCGACTCGCGGCTACTTTCCGGATTTCCTGACTCCCGCGGCGGCGTCGGGCGGCTTGGACAGTGGCATCGACGCGGTGCTGTCCACTCCGAAGCCGCGGCTGCGCGCCGAACTCTCCCTGCTGGCACAGGACAACGCGCTGCCCTCCTGGACACGTTCCCTCGCCGACGGCGACGTCGACGCCCTGCGCCGGCTGGGCCGCGCCCTGCACCAGTACCACTCAAGCGTCCTCGGCCCCAGATGGCGAGACGTCGCCACGCGCGTCGAGGCCGACCGGCGCCACCGCACCGGGGTGCAGTGCCGCGCCGGGACGGAGGCGATGCTGCGCACCTTCGGGCCCATGCTGCACTGGCAGCCCCCGGTGCTGACCGCCCACTACCCGGTCGACAGGGAGGTCCACCTGGGCGGGCGCGGACTGCTGCTCGTCCCGTCGTATTTCTGTCGCCGTACGCCGGTCGCCCTCCTGGACGACAGGCTGCTGCCCGTTCTGGTCTACCCGGCGCGCCCGCTTCTGCCGGACACGATCACGCCGGACTCCAGGCTGGCGCCCCTCCTTGGGCACACCCGCGCCGCGGTGCTGCAGACACTCCAAGAACCGCACACCACCACGGAGTTGGCGGAGCACGCCGGAGTGTCGCTGTCGTCGGCGAGTGAGCACGCGGCGGTACTCCGCAGGGCCGGTCTTGTGGCCAGCGTGCGGGAGCGCCAGCAAGTCCGGCACATACTCACGCAATTGGGCGCCGATCTACTCAACGCCGGAGCGCCGACCTCCCTGGTCCAGAGCAATTCGGTTGCCCGGAGCACCTTGCGGCCGCGACACTGCGCCCACCATGACTAGTGCTCCCGGGGACATGTCCATCGCGCCAGGGGGCCTGTGGTCCCGCAACTTCTCGCTCTTCTTCGCCGCCCGCGGAGTCGCCCGGCTCGGCGACATGATGGCTCCGGTGGCGCTGGCCACCGGGCTGGTCCTGAGCGGATACGGGGCCGGGGTGGTGGGTGCCGTACTGGCCAGCATGACGGCCTGCTTCGCCGGGTTCGTCATCTTCGGCGGGGTGATCGCCGACCGGGTGAACAACCGGGTGCTGATGATCGGGGCGGACCTCGTACGCGTCGTCGTGCAAGCCGTCATGGCCGGGCTCTTCTTCACCGGCCACATCGTCGTCTGGCAGATCTGTCTGCTGTCCGCCGTCAACGGCATCTGCGCCGCGCTCTTCCAGCCCGGCCTGCCCACCCTCATCCCGCGGATCGCCGCGGACGTGCAGGGCGCGAACGGGGCCATCCGCACCATCGAGTCCCTGATGACCATGGCCGGTCCTGCGGTGGCCGGTGCGCTGGTGGGGCTCACCGAGCCGGGCGGGGTCTTCGTCGCGTACGCCTTCACGTATCTGGCCAGTGCCATCTGTCTGGCGCTGCTGCGACTGCCTGCGCCGGCGGACCGGTCCGTGGTGGCGAAGTCTGCGACGTCGAAGTCCGCCGTCGCGAAGTCCGTCGTCGCGAAGTCCGTGGTGACGAAGGAGAACTCCTTTCGGTCCGATCTAGTGCAGGGGTGGCACGAGTTCAGGTCCCGCACCTGGCTCTGGGGCGTGATCGTGATCTGGATGGTCCTCATGATCTCGTCCTGGGGGCCGATGGTCCCGCTGATCGCGACCGAGGTCGTTTCCGAGTACGGTCCCAGCACGCTCGGCCTCGTCAACTCGGCCATGGGCGCGGGCATGGTGGCCGGTGCGCTCGTCGCCATGCGGGTGCGGCCGGTGCGACCGCTGCGGGCCGGTTCCGCCGCGCTGCTGCTGTACTGGCTGCAGCCGGCGTCGGTGGCGCTCGGGCTTCCGGTGCCGCTGATCGCCGCGGGGCTCGCGGCCGCCGGTGCGGCCAACGCCTTCTGGGGCGTGATGTGGACGACGAGCATCCTGACCCAGGTGCCAACTGACGTACGGAGCCGGGTCCATGCCTACGACGTCGCCGGATCGGTGGCGATGATGCCCGTGGGGCAGGCCCTCGCCGGCCCCGCGTCGGAGATCTTCGGGGTGCGCGAGGTGCTGGGGTTCAACGCGGTGATGGCGATGGTGGTGGCGGTGGCGCTGCTGTCCGTACCGGCGATCCGGAATCTGCGCAGGGCAGAGGGTCGACGCCCAACCGACTTCGCTCCGGCGGCAGTTGAGGAATCCGCCGGCAGGGAAGCCTGACGAGGTTTGCCAGTGCCCGGTGGCCGAGCCCCGACCCAGCGATCCGCTAGGGCCGTACCGCCACCGCGTCCACCTCGAACAGCATCCCCGGCAGCGCGAGTGAGGCGACGCCACTCAGCGTCTGGGCCGGCAGTCGGTCGCCGAAGCGGGCGTGCAGCGCCTTGCCGAGGGCCTCCAGCTTGTCGAGGTCGTGGTCGACGATGAAGGTTCCGAGGCGGACCACATGCTCGTATCCGAGACCGACCCCTTCCAGTGCGGATCGCAGCCGGTCGAATGCCAGGTCCACCTGAGAGGCGAAGTCTCCGGGTACGGGTGCGCCGGTGGAGTCGGAGCCGTACTGGCCGCCGATGAAGACGAGTTCGCCGGGCGCCGAGGCGGCGTGGCTGTAGCCGAACGGTGTCGGGTCGTGGAGAGTCGCGGGGTTGGTGATGGTGCGCTGATCATTCGTCATGTCTCCTCGAACGTCCGCGCGAGCATCCTCATTCCACACCGGCCGCCGGGTCGCCCGCGAACTGCGGGACTACCGACAGCCGGCCTTTCAGCGCAGGTCCAGCCGCATCAGGACCCGGGGGTGACCGGCCAGCACCGAGGTCGTGTCGGCGGCGTGGGTGAACCTGACCCAGGTGCCAACTGACGTACGGAGCCGGGTCCATGCCTACGACGTCGCCGGATCGGTGGCGATGATGCCCGTGGGGCAGGCCCTCGCCGGCCCCGCGTCGGAGATCTTCGGGGTGCGCGAGGTGCTGGGGTTCAACGCGGTGATGGCGATGGTGGTGGCGGTGGCGCTGCTGTCCGTACCGGCGATCCGGAATCTGCGCAGGGCAGAGGGTCGACGCCCAACCGACTTCGCTCCGGCGGCAGTTGAGGAATCCGCCGGCAGGGAAGCCTGACGAGGTTTGCCAGTGCCCGGTGGCCGAGCCCCGACCCAGCGATCCGCTAGGGCCGTACCGCCACCGCGTCCACCTCGAACAGCATCCCCGGCAGCGCGAGTGAGGCGACGCCACTCAGCGTCTGGGCCGGCAGTCGGTCGCCGAAGCGGGCGTGCAGCGCCTTGCCGAGGGCCTCCAGCTTGTCGAGGTCGTGGTCGACGATGAAGGTTCCGAGGCGGACCACATGCTCGTATCCGAGACCGACCCCTTCCAGTGCGGATCGCAGCCGGTCGAAGGCCAGGTCCACCTGAGAGGCGAAGTCTCCGGGTACGGGTGCGCCGGTGGAGTCGGAGGCGTACTGGCCGCCGATGAAGACGAGTTCGCCGGGCGCCGAGGCGGCGTGGCTGTAGCCGAACGGTGTCGGGTCGTGGAGAGTCGCGGGGTTGGTGATGGTGCGCTGATCATTCGTCATGTCTCCTCGAACGTCCGCGCGAGCATCCTCATTCCACACCGGCCGCCGGGTCGCCCGCGAACTGCGGGACTACCGACAGCCGGCCTTTCAGCGCAGGTCCAGCCGCATCAGGACCCGGGGGTGACCGGCCAGCACCGAGGTCGTGTCGGCGGCGTGGGTGAATCCGGCGCGTGCGAAGTTCTTGCGGATACCGGCGTACGCCATCGTCAGGTCGACCTTGGCATCACCGCTGTCGAGGGGGTACGCCTCGACCATCGGCGCACCGTGCGCGCGGGCGAACTCGACCGCGCCGGTGATCAGGGCGTGCGAGATGCCCTGCTTCCGGTGACCGGGGCGTACGCGGATGCACCACAGCGACCAGACCGGCAGGTCGTCGACGTGCGGGATCTTACGGCTGTGCGCGAAGGAGGTCTCCGAGCGCGGTGCCACGGCGGCCCAGCCGACCGGCTCGTCACCGTCGTAGGCGAGCACGCCGGGAGGCGGGTCCGCACGACACAGCCCGGCGACGTACTCGCCGCGGTCCGGGCCGCGGAGCTCGTTGTTGAGCTTGGAGGGGATCCGATAGCTCAGGCACCAGCAGACGTTGGCCTGCGGTGACTTCGGGCCGATCACACTACGGACGTCCTCGAAGACCGAAGCCGGGCGCACATCGATGGTCATGGCGTCACGATGTCATGGCAGCCATCGCGACGCCGGTCAACCCGGGGTGCTCTCCTCTACTGCCCAGTTCAGCTGATGGCGACGGATCCGGTCGGAGATCAGCTTTCCGCCGGCGTAGCCGCGGATGAAGGCCGTCATGTCCTTCGGCGTCGAGATGATCCCGTCCGATGCCCACACCGGACGCCCTCAGTACCTCGCTGACGTCCTCGGGCGGAATCGGGGGGGTGACGTCATAGCCGTGCATGTACGGCTCGGGCATCCATGCGGTAGCCCTGCGGCAGGCTGGTGCCGCGCAGATGCAGCCGGCGGTACACGAGCTGGGCGAGCAGTTCTTCGTAGCGGCGGCCCGTCACCGCCTCCGCCATCAGCGCCACGGCGATGTTGTCGGAGTTGGAGTAGGCGTACCGGGCCCCCGGACGGAACGCCAACGGCTCGTCGGCCACGCAGTCGAGGAGTCGGCGGGAGTCGAAGCGGCGGCGCGGCTCCTCGGTCACCAGGGCCAGGAACTCCGGGTCATCGGAGAAGTCCGCAGTCCGCTGGTGTGGTTCAGGAGCTGCCGCAGCGTCACCCGATGCCATGCACGCGGCAGCCGGGGAAGCGCCTTGCCGATGGTGTCCTTCAGCCGCAGCGCCACGTTGTTCGGTCACCGTGTCACCCGGCCCGCGCTAGATCGGCGTCTGGGAGGAGGGCGCGGCCTCCCCGGCGGGGGTGCGGGATGGGTCGGCGTCGGTTGTCGCAGAAACGATTCTGCTAGCATCAGTCATGCGAGGACCAACGGGCCGGTGACGGTCCAGGTGCTGCCGCTTGTCGCAATTGACCACAACTGCTCGCGCCTAAGCGATGCCCTTCGAAGCGAGCCCTGTCGCGGCCGGCCGGGCGATGGTCATGCGGCACGCCGAGATAGGCTCACCGCATGATCATCCCCTTTGTCGTTGGCGTCACTGTGCTGCTCACGGTCGCCGCCGTGGGCGTGTGGGTGTGCCTGGAGTTCTGCGCGGCGTGCCGCGAGCGCAGGCGTACGCCCGTCGGGCCCGCCGCGGACGGTCGATAGTCCGCGCCGAGTCCCCGCCGCCCCGGCGTCCTGGCGTCCCCGGCGGTCGCTCAGGGCGCGTTCGGGCCCACGTCGGCCGCCGTGAGGGGACGGCGGAGCGGCGCCGCGGTCGCGTACTCGTCGGCGCCGATGTCACGGGCGCTGCCGCGCGGGTGGCCGTCGATGTCGTCGGTCACGGTCGGTGTCCCCAGCGTCGCCGAGCCGATCGCCGGACTGCCGGCCGCCAGCCGGTGGACCCGGTCGGAGTCCTTGCGCAGGAGCGGGTCGATCCGGCGGTAGCCGCCGGCGGGGATGTTGCCGTCGGACGCCGCTCCCCACAGGATGTTGCTCTGCCAGGTGAAACCGGTGGTCTTGCCCATCGCGACCAGGCTGCCGGCGTCGCCGACCAGGAGGTTGTCGGCGATGATCACCTTCTGGGGCTCGTACTCCCTGCTCTCGCCCGACAGCGTCACGGCGTTGCCGTACAGAGTGTTGTGCACGATCACCGCGCGGTCGCAGGCGTCGTTGCCCCGCCGTTCCTCGGTCGTCTCGCCGGTGTGGTGATCGCGGGTCGTGCCGCTGCCGATCACCAGGGCGCGGTCCGACAGGTTGCCGAGGTAGTTGTTGACGACCAGATGGTCGTTTCCGTAGACGCGCACCCCGTTGGCGCCGTCGATCAGATAGTTGCCCTCCACCGTGGAGCGGTTGCCGTGGCGCAGCACGATTCCGCCGCGGCTGTCGCGAAGGGTGTTGTACCGGATGGTGTTGTCCGAGGACTTCACCGAGATGGCCTCGGGATCGCCGTCGCACCGCTCGAACAAGTTGTGCTCGACGACGGCGTCGGCGCTGGACAGCGCCCGTCCGCTGACGCCGAGGCGGATCGGTTCGCCGCCGTTGGCGCCGGCGAAGCTGTGGTCGGCGAAGTGGTTCTTGAAGATGGTCAGGCGCTGCGCCATGGCGGTCGGGCCGGGGCCGTCGACGACGATGAAGATGCCCTCGGTCTTCTTGTCGTGGAAGCGGTTCCGGTCGATCTTGACGTCGTCGCCACGGACGACGACCCAGTCGAACCCGGCGCCGGCGTCGGTGAATCCGAAGTCGTTGCGAGTCAGCCGGATACGTGTACAGGTCGCCGGGATCTCCAGTGTGGTGCTCTGGCGGAAGGCGAAGTCGCGGACGGTTATGTTGCTCGCGTCGCTTAAGACGAAGCCGCGCTCGCCGCGCAGCACCACTCCGCCGCGTGACTGCGCGACGATGGTGATCGGTGCGTCAGCGGTGCCGTGCTTGCCCGACACTCTGATGGCGCCGCCCGGCGGAACGGTGTAGGTGCCGTTGGCCAGGACGATCTGATCTCCGGGAACCGCCCGGTCGATCGCCTTCTGCAGGTCCGGCAGGGAACCGACCGGCGCTGCCGCCGACACCGCGCCCGCCGAGATCGAGGCGAGCGGCGGCACGGCGGCGAACGCCGTGCCCAGCAGGGTGCCGGTGAGGAACGTACGCCGTTGCATGGTGCCTCCTGGTTGGGGGGTGGCCTGCGTATCTGTCGAGTCATACGTGCAGTTGTGCGCGAAGGAGCCCGTCGAGTCGTCGCCATGCCGGGGACGCGGCGTTGACCGTGCCTTGGATGAGGGCGGGGATCTCGGAGGCCGCGTCCAGCTCGGGTGGTGCGTCGGTGCCGTAGCGTTCCCGGGTCGCCTCGGCGATCCGGCGGGCGAGGTCGTCGATGCGGGGATCGTCGGGGGCCAGGCCGTGTGCGTGGTCGTAGTCGTGGAAGAGCTGCCGGAGCGCCGGGTCGGCGAGGGTCTCTGCCTGGTCGTTAAAGAGTGCGGTCGCGCGGTCGGGGTGGGTGGCGAACACCAGGATCCACAGGTCGCGTTGGAGGTCCACCCAGCGCGTCGTGAATCCCCAGCGGGTCAGCTGCTCCAGATGCGCGCCGACCTCGGTGGGCAGCGGCGCCGTCAGCTGCCCGGCGGCGAGCTGGCGCAGGCGCCCCTGCGTTGCCCGCAGGCCGTGGATGCGGGCGGTCAGTTCGTCGTCGATCTCGCGCAGCGCCTCCTGGAATGCGTCGTCTGTCGCTGATCGCAGGTCCCGGATACGGGCCAGGGGGACGCCGGCTTCAGCGAGTGTGCGGATCTTGATGAGGTCGATGGCGTCGCTCGCGCCGTAGCGCCGGTAGCCCGACGCATCGCGGTCGGGCTCGGGGAGCAGTCCCTTGTCGTGATAGACGCGAATCGTCTTGATCGACACTCCGACGTACCCGGCCAACTGCCCGATGGTGATCACTCGGCCATCGTCGCATTTGACCTTTCCCCAGGGGCAGGGTCGCAGCATGGGGCCATGACGAACACGAACATGGGCACGGGCACGGGCACGGGCACAGGCATGAATACGGGCACGGACACGGGCGCGGGCGCGGGCATGAACACGGGCGCGGGCGCGGGCATGAACACGGGCGCGGGCGCGAACATGAAGGCGAACAACGATCGAGAGACTCTGCGCGTGTTGGCCGACGCGGGCAACGAGACCGCGGCGGACCGGCTGGCCGACCTCGCCGATGCAGCCGGCGATCTCGACGAGCTGAGCGCGCTGTTGGACGAGGGATGCATCCACGCCGGCTTCCTGCTCACGCGGCGCGCGGCCGCGGCCGGCGACCTGCGCGAGCTGCAACGGATCTCCGACGCCGGGTACGACGAGGCCGGCAGTGAGCTGGATCGGATGTTGTAGGCGCCGACCGACGGACATCGGCTCAGCTCCCGAGATCGCCGGGCAGGGTTTCGCCCGTCCGATCGGCGCGATCGGCAGCGCCGCGCTGATGCCGGAGCACTGCGGTCTGCCCGACCGTCTCCTCCCACGCGCCCTGCGCACCCAGACGTCCTGGTCAGACGCGATTGTCAGTGCCGCCAGGCACGATGGCCCACATGACAACCAACGCCCCTGTGTTTGCCGATGCCGCCGCCTACACCCAGGCGGTAGAGGACGCTTCGAAGGCCGCGGCCGCCTACTACGCGGGCGGCACCTCGGCGTTGGACGACGACGCCTACGACCGGCTGGTGCGGGCGATCGCCACGTTCGAGGCCGGGCATCCCGAGCAGGTGCTGCCCCACTCGCCGACGGGGAAGGTCGCCGGCGGTGCCATTCAGGGCGACGTCCCGCACACGGTGGCCATGCTCAGCTTGGACAACGTCTTCACGCCCGAGGAGTTCACCACCTGGACGGCCTCCGTGGCCCGCCGGATCGGCCGCGAGGTGGCGCGGTGGAATGTTCAGCCCAAGCTGGACGGCCTGGCCATCGCCGCCCGCTACACCGATGGCCGCCTCACCCGCCTGGTGACCCGCGGGGACGGCATGGCCGGGGAGGACGTGTCGCATGCGATAGGCACCATCGAGGGGCTGCCCGACAAGCTCACCGAACCGCTGACCGTGGAGGTTCGCGGTGAAGTCCTGATGACCACCGGCCAGTTCGAGCACGCCAACACCGTGCGCACCGCGCACGGCGGCGCCCCGTTCGCCAACCCGCGCAATGCCGCCGCCGGCACCCTGCGCGCCAAGGACCGTGCCTACACGGTGCCGATGACGTTCTTCGCGTACGGCCTGCTGCCACTGCCGGCCACACCGGCCGACGCCGCGGAGCGGTTGGCCGCGCTGCCCCACGGCGACCTCATGCAGTACGCCGCCGATCTCGGTCTGCACACCCCGGCCGGCACTCCGGTTCCCGGCGTCACGCTCACCGCCGTGGAGGACGTGCTGCGCCGGGTGGAGGAGATCGCGGCGCTGCGGGCCGGACTGCCCTTCGGCATAGACGGGATCGTCATCAAGGCCGACCTCGCGGAAGACCAGCAGGCGGCCGGATCCGGCAGCCGGGCGCCGCGCTGGGCGATCGCCTTCAAGCTGCCCGCCGTGGAGAAGATCACCAAGCTGGTCGGGGTGGAGTGGAACGTGGGCCGCACCGGCATCATCGCCCCGCGCGCCGTCCTGGAGCCCGTCGACATCGACGGCTCCACCGTCACGTACGCCACGCTGCACAACCCGTCCGACATCACCCGGCGCGATCTCCGCCTGGGCGATCACGTCATGGTCTACAAGGCGGGCGACATCATCCCCCGCGTCGAGGCCCCCGTCGCCCATCTACGCACCGGCGGCGAAGAGCCGATCGTCTTTCCCAAGCTGTGCCCGCAGTGCGGCTCCGGCATCGACACCGGTGAACTGCGCTGGCGGTGCGAGCGCGGCCGCGACTGCCACCTGGTCGCCTCGCTCTCCTATGCCGCGGGCCGCGACCAGCTCGACATCGAGGGACTGGGCGCCAGCCGCGTCATCCAGCTCGTCGACGCGGGGCTGGTCACCGATGTGGCCGATCTGTTCGCCCTCACCCGCGAACAGCTCCTCGGCCTGGAGCGGATGGGCGAGACCAGCACCGACAACCTCCTGGCCGCGATCGAGGCGGCCAAGGCCCAGCCGCTGTCCCGGGTCCTGTGCGCCCTGGGGGTGCGCGGCACCGGCCGCTCCATGTCCCGCCGCATTGCCCGGCACTTCGCCGCCATGGACCACATCCGGTCCGCCGACGCGGAGGCGATGCAGCAGGTCGAGGGCATCGGCAGCGAGAAGGCCCCGGTCATCGTCGGCGAACTGGACGCGCTCGCCCCGGTCATCGACAAACTCACCGCGGCCGGGGTGAACATGATCGAGCCGGGCGCCACGGCACCTTCCCCCGACGGCCAGGGCGAGCCCGCCGCGCAGGCGGGTCCGCTTGAGGGCATGACCGTGGTGGTCACCGGCGCCATGACCGGCCCCTTGGAGCAGCTCAGCCGCAACCAGATGAACGAACTGATCGAGCGCGCCGGCGGCAAGTCGTCCTCCAGCGTCTCCAAGCGCACCAGCCTCGTGGTGGCGGGCGAAGGCGCCGGGTCCAAGCGCGCCAAGGCCGAGTCCCTCGACGTACGCCTGACCACGCCGGATGAGTTCGCCGAGCTGGTGGCAGGGCTGTTGGCCTGACCGCCCGCGAGCGGGAGAAGGGTGGGCCCACCCCGTGCGAAGAGGGTGGCACGAGGGCACCGGCACCTGCGCTATAGTTGATCTTGAGCCCACAGCCGGAACTCCCGGCACCGGGCCTCGCGTTGGTGGTCCAAGGAAAGACGCCCCGCTTCCCGTGGGGAAATGCAGGTGCAAGGCCTGCCCAGCGCTCGCTACAAGCCCCGGGTTCCCACAGGGAGCCCGGGGCTTTTTCTGCCGCCCGGCAACACCCACGACGCAGAACAGGACCGCCTCCCCCGCACGGCCCGCCGCCTCAGCTCTGGGCTCGCTGCAGCGCGTCGTCGTGACGGCGCAGCCGGACGCTGACCGCGCCGACGGTCACCAGCGCGGTGCCCACGACCGAGAGAGGCACGGAGATCACCAGGGCGGCCAACGGTTTGGGCCAGTCCCGGTCGGACGCGCACTGCAGCGCGCTCTCATGCGCGTAACCGGAATCCTCGAAGTAGACATCCCTGCGTTCGGAGTTGGCCGGTGCCGAGCAGTCCACCGCGTTGTAGGTGGAGTCGTACGGCGTGAACACCTGCCATGCGGCATAGACCCAGAACAGGGAAGCGCAGACCAACACCCCGATCCCCCAGTTCCGAAGCCGCTCCGCCCGCAGCAGGAAGTTCTGTTCGACCGCCAGTGGGTGCAACGTGCGTCTCCTCGTGTGGGCCTTGAGCTGCCCTGAGACTCTACGGTTGACGTCCTCCCCCAGCTGAAGCAGGGGGATTCCTCTTTTCAGCTTTGCTTGTCGAAGAGCCGCGCGATGGTCCTGCGGTGCCACTCACTGCGGCACCCACGGTCACACGTGCGTTGATGGGCTGAACCGTTCCTTGTACGGACTGCTGCGTCGTACTGCCGGCGCGCGGGTCGCCTGGACCTCTCCCTCATGGTCGCGGACCGGGCCATCCGCGCTGCTGAGGACGCAGACGACCCGTCCGGATTGCGGCCGCGCAGTGGAACGTCGGCCATGTCCTGCTGTCCCACAACGAGACCAGTGCCGTCGAAGAGGCCAAGGAAGTTGCCCTCCTGGCAGCCGAACAGCTGCGCCAGATCTCGGTGCCCGAGACCGCGGAGACCAAGGCTGTTGAAGGTGCACTAGAACTCGTCGCCGTCGTCTCCGACGCACGCCGCCGTCACTGGTGGGAGGCTCGCCGACGCCTGGAGGAGCGCGCCACACCGCTGGCCGGCCAGTCTGGTGAGGCAATGTCCAGTGGACCGTGTTCGGGCCGACCAACATCCGTATGCACGCCATGAGCATCGAAATGCTGGCCGGGGAAGCCGCCGAGGGATTGCGCGTCGCCGACCATATCGACACCAGCCAGCTTCCGAGTCTCGAGCGCCGGTTCACGTTCGGTCTCGAGCTGGCCCGTAGACGGGTCCGCCCCACATTCCGCCGCCAGGTCACCGGCCTCGCCGAACGCCTCAGCCTGGTCTGACAGGGCTCCCGCGCTCACGTCCCCTTGATCAGCGGCGTCGTCAATCGATGATCTGGTCCCCGTCAGGTACGTCCTCAACCGTGACAAGGTTGCTGGGCAGCCCGAGTCCCTGAGACACCGCCTGGACAAGCCCGTCGAAATCACGGCCTGCGGGGACCGGCACCTCCTCGCCCGCGCCGTAACTCTCAATCGCCTTCACGAAGTAGCTCGGGTGCCAGGCGCCGACAGCTCCCTTGACCTGGATCGCGGTCACGGGGCGATGGCCGACGAGGCCCTTGAGCGCGGCCAGGATCTGATCGGATCGCAGTTCGCCCGGTACCTGGAACAGGCTGGCGTGAGCGCCGACAAGACCGCCGTCTCGCAACCGCACGGTGACGGTGAGACAGCTGGTGACGCTCGGATAGGTGATCACGCCCCCGGGGGCGACCTCCTTGACCTGCCCTTCCGTGACCGTCGCTCTGTCGGGTGCCGTCAGGCTGCTCGCAGCACGCGGTCCCGCGTTGGCGGGCTCGTATGCCTGGGTCGCAGGGCTGAGCCCGAGCTGCAGAGCGAGAAGCGCCGCCGGCAAGACTATGGCACTCACCGCAGTGGCCCTCCGCCTTGTCGTCCGGACGGCCCGGCGCTCACGGTGGAGCGGCTGATGCGCTGGCACGGGTTCTCTCCTGAAGAAGAAGTTGAGCCGGTTGCCCGCCGCTGCGGGTCGACGGCTGACTGGCTGATCACTGTACTGAGAACCGTTCGAGAGCCGCCCCATCCTGTCGGGTCAACAGATCGATTTCAGGACGCAGCGGCCTGGGGCACCGTGACTACCCGACCTGACGGGTCACCCGAACTCCCAGTTCGTGTCGCACCGTTGGCACGGCAGTACTTTCGCCGCACATCGCAGCGGAGGACGGAAGCCATGGACAGCGGTACAGCAAACATCCTGAGCCCGGGTGGCACTCGACTCGCGCCTGCCGGCGTCCGGTGGGACGCCATCAAAGTCGGCCGGTTCCACGCACTCCGGGCACTGGAACACCTGGAGCATCCGGGCGCCGTGGCCGTGGACCCGGCGCCGGCCGAGCCGGTCTTGTACTTCTTCGTGCCGGCGGGGAGTGCGGAGCGCTGGGAGACGCCCCAGACGACGGCGCTCGGCATCGCCACCCACATTATGCTGCCACCGGATCACAAAAGTTCGCCGCCCGGCCCGTACTGGCTGGTCCCGCCTTCGCGCGACCGCTTCCTCACTCAGACCAATACCTTGGCCTTGGCTCTGGCAGCCGGGATGGAATCGCAGGGCCAGAGCGACGCGCCAGATGCGCGTGCAGTCGACGTCACGCTCGGTCGGGGCACGGCACGCCGTCTCCTCGACGACGTGCAGGATCCCTCCGGCGACGAGCTGAAAGACGTCAGCCTCCTGCTGCACGGACACCTGTCGCTGCTCGTCCTTGAGGTCGAGCAGCGTACGCGGCTTCTCCCCGAAGACTCGGTGGCCCGCGAGGCGGCGCTCGCCGGAGTCGGCGAGGCACAGCGCCGTCTGGAGGAGCCAGTTCCTGGTGCGGCCCAGCCCACTGCACGCAAATACGCCCAGGACTTGGCGCGGTCCGTGGAAGCGCTGTGTACCCACCTTGATCACCTCGGAGCGAACGAGAACCGCTAGCGCACGGCACTCCCCATGTCCTCTGCCTCCGCCGGGTGCACCTCCCATATCCCCAACGGAGGCAGCTGCGTAGCTCTGCCGTGCCGCCTTGCGCCTGACCCCGCGCTCCCTCCACGCGCGCCCGACCCCCAGCTGCGAGGGCCCTCGGTGACCAGGCGCCGTCCCTGCCTCCTGCCTCACTCAGCCGCGAAGCCCACAGGCGAGCGCCGCGTGCCGGCGCATGACCGGCACAGTGCCGGCGTCCACATCTGCCGGCCGTGCGCTTCGCCACAGGCGCACAGGCTCCAGTCGTCCTCCCCGATGCGGTCGGCGACGGTGTCGACGAGCTCGACCAGCTCGTCGAGCAGGCCCACGGGTACGTCGGCCGCCCTGCCGTCGTGACGCTTCAAGCGCGGCGCCGATCTCCGGGCCTGTCCCGTCACTTCCGGGTGCTGCGTGAGTCAGGCGTGACCACCACCCGGCATGGCGGCAAGCACCGACTGATCTCACTTCGTCACGCGGACCTGGAGCGGCACTTTCCTGGATTGATCGGCCCTTCATCCGCGCGGCACGACCGCGGCCGCACTCGATCGCCGGGCGCCCTAATCCACAAGCCCCGCATGGTGCGCCAGGATCGCCGCCTGGACGCGGTTGGTGAGGGAGAGCTTCGACAGGATCCGGCTGATGTGGGTCTTTGCGGTGGCCTCGCTCACGTGCAGGGCCGCGGCGATGTCGGTATTGGAGAGGCCGCTGCTCAGGGCGATCAGGACCTCGCGCTCCTTTTCCGTCAGGGCCTCCAGGCGGCTGCGGGCCTCGGAACGGCGGCGCTGCCGCTCGGCGGAGGGGCCGTCGTCGTCCTCCGTGAAGCGGCGGATGAGGCGACGGGTCACCTGCGGGGAGAGCATCGCGTCGCCGCGGGCAGCGCTGCGCACCGCAGCGATCATGTCATCCGCGGTGGCGTCCTTCAGCAGGAAACCGACGGCCCCGTGACGTAGCGCTGTCTGCACGTATTCGTCCAGGTCGAAGGTGGTCAGCACGACGACGTGCGGCGGGCGGGGTGAGCGGGTGAGGCGCTCTGTGGCGGTCAGGCCGTCGGAGCGAGGCATCCGGATGTCCATCAGGACGACGTCCGGCTCCAGGGCGGCGGCCATCGACACCGCCGTAGTGCCGTCCGATGCCTCGCCCACCACTTCGATGTCGGGGGCGGACGTCATGATGGTGTTGAGCATGGAGCGCACCATCCATTCGTCGTCCACGATCAGGACCCGGGTCGTCGTCTCGCTCATCGCGTGGCTTCCATGTGGGTGGGCTGCTTCTGGAGTACGTCGTCCAGCGGGATCTCGGCGGCGATCTCGAAGCCGCCGTCCGGGGTCGGGCCTGCGGTGAGTTCGCCGCCGACGAGCCGTATCCGTTCGGCGATGCCGAGCAGGCCGTGGCCGCCGCTGGGCAGACCGGAGGGGTTGCCGCCGATACCGTGCTGGTTGATCACCGTGAGGTGCAGCAGGCGGCGCGTGCAGTGGACTCGGACGTGGGTTTCGGCGTCGGCGGCGTGCTTGTGGACGTTGGTCAGGGCCTCCTGCACCACCCGGTAGACGGCGTGCTCGATCAGGGCCGGCAGCTCGGGTGGGCGGTTGGTGCCATGCTCTCCGGTTAGTTCGAGGGTGGCCGGCGTCCCCAGGCTGCGGGAGTCGGCGATCAGGGTCTCCAGCTCGGCCAGGCCGGGCTGCGGGGCGAGCGGGGCCTCGGATTCGGTGTGCAGGACCTCCACCAGCGAGCGGAGCTCGGTCAGCGCCTCGCGACCGATGGCGCCGATCTGCTTGCCGATGTCGACGGCGGACGCGCCCTTGGTCGCCTCGAGCGCGGTCGCGTGCAGCACCATCAGGGCTACCCGGTGGGTGACGACGTCGTGCATGTCCCGGGCGATCTGGGCGCGTTCGTCGCTGCGGGCCTGCAGCACCCGCTGCTGCTGTTCGCGCTCGGCCCGCTCGGCGCGTTCCCGGAGCTCGGCCATGAGGCGGCGGCGGGCGCCCGTGTACAGGCCGAGCAGGGCCGGGAAGACGCAGATGCCCACGCTCATGATCGATGCGTCAAGGCCGCCGCCCCGCCAGATCGGCGGAGCGACCACCGTGACGGCGACCGTGGAGGCGACGGCGACCCGGCGCCAGGAAGCGGCGCGGTCGGCCAGGGTGTACTGCGCGAACACCACGGCGAACCAGGCCGAAAGGACCACATAGGCGCCGAGCGCGGCCAGCAGAAGCAGCACGGGACGGCGGTGGCGGAACCATGCCGCGAGGCCGACAAGCAGCCCGACCGGGATCGCCACGAAGAGCGGCGGGTGCGCGGGAAGGTAGTCGAACCTCGCGGAAATCCCGTCGCTGGTGGCCGTGGTCGCGGCGAGGACCAGCGCCACGAGGGCGCCCTCCACCGGACGCAGGCGTTGCCGGTGGCTCGAGAATGGGGCATCCCCTGCTCGAGCGAAGCCGAGAGCTTGGGGAAGGCTGTGCCATGTCATGGCTGCAGGCTAGCCGCGGTGCGGGAGGGCAGGCGTCGATCGATAGTTGTACGCAGCACTGCCCGGCCTGCAACTTTCCGCCGAGGAAGAGAGCGAGGATCGGCGGATGCCCGGCCGGTGCGGTGATCGCCACGCTGACGGCATGCCTGAGATCACCGAATCCACCAGAGCAGGGCGCCGCCACCTCCGGGTACTCGGCGACCAGATCGCCCGCGACCTCCGCCGGCCGCGCAGACGCCCACCACAGCCGCCGACGGCCGCAGCCCTCCGGTCGCAGGGCCGGGGGTGACGGCCATGTACGTCGCCGCATCCGGACTCGAGCTCGCGCTGGGCATCGTCCTGCTCCCCGCCTGGCTGATCGCCGCCGTCACGACGGGCCTGCAGCCAGGCCGCCGCACCGTCGGCCGCATGCGGCGGATGTCCCGTATCGCGCTGGTGCTGGTGGCCGTCGCCCTGCTGCTCACCGCGGCCCGGCTCGTCGTGTACGGGCTGCTTGCCCGCCAGGGGTGGGTGTTCGTCGGCGACCGGCGGCTGTTCACCACCTTCGTCACGCTGCTTCCGGCCGTGATCGCCACCACCGTCTGCACGGTGCCGTGGCTGGCATCCGCCGCCCGGATGAGGCTGTCCGACCCGGCTGCGCCGGTGCCGCTGGAGGAGCAGTCGCGCGCCCGGTCCCCGCGCCATGTCGTGCCGCCCCGGCTCGCGGCCTTCGGCGGCCTCGCCTGCTTCGCGCAGATGTTCCTGCCACCGGACCGGTCGTTCTGGATCAGCCTCGGCGCGTACGGGTTGATCACCGCCGCGGTCGCCGGGCTGCTGGTCTGGCGGGCCCACGCGCGGCTGCAACGCCTGTTCATGGGCCGTGAGATCCCCCGGCGACGGGCCCTGGCGGTCCGCCTTGGTACGGCTGTGGTGGTGCTCGGCACCGTGGTGGGGCTGGTCAATTACGGGATCGCCGGCAGCCGGCTTCCGCATACCTTCTCGATGATGAAGGGTGAGGCCGACTGGGGCGGCGGTGGCGCCGGGCAGCACCACAACATGGCCGGCGGCCACCACATGGCCTCTGGCACCGCTGGAGCCGACGAGGTCTCCGTCGACAAACTGCGCGGTCCCACAAGTGGTACGCCAGACCGGCGCTTCTCCCTCACCGCGCAGGCCAAGAAGGTAAAGCTGGCCTCCGGCAAGACGGTTGACGCCTGGACGTACAACGGCCAGGTCCCCGGCCCTCAACTGCGGGTCACCGAGGGCGATCTGGTCGAGATCAAGCTGCGCAACGAGCTGCCCGGCAAGACCCCTGTCACCATCCACTGGCACGGCGTCGACGTCCCCAACGGCGAGGACGGCGTGGCCGGCGCCACCCAGGACGCGGTGCTGCCCGGCAAGTCCTTCACCTACCGCTTCCGCGTGGAGGAGTCCGGCACCCGCTGGTACCACTCCCACCAGGCGGCTTCCGAGCAGGTCGACCGCGGACTCTTCGGCGCCCTGATCATCGAGCCGAAGAAGCAGACCCGGCCGGTGGACAAGGACGTCAGCGTCCTCGCCCACGACTGGCAGACCGACAAGGGCCTGGTGTCCGCGATCGGCGCCTTGGACGAGCTGGAGCGGCGCCGCGCCGAGCCGGGCGAGAAGGTGCGCGTACGGCTCGCCAACACCAGTGGCGGCACCCGCGAGTTCGCCGTCGACGGCGTCCCGTACAAGGTCACTGCCCTGGACGGCACGGACGTGAACAAGCCGACCGCGCTCAAGGGCAAGAAGCTGGTGCTCGGCGGCGGCAACCGGATGGACGTCGAGTTCACCATGCCCGACGGGCCGGTGCGGGTGACCGACGGCAGCGCGCCGGACGCGGGCATCGTGTACGCGCCGGACGGCAAGGGGGAGTTGAAAGCGGATCTGGGCGGCCCCGAATTCGATCCGTACAGCTACGGCAGCCCGAAGAGGACGGAATTCGGCCCGGACAGCGACTTCGACCGCGACTACCGGCTTGTCTTCGACGAGTGGCTGGGCTTCTACGACGGCAGCTTCGGGCTGAAGCAGACCATCAACGGCCGTGTCTTCCCGGATACCCCGATGCTGATGATCAAGGAGGGCGACCTGGCCCGCACCACCTTCATCAACCGCGGGAACGAGGACCATCCGATGCATCTACACGGCCACCACATGCTGGTGCTGAGCAAGAACGGCAAGCGCGCCTCCGGCAGCCCGATCTGGCAGGACACCGTGCTCGTCCGGCCGGGCGAGGAGGTCCAGGTCGCCTTCAAGGCCGACAACCCCGGCATCTGGATGGACCACTGCCACAACTTCTGGCACAGCAAGCTCGGCATGGTCATGCACCTCGCATACGACAACGTCACCACGCCCTACGAGATCGGCGGCCCCGTCGGCAACAAGCCCGAGTGAGGAGCCACCTCGACATCCGGTCCTGAAACCGGACCCCCTGCGCGACGTCATCGGCGTGGCCACCGCCGCCGACCGGCATCCCGACGGCGTCATCCGCATCACCTACGGCGCCCGGCCCCTCACCGCGGAGCCCTCACCTCTCCTTCCCCCTTCACAGAGGAGCGATCCGCATGACCACGACGCCCACCCCCGGTCGGCTGACCGGCGATTACGTCCTCGACACCGCTCGCACCCGCATCGGCTTCGTCGCCCGGCACACGATCGGGCCCAAGGGGTCCTGGCTGCAACTGGTATGACCAGGTGGAAGACCTCTCGGGCCGCCTCAGGGCTCCCCACCTCCTGACCACTTCAGCAGATCGCGGTATCCCGTCGTGGAGAGCGCCGCAGCGGCATGGGCATCCTGGTGCATGTCCCCTCCAGCACCACCTCCCCCGTAAGGGAGGGACGACGACGGGCCTACGGAGCAGGCGGCGTAATCGACATGATCGATGTGCGCATGGTCGATCTGGACATGCCAGTTCCGCTTCCGGTCCGATGACGTGTCGCGTTGCCGGTACCGGGCCGCGTCAGACGGTCAGAATCGTGAGACGCCACAATGATCGGCAGGCCCCTATCGGGACACGCCCCGCCGGCCCGCCACCCACAACGCACCGTCCCCGGCCAACGGCCGACACTGCGTGATCGAGACACTTCGGTCAGGCATGTCATGAGTCAGACCCCGGACCCGGGACAGCACCCGCTCATCCTCCCGCCCCTCACGACACCCGCACCCTGCGTGTTTCACATCGGCCTTGGCTCGCTGTGCATCGGGCAGACGGCACGCCCCTGTCCTGTCCCGCGAAGGGCGCTCCGCGGGCCGCGCCGGTCTGCGATGCCTGACGCAGCGGTCGGCTCTCATTCTTCCGCCGCCTCGCTTCCTCTCTTCTCTCTGTGGTTCGCCACCAGTTGAATGATCAGCAGGGCCAGGGCGATCACACCGACCATGACGGCAGCGATCATCTCTGCCGACGACAGGAGTTCGGTGAAACCGCTGTCGTCGGAAGGCTGCTAAGGGATGTACTTCTCGTCGGGTTCAGGCGTCGCGTCGGCGCGCGCGGACAGCACGCGGGCAAGCACAGCGGACACGTGGACACTCCAGTGTTGATGCTTGATGTGGAAGTGGTGCGGTGGAGTGCCGTCGTCGCCACGGCGCGCAGGGCTGCGCGCGGTAACCAGCGACACCCTCGCGGTGGGCTGGAGCGCCGGATGCGTCACCGCCCTTGCCCTCGCCATCGGCAGTGACCTCGCCGGACGTCTCGGCGTCTGCCAGGCCCCGAAATGCGATCGCGTCTACGTCGATGCCTCACGCAACGCCGCCCGTCAATTCTCCTCCACCACCTGCCAAAGCCGCGTCAAATCAGCCGCCCATCGGGCGCGTAGAGCAGGCAGGGAATGAGGCTCCATTCCTGGCCCGCAAACCGAGCCCTCAGTCTTGCGAAGTGATCCTCTTGGGCCACCAACCACCCGAACTCTTCGCACGATTCGGCTTCCTCGTCTCCTGGCTACGCCTTCGATCGTTCCCACGGCATCACCGGCGCGCACCGCACTTTTCGACCCTCCCGCGTCCCAAAGATCGCGCCCTGCCGAGAAAACAGCAGGGGGACGGTGACCGTGCAGCAGTCCTCTCTGGCCGTGGGGGTGGCGACGCCCGACACGCTCTTCCTGACGGTGCCGCCCGGGCTGGGCACGGGCAACGCGCTGGCGGCGATGTCGCTGGTGCAGCTCGGCTGGTGGCGGTGACAGGGCTGCTGTATCTGCGGGTCCCCGGGTGGTCGGCTGAGACGCGGGTGCTCGGCCGCGAGCTGGGCCCTACCGGGCGCGGCCGGCAGGGCAGCAGTGCCGGGACCGTGCGTCGCGGTCCGGGCCCTGGACCAGCGCGGACATCCCGAACTGGAACACGTCCAAGCCGTACGACTTCTGATCCCCACGCACTCTCACGGACAGCCCCGGACCGGTACGACGGTCCGGGGCTGTCTGCTGCGCGCCGCCGCAGGGTCGAGTCCAGCCTCCTCTGCCGGCTCGCGTCGTGCCCCGCCAGCGGCTTCTCGCCCGGCTCGATGCCGCCACCGGGCGGCTCCCAGAGCCATGTCCTCTCGAAGGAATCACGCCAGTGCAGAAGAAGCAGGCGATGGGCAGCGTCCAGACAGAGGACCCGGGCTGCGGGCCGCCTCACGCGGCTACGGCGGTGGGAAGAAAGTGCCGGGCGGTTCCTGCGCCGGCCTGGATGACGAGGTCCTTGCCGGTGGCGAACTCGGCTACGGCACCTTGCTGTTCGCTGGTGGGGCCCGAGTGGGCAACGCGGCGTTCTCCGGTCTTCAGCCCTCGGTGCGGAGCGGTACGTCCGTGACCGGAGAGTGGACGAGGCCACTGACAACGCTGCTGAAGAATTCGCACATGCGGCTTGGATTCGAACCAGGAGTACAGGAGTTGACTGATACATGCCTGGTGAAACGTTGACCCCGACTCCCGTGTACGAATGCAAGGAAAGGAGGTTCGATGCGGTCTGGCGCGTTGTCAGTGCCCGTTCCTAAGGGCCGTCCCGCAAATGATCTTCCGCAGTAGAGGCATGAGCCGTTGTCCGGGCTGGCGATCACACGTTCCGGTTGATGACTGACACCTACCCGCCCCTCATGTCAACGAAGGTTGACGTGCTCACTTTGTCAACATAGGTTGACGTGATGGGTAATCAAACGCTGCTTGCCTGCGGAATGGCCGCCGGCCCGCTCTTCACCGTCGCGTACCTACTGGAAGGCGCCAGCCGTGTGGACTACAAGCCCTTCCGCCATCCCGTCAGTTCGCTCGCCCTTGGCCGCGCCGGGTGGGCGCAGACCGTCAACTTCCTCTTCACGGGCTTACTGTCGCTGCTCTTCGCCGTGGGCCTGTGGCGCACTGGGCCTTCCCACTGGGGTGCACTGCTGATCGGCGTATGGGCGGTCGGTCTGCTGGGCGCAGGCGCCTGCCGCACGGATCCGGTGAGCGGTTACCCGGTCGGCACCCCCGATCAGCTTCAGCGCCCCACCCGCGTCGGGGCTCTGCATGACCTGTTCTCCCTCATCGGATTCCTCGCCCTTGCCGTGGCCTGTTTCGTCTTCGCCCTGTCCAACTCGCCGGGCTGGGCCCTCTACTCGATCGCGAGCGGTGTGCTCTTCGCAACCACGATGGCGCTGGCCAGTGCCGCGTTCAGCCAGCATCAACGCTGGGTGGATCTGGGCGGACTGATCCAGCGCGTCTCACTCACGATCGGCTGGACCTGGCAGACGCTGCTCGCCGTGCGCATTCTGCACACCTGACGGTCGTCTCATATCGCTGCCCACGACAGAGATGATCTTTCCATGGCTGGTGTGATCACGGCGTCGGAGCCGTCTTGGATAGGACCCTTCACCGGGCTGAGCCTGCGATGCTTCACCAAGTTGGTGAGCGCACTGCGGCGCGAGGGCGCAGACGCGGCCCGTAGAGGCCGGCCGTGGAGCCTTCCACTGGAGGACCGAGTCCTGCTCGTGACGGCCTACTGGCGCACGAACCTGACGATGCGGCAGCTCGCTCCGCTGTTCGGCATCTCAAAGTCCGCAGCTGACCGCGTCATCGACCACCTCGGCCCCAGGCTTGCGCTCCAGGCGCGCAAGCGATTCCGCAAGGACACCGTACTCATCGTGGACGGCACGCTCGTACCCACCCGGGACCACACCGTCGCCGAGCAGTCGAAGAATTACCGGTTCTCCACCAACCACCAGGTCGTGATCGACGCCGACACCCGCCTGATCGTCATGGTCGGCCGACCGCTTCCCGGCAACCGCGCCGACTGCAAGGCATGGACGGAATCCGGCGCCAAGGCCGCTGTCGGCAGGACCACCACGATCGCCGACGGCGGCTATCCAGGCACAGGACTCGTCCTGCCACATCGCCGGCGCAAAGGCGAAGAACTGCCCGACTGGAAGCAGGCACACAATAGGTCCCACAAACAGGTCCGGGCCCGCGTCGAGCATGTCTTCGCCCGGATGAAGGGCTGGAAGATCCTGCGCGACTGCCGCCTCAAAGGCGACGGCGTCCACCACGCCATGCTCGGCATTGCCCGCCCGCACAACCTCGCCCTCGCCGGATAGGCGAGCAAGCCGCGCCAGGGGGACCCGCGTCCAACACGAGTCGAAGATCAATTGCGGGACAGCCCTTAGCCTAATGTGTTATGGCAAACGGCGTGTGGCACACCGGCTACCACATCAAGATCGAATTGACGCATGCGGATCTCGGGCACCCGGACCAGCCCGGTCTGCTGGACGAGATAGCCCTGCCCATCGAGCAGCGCGACCGTGAGCTGCTGCAGTGTCTGCAGCATCACGACACCGGCATCTGCCGGGCACACGGACGCGTCCGGCCTGCACACCTTCCCCGAAGTACCCCAGCGCATCTTCCGCATCCCCCGCGCCGGCCCCAGCGCCTCACAGCCACCCCAGAACAGCGGGTGGCCGCCGTGGAACGCTATGGCTGTCCCATCTGGCATATCGGCCCGTGCGCCGGCTGCGGTACACCGATCCACCGCTACGGCCCCGGCTCCGCCCACGCCTGCGCCGCCTGCCGCAGGCGAGTTCGCTAGGCTCCTGGTCCTCCACGCTCCTGCGTTGCTAAAACGCTGCGGCCTCGTCCTTGATGAGGATCTTTGAATTCGACTCTGGCTGGAGTCCCATGAATGATCTTGTGGCCGAATCCTAGGCTGCTCGACCCTTCAGCTCGTCGTAGACGGCGAAGGGGTCCTGCTGGCACAGGTAGTCGAAGTGCCAGTGGACGACTCCGTCGCCGTCAGCAAGCGAAGCCAGTTCGGAATCCCAGTGCGTGAGGAGCAAGGGCTCGTTCCACTGCTGTGCGACCACAGCGATCGCGGAACCGGCACTGGTCAGAACCCAGGTGGCATCAGCCTTTACGATCGCGGTACCGGTACTGGTCGTGATCTGTTCGGCGATCGAGGCGAGGTAGCCGCTCTTGGCGACCGTGGCGACCACCTCCTGGAGCGGCATCCCGGCGGGTAGATCCCTGGTGTCCTCGTGCGGAGCGTCGTGATCGTCGCCTGCCGCGACACTGGCCCTGGTCAAATAGATCTTCATGATCCGGAGCATAGGCCGACGCCGACGGACCTTCGGTCAGAGCCAATTTCAAGGAGCCTCATCATCCTTGACCGTGCCCCTAAGCCGGTACCGGTCTCCGAACGAGCAGTGCCGCCACTCGGTCCCGCCCGGACGTTGGCTGACGCTCAGCTCGCCCCGCCTACGGCCCTGGCGTGGCCCAGTCACACCAACATCGATCCTCATTGGTTCGAGCGGCGTGAAAGCGTCCGAGCGAGTAACCACCAAGGCTACGAAGCAATATCCAACTGGGCGACGTCCGGCGTGCCGAACAGGTCGTCGGTGGCCCGGCGCCCGCTTGGCGGCCACCTCCACCGCGAGGCGGCTTTGCCCGCCCCACCGGTGCCAGTCAGCGTCAGCAGGCGCGTCCGCGCCAGCCGGGGGCAGATCTCAGTGACCTCTTGCCGACGGCCCACGAAACTCGTCAGTGGTGTAGGGAGATTGTTGGCTCCCCCGGAAGCCACCATGTCGGACAGCACTGCACGGCGTGCTCACGGCGAGCATAGGACCGGTATCCGCACGGGACAATGGAGAGCGGGCCCTGCCCGATCGGCGCGGCCTGCGGCGGATGCCGGTGCTGGTACCGGAGGGCCCATTGGGGAACTCTGCCGCGCCCAGTCGTGCCAGTGCCGGGGGAAAGGAGGAAGCTGGGTCGTTGGACTGAGCCGAGCCGCTACTACCTGTTCAACAGTCAGGCCCGTAGCACTGTGCAAATTTGCCCCGTGGAGCCAGGAGTCGGTGAGCTTCGCCCATTTATTCGCCCATTTAATCGCGCGTCGATGAAGTCCGCTCCAGTAAGCGTGGCGCGGGTCAGGTCCGTTCCAACGAGCCCAATGTTGCGGAGACTTGGCAGCTTCCCACTGCTGAGCGAAGGCCATCATCCTCCCGCAGGCGGCTTCCCACCAGATGTCGTTCCGGCAGCGCCGATGAGCGCAGCCGCAATGACCGCACCCTCACTTGGATGTCCTGTAACCATCAAGATCGCCGCCACAACTGCGGATATCAGGGCACCCAGGACGACCAGCCGTCGCCAGCGCGGAGTGTGATCGCCTGAGCCGGCGCAGGACCTGACGGGGCAGGGTCACCAGCAGAGCGGCGAGGAACGCCCGGTCTTCGGGAGCGAGCTTCACCCGTTCCGTACCGAGCTGCCGCTCCAGGACGGCGAGTTGATGGCGCAGGGCGAGGATCTCCGCGTGCTTGTCGCGGTCGCTCATCGGCAGCAATCGCAGCTCGGCGAACATATTGGTGACGGTCAGGTAGCCGAGACGAAGCAGCGCAAGTGCTCATCCTGCCGCACAACCGACCAGGCTCCGAAGCTGCATGGATGACATTTCCGGCAGGCGCAGTGTTCACCGCACTGTGGGCGCACGGCCTCGCGCGCCACGGTCATGCTCGGATGAGGCCGCCCCGGAAGTGCTGCGGTACCGGGGCGAAGCGGCAGGCCATGGTGACGGTGTCGGCGTTCGGGACGGTGAGGTGGTAGCGGGTGCACATCAGATAGCACAGTGCCATCAGTTGGGAGGTGCCGATGTCTGCGCCGATGCACTTCTTCGGTGCCCAGCCGAACGGTACGTAGCACGTCCGGTCGGCCGGACCGTGCGGTGCGCCGGGCAGGAAGCGGTCGGGGTCGAAGATGTCGGCCTGCTTCCAGAACCGGTGATCGCGGTGGATCATGTGCGGGCTGACCAGGTAGCTCTGCCCCTTCTCCAGCCGGGTGGCGCCGACGTCGGACGAGACCCGTGCACGCCGCACCAGCAGGAGCGGAGGGCTCCACATGCGCAGGACTTCCTTGACGAACCGGTGGGTGACCGGTGCCGCCTTGCTCGGTGCGGCGCAGAACTCGACCGGGTCCACGCTGTGCAGTTCGAGGTCGAGCTGCTGTGCCCACTGCGGATTGCGGACGAATTCGTAGAGCACACTCGCGGCCGCGGAGCCGGGCGGTCCGCCGATCGCGGTGAGCACGGTGGTGACGACGTCGAGCGCACGGTCCATGCCGAGTTCGGGGAGCATGTCGACGATGGGGTCGGTGAGGTCCAGTTCGCGGGCGCGGCGGCCCGAGGCGCGGTCGCGCAGGACGCTTCGTACGACGAGGCCGGCACGGATCTGAATGGCGGCGAAGCGTGCGTGATGGCGCAGTCCGCGGCCGGGGTGGCGGTCGATCAGGCGTAGCAGTTTCTGATGCAAGTCCTGTGTGATGCGGGCTGACTCGCCGGCGGTGAGACCGGACAGCGCGACCGGCAGGATGGACTGCACGGCGATGTCCTGGGCGAGCAGGACGAGGTCGATGTCGTCGCCGAGCTGGGCGTCGATGATCCGTTCCATCCGTGTGATCATTTCGGCGGTGTGCTCGCCGGTGGTGAGTGTGTGCAGTTGGGTGAGCCAGACGGTGCGTATGCGGGTCCACGGGACCTCTGTGCTGTGGCGGCGCCGGATCATGTCGACGAGTCGGTCGGTCATGACCAGGCCGTTCCAGTTCGCACGGCTCACCAGGCGTGCCGCGTCCGGTTCGAACACGGCGAGCAGATCGTCTTCCAGCCAGAAGATGCCGCCCTCGGCCGCGCTGCGCAGCCGCAGATCGTGCAGGAAGTCCTCGCCGTGATGCGGTGTGGTCATGGCACTGCCTCTCACGGCCGGTATGGGCGGCCGCCGGTCGGGGGCCGCCCACACCGATTCCGATCAGATGTGGTGGTAGACGTACCAGAAGTGGACCCCGCCGTAACCGGACCGGATGTTGAGGACCGATTTGGCCGTGCGTATGAGCTTCCTCATGTCATTCACCTCCTCTCTTGGCCGACGGCTCGCTGGTGCAGCTCCGCGGTGAAACGAGGCGGGGCCAGCGCGGGCCCCACCTGGGGGCAGCCGCCGTCGCTCGCGCTGATCGAGATGTGCCAGTCGCGGGTGATGACGCGGATCAGGTCCTGAAGGAGCGTCATCGTCACGGTCGCCCCGGCGCAGGTGTGCGGGCCGAACCCGAACGGCATGTAGGCCGGTTCGCGAGGAGGTGCCGCCCAGCGACTGGGTATGAACTCGTTCGGGCGCTCCCAGTGCTGAGGGTTGCGGTGGACGAGGTACAGGCACACGTTCACCTCATCGTGCGGGCCGGCCGTGACGCCGGACAGTTCGTGTGTGCGGCTCGGCGTGCGGGCGAACAGCCAGGCCACCGGCCACAGTCGCAGGGCCTCCCGGACGATCCAGGCTGGTTCGTCGCCGGTGGTGGACGGGTGCGTACCGGCGAGATAGACCGACCAGCCGAGGGCAAAGCCGATCGAGCCGACCGTGGCGAACAGGAACGACAGGTAGACCTCGGCCACCTGGCCGGGATCCGCCGACAGCCCGGCGCCGATGACGGCAACGTCCAGCAGATCGTGTGGTTCGAGGAGGCCGGCGCCGCGGCGTGCCTCGATGTTCTGGATCAGGAGGTGCATCGCCCTGCGGCGGAATCGCAGGCGGGACAGGACCGCATGGCGCTCTCGCGCGCCGGCCAGTACCGCGCGGGCGATGATGCCGTCGACCACTGCGTGGAGTTCTGCGGGAGCGTCCGGGCGCAGGATTACATCCTGCAGGTGCTCGTGGATCAGCAGGTTGCCCGCATCCGGCCAGGTGCTGGCGGGTGTGAGCCGCGTGCCGACCAGGCGGGGCAGGTCCGCGCGGCGGGCATCCAGGTGGTGGCGTATCAGATCACGTGCCGCGCGACCGATTTCGGCTTGGGCTGTTCTGGGGCCGAAGACCCCGGTGCGGGTGTGGAAGAAGTCGGAGGTCTCCTTGAAAGCGCCCTGCCGATTGCCCAGCACATCACGGGCCACCTGCGGGCTTGCCACGCAGAGCCGGCCAGACGCCGAGCGCCACACATCCTGGGTGCCTTCGAACTCTGCCGCCAGGAATTGCAGTGGATCATGCTGATAGGCGGCCGCGCTGCGGTGCCTTCGAGCCGCTCTGCCGTCGGCCGGCCAAGCCATGGCATCCCCCTCGATCGAGCAGGTAGCCAGGGCCGCCGAGACGGTTGGCCGGGCCCGGCGCGCGAGGCCGTTCACACCCCGAAGCCGCCGGACCGCTCACGAGACAGCCTCCTCCGCAGGGAGCGTCCTGTGAAGGCGTCAGCCATATGAAGGCCGTGAGTGACGTACTTGCCAGATGACGTACGGCTGCCGCCGCAGTGGCCACCTGACCGGCAAGGGCAGGTCAGGCGTGTGTACGAGCTGAGCGACACACGTACTCAGTTGGTGTCGCGCCGGTGCAGCAGGACGGTTCCGACGACCAGAACGACTGCGGTGTAACCGCCGAAGACGAGCGCCTCCTGTGTCCTGGTCAGAGCGACGGCGATCGATTCGGGGGTGGCCGTGTCGGAGTCGATGCCGAGAAGGGCGTCGCCCGCCAGGAAGGGCAGGAAGCGGGAGATCTGTGGGGACAGGAAGAGGTTGAGCAGGTTCTCGACAACGAAGCCCCACACCAGGAGACCGGAGATCGCAACGGCGCCATGGCGGACGATCATGCCGATGCCCAGGCCGAGGACGGCGGCGAGCGCGGTGAATGACAGTGAGCCTTTTCCAACCTCACGCTGATGCGTAGTGAAGGACGAGGACGGCCTTCACCATATTGGTGATTCGGTTGGTGCTGCAGCGCAGCTTCCGCAGGAGGCGCCAGCCCTTGAGGGTGGCCATGGCCCGCTCGCCGAGGCAGCGGATATTGGCATGGGTGGTGTTGTGACGGCGCTTCCAACGTTTGAGGCGGCAGCCCCGAAACGGAGCCCGGACGGGTCCGCCGGCGCCTTGATACGCCTTGTCCGCCCAGCATTTGAGTCGTGCATCGGCGAGGGCTTCGATGATGCCGTGCTGTCGTGCGGCGGTCAGGTCGTGAGTCGAGCCGGACAGAGCCGGCGAGGCCCAGAGCAGTCGTCCGAACGGATCGGTGAGGACCTGGACGTTCATGCCGTGGCGTTTGTGTTTCCCGGAGTAGTACGGGGTGTCGGCGGCGATGCGGTCGATCGGCAGCAGGGCGCCGTCGAGGAAGGCGCCGCCACCGCGTCCCGATCTCCTGCCGCCTGGCTGTCAGTTGCCCGGTCAGGAACCGCAGGGTGCGGCGGGACAGATCAATCGAGGACAGGTAGACAAGCACGCGAAGCTCCTGGCGAACACAGGTGATCTTGGTCGAGAGCCCGTCTACCAGGAGCTTCGTCGTTGCGCAGGACAGTCCAACTCACGGTCGGCACCGCCAGCTTGAAAAGGGCTCAGTCTCAGTAGTTCTCACTGTGTTCGCGTCAGTCCGTGGACGTCCGGCTACGTCCACACACGCTCACCGCAACTTGGCCGAAATTCGGCAGCACAGCTGCGCTGTCCCCCGTCGGCCTGTCCGATGAGGTGGAAGACCTCCCGAGCCTCATAGCGCTTGAGGCAACGAACGATTTCACGACGGTCTTGCTCTCCTTGATCCGGCGCTCGTAGTAGCCCTGGGTGCGTGGATCGACCCGCAGACGCGTGAACACGATGCGATGCAGCGCGGCATTGGCCTGCCTGTCGCCGCCGCGGTTGAGGCGACGGAACTGCCGGCGCCCCGAGGAACGCTCGACCGGACTGACCCCGCACAGCGCGGCGAAGGACGCCTCGCTGCCCGGCCGTTCCGGGTTGTCCCCCACCGCGATCAGCAGAGCAACAGCCGTGTCCGGGCCGATCCCCACCACCTCCAACAGCTGCGGGGCATGACCTTCCACGAGCCGGGCCAGACGAGCGTCCACATCCCGGATCTGCTCGGAAGGTTGCCCGATCCGGCCAGCCAACAGCCTCAGCGTGATCCGCGTGGCCTGCAAAACCGACTCCCCGCCGACCTCCTCGCGACTGCTCAGATCGGCGAACCCCGCACAGGTACGGAAGAGTTCGGCATTGCACAGCCCTTCCAGTTCTTCCCGTAGGGCGGGGTCGGCAGTAATGAGGACAGCCTTGAGCTGATTGATGGCCGGCGTGCGGGCTTTGACGGCCGACACCTTCGTGAGCTTGTACATCCTCGCGATCTGCACGGCCCGTCGCCCGCCTTGGCCCGGGCTCGCGCCCGCCCGCTCGGCACGGCTCGCGGGGGGCTCTGCGCATCGAGCGGATCCGACTTGCCGCGCCGACGGCGATCCGCCCGGTCCATCCGGTTCACGTCTAACACGTCCACACCCTGCGCCAGCAGATAGCGCGACAGGGACGCCCCGTAGGAGCCGGTCCCTTCCACACCAGCCCGCCTGACGGCTCCCGACTTCTTGGCCCACTTCAGCAGATCCCGGTAACCGGCTGCCGTGGCCGGGAACTCGTCGGTGGCCAGCACTGCCCCCGTCACGGAGAGCACCGCACCCACATGCGCATCCCGGTGCGTGTCCACTCCCAACACCACCTCCCCCGCAGGACGGCGACGGCGGGCCTGCGGAGCGAGCGACGTACTGGGCACCGTCGAAGTCGACATGCCCGTTCCCCTTCCGGTCCGACGACGCGTCTCGTCGCCGGTACCGGGCCGCGTCAGACCGTCAGAATCGTGAGAACGCCACAACCATCGGCAGGCCCCTATCGGGACACACCCCGCCAGCCCGGCACCGACAACGCACCATCCCCGACCAACAGCCGACACTGGAAATTCAGACGCTCCGGTCAGAGATGTCATGAGTCAGACCCAGACCCGGGACAGCACCCACCCATCCTCCCGCCCGCCACAGCATTCCCACACGGAAACAGGCAGCATGCTCAGTCCCAGCCCTTACGGCACCGTGATCTGACACCGGCCGATCGTTCACGACCAATTCGCAACAGGTAGCCGAGCAACAGCGCTCCTCACGGCGAGCACTCGCTACGCTCGCAGACGCCACACCCGAGGAAAGCGCGGCATCCACGGTTCCGTCCAAGCACTCGACCGCGACATCCGGGCCTGGGTCGCAGACTGGAACGACCACCCACGACCCTTCACCTGGACCAAGACCGCCGACGAGATCCCGGACAAGGTCGGTACCTATTCAGCAAATCCCCGGCTCAGGTCACTAGGACGACCGGACACAGTGCGCGCGTCGCAGTCTGGTTGCTTGAGGAGGGGAAGCGTGACCGCCGTCCTTCGTGATCACTGAGTGGGCGGTCATCACGTCCGGCTTCCTGGCAGGTCCTGCGCCGCGCACGGTGCGACGTCATCCGCGACGACATGACGCTGCCTCAGTCGCACAGGGCTGCCAGCTGCGCCTTCATCATTCCCTTGCTCCGCGGGACGGGCGGCTCACCCTTCAGATCCGCGCCCAGGTCGTAGACATTGACGGCGAGGACCAGCTGTCGCTCACTGTCGGCGGTGGTGAGGGACACGCTGGTGAATCCGGGTCCGCCGCCGTCGGTCGACCAAGCACTGATCGGCTTGGTGTCCGGCTTCGAGCCGCATGGCACGTCCATGCGCTGCACGCCGAGTCCGTACTCCGGCGCGTCGGGGAACTGCACCGTGGTCAGGAGCTCGCGCTGCTGGACGGGGCGCAGCAACTTGCCGGTGAACAGGCCCCGGTGGAAACGGGCCAGGTCGTCGACCGTGGAGATCATGGCGCCGGCGGTCCAGTCGTACGACGGGCTGAATCGGGTCACATCGCGTCCCGTGAGGTCGTAACCGTGCAGATGAGGGCCGTGAATCGCCGGGTCGGTCAGCGGGAAGGACGTGTCCTTCAGACCGAGCGGGGCGAGAATCCGCCGATGAATCTCGGAGGGCGCGCTGTGACGTGTGACTGCCTCGATCACCAGACCAGCGAGCAGGTAGTTGGTATTGGAGTACGACCAGCCACCCCCGGCCGCGAAGAGCGGCTTGTGCCGGACGGCCCGAGCGATCACCTCCCGAGGGGTGTAAACGTGGCCCCAGTCGTGGCGCTCCAGGTAGGGGGCGAAGAACTCCGGCTCAGCGGTGGGGTCGTAGATGCCCGAGGTGTGGTTGAGCAGTTGCCGGACAGTGATCGCCCTGCCGACGTTGCCGTTTCCCTGGACCACGCCGGGCAGCCATTTCTCCACGCTGTCGTCGATCGAGAGCCGTCCTTCGCCCTCTAGCTGCAGAAGCACCGTCGACACAAATGACTTGGTGTTACTGGCAATCCGGAACCGCTGGTCCGGCCGGGCTCGCTCACCGCTCGCCGTATCCGCGAGCCCGGCCGCCATCCGCGACTCCCGCTCTCCGTGCCTGGCATACGCCACGACACCCGGAAATCCGTCCGCGACCGTCTGCTCGATGGCCTCCTTCAGGCCGGCGGGCGGAGAGGCCGACGCCCGCTCTCCCGCCGCGGGCGCCGCGAAGGTCCCTGATATCGCCACCGATACCACCACCGCGCAAATCCCCGCCCACAGTGCTGCGGCCCCCGCACGTGCCTTCACCGATTGCTCCTGCTTCTGTTGCCTGTGCCGTTCCTGCCCCAGCGTGCCGGGCCGCCGCACCAGTCGCCCGTCCTGCTGGCACCCGGGTTGATACGGGGGCTGTCCCCATCCCATCCCGCACCGTCCTGTCCCTCGCCAAGTCTGTGCATGGCGAGGTCCTGACCAACGTTGCCGAGACTCGGGCGGGGCCAATCAGACAGCGTCATCCCGACGAACTACGGGAAGGGCGACAAGGCGTCGATGGCGCGCCCGTACGAAGCGCGCCCATGGCCGTAGTTGACGACTGAGCGTAGAGAGCTCAATGATCACGCGGACCCATGCCCGCTGGTGCCCGCCCCACCTCTCGGACGCCTAATGCCGCTCGGTCTAAGAAGCTCTTGTCTTTCCGGACGTGATCGACGCGTTTCCGCTGGTCGGGGATAGGGGTGGTGGATCCGTGGGAGTGGTGGCCTGTCGGGTCGTTGCTCCCGAGGAGGTTGCGGATGCCACCGGTTGTTGGACTGCTGGAGCAGCACGAGCTCGCTGCTCGGCGTGGAGTCGAGGGGCTGCGGGAGGAGGCTGACCGCATCCAGGCCGAGCTGGCCGAGGCCGAGCAGGAATGGAGGGAGTGGGCGATTGCCCGCACGCGGGTCGATACGGTGCTGGCTCCAGACGACGGCACCGCCCCCGAGGCGGAGGTCACCGAGGATCCGCGCGGGGAGACGGAAGCGCAGTCGGCGCCCCGGGGTGCGGCGAAGGCGAGGTCGCAAGTGCCCCTGTGGCGTCAGGAGCTGACCTGGTCGGTGCTGTCGGTGGACTACCAGCGCATCCTCACCGCGCTCGCGGACCGGGTCCGGCTCCATCAAGGCCCGTTGACCTGCCGGGAGATGGCTGCCGCGTTCGGTATGGACGTGGTGCCGGCGCGGGTGGAGGCACTGCGGTCGAAGGCGAAGCGCCTGGTTGCCCGCGGTTGGCTGGCTGAGCAGCAGCCGGGCCGGTTCACGCTGGCTGCGGGCGTGGCCGGGCCAGGCGGCGGGCCATGAGCGAGATCATCGACCAGTAGACCATCGCTTCGGCGCTGGCGGTGCGCCGTTCGAAGTCGCGCACCAGGCGCCGGGTGCGCATCAGGTGGGCGAAGAAGCGCTCGACGATCCATCGCTTGGACACCACCACGAACCCCTTGACGTCGTCGCTGCGTTTGATGATCGCCAGGACCAGGGCGAGCGTGGCCAGGCAGTACTCGACGAGGCTGCCGGTGTAACCGCCATCGGCCCAGACCAGAGCGAGCAGGTGATGCGCGCCTGCCACCTGCTAGAGCAGGACCTGGGCGGCGGCGCGGTCGCCGATGTCCGCGCCCGTGACCATCACGCCCAGCAGCAGGCCATGGGTGTCGACCACGATGTGCCGTTTACGGCCGTTGATCAGCTTGCCTCCGTCGAACCCGCGGCTGTCACAGCCGACGACAGCGTCCGCCTTGACGGACTGCGAGTCGATCACACCCGCACTCGGCTCCACCTCGCGGCCCGCCCTCTGGCGGACCTGCCCGCGCAGCCGGTCGTGGAACTCCTTGACCAGGGCGTTCTCGCGCCAGCGGCGGAAGAAGGCATAGACACGGTCCCGCGGCGGGAAGCCAGCCGGCATCGCCCGCCACTTGATGCCGTTGTCGGCCAGGTAGCGGATCGCATCGAGCATCGCCCGGTGGCAATAAGTCTCCGGCTGCCCTCCCCGGCCGCGCATCCAGCCCGGCACCGGCAGCAACGGCCGGACCGCTGCCCACTCCGCGTCCGTGATGTCCGTCGGATAACGCGGCTGCCGACAGCCGTTGTCGGCGGCGTTTCCGAACCGGTGAGCCAGGCAGTCACACTCCAGCATGATGGAACTGGACTGCCCGGCCATCGACACGGAACACTGCGGCACCAGGGCCTCCTGTTGCTGCTCGGTGATTCGACACCAACGAGCTGTTCAGGAGGCCTCGTATGCACCGAGCACCCCGCGACCACCCAATCGAGACTCACGTTCGACGGACATCCCTCAAGATCGGAAGGACAGCTTCTTAACGTAGATGCTGGCTCCCTTCACGAGATGGCGGTGGACTCCTGACTGGGTCGACATATCGACTCAGCACCGCTCACGGTCGCCGTGTACCCACGCAGTCCACCCGTGCGACCGCCTGGCTCCGGTGCGCGTGGCGTACCTGGATTCCTGGATGTCAGAGGGTGCTGGCAAGGTTCGGGCATGACAAGCAATGAGCCGCTCATCAGCAGCCCGTCCGGCAGTCACATGTACGACTTCGATCTCGTCACCCTCGACGGTCAACTGCTCGTCGTCGGCACCCCTGACCGGGACTGCCTTGCCTGCACCTGGGATCCGGGAGCCGACCGTTGGATGACGTACGAGCTCGACGCTCCGGACGAGGACTATCGCTACACCGAGCTCACCTCGCTCTGTGCGGCGGTGGTGGACGGACGGATCGTGATCGGCGGTGGTGGTGACCACCAAGGCTTCGCAATGTGGGACTTGACGACTGGCAGGGTACGGCTGAGCGCACAGGAAGGCGGCACGGCCTCCGCGGTCAGGGCCGACTTCGGGGGGTACTCGAGGTTCGTCGTGGGGGGTTCGAGCTTCATGGACGTGGAACTCTGGGACCCGTCCCTGGCCGAACCTGACGACGAAGGCAACGAGGGCGACGAGGACAAGCCGGAGCAGCCTTCACCGTTCGATTCTCTGGTCAGCATCAGGCTGGCGTGCAACTCGAGGACCAGTAGCGCTGCCGCGGCGGGACTGCTGGACGACCACCCTGTGGTGGTCGCCGGTCACCCGAGCGGAGGCGTGGTCATATGGGATGTCGAGGGAAAGCCTCTGGCCGAGTTCGACCGCCTCGATCGCCTCGACGACTCCGATAGCTCGGATCGCTTCCCCGACGCGACGCTCACCGATTTCGCCCTGGCGGCGGTAGACGGCCGTACCCAGGTCGTGGCGGCGGGCCGGCAGCGGCTCCTGGTGGGAGATCCGAGGTCCGGCGAGTGGGGAGAAGAGCTCACCGTGCCCGGTGGCGAGATCGTGTGCCTCGACGCCGGCACCGTGCACGGGGTCCCGGTCGCTGTCACCGGGGCCGAGGACGGCACCATCTGCGTCTGGGACCTGGCGGAACGTCGGCTGCTGGGCCGGCCGTTCCAGAAGTACGATGCCGAGGTGTTCGGGCTACGGCTGGCCGAGCTCCACGGTCGCCCTGTGGTCATCAGCAGTGCAAAGTGCAGTTCCGTCGACGTCTGGGAGATTCCGTCGTAGGGAGGTGGCGCTGCCCGGTCTCTGCCTCGAGCTGCCTCGTTCGCCTTCCGGGCTCAAGGGCGGTCTGTGGAACGCCACCTCGGTGGAGTGTGCGGCAGTTCCCCCGGCCGCGCATCCAGCCCGGCACCGGCAGCAGCGACCGGACCGCTGCCCACTCCGCGTCTGTCATGTCCGAGGGATACCGCCGAACACGTTCCGGGTGATCGGCCGCATTCCCGAACCGGTGAGCGACACAATCACACGTCGGTGCAGCCGAGTTGAACTCCACCGGCGCCAGCGCGTACAACTGCGGCAACAGGGTCGCCAGGTTCTCGGTTGGCTTCGCAACCCCGAGCTACCAAGAGGCCCTGTTCTCATGCCCGCGGCCAACTGCGATCACCCGATCGAGACTCCCGTTCGACACACACCCCTCAAAATCGGAACGACAACAGCTTCTCAGGGTCGGCACTGACGGGACGGTTGTCCTGGGGAGGGCGGCTGACCCCACGGCGCCTCCAGTGTGGTCCGCAGGGTGTCGACCGTCTCCCGGCCGATCCGTTCGGCGAGCTGTTCTTCCAGTCGTTCCAGGATGAGGCCGGCCTGGCGGTGCGCGTGTTCCCCTTCCCGGGTGCGCCGGATCAGTCGCTGTCGGGCAGAGGCGGGGTCGGGGACCTGCTCGAGCAGTCCGGCGGCGACCAGGCCGTGCACGGCCTGGTGCGCGGTCTGCCGGGTGACGCCCATGCGCCGCGCCAGTTCCGACACTGTGGTGCCCTGGTCATCCAGTACGGCGAAGAGCTGCGCCTGCGTCGGGGACACAGGCGTGGTGCCGTCCGCTTCCAGGGCTGCCAGAAGTCCTTCTTCGAACCAGCGCCGGGCGTCACCGAGAAGCTGGGGGAGGTTGCGGCGGGTGGATTGCATCTGTTCCTCGCGATGGCGGCGGGGCCGGGCTCACTTCGGCGGTTTGCCTGTCTACCCCGAGAGTGTCAGGCTACCTGACACTCTTGTTGGGAGTCGTTCGAGGAGACTGCATGACCATCGAGTACGCCACCCGCTACCGGCGCGCCTCGCGCATACCCGCCGAGCCGGGCAAGCCCTACTTCATCGAGAAGGGCGAAGGGGACCGCGCCCACTTGTTCGGCGACCTGATCACCATCTACGCCGGCAGCGAGCAGACCGAGAACACCTTCAACTTCTTCACCGTCGAAGGCCCCAAGGGTGATCTCATCCCAGCCCACCTGCACCCCGACACCCACGAGGTCTTCTACATCGCCCAGGGCGCCGTGCGACTGTTCGTCGAGGACATCGAGGGCAATCAGCAGGAGAAGCTACTGACCCCCGGCGACTTCGGCTTCGTGCCCAGGAACTGCCCGCACGCCTACCGCATGGAGCGGCACCACAGCCAGGTCGTCGGTGTCGCCGCCGGCCGCGGCGGCACCTTCGAGCGGTTCTTCGAAAGCCTCGGCGCGCCCGTAGAACAGCTCGGCCTGCCCACCGAACCGGTCATCCCGGAACCCGGCAAGTTCGCAAGCGTCCCCGAGCAGTACGACGTCCGATTCCTGCCCGACCACCAGTGGCGGACCCGATGACGCCAGCCGAACTCGTACGGCCGGTGCTCGTCGTGGCCCGGGCCGGCCGGAGGCAGATGCCGTCTCATGCACGGTGAAGATGACCCGGCAGTGCGGGGCGTGTGTCTTGATCTCCCGCGCGGTGCGAAGGGCCTCCTCGAAAGCGGGGCGGACCCGCATGTCGGGTAGTCAGCAGGCTCGGCTTCTTGGTCGCGACTTAAGGGATGCGGCGCGGATGCCTGACGGCCGCACTGATGCGGCGACGGTGCGGCCAGCGATCTCGCGACCCGGTCGTTGCCCGCTGGCACGTCCTGCGGGTCGACCGCCCGGATCTGAATACCAGGTACTCCCCCACGGCGCGATGTTCGGGGCGCCTCACGCCAACTGACCCGAGGCGACAAGCGTGGGTTGGGTGCAGTGGAGCCGAGCCGGCTGGAACGGCGCGATGGTCGGCATTCTCGGGCGGCGCCTTGACATGGCGGGTCCATCGCGTCTGGGTGAGACGTTCGGTGTGACCAGAGCTGACCACGCGCGTGGCGGGTCGGCCGGGGCAGTGCCGGTGGGCCGCGAGGGTGAGGTGTGCGCGGTCGTGGAGGCGGCACACCGGGCGGTGGCGGGACACGGCGGTGTGGTGCTTGTGCGGGGCGAGGCCGGGATCGGCAAGACCACATTGCTGCGCGTGTTGATGCCGGAGCTGACCGGTTTGGGCATGCGGGTGTGCAGCGGTGCTGCGGATGTGCTGGAGACGCGCTTGCCGTTCAGCGCGATCGGAGACTGCCTGGAGGCTGCCCGGTGTTCCGCGGGCGATCGCCGGGGGGAGCGGCAGGGGCGGGCTCAGGCCGAGCGGAGCAGTAGCTCAGCGGTGCCGACCCTAGGGGACGAGATGGTGCTGTTGCAGCGGGTAATCGCCTTCGTGGAGGTCTTTTGCGAGGACAGCCCGGTCGCTCTGGTGCTCGATGATGCGCAGTGGGCGGATTCGCAGAGCCTGCTGTGTCTGCAGCGGATCAGCCGGCTGGCCGAGCAGCTGCCGCTGCTGGTGCTGTTGGTGCTGCTGGCGACCCGTTCCGGGGAGAGCTCGCCGCAGCTGGACCAGCTCATCGCTCGGCTGTCGCAGCGTGGCGCGATCACGATCACCTTGCGGCCGCTGCCGGAGAAGGGCGTGGACCAGTTGCTGGCGCAGCTGGCCGGCGCCCGGCCCGGCCCGGTGCTCCGGCGCCAGGCTGCCCGTGCTGCGGGCAATCCGTTCTATGTTGCCGAGCTGGTCGACGCGTTGTCCGCCGCCGGGGATCTGCGAGTGGACGGAGATACGGCGGAGGCGGTGGCCGCAAGGGCATCGCGCCGGGCGACGTCACGCTCGATGAGGCACCCAAGGGCTGGAAGCTCAAGGCCACCAACGACGGATACACCGTCGGCGGTCCGAAGCTGGCGATCGGCACTGACGCGGAGTACAAGATCAAGGTCCGGCAGCTCCCGAACGCCAAGAAGATCGCGTTCAAGACGATTGAGGCCTATAGCGACGGCAAGGTCTCCCGCTGGATCGAGCTGCCCGGAGGCGGCGAGGAACCGGAACAGCCCGCGCTGGCCCTGAAGTTGAAGGCCGCCGCACCGGGCGCCGAGCCGGTCAGCCCGAGCCCCACCGCCAGCCAGACGCCAAGCCAGAAGCCGTCGGCCGCCAAGTCGCCGACCACGGCCGCAGGCTCCGAAAGCGAAGAGGGGGCCGTCGACGAGAACGACGGAAGCTCGGCGGGTCTGGTCATCGGCGCAGTGGTGCTGGGGCTGCTTGTTCTCGGTGGCGCCGTGTGGTGGCTGATGAAGAGGCGCTCCGCCTCGTCTCAGAGCTGACTGGCACCCGCCGCGTCTGGGGGAGTTACTCCCCCAGACGCGCCCGCCTGAACGCTTTCGGGCCGAGCGGCGTCGTAGGGGCAACCGTCTCTGAGGGAGCCCCATGACTGCCGCACGCCCCGGTCTCCATGTCGTGTCCACTGTTGCGCTGATCGCGGGGCTGATGTGCGCGACTGCCGCTTGCGCTGATCTGGACAGCGTCGCAACGCAGAGCGAGGTTGCCTGGGAGGAGCCCTCCTCGTACGCCTACACGCTGAAGTCGAGTGAGGGGGAACGGTCCCTGCTCGGGGTATTCCGGGTGACAGTCCGGGACGGAAAGGTGGCCAAGGCGGTCGGTCTCGACGAGAGCGGTCGGCGCGTGGTGAGGCAGATGCCCGGTGAAGTCCCCACCATCGGGGAGCTGTTGGAGGAAATGAAGCAAGCCCGGCGCGACGGGGCTGACACTGCGGAGGCGAAGTACGCGGCCGACGGGCGTCCAGTGCGGATCTCGTTGGACTGGGAGAAGAACGCGATCGACGATGAGGCCCTGTACTTCATCAGCGCCTTCCATCCCGCGGGCGGCTAGCGCTTCAAGTCGCCCGTGGGCGCCGCCGTTTCGGCGGATTTGGCATCGTTCTCCTTTCGCGGAAGGTCGAGGGACGCCACCGTGAGGCGAGTACGGCGCAGGGCCGGGAAGGCCGCGGCGACCACGACAGTGGCCACGACACAGATCAGGCCGCCCGCGACCACGGCGGTACGGGCAGTGGCCAGTTCGGCGAGGAAGCCGACGGCGGCGTTGCCCAGGGCGGGCGAGACGGTCGCCTGGACCATCCACAGACTGCTGACCCGGCCGCGCAGTTCGTCCGGTGTGCCATGCTGCAGAAGCGCCGAGCGCAGGGTCTCGGAGATGAGGTCGCCGAGCCCGGCGAGGGCCAGCAGTGCGAGGGCGACCGGCAAGTACGAGGTCACACCGAAGCCTGTCAGTGCCAGCCCCCACAGCAGGACGGCGCCGACCAGGGCATGACCGCCGGCTCGGCCTGTCCAGCCGCTGGTGGCCGCACCGACCAGTGCTCCCAGGGCGGGCGCGGCATAGAGCAGGCCCACCACGCCCGGGCCACCGCCGAACTGCTGGTCTGCCAGGACGGGATAGAGCGCCTGCGGCATCGTGAAGACCATCGCCGCGGCGTCGATGAGGAGCAGGCCCACGATGAGCCTGTGGCCACGCACGAAGCGCACGCCGTCCGCCACCGCTGTGAACGCCTGCCGTACGCCTCTTCCGCGTGTGCTGTCGTCGGAGGGAGCGGCCGCACGAAGTACAGGGTCGCCGAGAAGATCAGGAACCCGGCTGCGTCCACGGCGAAACAGGCCGCGAGGCCGGGGCCCGCAATGAGCACGCCACCGACTGCGGGCCCCACCAGTGCCGCGAGTTGAGTGGAGGCGGAGGTGAGTGCGCCTGCCGCTGCAAGACGTTCGGTGCCGACCAGGGCCGGGATGGCCGCCAGCATGGCCGGGCCGCCGAGTCCGGCGAGAAGACCGGTCAGGGCGGTGGCGAGATAGATGAGCCACAACCGCGGGTCCGGCAGCAGTGCGTTGACCGCCAGAGCCACCGCTACCAGGGTGAGCGGGAGTCGGGTGGCCAGCATCAGCGTGCGTCGGTCGTGGCGGTCGGCCAGGACGCCGCCGACGAGCACTCCGACAACCAGGGGCAGGGCCCGCGCGAGGCTGACCAGGCCGATGTGCAGCGGGGATCCGGTCAGTTCGTACACCTGCACCGCCACCGCGACGCTCGTCATCAACGTGCCGAACATCGCGCCGAGGAACCCGACGTACAGCAGGCGAAAGTCGCGGCTCACGCGGAGCGGGGTGAGATCCATGGCGAGACCGACCGAACGGCGCATGAGGCGACTCCAAACGAAGTTAGGTAAGCCTTATCGAGACCACTGTGTCGATCACCCTCAATAAAGTCAACATGTGTGAAGTTCAAGGGATTGGTAGCCTCGGGCCTGATGAGCAGTCACCCTGCGGCCAGGCGGCGGCCGACCCACCGCAAGGGCCGCCCCACCCTCACCCGCGCATCGGTCGGCCAAGCCGCGCTGGACTTCCTCGACCACCACGGCCCCGCCGAGCTGACCATGCGCTCACTCGCGGCCGACCTCGGCGTCTCGCCCCGCGCGCTGTACAACTACGTCGAGGACCGGCGCGATCTGCTCACCGTGGCAGCCGAGATCTTCGAGTCCGAATGGCGGCCTCCGGAGCTGGATCCGGGGCGCTGGCGGGACAGTCTGCGGTCGTACTGCCGGAACCTGCGGGCGCATTACCGGCGCCATCCCGGCATGACCACACTCGCGTTGAGCGAAAACATCACGATGGCCCGGCATCCGGCGATGTTGCGCAACGTGGACGCCCTGATCGGCTTCTTCGAGAGCGTGGGGCTGTCCCTGCAGGACTCCTACCGTGCGTGCATGGAGACGATCCGCTTCATCGTGGGATTCGTGGAACTCCAGGACATGCTGCACGACCGGCCACCCGCCCACCTGGAACCGGACGACCTGGATCGACTGCCGCCGCTGTGGCTGCGCTCCGAAGCCGATGCGGAACTGCCCCACCTGAAGCGGGTCGGCGCCCTGGAACCTGACGCACCCGACACGCTTTTCGAGTTCTCCCTGGACATCTTCGTCGGGGGAATCGCCAGCCGCACGCATGATTGAACAGGCTCTGGCCGGTCAGGTCACCGGCGGTTTGACGGTCATGGTCTTGGTGACGGTGACCTGGTCGATGTCGCTCGTGCGCACGGTGACGCGCAGGGTCCAGGCGCCCGGCACGGGAATCCGCAGGTCGTCCGCCGCCCAGTAGCCCTTTCGGTCGGTGAGCTTCGCGTCCAGCGGGCCCGATCCGCTGGGCGCGCTGGGTGAGTGTGAGACGAAGTTCGGGGACGGTGGCGAAGGCGCTGCCGAACACCATGGCCTGCACGGTGTTGTCGCCAACTTGCCCCGGATCGAAGGTGATCTGCACCTTGCCCTGCCCGTTCGGTGTGCCGACATCGAAGGGAATCGTCACCACGCTTGCTGCAGGCCGCTGAGACGCGGCAGCCACAGCGGAGCTCTCCACGGCAGTTCGGCCGGGCTGGGTTCCGGTGAGCACAGTGGTAACGGCCAGGACCACGACACCGAGCACAACCTCGACGGCGACCGAGCGGCGCAGGTCGCGTCGGTACCGGTCGGACGGGGAACGGGAAGATCCTGGGCCGCCTGTCGGACCGCTCGGATTGGGTGGGCGCGCGCTGACCGTGCCCCCGGCCGGTTCGCCGGCCGAGGGGACTCCTGCGCTGACGGCCTGTGCGACGCGCACGCGCTGGGGCGCGGCCACCGGGAGGGCTTCGGGTGACTGCGGCTCTTGTCCGAGCTGCGCGGTCCACTGGCGGGAGAACGCCGCCGCAGCCAGCACCAGGACCACAGCGCCGACCTTGAGGGTGAGGAGTCTGCCGTACTCGGTGGTGGAGAGGGCGTCCCACGAGCCGACCTGCCGCCAGGACTGGTAGGCGCCGATGGCCACCAGAACGACCAATGCGGTGAAGGCCAGTCGGGAGAAGTGTGCGACCGCCTCCGCCGGAATCACTGTGTCCGCGGGTGCCCGGTACAGGGCGACGGCCAGCGCGATCAGACCGCCCAGCCACGCGGCCATGGCCAACAGATGCAGCACGGCGACGGGGATCGCCAGGAGGACCTGGCTCCCCGCGGAGGCATGCTCGGCAGCGGCCCAGGTGAGGGCCAGGCCCAGGGGAAGGCCGGTTGATGAAGTTGAGGGCCGCGCAGGTTGTGCTCGACGAGTGTGTCGGCGTCGGCCGAGCCGATGGTCGACACAGCCACACCGCCCTCGCGGACCACCCGGGCCACCTCGGGGAAGCCTTTCGTATCGCTGCCTCGCGAGCGCAGCTCGATGCTGCGCTGGCAAGTACCGCAGTGCTGTCAAAACTCGGGTTCTGCGGCGGGTGTTGTGGCGCGGTGATATTCCGTGGTTGTTGATGTTCTTTGGCCGGGTGCAGAAATTGCCGAATACGTCGGTGCACACTCGATCCGCATGGTCTTCACTCGTGCATCGATCGCGAGGAACCGCACTACGCCGAACTGGCCGCACGCGCCCTGCGCGCCGAGGGCGTCACCGTGGACATCACGCCCCAGCTGCGCGAAGAGATCGACACCGAATGGACCTGGGCGAACTACCCCATGCCCTGGTGTTCGCACGAGGAGATCCGCGAGGTATCCAACGACGCCCAGCAGATCTACGACGCCATCCGTCACGGCCGCCTGATCATCCACACCCACGCCCACGACGGGTGGACCACCGTCGCCGTCGGCACCTATCGCGACGGCCCGAGCATCCACCTCCACGGTGAAAACCACCTGCGCACCGAGACAACCCAGTACGACAACCCCGCCACGGCTATCGCCGAGTTCGAGCGCCTTTCCTGGGTACCGACATCCTGGGCGCCGACCGCGGCGGTCACGGACGTCGACCGCCACCTCCTTGGCCTCCAAGCGGTGCCCACGCGGTCCGGAGGCCAGCTGTGTTCGTATCCACCTACAACCACGTGTACGGCAGTGCCGACAACGGCGACGCCTGGCACGTGGTGTCGGACGGGCTGCCCGCACGATCGCATCCGACGGATCTCCGCTACGTGCCCGGGGCCGAGGCCTGGCTGGCTGGCTGTACCTCGCCACGTATGGCCGTTCCGTCTGGCAGGCAGCGACGGGCAGGGTGGTCGAGCGCCAGGCAGGGCGCTGCCTCCGCCAGGCCCCCGTACAAGACGGACCCGACCAAGCGCATTCGACAGATGCACGCACTCGACCACTCCGTTTTGTACGAGCTGATGAATCGGCGCCGTCGAGGCGGGTGCTACAAAGAGACCCGAACCGCTTCATCTCCGCCCCTCGGCTGCGCTCCTCACCCCTCGAGCGCGAGCCCCGGGGGCGTGCGCACCGGACGGTCCGGCGCCGCCGAAGCGTATGCGCCCCAGCCTCGATCAGGCACTGCCGCGCCTTCCGAATCAAGGGGTGCCTTCGGCCCCCGATGTTGCAGAGAGGCCGACAGGTTGAGCCCACAGATATCTTCCGAGGACCGTGGCGCCCCTCGCCCGCACGTTCCCGCCACCGGCCGGGACGTCGTGATCATCGAGGACGACGAGACCCTGGGCCGCTCTGCGGCCGCCTGCATCGAACGCTGGGGGAGCACCGCACACCGCCTGCCCCGCCCCGACGACGACGCACTGCGTCAGCAGTTGAACGGTCCCGTCGACAGCATCGCCATCGTGTCCCGTGACGACATGATCGCCCTGCGCTACGCGCTCCTCGCCGAGCACCTCAAGCCCGGTGTCCGTCTGGTCGTGACGATCTTCGACCGTACGGTCGCCGAGGAGGTATCCCGGACCATCCCCAACTGCACCGCCTTGAGCATGACCGACGCGATGCTGCCCAGCCTCCTCGCGAACTGTCTCGCTCCCCGGTACGCCATGCTGCAGCCCGTCGGCGACGACCTCGTGGGCGTGCGACGGGAAGGCGCGACCGTGGAAGTCGAGCACCTGCCGCGGCGGGCCTTCGCCGCCTTGCCGAAGCCGCACCCGCGCTCCACCGTCAGCGCCTGGTTCCGCTCCCTCGGCACCTCCGCGAAGGCACTGGTCGCCAGCCTCCTTGCACTGCTGCTCGCGTTCTCCGTCGATGTCGCGCTCGGCGTGCTCGTCCTGCACGAGCACTGGACCGAGGCCCTGTGGAACGCGGCCCGTACGCTCACCACGATCGGCTCCTCACATGCCGCCGAACACGGGCCCGGCTGGTACAAGGTGTTCTCCGCCGTCTCGATGATCAGCGTGTTCGTGTTTGCCGCCGTGTTCACCGCCGGTGTGGTCGACCGGTTCACCGGACACCGGATGACCAGCATTCTCGGCGCCCGCTCCATCCCGCGCCGAGGCCACGTCATCGTCGTCGGCCTCGGCCAGGTCGGCCTGCGTCTGTCCGCCCGGCTCCGGGACCTCGGCGTCAAGGTCGTCGCCGTCGAGCGCAACCGGCAGGCCCCCTGTCTCCCGCTGGCCCGCTCGCTCGACATCCCCGTCGTCATCGGCCGCGGCGGCGACCGCTTCCTGCTCGAACGTCTCTCCGTACGACGGGCCCGCGCCCTGGCAGCGGTCGCCTCCGACGGCCTGGAGAACATCGCCGTCGCGGTCGCCACCCGAGCCGTCGCCGGCGACCAGCGCATCGTGCTGCGCGCCGGCGGCGACGAGGTCACCACCGAATCGCAGTCGCTCTTCCGCATCGGCGCCGTCTGCGACTTCCCGCTCATCGTCAGCACGTTCGTCGCCGCGACCGTCCTCGACGCCGAACTCCGCAGCGTGTTCGTGGCGGACGGCCGAACCTGCGCCCTCTTCGCGGACGACCGGGTCGTGGACCTCGCGACGTGGGATGCGAGCCCTGCACACGAGATGTCGCGGGTCTAGGGGGAGACACCCCCACCCCCCTAGGGCCTGCTCGGCGGTACCTCGACGACGAAGAAGAGCAAGTTGGGTTTGGTCGAAAGGTCATGGAAGCCGTCGGGGAACAGTTCACGGGCGGCCGGGTCAGGCTGCGGTTCGCTGATGGCGGCCAGTCGGAACCCGGCGATGGTGAAAGCATCGGTCATCGCGTGCAACGGCCTGCGCCAGAACTTCATCGGGACGGACTGCCCGTTGAACGTCCAGTCGAAGGTATAGCTGGTGATCGCGAAATAGTCGGGCCGAGGATCCTGGAACGTGTAGGCCACAACAGGGTGGTCCACCGACGCGATCAACCGGCCGCCCGGCCTGAGCACGCGCCGCAACTCAGCCGGCGTCAGCCCCCAGTCCTCCAGGTAGTGCAGCACCAGCGACGCGACCACGTCGTCGAACGCACCGTCCTCAAACGGCAGACGGTCCCTCAGATCGACCACATGCAGGTCTGCATCGTCACCGAGCCGCCGCCTGGCCAACGCCAACGTCCCGGCGCTGACGTCGATACCGGTAACGACGGCACCCCGGTCGCGCAGCGCGGCGGACAGCGGGCCTGAGCCGCAGCCGGCATCCAGAATCCGGCGACCGGCCACATCTCCGGCGAGGGCCAACATCGCGGGCCGCGCGTAGTACGCGGTCACGAGGCTGTTCTCGGACTCCGCCGCGTACGCCTCGGCGAAGTCGTCGTAGTCATTCGCCCGGTCCGGATCGGCAGACCGGGCGAAGCTCTCGGGCACGTTGGTGAGGCGTTCCATCGGCGCAGCCCAGTAGCACTGATCTGCGAACGGAGGGCGTGGCCCCGGTGGTTAACCGGTAGCCACGGCCCCCGCCTTGGCAATGAGCATGTCCAGCAACGACAGCAGCGCACCGCGCACGTCGTCGCGGGAGCGGGCGTCGAGCATGAGGACGGGGGTGTTCGGGTCCCGCAGGTGCAGGGCCGCCCGGATCTCCTCGGCGTTGTACGGCTGTTCGCCGTGGAAGCAGTTCGCGCCGACCACGAACGGCAGCCCTCGGTTCTCGAAGAAGTCGACGGCCGGGAAGCTGCGGTCGAGGCGTCGAGTGTCGACCAACACGATCGCCCCGAGTGCCCCGTTGAGCAGGTCGTCCCACATGAACCAGAAGCGCTCCTGGCCCGGCGTGCCGAACAAGTAGAGGACGACGCCTGCGTCGGTGAGGGTGAGGCGGCCGAAGTCCATCGCGACGGTGGTGACCGCCTTGGACTCGATGCCGTCGAGGTCGTCGACGCCGACGCCCGCGCTCGTCAGCCGCTCCTCGGTGCGCAGCGGCTCGATCTCGGAGATCGTCTCGACCAGGGTCGTCTTGCCGACTCCGAATCCCCCAGCGATGAGGATCTTGACGGGGTCCGCTTCCTGGGCAGGGGTGTCATATCCGGGCAAGGTTGTCCCTGATTCTCATGAGCAGGTGGACATTGGTGGTCTCGGCCCCTTCCAGGGGCGGCCGGTGTTCGATCAGCCCCCGATCCGCGAGTTCGCCGAGAAGAAGCATCATCGGAGTGAGGCGCATCTGCATGCGCGCCGCGATCTCGGCGACCGCCAGGCCGCCGGGCGGCGGGCACATGTCGAGGATGGCCTGCCACTCGGTGGGCAGGCCGCCTTGGCCGTCCGCGACGGCCACCGCCGTGATCGTGGTGTCCATGGTGAGAACGGTGCGGGCGACGGCCGTACGTCCATCGGTCAGCGCGTACAACCGCGTCCGGCGGCCCTGGCTCGGCCCTGGCTCGTCCGCCATTACGAGGGCTTCGCCTGACTGCGCTCGGGCGTGCTCAGCCACTCGCCCAGCGCCTGCGCGGTCCGCACGGCCTCGCCGCCCAGCTCCCCGAGCCGCGCCTTGCGGGAGGTCACCACGATGAGCGTGCTGCCCTCGCCGCACCCGACGATGCAGAGGTAGCTGTCGTCCATCTCCACGAGCTGGCGGATCACCCGGCCGCCGCCGACCTCCCTGGATATCGCCTTCATGGTGGCGGCGATGCCGGAGGACGCGGCGGCGATGCGCTCCGCCTGGTCCCGTTCCAGCTGGTATGCGCTGAGTTTGATCCCGTCGTTGGACAGGAGCACGGCCCCCTGGACGCCCGCGATCCTGCCCAGGTTGTTGTCCAGGACGCTGTAGATCATGTCGTTCGCTGTCGTCGTCATGGCTGATCCCGTCGGAGCTCGTCTTCCACTGTCTGGGTGCCGTGTTCGTAGTCCGCCCAGGCGTCGGCCACCTCTTCGGGCGTCGCCGAGTCCTGACCGGCGTCGGCTTCCGCCGCACGGGGCGCGCGGAGCTGCTCGGCGATATGGGCCTGCGGGACCCGCTCGGGAAGGGCGGGCTTCGCGCCTCCGTCCCGGGTCACGGCAGAAGTCGCCAGCTTGCTCTGCACCGGCCGCTCGGGCGAGCCCTCCGGCGTCGTACCGCCGGACAGGCCGGTCTTGGTGTGCAGGACCAGCTCGGGCTTGCGTTCCTCGGGCAGGGGCGCTTCCGGGGCCGACGGCGCCGCGGCGCGGGGCGCTGTCTCCCCTGCCCGGACCGGTTCGGTCGGCACCAGGAGTTCCTCGGGCAGGATCACCACGGCCGACGTACCCCCGTACACCGAGCGGCGCAGCGTCACCCTGGCGCGGAGCTGTTCGGCGAGGTGACCGACCACGAAGAGGCCGAGCCGGTGCGCGTTCTCCGCCAGGACGGAGTACGGCGGGGCCGAGTGCAGGCGTCCGTTCATCTCCTCGTACGTCGCGCCGGTCACCCGGGGCCCGCGGTCCTCGATCTCCACCGACAGGCCGTCCGTCACGAGTTCGGCTCGTACGACCACTTTGGACCTCGGCGGCGAGAACCGGGTGGCGTTGTCCAGGAGTTCCGCCAGGAGGTGGCTGATCTCGCTGATCACCCGCGGCGTCACGCTGATCTCGTCCAGGGACTGGCGCTCGATCCGCCGGAAGTCCTCGACTTCCGCGGCGGCTTCGCGCAGCAGGTCGGCGACGCGCATGGGCTCGGTGTGCGGATCGGGGATCTCGCCGCCCGCCAGAATCAGCAGGTTCTCGATCTGCCGTCGCATACCCACCGTCAATTGGTCGGATCGCATCAACTGGGCGAGCAGCTCCTCGTCGTGACCGAAGCTGTCCTGCAGCTCGTCGGTGAGGGTCAGCTGGCGGCTGACCAGGTTTCCGGTGCGCGAGGCGATGCCCGCGGCGAACATGCCGAAGCCGTGACGCTCGGCCGCGAGCTGCGCGTGCCCGTCGACGGATACGGAGACGACCCGGGCGAACGCGTCGCTGATGCGCCCGACCTCGTCCTGCTCTCCGGTCACCGCGGGCAGCGCGTCGTCGTCGACGGACTGTCCGCGCTGGAGCCGGGCCACAACGTCCGGCAGCGTGTCCTCAGCGATGGTCACCGTACGCCGGTGCAGACCGCGCAGGCGTTGGAGCACGGAGCGGGTGGTGAACACGATGACGGCCACGACCGCGAGCACGGCTCCGCCGTTTCCGACGATCAGCCAGGTGACCTCGGTCTCCAGCTCCGTGGCCTTGGCGTCGGCGCGTGCGATCACGCCGCGCGCCTGCTCCACGTTGAGCGCGTCAAGGCGCTCCATGAACCCCTTGTGCGCGGCGTGCCAGTCGTCGACCTCCTTGGGCAGCTTGACGCCGGACTCGACGTTCTGGTGGTCGGAGATGACCGCGTTCTCGATGCGCACCTTCGTCTGCCAGGCGTCCGAGCCGAGGATTCGGTTGTACGCCGCTCGGTCCTCGGCCGCCAGAAACGGCTCGACCCACTCGGAGTACTGGTACCGCTGGGATCCGACGGAGTTGACGAATTCGGTGAACGCTGAGGAACTCAGCCGCTTGGACGGCCCGGCCAACACGAGGACGGCGGTCTCGCGCGACACCATCTCGGACACCGAGAACATCGTGACGACCACGCCGTTCTCCTGGATGAACTCGGCGTCCTGCGCGTGGCTGAAGTCGTCCATGTACACATGGATGATGTGGTCGACCAGGCCGGAGTAGTAGTCGATCGTCCGTTCCGCGCTCACGCTGCGGGCGTCCGCGCGCCCGCGGTGCGCGGCCAGGTTCGCGAGGTTGCGCTTCAGCTTCCCGAGGGGACGCTCATCCTCGCGCCGCTCCGCCGGGGCTGCCTCGGCCGACCGGAGCAGTTCGTCCACGGCCCGGTCCGTGGCCGCGCGCTGGTCGCGCAACTCCTCCGCGGACACGTCGCCGCCGGTCCACCGCGCGGCGGTCGCGGTCCGCTCGGCCTGCACTTCGACCATCAGCCTGGACAGGGGTATGCCGACCCGCTCACCGACGGCCACGTCGGTGCGCAGGTGCTCCGACTCGTCCAGCAACGGCTGTGCGGTCAGGACCACTTGGGCACTCATCGCCAGAATAGGGACGATTGCCAGCCAAATGAGCAGCGTACGCAGCCGCACGGCAGGCCGCCGACGCGTCGTCGACTGCCCTGGTGGGCCTTCGGGTTCTAGCGGGCCTTCGGGGTCTATAGGAGACATCAGTCCTCAGGAGCGGTTGAACGATTTGGGGGACGGCTCAACAACCGAGACCAGACGCAGTCCTGAGGCAAGGCGCGGACCGGGGGAAGTCAGGTTTCGGCTACGGCAGGGTGTGGGGGTGCAGATCATAACCAGCCACACCAGGGAAACGGAGGGCTGACTTCCATTGACACCATGTGGTATTGCCGATGAACACGTTGCACACCGGAGCCCGGATCGGAACCGAACCGCGACGTCCGGCCAGGCCGGCCTGCCGTGGAGGGCAAGGTCGGCGGAGGCGGCAAGGAGGGCGGCGGAGGGGACAGCGGTGCCGTCCGACCGAACCAAGTAACCCTCAAGGCACCGCGTCGTGGCTGAAATCCGACGCGATGACGGATGCGACCAGGGCATCCGGCGAGCCCTTGGCAAGGGCTGCACGGCCGGGGGCCGACGCTCAACTCCGGTTGATGACCGACTCAACATCCTTGTCACATCGCCGCGTGGGCGAGGTGGAGCAGGCCGTTGCGGGCGTGGGCAGCGAGCGCCTCTGGCACGCCACGGCCAACACCCCTGCCCAAATCCTCGGCACACTCCTCGACGCACTCGCGTCGGAGTCAGCGTGGAGCGCCGGACCTGCCACCGGCGTCGCGGAAGCCACCATCACCCATGGGTTGCGCCCGCTCGGCGACGCCGGCTGGAAGAACACTGTCGACGGCCGCTGGATTTCCTGGGATGCACCGGGCGAAGAACCCGCCGGCGTGCATGTCGACGCCTTCGCCGCAGGCATGCGGCCCGATAGCCCTCTGCCGACCTGGACCATGTGGGGGGCGGCGGCAACACCGCACGCCAGCCCGCCTGGACACTCGAACTCTCTTCGCGTACTCCGGCGGCGGTCCTGTACGACCTCGCTTTCGAACTCGCCGAAGGGCAAGCTGTCCGACGCAAACATCCAACGGCTTCTGGCCGGAACACGGTCACCCCCGTCTTCGAGTCCACCATCGCCTAGCAGCCCAATTCTGACCCGCTGATCGACGCGGAGCGAGCACCGTTGGTTCCGCAACTCCGGGCACCAGACGAACTGACCCCGCGCGAGCGGGAGGTCGCGTACTCGTGGCGCAAGGTCTCTCGAACCGCGAGGTCGCCGAGCGGCTCGTCATCTCCAAGCGGACGGCTGACACCCACGTCGAGTACGTCCTCACCAAGCTCGACGTCACCTCACGTACGGAGATCGCGGCGGCGCTGCAACGGTGACCACGCCCCGCCGTACCGCGTACCTACGTCTCCCGCACGGAGCGGCGAGGGCGCGGCACGAGTTCGCCGCCGCAGTTGGGGCACGTGTTCTGCATGGCGTCGCTGCACGGCACGCAGAACGTGCACTCGTACGAGCAGATCCGGGCGGACGCCTCCTGCGGCAGCGCCGCGTCGGCACATCGTTCGCAGCGGTCGCGCATCTCCAAAGCCATGGCTCTCCTGGCGGGTTCGGGGTTCCGTCGCCCGGTCAGCAGCGCCGGACGACGCCCATTCTCCGTGGAAGGATCTTGGCCTGAAAGCATCGACCGGGACAGCTTCCACCGGATCCGGGCCACCGCCGGGACACCTCTGCGCTCCCCTGGTGCGTACGTATGCCTCCCTGTCGTACGCATACGAGTACCCGCTCAGGACGGGCCGTCGCCCAGGGCTTCGGCGATGAGCAAAGCGACGTCGTCGCGGCTGTCGGCGGCGGGGAGCGTGGCAAGCAGCTGGTCGCAGGTGGCCTCCAGGGACAGTCGAGGGCCCGAGAGGAGGTGCAGGACGGCGTTCATGCGCGTGTCGAGGGATTCGGTGCGGGTCTCCACCAGGCCGTCGGTGTACAGCACAAGGCGGGCGCGGGGCGGCAGGTCGATGCGGGTGGTGGTGAAGTCCACGCCCTCCGCGGCGCCCAACGGTGCGCCGGTGGGCAGGTCGAGGAGGGCGGGCGGCCTGCCGGCGTGGTGGACCGCGGGCGGCAGGTGGCCGGCCAGGGCGATGCGGCACTGCTGGGCGCGGGGCTCGCAGAGGGCGTAGACGCAGGTGGCGATCGTCTCGTCGAGTTCGCGGGTGAGCAGGTCCAGGTGGTGCAGGATCTCGGCGGGGTCGAGGCCGAGGCGGGCCAAGGTGCGGGTGGCGGTGCGGAGTTGGCCCATGGTCGCGGCGGCGGTGAGGCCGGATCCCATGACGTCGCCCACGACCAGGGCAGTGGCGTCACCGGCGAGGGGAATGACGTCGAACCAGTCGCCGCCCGCGTGTCCTGCGGATCCGGCGGGCCGGTAGCGGCAGGCCACGCGCAGACCCGGCGGGTCGGGCGGGGTCTCGGGCAGCAGGTGGCGCTGCAGGGTGGTGACGGCCTGGAGCTGGGTGCGGTACAGGCGGGCGTTGTCGATGCAGACGGCCGCGCGGGCGGCGAGTTCCTCGGCGAGCACGATGTCGTCGGCGTTGAAGGGCAGCGGGTTGCGGGCGCGTTTGAGGTCGAGCGCGCCGAGGACTTCACCGCGGGCGATGAGCGGCACGGCCAGGTAGGAGTGGACGCCCGCGCGAGCGAGCACGGCGGCGGCCTCGTCGTCGCGGGCGATGTGCCGCAGGTGGTCGGGGCGGACGTGGGCGACGTGGACGGTGCGTCCGGTGGTGACGCACCGGGTGACAAGGCGGTCGGCTTCATAGCGGGTGATCTCGCCCGGCGGGTCGGCGGCGTCTGCGGCGCGGGTGGGGTAGGCGGCCTTGACGGCCAGGGCGCGGAAGACGGCGGGCTCGGCGGTTGCGACGCGGTGCGGGGGTTGCTCGGCCAGGGCCGAGTCCAGGACGTCGACCGCGGCGATGTCCGCGAGATCGGGGACCACGGCGTCGGCGAGTTCCCGGGCGGTCTGGTCCAGGTCGAGCGTGGTGCCTATGCGCGCCGATGCCTGTGCGATCAGGGCCAGGCGCTTGCGGGCCTGAGTGCTGTGCAGATCCGCACGGTACTGCTCGGTGACGTCGATGACCGTCATGGTGACGCCGACGACCTGGCCCACCGAGTCCTCCAGGCGGAAGTACGACACCCGCCATGCCCGGCGCCCCTCCACACCCACGTGCGCACGCTCGGTGACGGAGCGGTCGAGCAGCGGGGTGCCGCTGTCCAGGACCTGGCGCAGCGCGGCCTCGATGGCGCCGCGCTCGCCGAAGGGCAGTTCCTCGACGGCGCTGCGGCCCAGGCACCACTGGGCGGGCCGGCCGATGATCCTCTCCAGCGCCGGGTTGACCAGTACGTAGCGCAGGTCGGTGTCCACCACCGCCACCCCGGTCGGTGACTGCGTCACCAGCTTCCCGGACAGCGCCAGATGCCGCTCGACCCCGCGTACGACGGATTCCTCGGCGGCTATCCCCAGCGCGTAGCCGTAGCCGCCCTGATCGAGCAGCCGCATGTTGCGGAACTCCACGAGGCGCGAGGTCCCGTCCCGGTGGTGGACGGGAAAGACCCCTGCCCAGCTCCCGCCGTCCGTCATGACCTTGGAGAACAGATCCAGGGCGACATCGACGTGCTCCTCGGAGACCAGGAGCGTGGCCGCGTACTGGCCGAGCGCCTCCTCGGCGGTCCACCCGAACAGCTTCTCGGCCTGCGGGCTCCACAGGGTGATCCGCCCCTTGGCGTCAAGCACCACGGCGGCCACGCCCAGCATGTCGAGGAGGCCGCCCGGCGCGGACGGGGTGGGCGGGGTGAGCGGGTCGGGCCAGGGCCTGGCCTGGAAGGCGTCAGACGCGTTCATGGCAGGTTCTCCCTTCCCCGTGCCCGGCCGCGGACGGGCTCCGACGCCTTGGCCCCGCCCCGACGGGAGGAGCTTCGGGCGGATCGGACCGCTTCCATCGTCCCCCCGATCGGCCCAGCCGGCCCATTCGGTGCGGCAGGTCGCTCGCCTCGGCCCATGGTGCACTCATGCCCCGTCCCGCATGCGGGCACCCCGATGGCACTCGGTGCCGTGCGGTGCTCGGCGCGCGGCCAGCACGGTCATCGGGCCGGTGCGGGCGCCACCAGGGTCCACGGGCCCGGCGCTGGTCTTGGCGAACAGGGCAGCGGCGAAGTGCTTACCGTCCGCGTCGACAAGGACGGCTCCCTTGACCGGGCTGTCCTTGTACGGTGCCTCGCCGGTGTTCTTGAGCTGGAACTGGACGGCGACGAAGCGGTTGCCGGGCTCAGGGGCGAAGATCTGGTTCGTGGTGCGGGCCGGGTCGACGACCTTCAGGACGGCGACGTCGAGCCACTCACGACGGGTGTTCCCCTCCAGGGACAGCGTCGCGCCGATGCCGGGTTCCGGCGGGACGGGAGCCGCCGCCGCTGGCTGACGATCCGCGACGTGGGCGGCAGCCGCCGCGACTGCCGGAGCGGCGGTCATCTGTGCGCTCACACCACCGGCCGCGATGAAGGCGCACGCCCCCAGCAACGCTGCGGATACGCGACGCATCGCTCCTCCTCGGGTCCGAGTCCGCATGAATCGGCTCCCCGAGTTCTCAAGTTTTTCTCCGTACGCACCGGCCGCTCGCCCCTGCGGCCCAAGCCACCACACCCCGCCGTCCATCGGCCCCGCACACACGGAATACACAGCCCCCGACAGGAAGTTGGGCCGACATGACAGAGACGCCTTTCGACCCGCACGCACTGCTCGCCCAAAGCAACCTCGGCGTGCTCGCGACGATCAAATCCGACGGCCGCCCGCAGCTCTCTCCGATCATGCCGTCGTACGACCACGCCGCCGGCGTCATCCGCGTGTCGACGACACAGCGCACCGCCAAGGTCGCCAACCTGCGCCGGGATCCCCGTGCCGCACTGGAGGTGACAAGTCCGGACGGCCGGGCTTGGGCCACCGCCGAAGGCACGGTCACCCTCATCGGACCCGGCACCGACCCCGATGGTCCCGAGGTCCAGGCGCTGGTGGACTACTACCGCAGCGCCGCCGGCGAGCATCCGGACTGGGACGAGTACCGCGCCGTCATGGTCTCCGACCGCAGAGTGCTGATCACGATGACCGTCGAGAACGTGTACGGCGCCAGCATCCGCTGACGACCGGCTGCCACGTGGACACGTACGGAGCGGCCGGCGATACCGGCCGCTCCGTCATCCGACTCCGCGTCGCCGTTACGCGTTCGGGTGGCTCGGCGGCACGGCTGCAACCGGACCGCTGCCCCACCGCCTCCTCACCGGCACACGTACTGCCCGCCCGACGTGAGGAAGCCACCATGACCGCACCCGTCACCGACGCCATCCTGCCGACCGTGAACTGGGACGCCGAGGCCGACTTCCTGTTGCCTCCGCCCGACCCGACGCAGCGCCTGGACATGTCCCCGCATCCCCAGTCCGTGCTGACCGCCCGTGACCGGCACCGGCTGAACCTGCACGCCGCGCTCACCGCGGCCGGGATCCCTCCGCACCCCGATGACACCAAGGCCATCGACGCGCTCAGCACCCTCGACGACACGGTTGCCCTAGCGGTCCGCCGCTGGCTCACCGCCGGCTCCTCGGCCCCGCTCACCTGAGCTGCGGAACGGTCGCATGCCCGGCCCACGAACCGGTTGCCGTGTCACGCGGAGGCGGCATCCGAGGCGGACTCGGCAGAAGGTCTTGACGGCCTCCTGAACCGCCCGCTGCGCGCAGGAGCAGCACGCGGTCCTCATCGCCGCCTGCTTCTACGGGCCTTGGTGGGACCTGGCCACCGGCCCTCCGGCCGGGCGGCTGGCTGCGCGGTGTGGCGGGCATACGGTACGGAGACTTCGACGCAGCGCCTGATCAAACTGGGCCGCAAGGGCAACGGCGTCGTCGGCTGGAACCTGGACACCGAGGAAGTGTCCAACGGGGCCGGCTGCGAGGACACGGAGAGCCTGCGGGTGCGGGAGGCTTGGTGGGAGTTAGTGGGGGTCGAGAGGGAGCGGTAACTCTCACCCTGAACCGGAGGTTGAGTGTTCACTCGATGAGCCCAGATCTCGATGAGCTCGGTTCTCCATGAGCCCACCTACTGACCGGTCCCGGCTGCTGCGATGAGTTTGCGCTGCCCCGGCAGTCTCATCACCGTCAACCAACACAGGAGGAAGCACGTGCCACAGTTGTTGAGGGTCCAGAACTTCAACGTCTCGAGCGATGGGTTCGGTGCCGGTGAGGGCCAGAGCCTCGAGAGGCCGTTCGGGCATGCCGATCCCGGGAGCATGTTCTCCTGGGCCGGCGCCACGGCGAGCTGGCCCATGCGCACCGACCCCGGAGGCAGCCGCGGCCTCGACGACTACCTCACCCGGGACTACGCCCGCAACATCGGTGCCGAGATCATGGGCCGCAACAAGTTCGGACCCCAGCGCGGGCCCTGGGAGAACTACGACTGGCGCGGCTGGTGGGGTGACGAACCCCCCTTCCACACCCCGGTGTTCGTCATGACTCACCACCCGCGTCCCTCCTTCACGCTGTCCGACACCACGTTCCACTTCGTCGACGACGACCCGGCCACGGTCCTCGAAAAGGCGCGGGAGGCGGCGCAGGGCAAGGACGTCCGGCTCGGCGGCGGGGCCACCACCATCCGGGAGTTCCTCGACGCCGATCTCGTCGACACCCTGCATGTGGCGGTCTCGCCGGTGAAGCTCGGATCCGGGGCCCGGCTCTGGGAGTCCCCCGACGAGCTCCTCGACCGGTTCCACCTCGACGTCGTACCGAGCCCGAGCGGCGCCGTGACGCACCACCTGTTCTGGCGAAAGTGACGTCTCACAGCGAAATCGGGCTAGCGCGAGGGTGCGCTGGGCGCTAGTCCAGCCATACTCCGTCGCGCATGATGACCCTGCCGCGCAGTTCCGACTCGTCCCGCCACGCGCGCACGGTCTTCGGGACCACGTGCACGTACAGAAACGTGGCTTCCTCAGCGCGGGGGTCCCAGCCGAACTTGTCGACGAACGCGTCCGCCGCGTTCGTCGGCACGTCCCGGTCCAGGAAGCTCTCCGCCTCGCCCTGCAGCATCACCACGTCGACGGTGTCGGGGAGCGACAGGCGGACGCGGGGCTCCTTGCGTACGTTGCGTGCGGTCACGGAGGACTCGCTGGTGCACATCCATATGCCTTGCCCGTCCCACCGGAACCACAGGGGCAGTTGGTGCGGGCCGTGCTCGGGGTGGGACGTCGCCACCCAGATGTCCCGCTCCGCCTCGAGCCGTGCCAGGGTGTCGCGCTTGCGCTCCGACACGTTGCGTCGCGTGGTTTCCGTGGTCTGCATGGACGGTGACCTTAGCCAGCAGCCGCGTCGTACGCATGGGGCGGGGGTCCTACGGCCGGCGACCGACCGCTGCTCAGCCCATCGTCCCGGCCGTGGGGCAACTCGACTGCAGGGGGCGGCAGCTGCGGGCCGCTACTCGGTGTCCGGCTCGGGGTCCCAGTCGAGGAGCCGTACCTTCGCGACCGTGCGGACGTGCCTGCGCATCGCCGCCGCCGCCTTCTTGGGCTGCCGGGCCTCGATCGCCTCGAGGATCGCCAGGTGCTGGGCGTGTGACCGCGGGGGGCGGCCGGGCTGGCGCAGGGATTCGTTGCGGCTCTCGGCGATCTGGTCGGCGATGGAGCGCATGAACTCGGCGAGGATGCTGCTGTGTGCCGCCGCGGTGACCGCCGCGTGGAAGAGGCGGTCGCCCTCCACGCCGTGCGCGCCGTCCTCGATCTCGGTGGCCATCCGGGCCAGTGCCGAGCGGATGGCCGCAAGGTCCTCGTCGGTGCGGCGCTCGGCGGCCAGTTCGGCGAGCTTGGTCTCCAGGGCCTCGCGCGCGTCCAGTACGTCGGGGAGCCGGCGGCGGCGTTCGACGAGTTGCTCGACGGGCTCGACGTCGAGGGTGTCGCGGACCAGGTAGGTGCCGCCGCCGTGCCGGGCCTCGACCAGGCCCTGGACTTCCAGTACGACGATGGCCTGCTTCACGGAGGCGCGGCTGACGCCGAGCCTGGCCGCCAGGTCGCGCTCGGGCGGGAGTCGGTCGCCCGCTCCCAGGCCGCCGTCGGCGACGTAGTTGCGCAGGCTGTCGAGGACCTGCTCGTACAGGCGCGGCTTGGCCGCCACCGGGCGCAGCGCGTCGGTCATGCCCGTCCCCCTTGCCCGCTCTTGCGCGGTGTTGGTCCCCTGCGGCGGCAGCGTAACACCGGGGGCAGCCGACTCACCGGGGCTGTGGATAAGTGGCCGAGTGGCTAAGTGGCTGATCCAATTCATGTCGCGTCTCTTGACGCTCTCCGCGGACAACACCCAATGTGGTTCAGCCACTTGGCCACTCAGCCACCCGGCCACTAGTCAGCTTGCCCACTCAGCCGCTTGACCACCAGCCCGCTTGGCCACCCGGCCACCCGGCCACATGGCCACTTAGCCGCCTCGCCACTCCACCACTCGCCGTCCCAGCCACTCATCCATCGCCAGACCTCGACAGGGGACCAAGGACGGGAGCCCGCATGTCCGCCGAACTGATATCGATCCTCGTGCTCGTCGTGGTGTTCGTGATCGCCACCACCCGCTCCATCAACATGGGCGCGCTCGCCTTCGCCGCCGCGTTCGGCGTCGGCGAACTCGTCGCGGACCTCGACGCCGACAAGATCTTCGCCGGTTTCCCCGGCGATCTCTTCGTCGTACTCGTCGGTGTGACCTACCTGTTCGCGATCGCACGGTCCAACGGCACCACCGACTGGCTGGTGCACGCCTCGATCCGGCTCGTGCGCGGGCGGGTGGTGCTGATCCCGTGGGTGATGTTCGTGCTGACCGGTGCGCTCACCGCGATCGGCGCGGTCAGTCCCGCCGCCGTCGCCATCGTGGCGCCGATCGCCCTGAGCTTCGCCGCGCGGTACGCGATCAGCCCGCTGCTGATGGGGGCGATGGTCGTGCACGGCGCGCAAGGCGGCGGTTTCTCCCCGATCAGCATCTACGGGACGATCGTCAACGGAATCGTCGAGCGCGAGAACCTCCCCGGCAGCGAGATCACCCTGTTTCTCGCCTCACTGGTCGTCAACATCGTGATCGCCGGTGTGGTGTTCGTGCTGTTCGGAGGGCTGAAGCTGGCCAAGGCCGATGCGCGTGCCGGCGGCCCAGGAACAGCCGAAGGCCGCGGTGACCCCGGCGACGCCCACGCCACCGACGCGGCGGCCGCCCGTCTCACCCCCGCCCGCATCGCCACCCTCGCCGCCCTCGTGGCCCTGGTCGTCGCCGTACTCGCCTTCGATCTGGATGCCGGGCTGACGTCCATCACCCTTGCCGTCCTCCTCGCCGCCTGCTGGCCCGAGGACAGCCGCAACGCCGTCAGCCAGATCGCCTGGTCGACGGTCCTGCTGATCTGCGGGGTGCTTACGTATGTCGGCGTCCTGGACCAGATGGGCACGATCGGCTGGGCGGGCGAGGGCGTCAGCGACATCGGCGTCCCACTGCTGTCCGCCGTACTCCTGTGCTACATCGGCGCGCTGGTCTCCGCGTTCGCCTCGTCCGTCGGCATCATGGGGGCGCTGATTCCGCTGGCCGTGCCGTTCCTGGCGCAGGGCGAGATCGGGGCGGTCGGCATGGTGGCGGCGCTCGCGGTGTCGGCGACGGTGGTGGACGTGAGCCCGTTCTCGACCAATGGCGCGCTGGTGCTCGCCGCGGCACCGGGCGTCGACCGGGAGCGTTTCTTCCGGCAGCTGATGGTGTACGGAGGAATCGTGGTGGCCGTGGTGCCCGCTGTGGTGTGGCTCGCGCTGGTGGTGCCCGACTGGGGATGACGCGGCCGCGCCATCCGGACCGACGCACAGCTGACCGACGGCTTACGGTCGGCTGACGAACGACATAAGGAGTACGACGCGTGTCCCCTCTCTTCCCGGCCTTGACGGCGGCACTGGCGGAACCGGACGGCGCCGACGCGCACCGGCCCGCCCTGCGCTTCGGCGACCGTTCCCTGACGTATGGCGAGCTCGCGGCCACGGCGGCACCGCTCGCCGCGCGCGTCGCGGGCGCGGGGCGGGTCGCCGTGTGGGCCACCCCCACCCTGGAGACCGCCGTCGCCGTGGTCGCCGCCCTGCTGGCGGGCGTCCCCGCCGTGCCGCTCAACCCGAAGTCGGGCGAGAGCGAGCTGGGGCACATCGTGAGCGACAGCGCGCCGACACTGATCCTCGCGGCCGGAGGCGATCAACTGCCCTCGCCGCTGGACGCGTTGGAGCGCATCGACGTCGACGTGAACGCCGCGCAAGCCGGGCGCCCCTCCCCCGTCGGCCTCGCGGAACGCGGCGCCGAAGACCCCGCCCTGGTCGTCTACACCTCCGGCACCACAGGGCCGCCGAAGGGCGCCGTGATTCCGCGGCGGGCCGTCGCCGCCACCCTGGACGCCCTCGCGGACGCCTGGCAGTGGACCGGCGACGACGTACTCGTCCACGCTCTTCCGCTCTTCCATGTGCACGGTCTGATCCTGGGGATCCTCGGCCCGTTGCGCCGCGGTGGATCCGTGCGGCATCTCGGCAGGTTCGAAACGGCAGGCGTCGCCCAGGAGTTGAGCGAGGGCGCCACGATGCTGTTCGGGGTGCCGACGATGTACCACCGGATCGCGGAGGCGCTGCCCGACGAGCCCGCGCTGGCCAAGGCGCTCGCGCGGGCGCGGCTGCTCGTGTCGGGGTCGGCGGCCCTGCCCGTGCACGACCACGAGCGGATCGCGGCGGCGACGGGGCGGCGCGTCATCGAGCGGTACGGGATGACCGAGACGCTGATGAACACGAGCGTGCGCGCGGACGGTGAGCCACGTGCGGGCGCGGTCGGGGTGCCGCTGCCGGGTGTCGAACTGCGGCTGACGGAGGAGGACGGGGTGACGGCCGTCGCCGCCCGGGACGGCGAGACCGTGGGCGAGATCCAGGTGCGTGGCCCCAACCTCTTCACCGAGTACCTCAACCGGCCCGACGCCACGGCGGCGGCGTTCACCGAGGACGGCTGGTTCCGCACCGGCGACATGGCGGTGCGTGACCCCGACGGCTACGTACGCATCGTCGGCCGCAAGGCAACCGACCTCATCAAGAGCGGCGGCTACAAGATCGGGGCGGGCGAGATCGAGAACGCGCTCCTGGAACACCCCGGTGTGCGGGAGGCCGCGGTCACCGGTGAACCGGACGCCGACCTCGGCGAGCGGATCGTGGCGTGGATCGTGCCCGCCGATCCCCAAGCCCCGCCGTCGGCCGAGGAGTTGGCCGACCATGTGGCACGCAGTCTGGCCCCTCACAAGCGGCCCCGGGTCGTGCACTACCTCGACGCCCTGCCCCGCAACGACATGGGCAAGATCATGAAGCGGGCGCTGGCCCATGACTGACGACCGACGACCGGCGACCGAGGACGGGCGCCCCAAGGCCAGCGGCGTCCGGCGGCGCACGGCGCGCGAGGCCATCGGCCTCGTCACGGACGACTTCACCGAACTGCCTGCCCCGGCAGGCGAGTACAGGGCGGACGGCCCCTTGTCCTGGCAGGGCTACGACGCATCGCGCGCGCGTGCGGCCGAGCGCACCGGCGAGGAGGAGTCGGTCGTCTGCGGCACGGCGATCGTCGGCGGGATCACCGCCGTGCTGATCTCCTTCGAATTCGGCTTCCTGGGCGGGTCGTTGGGCGAGCGCACGGGTGATCGCCTGGAGGCGGCGTACACGTACGCCCGTGAGGCCCGCGTCCCGCTCGTCTCGCTCGTCGCGACGGGCGGCAGCCGCGTCCAGGAGGGCATGCGCGCACTGGTCCAACTCCAGCGCGTGGCAGGGCAGTCCGCACGCACCAGACAGGCCGGACTGCCCCAGGTCGCCGTCCTCCTCGACCCGACCACGGGAGGCGGCTGGGCCACCCTGGGGGCGGGCGCCGACGTGATCCTGGCGCTGCCGGGCGCCGAGGTGGGTTTCGCCGGTTCACGCGTACGGCCGCCCGACGCGGACCCGGCCGCCTACACGGCGGAGGCGCAGCTGGCGGCGGGGGCAATCGACGCGGTGGTGCCCCCGCAGGAGCTGCCGCGGGTCCTTGGGCGTTGGCTGCACCTGCTGAGCCACCCGTCGACCGAGCCCGCCACGCCTCCCCCCGCCCTGGGTGCCTCCGAGCTCCCGGCCACCGGATGGGACGCCGTACGCAACGCCAGATCCCCCCAACGCCCGCGCGCCGCCGCCTACTTGGACGCCTACTTCACACACCGTGCTGCGATCAGCGGCGACCGGTGCGGCGGCACCGACGAGGGCATGCTGTGCGGGTTCGGCGAGCGCCCGGACGCCACCGGCCGCACGCACACGGTCGCCTACGCGGCCCAGACCGGCACACCCACCCGCCCCGCCGGCTACCGCACCGCCGCACGGCTGATCCGCCTCGCGGACCAGCTGCGCATCCCCGTACTGACGCTGGTGGACACCCCGGGAGCCGCCAACGACGCGGCGGCAGAAGGCGACGGTGCGGGCGCGGCGATCGCGGAACTGTTCGGCGCCGTGGCCGCCGCCGACACGCCGATCACCACCTTGCTGATCGGCGAGGGCGGCTCGGGCGGCGCACTGGCACTCGCCGCTCCCACCAACACCTGGGCAACACCGGACAGCTACTTCTCGGTCATCGCCCCGGAAGCAGCGGCAGCCATCCTCAAACGACCACAGGACGAGGTGCGCGCCACGGCAGACCAACTACGCATCCGCCCACAGGACTTGGTGGAACTCGGCGTCGTACGCGGCATCGTGGACAGGAAGGACCCGTCCTAACGGGCTGGCCCGTGATGCGAACGTCAATCGCGGGTTCGGCCCATTAGTGTCGGGGGCATGACGACATCCCTTGCCAGCAGTGCATTCGACTCGCTCCGCCTCGACGCCGTGCCCGACCAGGAGACGCTGCGCCGGGTCTACGATCGCCCCGGCGACGCGGCCGTGCGCAAGCAGATGACCGAACTCACCCAGCAGACCCGGCAGTTGATCGGATGCTCATCGCTGGTCCTGGTCGCCAGCGCGGACGCCGAGGGCAACTGTGATGTTTCCCCGCGCGGCGGCCCCGCCGGGTTCGTGGCTGTCCTGGACGCACGGACGGTGGCGATACCGGACGCGACCGGCAACAAGCGTCTGGACACCCTGCAGAACGTCATCGCCACCGGACGGGCCGGGCTGCTCTTCGTCATCCCGGGGCGCACCACGACGCTCAGGGTGAACGGCCGGGCCTGCGTCTCCACCCGCCCGGAACTCCTTTCGCAGCTGACTGCCGTGGGCAAACCGCCGGCCAGTGCGCTGGTGGTGGGGATCGAGGAGGTCTACCCGCACTGCCCCAAGTCGCTCCTGCGCAGCGGGGCCTGGAAGCCGGAGCAATGGCTGCCGGCGGACGCCCAGCCGGCCTCGGCCGAGGTGACGCTGGCCCAGCTGCGGATGCCGGAACTGACGATCGCCGACATCGAGCAGGCGGAGGCGGACTCGCTGAAGTACCGGTACGAGTAACGGGCCGACCAGCGACTGCTGAACCACCAGCCCGCCGACCCCCGAATCGGCCTGGCCCCCGACGACTTCGCCCTGCTGAGGGAGCGGGGAAAATCAGTGGCGGGCCCGGCCGTCACCCACGAGCATGCACCCCATGAGCGACCAACCCGCACGCTGGAGCCAGGCCACCGTCTACCCCGACATGTGGGCCGACCCGGACGACGACCCCCGCGACGGCGAAGGAGTCAGTCCGGACGGCGAGCTTGCGACGCTGGAGGACTTTCTCAAGAACTACCGCATCACCCTGCGGATGAAGTGCGAGGGGCTGGACGCGGAGCAGATGGCCCGTCGGTCGGTTCCGCCGTCGACGATGTCGCTGCTCGGCCTGATCCGGCACCTCGTCGAGGTGGAGCGGGACTGGCGCAACTGGATCACCGACGGCGATCCGGTGCCGAAGCTGTACGGCAAGCGTGACGCGGACTTCGACGGGGCCGTCGCCGAGCAGGCCGAGGTCGACGCCGCGTACGCCGCTCTGGAGCGCGAGCAGGCCGCGACCGATGCCGCACTGGCCGCCCACCCGGATCTGGGCGAGCGGGTGGGCAGGGACGGGATCGCGATTCGCGAGCTGTTGGTGCACAGGATCGAGGAGTACGCGCGTCATTGCGGGCACGCCGACCTGTTGCGCGAGTGCGTCGACGGCAGGGTGGGCCAGTAGCGATTCGGCTCTGGGGGTGCTGCCCGAGCGGGCGCCCCGGCAGCCTATTGATACGGAAGCACGAGGTGGGAGGGGTCGTCCTCGCGTCGGATCTCCCTTGGGCCCCGGGCGTACTGGTAGCAGAATTCCACCGGTTCCTCGAAGGTGATCGCCATCAGCGGATCGGCGGCTCCCGGCATCGGGATCGCGGGTTCGATGACGTATCGATGGCGCGTGACCTCGTCCAGCCGCTCGACCGGCTCCGTCGTGGCGAAGGACAGTGGTCCGGGGTCGTCACTGATGGTTCCCTGCACGCTCCACCTCGTGTGCAGCTCGACGACGCCCGGCCGTGGGCACCGCCACGTCAGGCGCGTGACGCAGAGCGCGTCGGCGTTGAACCACGCGCTCCATCCCCGACCGTCGCCGAGAAAGCCCAGCTCAGAGGCCTCCATGACGCCGTACGAGAAGGGCAGGCTGCTCCAGTGGCCCAGCAGCGGGCTATCCAGGTCCATGCGTAGATCTTCGCGCAGCCGGAGCCGCCTCAGGTACCTGATTGGTACCTTGGTGCTATGCCATCGCTGAACGTGTCCTTCACGGACAAGGAGTTCGAGGGAGTCCGCGCGGCCGCGGCGGCCGCCGGCAAGAGTCTCAAGCAGTACGTGCACGACCTCGGTGTCCGGGAAGCGGAGCGCAAGCAGTTCATCGTCGGCGCCTCCGAATGGGCCGAGAAACTGCGGTCCGAGTTCGACGAGGACCGCCCCCAGGAAGTTCCGCCCTCCGAGCGCCATGAGGGGTCCACGGCCGCCTGATGGTTCTGTACATAGACGTCGCCTGGCTCTTGGACGTCCAGGAGTTCGCCGTCGCGCCCGAGGACATGACCGTGTCGGACTACTCCACGCTGGTCGCCGCGGTGGCCCGGCACAAAACGAAACTGCCGACCCTGGCATCCGCCGACCCGGACGCCGCATGGCGCGCCGCCGCGCTGCTGCACACCATCGTGCGCCTGGAGCCGCTGCCCTATCGCAACAGTCTGTACGCGGCGTTCGTCGCGGCCCAGTACATGGACCAGTCCGGCGAGGGCATCGACCCGCCCTACGGAGCGCTCTCCGACCTCGTACGCACCATCCGCGAGAGCCGCATCAGCGTCTACGCCGTCGCCGACCGGATCAGGTCCTGGAAGGTCTGACCGTGACGGGGCACAGCCGCTCCCCCGTCCGGGCGCGGCCCCTCGGCGTCAGCGGCGGGCGTTGAGCCGGGCGGCCTGGCGGGTCAGGTGGTCGCGCTCGGCGAGGTTGGGTGCCTTGTGGGCCGCCTCCGCGTACAGCCGTGCCGCCGTCGCCAGGTCGCCGTCGCGTTCATGGAGGTACGCCGCCACCGCGGTGTGGCGGGGGATGGGGTCTCCCCTGCTCGAGCGAAGCCGAGAGCTTGGGGAAGTGTCGTCCAGCTTCGCGAGCGCCGTCAGACCGGCGCGCGGGCCGTCGGCCTCACCGACGGCCACGGCGCGGTTGAGCAGGACGACCGGGCTGTCGGTCAGGCCCGCGAGCTCGTCGTACCACTCGACGATCTGCACCCAGTCGGTCTCCTCGGCGGTGGGTGCGTCGGCGTGGAGGGCGGCGATGGCGGCCTGGGCCTGGAATTCGCCCAGGCGGTCACGGGCGAGGGCCGCCTGCAGGATCTGGACGCCCTCGGCGATCGACTCGGTGTCCCAGCGGCCGCGGTCCTGCTCGGCGAGCGGCACCAGGCTGCCGTCGGGCGCGGTACGGGCGGCGCGCCGGGCGTGGTGGAGCAGCATGAGGGCGAGCAGCCCGGCCGCCTCGGGGTGGTTGAACGCGGCCGCGAGCTGCCGGGTGAGCCGGATGGCCTCGGCGGCGAGGTCGACGTCGCCTGAGTAGCCCTCATTGAAGACCAGGTACAGGACGCGCAGGACGGTGGCGACGTCGCCGGGCTGCTCGAAGCGCACGCCGGAGACGGTGCGCTTGGCCCGGCTGATGCGTTGCGCCATGGTCGCCTCGGGCACCAGGTAGGCCTGGGCGATCTGGCGGGTGGTGAGACCGCCGACGGCGCGCAGCGTGAGCGCGACCGCGGACGACGGCGTCAGCGACGGGTGGGCGCACAGGAAGTAGAGCTGGAGCGTGTCGTCGACCGCGGGCGCGGGCCCTGGCGCCGGCTCCTCCTCGACGCGATCCTCGCGCCGGCGGCGGGCGGTGTCCGCGCGGGTCGCGTCGAGGAACTTGCGCCAGGCCACGGTGACCAGCCAGCCCTTCGGGTCGCGCGGCTGGTCGGACGGCCAGCCGCGGACCGCCTCGACCAGCGCCTCCTGCACGGCGTCCTCGGCCGCCGCGAAGTCGGCTCCGCGGCGGACGAGGACGGCGAGCACGCTCGGCGTGAGGCTCCTGAGCAGGGCCTCGTTCAGCTGAGTCACCTGAGAGATCACTCCGTGATGGTGGGCTGCTCGCCGTAGAACGGGCGCAGCTCCAGCCACTCGTGGATCGGCTTGCCGCCCGCGCCGGGGGCGGCCGACAGCTCCCCGGCCAGCTCGACGGCGCGCTCGTAACTGTCGACGTCGATCACCATCCAGCCGGCGATGAGGTCCTTGGTCTCGGCGAACGGCCCGTCGGTGACGGGAGGGCGTCCCTCGCCGTCGTACCGGACGAACGTCCCCTCGGGGGCCAGCGCCTCGCTGTCGACGAACTCGCCGGACTTCTCGAGCCGGGCCGCAAAGTCGTCCATGTACTGGCAGTGGGCCGAGATCTCCTCCGGCGTCCACTGGTCCATGGGTACGTCGTTGACCGCGGCCGGGGCGCCTCGGTAGTGCTTGAGCAGCAGGTACTTGGCCATGATGCTTCTCCTTGGTGCTGATGCGACCCATTGTGGTCGCGTTCATAGCAGGGACGGAGCCAGTCACCGGATCTCGACATTGCCGTCCGAGGATTTTTTGACACTCGCCGTCCGGCGGCGGGGAGGCGCCGTACGCCTTCCGGTAGGTGCTCGGGGTCACTCCCACCTCTCGTCGGAAGATGCTCCGGAAATGCGCAGCCGTGCCCAATCCCGTCTCTGCGGCGATCCGCTCGACGGACCAGTCGGAGGCTTCGAGGAGCCGACGCGCGCCGAGGATCCTCTGCAGGACGACCCACCGCATGGGAGGCGTCCCCGTCTCGCGACTAGCGTGTGCGGCTGTGGCTGACATCTTTGAACTCATGCTGACGCTGGACCTGCGCGACGAACTGTCGGAAGAGGAGCTCGCCGAGCTCCGATGGCACCTCGGGCTGGGTCCCCGACCCGAGGTCCTCCGCATCGTGCCCAGCTTCCCGTTTGTGGTGGAGGACGATCACGGGGAACTCGTCGTCGAGGATCATCCTGAGCCTCTTCTGAGCCACCACGGCGAGGCCGCCAAGGTAGACGGTGCACTTGTCTCGGTCCTGCTGCACAAGCAGGACACCCGACGTGATGCCTGGGCCCTGACCAGCCGTCAGGAGATCCACCCCGACGCCTTCGAGGCCACCGGTGAACTCCTCACATGGCTCGCGAACAAGGCGGGCGACTTTCACCGAAACCCCGATGGCAGCATCCACCTGGGGTGGACCCGGTTCTACGAAGAACAGCAGCCCAAACCGTTGGTAGTGCGTGACGGCCTGGTCATCTGGCCGTCGTAGCCGGGTGCTCTCTGCGCATCCCGCTGCCGGGCCACTGAGAACCCATCTCTGAACTTCTGATGCCCTCGCTAGAAGGGGTTCAGGATGCGGTTCCGCGTACCGCGCTGTGGAATCGATCGACTGCGGCAGCCCAAGCACCCTCTTCAGGATTTGGCAGCACACTCAGCTCTTCGTCGTCCCCCTCGGCTCCGTGATCTGCGAGTGCTTGGGCGACCACCTCCTGTTCCGCCGCACGGTCGGCCGCGGGAAGGCCCAAGAGAAGGGCGGCCGCCTGGCGGAGCAGGCTCGAACTCATATGGGTGCGGCTCTTCTGGAGTGAGCTCCTGGTGGGCGGAACGACAGCCCCTCTACCTCAGCCCAGTTGAACGCGGCAGACGCCCGGCGGTCCCCTTGCGCCCTGGAGCCGCAGCGCCCCCGCCGGAGGCACATCGGTGACCACTACCCGGCGTGTGGCGGCACGTCGGATGACCCGGGAGGCGGAAACCGGGTCAGGGCCGGGTTTTGCTGGCTTCCCGCCGTGCTTGAGGCTGAGATTCAGCCCGAAGCTCGGCAGTCCTTCGCATCGGGAAACGGGTTGGTGATCAGGCCAGTGCCTTATTCGCACGTTCACGTATCTGGCCGAGCACTTAGTGACGACGAAGGTGGTAGTAAACGAGTAGTGATCAAATCGACGGCGGAATTGGCGCCGATCAATGGCCATACAGGGGGCCACGCCCCCAACTCTCCACGCCCGACGAAGGAGCCCCGATGCGCATGTACCGAACAGCGGCCAGCGCCGCCCTGCTAATCGCCATCACCGGGACTGGCGCCACGGCTACAGCAGCAGCAACACCCAAAGACCCCCCGGATGCGGTCTCCTATGGGGATTGCATCGATGGCGGAGGCAGCGTCAAGTTTGAGGAGGTGGCGACCAGCAATCCGGCGTACCCGATCTACACCAAGCACTGTCAGGGCGGCAAACACGACGGCAAAGACGTCTTTACAGTGACGGACATTCTCGGCACCCCTGTGAAGGAACTGTCCCCTGAGGATTTGCTGCCTGTTCCGCGGTGAGTTGGTGATGCCGTGCGCCGTTGCCGTTCGTGGTCGGACGGCGGATCGTCCTGGGACACGACGATCCACCAGACCGCCACCGCCAGCAACGGCCCACCTCGAGGCGGTCACTATCGTGGCCATCGAGCGGGAGGGCGGCAGGCCACCGTGGCATCAGGCTGCTTGGAGTGCTGGTTGCGGGCGAGGCGGAGCCGCGTTGGGCTGGGCGGACTGTCGGGTGAGCCGTCGGGTCATGAGCGTGACTGCGGCGAGGGTGAGCATCGCCTCGGAATGCTCGGGCCGGGTCTCGTAGTCACGGACATTCCGGCGCGCGTGCAACAGCCACGCCAGCGGCCTCTCCACCACCCAGCGCCTCGGCAGGATCACAAACCCCTTCGCCCCCTTGGGCCTGCTCACGGTCTTGATCGTCAGGTGGAGGAAAGACTTCGCCCAGGCGACGAGTGTGCCCGCGTAGGCCAAGTCGGCCCAGACGATGGTGACGGTCGAGCCCGTTCGGAGGTACCTGCGGGACTTCGTCGCCCGCAATCGGCCTGGCTCTGTACGCAGTTACGCGTACGCGCTGCTGCGGTGGTGGCGATGGCTGCGCGTCGTCCAGGTCGAGTGGGACAGAGCCACGTCGGCGGAGGTGCGGGATCTGGTGCTCTGGCTGAAGCAGGCGACCAAGCCACGCACCTCGCCGCGGACGACGTCAGCGGCGACCGCGGGCATGGTCAACCCGATCACCCGCAAGAGGAACCGTGGCGATCAGTACCAGCCCCGGACGATCCGGCACAGCAATGCAGTGATCCGCAGTTTCTACGAGTTCTGGATCGAGCTCGGGCACGGGCCGCTCGCCAACCCGGCGCCGCTGGACCGCAGGGGCGGCCGGCAACGCACGCACGGCTGGCTGGGCGAAGTCCAAGGACTCCAAGTCAGCCTCACAAAAGCCAAGGAGAAACTCGCTACCCTCGACCGCAGCCTGGAACGCACACGCAGCGTCGGTCAGAGCCGGCCCACCGACCTCGGTATGCCGGTGATCACAAGGCCGCAGTGACGCCGCTGTCCGGCCCCAGCGCAGCGATCATTTATGGCGGTATGCCGTATGCGGGCCGGTGCCCATGTTTCCGGAACGGTCCTCGGCCTGTTCTGCACCCTCGTTGTGCTGCGACGCTTACCTCCCGCGTCACGTCGACAGCCGAGGTGGTGGGAGATGCATCCAGATCTTGGGTCATTATGGACCGCGGCCGGAGTGGTCTCTGGGCTCCAGGTCACCGGATTTGCTCTGCGGATCAATAGAGAGATTGAGGTTAGCGGCAAGGGTGACATCACGTGGTTGCCTCCCGCAGACATCCTCAACTTGCTGTCGATCGCCGTAACGATGCTCGGGGTGTTCATTACACCTGTCCTTGACATCGGTAGCGCTGCTGTCCCCGTGAAGGCGTTTGGTTTGTCCGTCCTCTTACTCGCGGGGTATCCATTCGCGCTCGCAGGCCACTACGACATGTTCAACCCGCGAACGCATCGCTCATGGACCTATTGCCCGAGACAGGAGCGGATCGCCCTAACGGTCGTTGGTGTCTCGGCAGTCGTCTATATCGCTCTTGCGACACTCCAGTAGGGAAACCGGACAGAAAGAGGATCTGTCGCTTCACTCGACATGCTTGGGAATCAGACAACTCGCGCGAGGCGATGCAACTGCCCTCCAGAACTCACACCGCCAAGTCGTAGTCCGGATAATCGTCGGTCATGGCCTTGAACGCCACCGATGGACGGCGCAGCAGATCGGTCGCCACCTGGGCGGCGACCTGCTCGTCGGCGACCAGGTCGTGCACGGCCTCGACCTTCTCCTGGGCCGTCTCCGGGTCCGGCCCGTGGTAGCCGACCCGCTGTCGGGAGGTCTCCGGCGTCCAGCGCCGCTTGCCGGCCCTCTCGTCCAGCGGCGGATTCTTGATCGCCTCCACCGCTCCTCGTCATCAGAGATCGCGGCCAGGGTCTGGTGGATGCTGAACGCCGCTCCAGGGCATCGGTGCTGCTCAGGCCATCGGCTGGCCACCCGCCGGTAGGATTTCAGGGTGTTGTAGGGCACTGAGATGTCTTGAGATGTCTTCCAACAGCCGGTGCAGCCACGCGGACACTCCGAACAGGTCGTCGCCCAGGGACCGCCCGCCGTGATCCTGCATCGGGCACACTTCCAGGGCTCCGTCGCCGATGATGAACTGACTCTTCGAGAGCTTCTCGACCGTGTCACGCAGCCGTGCCACGATCCGCTCGTACTGCTCCACGCTGACGCTGCCGACCGTCTCCGACCTGGGCACTACAACCCACCCCCTGCCAGGCCGGAGCACGGCGCCCGCGGCCGTGAAGAGGAACACCGACCCGCCCGGTACCGGCAGAATCCGCCCGCCGCCACACCCCGGAAAGGCATGCGAACTACCGCGAACGAAGGGCCCTCTGGGCACCGAGCCCTCCACCTGGGCACCTGTACGAGGTCAGCGGAGGTTCAGAGATGGGTTCTACGAATCGCCGGATGAAGGCTCTGCGGGAAAGCAGGCTGTGGTCCGCCATCCGCTGCACGGCTGGCCTTCCCCGAGCCGCTGGTCGAGGTCAGGTTCGTCGCCCGCGGCTGAAGCGGCCTTGGCTAACCTGCACGGATGACCATCGACCTGACCCTGCTTGAGCGTGTCGCCTGTCGCGGGCAGGAGGTCACCGCGCCCCGGCTCCGGGCCCTTCTCGCGCTGCTCGCGGGCGAGTTGCGCGCGGGGTGCAGCACCGATCGGCTCGTGGCGGGGCTGTGGCCGGACGCGTTGCCGGAGCGGCCTGCCAAGGCGGTGCAGGTGCTTGTGTCCAGGGCGCGGTCGCAGCTGGGTGCCGATGTCATCGCGGGCACGCCGACCGGATACCGGCTCGCCCTCGCCGAGGAACAGGTCGACAGCTCCGCCCTGCTGCTGCACGCCGCCGCGAGCGCGGAGCGGGCAAGGGCCGGTGACCACGCGGGAGCGCTTGCCGCGGCCGAGGCCGGGCTCGCCCTGTGGGAAGGAGCCCCTGCCGGGGCGGGCGACACCGACGACCCCGTGGCCGCGTTGCGCGCCGAACGCGCACCCGTCCGCGGTGCACTCGTCCGCGCGCGGGCGCTCGCACTTGCCCGCATCGGGCGGCACGCGGAGGCGGCCGGGCCGCTGGCCGTGGCCGCGGCGGAGCATCCCCGCGACGAGGAGGTGCTCGCCGAGCTGCTGCGCGGCGAGGCGGCGACGGCGGGCCCGTCCGCCGCCCTGACACGGTACGAGGCCTACCGCCGCGAGCTGCGCGAGACGCTCGGCACGGATCCGGGCGCCGGGCTCAAGGCCGTACAGCAGGAGCTGCTGCTCGACGAGGCACCGGTCGTCAGGCACGGTGTGCCGCACGAGCCGAACCAACTCCTCGGCCGGGACGCGGACATCGCGGCGGTGCTGCGTCTGCTGCGCGCCTCACGTGCCGTCACCGTCGTCGGCCCCGGCGGCCTCGGCAAGACCCGGCTGGCGCACGCCGTCGGCCGTGCGGCCGAGCAGCGGGTGGTGCATTTCGTGCCGCTCGCCGCGGTCACCGCGGACAAGGACGTGGCCACGGAGGTGGCCTCCGCGCTCGGCGCGGGCGAGGGGCGGCACGGCGCCCTGAGCGGCCACGCCGCGGCCGACCCGGTGTCCGGCATCATCGGCGTGCTCGACTCCGGGCCGGCGCTGCTGGTTCTGGACAACTGCGAGCAGGTCGTCCGGGGCGCCGCCGACCTCGTACGAGCCCTGGTCTCGTCCTCGAAGGACCTGCGGGTCCTTGCCACCAGCCGGGCCCCGCTGAGCCTCACGTCGGAGGCGGTGTACGCGCTGCCGGAGCTCGGCCCCGACACCGCGGTCGAGCTGTTCACGCAGCGGGCGCGGGCGGCCAGGGCCGGTGTGGAGCTGCCGCCGGACGCGGTGGCCGAGCTGTGCCGCCACCTCGACGGGCTGCCGCTCGCAGTGGAGTTGGCCGCGGCGCGGGTGCGGGTGCTCTCGGTGCCGGAGATCGCCCGCCGCATCGGTGACCGGTTCGCGCTGCTGCGCGGCGGCGCACGGGACGTACCGGAACGCCATCGCACACTGCACGCGGTCGTGGAGTGGAGCTGGAACCTGCTCACGGAGGACGCCAGGGCGGCGCTGCGCACGCTGTCCGCGTTCCCCGGCGGTTTCGTGGGCGACGCGGCGGAGCAGGTCCTCGGCGATGAAGCGCTGCCGCTGCTTGAGGAGTTGGCCGATCAATCGCTGCTCACGGTCACCGACACCCCGGTGGGTGTGCGGTTCCAAATGCTGGAGTCCGTACGGGAGTTCAGCGCGGCTCGGCGTGCGGAGGCCGGTGAGGAGGACGAGGCGATCGGCCGATTCCTCGCCTGGGCACGGGACTTCGGGGTCGCGTACCACGACGTGCTCGTCGGCACAGAACATTCCGTCGCCGCCCGGGAGCGGATCAGGGCCGAGCAGGACAACCTCGTGCCGGCCCTGCGGCACGCCCTGGCCCGTTCGGACGGACCCACCACGGCAGCCGTCACCTCCGTCCTCGCCGCGCTGTGGTTCACCGACTCCAACTACCCCCGCCTCACCGCGCTCGCCGCGGACACCGGCCCGCCCCTGTCGCACTACCGCCCGGCGCCCGCGTACGTGGAAGTCGCCAGCGCCGCGGCCGTGTTGTGCGCGGCGGCCCAGTTCATGAACTACGGCCCGCATGGCGTGCGCCACCTCGTGGCCCTCCGGCGGCTGCCCCCGGCCCCACCGGACACGCCGCTGCGCGCCACCGCGGCGGTGCTGAGCGCGGTTCCGGAGATGCGGCCTCCCGATTACGCGGTACTGCTCGAACTCTGCGCCGGCGAACAGCCGTTGGTTGCCGGCATCGCCGAATGCGTGGCCAGCTACATCTGGGAGTACGAGCACGACATCGAGCGAGCGATCGCATCGGGCCGTCGGATGATCGCCGCGCTGACCCCGGTGGACAATCCGTCCTTGCAGCTCATGGGCCATTCCCGGCTGAGCGAGCTGTGCCTGCGGACGGGACAGGGCGAGGCCGCGTACCGGCATCTCAAGGCGGCGCTCGACGCGCTGCCGCGCCTCGGCCACGAGGACGACTACATCGGCATCCGCTGGGCCCTGGTCCTCGCCTGCCTGCAGCGCGGCGACCCGGACGAGGCCGAGCACTGGCTGCGGCAGGCGGAGGGTGCCAACACCCCGCAGGAGGACACCTTTTACAGCCCCGACCTCGGCGGGCACGCCGAGATCGCGCTCGCCCGCGGGCTGACGGAACTCGGCCTCGGCCTGTGGCGCAGCGCCGTGGAACGCCTGCCCGAGACCGGCTCGATGCACAGCGACGACCCCTGGCTCGACCCGTGGGCGCTGCAGATCCAGTCGGCTGCGGTGACGGCGCACGCGCACGCCGGCCGTCTCGGGCTCGTCGCGGAGCCGGTCGACCGGCTGCGGCAACGGCTGCGAACGCTGCTTGCCGGCCCGCCCCGTACGCCGATGGAGCTCCCCGTGTTCGGGACGGTGCTGCACGCGCTTGGCATGGCGGGGCTCGCGTCCACCGACGCCGGTGGCGACACCGACTCCGACTCCGACTCCGACACCGGTGCCGTACGGATGATCGCGCTGGCCGAACGGCTACGCGTACTGCGCGAGTTCCAGCCCACCATGTCGGCGGCCCGCGCCCGTCAGGCGGCCGAGCACGCCGACCGGGCGGCGTACGCCGACGCGGTGTCGGAGTACGCCGCCCTGGAGCGGGACGAACTGTGGGAGGCGGCCCGCGCGGCTACTTCGGGTCGCGGCTGAACAGCGACGTCGACCAGCGGTAGCCGAGCGCGGCAAGGCCCACGCACCAGACGACGGCCATCCACCCGTTGTTGCCGATCTCGCTGCCGAGGAGCAGTCCGCGCAGCGTCTCGATGGCCGGCGTGAACGGCTGGTACTCGGCGAACGGCCGGAACCAGCCCGGCATCGCGTCGACCGGCACGAAGGCGCTGGAGACGAGCGGCAGGATCATCAGCGGCAGCGCGTTGTTGCTGGCCGCCTCGGCGTTCGGGCTGGCCATTCCCAGCCCGACCGCGATCCAGGTGAAGGCCGTGGCGACGAGCGCGAGCAGGCCCAACGCCGCCAGCCACTCCAAGGCCGTGGCGTCGGTGGACCGGAAGCCGATGGCCACGGCGACGGCGCCGACGAGGACCACGCTGAGGATCGCCTGCAGCACGCTGCCGACGACGTGCCCGATGAGCACCGAGCCGCGGTGGATCGCCATCGTACGAAAGCGGGCGATGATGCCCTCGGTCATGTCCATGGAGACGGAGATCGCGGTCCCTGCCGGGGTGGCGCCGAGGGTCATCAGCAGGATGCCCGGGACGAGATAGGCGATGTAGGCGGAGCGGTCGGCGCCGCCGCCACCGATGCCCGCGCTCATCACGTCGCCGAAGACGTACACGAAGAGCAGCAGCAGGACGATCGGCGTCAGCAGGATGTTGAGGGTGAGGGACGGGTAGCGCCGGGCGTGCAGGAGGTTGCGCCGCAGCATCGTGGAGGAGTCGCGCGCGGCGAGGGAGAGGGAGCTCATCGGACGGCCGCGCTTTCGTTGTCGGGTCGACTGATGTCGGTGTTGCCGGTGTTGCCGGTGCTGCTGGTATTGCCGGTCAGGGCGAAGAAGACGTCGTCGAGGTCGGGGGTGTGCACGGTCAGCTCGTCGGCCTCGACGCCGGCGGCGTCCAGCCAGTCGAGTACGGCGCGCAGCTCGCGCTGACTGCCGTCGCTCGGGATCTGCAACGACAGTGCCTCGTCGTTCCGGGTGGCATCGCGCAGGGCGTCGGCGGCGCACCGGTACGCGACCGGATCGGAGAACCGCAGCCGCACGTGCCCGCCGGGGATGAGCCGCTTCAGCTCATCGGCACTGCCCTCGGCGACGATCCCGCCGTCGCTCAACACCGCGATGCAGTCGGCGAGTTCGTCGGCCTCTTCGAGGTACTGGGTGGTGAGGAAGACGGTGACGCCGTCGGAGACCAGCTCGCGGATGATGCCCCACATGTTGT
>NZ_JBFACK010000029.1:0-84651 GCF_040640795.1 Streptomyces sp. NPDC021622
GCGCCGCCCCCACGTTTCCCCCCGCCCCTCACCCCGGCCCGGCGCGGGGGGGGGGGCGGGTGTCCCCCCCGGACCCGCAACGGGGGGGGGGCCCCGGCCCCCCGCCCCCCGACGCCGTTTCTCGTGTTGTGTCTGCGGGTGCTTCGTGGCTTGTCGCGCAGTTCCCCGCGCCCCTTACGGGGCGCCCTCGTTCAGGGGCTTGAAAGGTGGAGGGCGGCTGGCTCCGTTTGTGCGGGGATCGATGGCAGGAAGTCCTCCGAAGGCGCCTCGTCCCGTGGTGAGCGGGTGAGTACGACCACTCCGTACGCCGCGAGCGCCGCGCCCCCCGCCGCGAGGAACAGACCGGCCACGCCGCCCTGCAGGCGTTCGCCGAGCAGCGTCAGGCCGATCGCCGCGGCGGCCAGTGGATTGGCCAGGGTGACTACCGCGAGCGGTGCGCCCAGGCCCCCGCGGTAGGCGGTCTGGGAGAGGAAGAGGCCGCCCACGGCGAACGCGGCGACGAGCAGCGCCACGACGACCACCTGTGGGCTGAACAGTGGCCCCGAGTGGTCCGTCGCGGCGACCGTCACGGTCTGGGTGAGCGCCGATGCGACGCCCGACGCGAACCCGGAAGCGGTCGCGTGCCGCAGCCCCGGCCGGGTGCCCGGCCGCGAGAGCACCCCGATGACCGCCATGGTGACGCCCGCCACGGCCAGCGCCTCCGGCAGCTTCAGGGTGTCGTCGGGGGCGGGCCCGGACGCGGTCAGGAGCAGCGCGCCGAGCCCGATAAGCGTGAGCCCCGTGCCGCGCCACTCCAGGCGGGTGACCCGTCGCCCCGCGAGCCGCGCGCCCAGCGGCACGGCCGCGACCAGCGTGAGCGCGCCGAGCGGCTGCACCAGGGTGAGCGGCCCGTACTTCAGGGCCGCCACGTGCAGGAGTGCCGCGGAGGCGTTGAGCCCGACCGACGACCACCAGGGGCCGCTTGCCAGCAGGCGCAGCCCGCCGTTGCCGCTGTCCGCGATGCGCGACGCGAGCCGTTCCTGGGCCACGGCGGCGGTGGCGTACGCGGCGGCGGAGATGAGCGAGAGCGCGACGGCGATGAGCGTGGCGTTCACCGCCCGGCCCCCGAGGCGGCCGGCTCACGCGCGGGTGCGTGCCGTCGTACGACGAGCGAGCGGCCGGGACCCGGCAGCCTGATCACGGCGAGCGCGATCCCGAGGAGCGCGGTCGCCGCGAAGGCGTCGAGCCAGTAGTGATTGGCGGTCCCGACGACCACGAGCAGGGTGATCAGCGGATGCAGCAGCCACAGCCACCGCCACCGTGACGACGTCGCGGCGACAAGACCGACGGCGAGCATCAGCGCCCACCCGAAGTGCAGGGACGGCATCGCCGCGAACTGGTTGGCCATCGAGTCCGTCTGCGGGGCCGCGCCGTACACCGTCGGCCCGTACACCTGCCCGGTGTCCACGAGCCCCGCCGCGTCCAGCATCCGGGGCGGCGCGAGCGGGAAGGTGAGGTGCAGCACGAGCGCGGCCGCGGTCAGCGCGGCGAGCACCCGCCGGCTCCATACGTAGTGCCGGGGCCGCCGCAGATAGAGCCAGACCAGGAACAGCGCGGTCGCCGGGAAGTGCACGGTCGCGTAGTAGGTGTTCGCGATGTGCACCAGGGTGTCGCTGCCGAGCAGCACGTCCTGGACGGCGCCCTCGCCGGGCAGCTGCAGGGTGCGCTCGGCGTCCCAGACGTGATGGGCGTTGCGGAAGGCCTCACCGGTGTGACCGTTGGCCAGCTGCCTGCCGAATTTGTAGACGAGAAAGAGTCCTACGACGAGGAGGAGCTCGCGGACGAGGGGCGGTCGGGCAGATGTGTCCGGCTCCCGGACGGCTATGTCCGGTTCCCTTTCGGCAGGCTCGGTTCGGGATTCCATCCCCCGGCCCCTTTACGTGACGACTGGGTGGTGCGGGTAGTGAGTGAGGGATCGCCCCACACATCGATACGCCAGTGTACCGATACGGGAGTGTACCGATACGACCCCGTACCGGTACACTGGCGTATCGATAGGGTCGACGAAGCCGCAGGCCGGTGAAGACGCCGCATCGAGGAGAAGAGTCATGACGTCGCGGGACCAGGCAGCAGACACAGTGACAGCGGACCCCGGGGGCTCGCCGCGCCGGTCCAAGATCACGCCCGAGCGTGAGCAGGAGTTCTACGACGCCGTCCTCGACCAGCTCCGTGAGTGCGGATACGACGCCGTGACCATGGAGGGCGTGGCCGCGAGCACCCGCTGCAGCAAGTCCACGCTCTACCGCCAGTGGAAGACCAAGCCCCAGTTCGTGGCCGCCGCGCTGCGCGCCAACCGGTGCGTCCGTTTCGCGGGCATCGACACCGGCACGCTCGCGGGTGATCTGCGCGAGGCGGCGCGGGCCGCGGGGGAGTGGTCGAGCCGCGACTCGATGCTGGTGCAGGCGCTCAGCCACGCGGTCCTGCAGGACGAGGACCTGCGCGACGCGCTGCGGGAAGCGCTGGTCGAGCCCGAGACCCAGGCCTTGGACGAGCTGGTCGCCCGCGGCGTGGCACGGGGCGAGATCGACGCGGACCACCCGGCGACGCGGTTCATCACGGCCCAGCTCATCGGCGTGGTCCGGGCCCGGCCGGTCCTGGAGGGCAAGTACGCGGACGAGGAGTATCTGGCGCGCTTCGTGGAGGCGTGCGTACTCCCCGCCCTGGGGCTCACCGACCCCGGCTGATCGTGGACCGGGGCCCGATGGATGACGGGCCCCGATCTGCCTGCGCCGCGCCACACCGTGGGGACGGGGGTGGCGTGGCCCCCGCCGGGGCGGGCCGGAACCATGCGTGGTTCCGGCCCGCCCCGGCCAAGACTCCCCGGGGCGGCGCCAAGCGCGTCACACTTCCTGGCCGCTGCCGCCTCCGCCGCCGGGCGCGGCCTTGATCCCCCTGGTGATCTCGTCCATCACGGTCAGCTTCGGGGACTTCTCGTTGACGTCGATGCCGAAGCGCACGATGACGATCGTGGACTTGTCGGCGGGCGAGGGGAACGCGAGCGACTGGACGTACCCGTCGTCGCTCTTCTCCGTGACCGCCTTCCAGCGGACGAGATAGCCCTTCTGACCCGCGACGGTGACGGCCTTCGAGGCCAACTCCTTGTGCGAGGTGACCTTTCCGTAGGTCTTTCCGCCGTACGACTGCTCGGCGTTCACGGAGATGTCGGCCTTGGCGGCCGCCTCCGCCGTCTTGGCCTCGACCTTGAACCGCTCGGCGGGCCCCGAGTACGCGCCGCCCCGGCTGCAGGTCTTGGAGGGCTCCCTGGGGCAGGGATAGGACCCCGTCGTCACCGCGGCACCGCCGCCCGCGGCAACGCCGGTCCAGCCGTCGGGCACAGGAAGGCTGATGCCGCTGAAGATGTCGGTGGCGTACCCCTCCTCGCCGGGCGGCGCGGCGGACGGCCCGCCCGGGGGCTCCGACGACTCCGGGGCCTTCGGCTCCTGGGGCGTGCCGGGTTCCGAAGGGGCCGCCGGGGAGGGCGACTTGGCGACGCTTTCACTGCCTCCGCCACCGTCGTCATCGGAGGTGAGGAAGTACACGCCGCCGCCGATGCCCGCGAGAACGACGACGGCGATGCCTATGGCTATGGCCGTGCGGAAGCCGCGACGAGAGGCGGTCTGCCCCGGATAGGCCGGGTAGTTGGGGTACGTGCCCCCCGGTGCGCCGGGCGCGTAGGCAGGCGGCGCCTCACCAAATCCGGCGGCGGCACCCACCGCCCGTACCTGGTCCGTCCATACGTTTCCGTCCCACCAACGCTCGGTGCGGGGACCGTCAGCTGACTGTCCGGGGTCGGGGTACCAGCCGGGAGGGGTTACCTGGGTCATGGGCGTCAGGGTATGAGGGTTTGGTTAGAGCTGGATGAGAGGGGTCGGGGCGGGGGCCCTGGCGGGGCTACTGGGTGGCGCGGCGGCGGGCTTCGGCGGCGTCGGCGGGGGCTTCGGCGAGGTCGAAGGCCACGGCGGCATCCAGCCATGCGGTGCGGGCACGGGTGGCGTCGGCGGTGGCCTCCAGGGCCTTGGCGAGTTCGGCCAGGGTCTGGCCCGTGCCGTACCGGTCCTCGAATTCAAGGCAGGTCTCCAGCGCCTCGGAGAGCGCCTCGACGGCTTCGGCCGCCCGGCCCGTGATGCGCAGCGTGACACCGAGGTTGTGCCAGGCCCTGCCTTCGCCGTACCGGTCACCGATGGTCTGGTGCAGGCGCAGGGCGTCGTTGTGGGCGCTGATGGCCTCCTCGTACCGTTCGACCTGCGCCAGCGCGTTGCCCAGGTGGTCCAAGGCGTAGGCCTCGCCGTTGCGGTCGTTGGTGGCCTTGCACAGCTCGCCGGCGCGAAGGTGGGCGTCGATGGCCTCCTCGTGGCGGTCGGCGGCGCTCAGGCTGTTGCCCAGGTTGTCCCATGCCATGCCCTCGCCATTGAGGCTGCCGATGGCCTGGTAGACCTCGCGAGCACGGGTGCCCGCTTCGATGGCCTCCTCCAGCTGCCCCGTCTCGCGAAGCGAGAACCCGAGGCTGTTCCACGCCGCGGCCTCCTGGGTTCGCAGGCCTGTGCGGATCGCGGACCGCACCGCGCACCGGCTGACGGTGATCAAGTCCTCGTAGTAGCGCCGCCAGTCCAGGAAGGACCGCAGGGCCAGGGAGAGGTCATGGGTGGTCAGTCCGTCCCGGTCGTCGTCGACCCACTGTGCGGCGGCCACCAGATTGGCCCGTTCCGCGTCCAGCCACCTGAGGGCTGCCGTACGCCCGTCGAACAACTCCGGGACAGGATCGTCCGGCAGCCGCTCCAGATGGTCCCGAGCGGCTTTCGTCCAGCGTCCGTAGAAGCGCAACAGGCGCCCTCGGGCCTCCACCACCGACGCCGCGTCCTCGGCCATCAGGCTCATCCCGTACGCCCGTACCAAGTCGTGCATCCGCCACGACGGGACGCCGGAGGTCGATCCGGGCACGGGGGTGACGAAATGGGCGGCGGCCAGGTCCTCCAGCATGGAGGCGACCGTGTCGGGCTCAAGTCCGGCCAGCGCCGCGGCCGCTTCGGTGCCGACCTGCGCGGTCGGTGCGATCGACAGGACCCGCAACAACAGGGCCTGCGGGGCCGGCAGCCGCCCGTACGACACGTCGAAGACCGGACGCAGTGCGAGCACGTCGGTCGGATCGGCGGCGTCCCGGATCTCCTCGACCAGCGAGGCGATGCCGCGATACCGCCGCTTGCGCAGCATCGACGCGGCGATCTGCAGCGCGAGGGGATGATGCCCGCACACCGCGGCGAGTTCACGCAGCGCGCCGGGCTCGCGGTTCGGGCGGTCGTCCCGGTCGTCGCTCAGGCGCAGCGCGAGCGTCAGCAGATCGGCGGCCGCGTCCGGCGCAAGCGTGTCCAGGCCGATCAGCCGGGCGGGAAGGTCGGTCAGCCGGTCACGGGAGGTGACAAGGACGCGGTGCTGCCCCGCGCCGACCCCCGGCAGCAGCGCGGTGATCTGCGCGGGGTCGGACGCGTTGTCCAGCAGGATCAGCATCGGCTGCCGCTCCCTGGCCAGGAGCGTCCGGTACAGGGCGTACTGCGCCGCCGTGGTCTGGGGAAGCCGGGCGCCGCGCACCCCCAGCGCGTCGAGCAGCGCGAGCACCGCCTGGTCCGCGGTGACCGGATTGTCGTCGTACCCGCGAAGGTCGACGAAGAGCGTGCCGCCGGGGAACCAGCCTTCGGCGTCCGCCAGTTGGGCCGCGTACAGGGCGAGCGACGTCTTCCCGATGCCGCCGAGGCCGGAGACCGCGCAGATGACGACGGGAAGACCCGTGTCCACACCGGCCGGGTCGAGCACCGGAAGCAACCGCTCCAAGTCGCCGTCCCTGCCGGTGAATCCGGCGGGCGGCGCGGGCAGCGAGGCGGTGGCGATCGGAACCGGCCCGTGGTGGTGGTTGTGCTGGTGCAGGCCGCCCTCGACCTTGCCTATGACGCTGTCGTTGAAGGTCCCGCCCCCGAAGTCGGCGTGATCGCCGCTGTACGCAGTGGTCACGGGATCACGCCCCCGGGCCGTTCACGGTCTTCCCGGTCACGGGCCCGTGAAAGGTGCCGTGGCTGAAGTCGATGTGGTCACCGCCGTACTGCCGAGGGGGCGAGGCCTCGGCGGGCGGGAGGCCTGGGGCCTGGGGGGCCACCATCTCGCGGACGACCGCCACGGCGGCCGCGGCCGCGTTGCCCGCGGCCAGCCCCTGACTCCCCGAGGCGTCGCACGCGGCCTTGCCGGGATTGGCCTTGTCGCTGATCCCGCGAATGATCAGCGCCCCCAACTCCCCGGTGAGATGCGCCGCGTGAGCGACGCCGCTGCCCTCCATCTCGATGGCGACGGCGTCGTTGTAGTGGGTCCGCAGATGCTCGGCGACCGCCGATGACGCGTCGGCGAGGACCACGTCCCCCACGGCGATCGGCTTGAAGCGCGCCTGACCCCGCAACGCTTCCCGTGCCGTCTGCTCAAGGCCGTGCGGCGCCCGCCACGCCTCGGGGCGCACGAGGAATCCCTCGGGCGTCTGCTTGCCGCCGTGGATGCCGTACACCTTGGTCGCGACGACGACATCCCCGATCTCGATGTCGTCCTTCAGACCGCCCGCCACGCCCACGAAGAGCACCGCCCGCGGCTCCAGCCACGTGGCCACACGCTCGGTGACCGCGGCCGCGGTCAGGGTCCCCTCGCCGATCTCCAACAGGGCGATGTGCCAAGGGCTTCCGGGCAGCGGCCCGCGCACCGCACGGGTGCCGAAGCGCGGGTGGACGAGCTTCTCGACCTGGGGGAGATGGCTCCGCACGGCGGCGTACTCCAGCGGGAGCGCGGTGAGCACGGCCACGGTGGGTGGTGTCTGCGGCATGTGCCTAAAGTACTGCCGTTCAGGGCGCGCGGGACCCAGGACGCGGTGACGGCGCGTGTCCACAAGTGCCCCTGCCACTCAGCGAGTTACCCCGTCCACCACCAGTCGCACCGGCCCCACGGACACCGCCTCGGGAAGGCGCAGGCCGCGCCGCCCCGGAGTGATCGAACCCAGTACGCTCGCGTGCCGCGCTCCCGTGCTCCGCGGAACCGTCCCGGCAAGCCCGTGCGCGGTCAGGAAGCCAAGCACCGCGAAGGCGTACGCCTCTTTCGCCGCGGACGGCAGTCCGAGCTCGTCGGAGGTGCGCACGGGGATGTCGCCCAACTCGGCCCGCAGAAAGGCCATCAGCGTCGGATTGCGAGTGCCGCCGCCGGAGGCGATGACCTCGGAGGCGCCGGCCGAACGCACGGCGTCGGCGACCGTGCGGGCGGTCAGCAGGGTGAGGGTCGCGACGACGTCCTCGGGGGCGAGCGCCTCGTACCCGGAGAGCGCCGCCCGCAGATAGGGCAGATGGAAGAGCTCCTTGCCTGTGGTCTTCGGGGCGGGCCTGGCGTAGTAGGGCTCGGCGAGCAGCTCGGCCAGGAGCTTCTCGTCGACCGTGCCGCGCGCGGCCATCTCGCCGTCGAGGTCGCAGCCGAGCCGCTCCCGCGTGAGGTCGCGCACCGCCGCGTCGATGAGGGCGTTGGCGGGTCCTGTGTCGAACGCGGTGCCGTCCGGGGCGGTGATGTTGGCGATGCCGCCCAGGTTCACCGCGGTGGGGGCGCCCGGCCGGCCGCGCAGCCACATCTGGTCGACGACGCTGACCAAGGGTGCGCCCTGGCCGCCCGCGGCGATGTCGCGGGGGCGGAAGTCGGCGACCACGGGGAGCCCGGTGGCCTCGGCGATCCACGCGGGCTGCCCGATCTGCAGCGTGCCGTGCACCCGGCCTTCCTCGACCCAGTGGTAGACGGTCTGGCCGTGCGATGCGACCAACTCGGCCTGCCCGTCGCACAGTTCGCGGTCCGCCTCGGCCGCCGCGGCGGCGAACGCCTGGCCGATGCGGGTGTCCAGGCGGCAGACCTCCGCAAGCGTGGTCGCTGCGGGCGGCAGCGCCGCGGCGAGCGCCGCCCGCAGCGCCTCGTCATAGCCGCGCGTGATGAGCCCCAGCGGGGTGAGCACCAGACGATCGCCTTCGATCGTCAGGTCGGCCGCAGCGGCGTCGATGGCGTCGTACGAAGTCCCCGACATCAGCCCGATTACGCGCACGTGCTGCCCCTCTCGCTCTCCTCACCAGTGCGTTTGATCATCGCAGCGTGATGCAGTGCGCGCACTCGTACGTACGATCCAGTTCGGCGGCCGGGCGTGGCGCCTTGCCCTGTCCGCCGAGGATGCGGCGATCCGCGCACGGGGGCAGCGGTGCGCGAACCTGACCTGTAATCCCATGTCGGCGGCCGGATCTCACCCGTCCGATGCCAGCACCCGTGCCCGGCACGCGGCGGGATCGCCCCACGCGGTGCGCAGCGCACGGGCCTTGGTCAGCCACAGGGAGAGGTCGTACTCCGCCGTGTAGCCGATCGCTCCGTGGAGTTGGAGTGCCGCGCGGGCGGCGGCGTACGCGGCTTCGCCCGTCGCGACCTTCGCGGCGGCCACATCGGCGGTGTCCATCGTCAGCGCCGCGCCGTACAGCAGCGGGCGGGCGAATTCGAGGCCTGTCAGGACGTCGGCGAGGCGGTGCTTGACGGCCTGGAAGCCGCCTATCGGTGTGCCGAACTGGGTGCGCTGCTTGACGTACGCGACGGTCCTGTCGAGGAGCGCGAGCCCCACGCCGAGCGCCTGTGCGGCCGTGGCGAGCGAGGCCCAGTTCGCCGCGTGGCGGGCGGCGGCGGTCACCGAGGGGCCCGATGCGAGGAGTTCACCGGTGGGGTGGAGGCGGGCGAGGCGGCGTGCCGGGTCCAAGGAGCGGCCCACGCGCGCGTGCCCGGACGCGAGGCGCAGTTCTCCCTCCGTGACGATCAGCGGCAGCGTCGCCGCGTCCGCGTCCAGCGCGAAAGGACCGCCCTCGGGGAGCGTGAGCGTCGCCATGGCGTCTCCCGATGCCAGGGGCGGAAGCAGCCGCTTGGCGGGCTCCGCGTCGCCGAGGCCGGCGAGACGGGCGAGGAGCGCGGCCGCCGCCACCGTCTCGACCACCGGTCCGGGCACGGCATGACGGCCCAGCTCGACGAACGCCACGGCCACTTCGACCGGGAGCGGGCCCACCCCCTCGTACTCCTCGGGGGCGGCGAGCGCGAACACGCCCGCGTCCGCGAGCCGTCCCCACACGGCGCGCCCCGGCGCGTGGTCCCCGGCGGCCCAGGCCCGGGCGGCCGCCGGTGTGCCGGCCGCCGTCAGCATCGCGTCCAGCGAGCGCGCGAACTCGCGCTGCTCGGCGTCGAGGAGGAACCTCATCAGCGGCGTCCCTTCGGCAGGCCGAGCAGCCGCTCGGCGATGATGTCGCGCTGGATCTCGTTCGTGCCCGCGTAGATCGGCCCGGCGAGCGAGAAGACATACCCCTCGGCCCACTCGCCGCCGTCGGCCGCTCGGCCCTCCATCAACTGGCCCCCCAACAACTCGCCCTCCGCGCCCAGGAGATCGAGCGCCGTCTCGTGCAGCGCGATGTCGTACTCGGACCAGAAGACCTTGTTCAGGCTCGACTCGGCGCCGATCGTCTCGCCCGCCGCGAAGCGCGAGGCGTTGGCCCAGGTGAAGAGCTGGTAGGCACGGGCGCCGATCACGGCGTCGGCCACCCGGTCGCGCAGCGCCGTGTCCGCCGGGTCGCCGTGCGCGCGCCACTCCCGCACCAGACGCTCGGCCGATGCGACGAAGCGGCCGGGGGAGCGCAGCGTCAGACCCCGTTCGTTGCCCGTCGTCGACATGGCGATGCGCCAGCCCTGGCCGGGCTCACCGATCACATCCTCGTCCGGTACGAAGACGTCGTCGAGGAAGAGCTCGGCGAACGCGGGCTTGCCGTCGAGGCGGCCGATGGGGCGGACGGTCACGCCGTCCGCGTCGAGCGGGAACATCAGATACGTCAGGCCCCGGTGCGGCTTGCCCTCTTCGGTCCCGGACGGATCGCTGCGGAACAGGCCGAACGCGCGGTCGGCGAACGCGGCCCGCGACGACCAGGTCTTCTGCCCGCTGATCAGCCAACCGCCGTCCGTGCGGCGGGCGGTGGAGCGCAGTGATGCGAGGTCCGAGCCGGACTCGGGCTCCGACCAGGCCTGCGCCCAGATCACCTCGCCGCTCGCCATCGGCGGCAGGATCCGCGCGCGCTGCTCGGCCGTGCCGAAGTCGAAGAGGGTCGGCGCGAGGAGATTGATGCCGTTCTGCGAGACCCGGCCGGGGCCGCCCGCCGCGAAGTACTCCTCCTCGAAGATCAGCCACTTGACGATGTCGACGCCCTGCCCGCCGTACTCCTCGGGCCAGGAGACCACCGACCAGCGGTCGGCCGCGAGCTCGTGCTCCCAGGCGCGGTGCGCGGCGAAGCCCTCCGCCGTCTCCAGCGACGGCAGTGGCCCGGCCGGCACGTGCGCGCCGAGCCAGGCGCGTGCCCGCTGCCTGAAATCCCCTTCTCCGGCGGTGAAGTCGAGGTCCATCAGTGGCCCACCTCTTCAGTTCCTCTTCGGTTCTGCGGTCGGTTCTTTCCCGGCACTCTTCCCTAACAAGTGTTTGGTAGATTACCTTGAAGGGAGTCAGCCGTCGAGAGTGAACCGTCGAGAGCGAAGAAGGGGGCCGCGCATGGACGCGCCCGAGTACGTGCCGGGACACGGTCTGCTCGCGGGCCGCACGGCCGTCATCACCGCCGCGGCAGGAGCGGGCATCGGCGGAGCCACCGCGCGCCGTTTCCTGGAGGAGGGTGCGCGCATCGTCATCGGCGACGCCCACCCGCGCCGCACGAAGGAGGCGGTGGCGGCGCTCGCCGGGGAGTTCGGCGCCGACCGCGTCGACGGCACGCCCTGCGACGTCACGGACGAGGCCCAAGTGCAGGCCCTCTACGACCTGGCCGAGCAGCGCCATGGCGGTCTGGACGTCGTCGTGAACAACGCGGGGCTGGGGGGCACCGCCGAGCTGACCGAGATGACCGATGAGCAGTGGGACAAGGTCATCGACGTGACGTTGAACGGCACCTTCCGCTCCACCCGGGCCGCCCTGCGCCGGATGCGGGCCGCCGAGCGGGGCGGCGTGATCGTGAACAACGCGTCGGTCCTCGGCTGGCGCGCCCAGGCGGGCCAGGCGCACTACGCCGCGGCGAAGGCCGGCGTCATGGCGCTCACCCGCTGCGCCGCCATCGAGGCCGCTCCCCACGGGATACGGATCAATGCCGTCTCGCCCAGCCTCGCCATGCACCCGCACCTCGCGAAGGTCACCTCCCCCGAGCTGCTCGACGAGCTCACCGCGCGTGAGGCGTTCGGGCGGTATGCCGAGCCCTGGGAGATAGCCAACGTCATCGTCTTCCTGGCCAGTGAGTACTCCTCGTACATGACGGGGGAGACGGTCTCGGTCAGCAACCAGCACGCCTAGGCGGAGAATGACCGTGTGTCGAAACCGAAGCAGAGCAGCACCACAGCACCGAAGCAGAGCAGCACTACAAAGAAGCAGGTCAACACCACCAAGAAGAAGGCCCCGGTGAGCCCCTCACCCGAGCGTCGAGGCGAGCTCCTTGCCATCGCCGCCGACGTCTTCGCCGAACAGGGGTACAACGCGACCACGGTCCGCAAGATCGCGGACGCCGCCGGCATGCTCGCCGGCAGCCTCTACTACCACTTCGACTCCAAGGAGTCGATGCTCGAAGAGATCCTCTCCACCTTCCTCACCGAGCTGTGGGACGGGTACGACACCGTGCTCCAGTCGCAGCTCGGCCCCCGCGAGACGCTCGAGGCGCTCGTCACCGAGTCCTTCCGGGAGATCGACCGGCATCGCGCCGCCGTCGCCATCTACCAGAAGGAGTCCAAGCAGCTGGTCGCGCAGGAGCGCTTCCAGTACCTGGCCGACTCGCAGCAGCGCTTCGAGAAGGCGTGGCTGACGACGCTTGAGCGGGGCGTCGCGGAGCACGTCTTCCGCGACGACCTGGACATCCGGCTCGCCTACCGCTTCGTGCGCGACACCGTCTGGGTCGCCGCGTCCTGGTACCGCCCCGGCGGAGGCCACAGCCCCGAGGAGATCGCCCGCCAGTACCTCTCGATGGTCCTTGACGGCATCTCCGTACGCACGTAGAGCGCGCGTCGTCGACCGACGACCGCACCGACCGAGGAGCACGAGGAGTACGCAGTCATGGCCGAGGCCTACATCGTCGAAGCGGTCCGCACCCCCGTCGGCAGGCGCAAGGGAGGCCTCTCGGCCGTCCACCCCGCCGACCTGGGAGCCCATGTCCTGAAGGCACTTGTCGAGCGCACGGGCGTCGACCCGGCCGCCGTCGAGGACGTCGTCTTCGGCTGTCTGGACACGGTCGGCCCGCAGGCGGGCGACATCGCCCGCACCAGCTGGCTCGCGGCCGGACTGCCCGAAGAGGTGCCCGGCGTGACGATCGACCGGCAGTGCGGCTCCTCGCAGCAGGCCGTGCACTTCGCGGCACAGGGCGTCCTGTCCGGCACCCAGGAGCTCGTCGTCGCGGGCGGCACGCAGAACATGTCGATGATCCCCATCGCCTTCGCGTCCCGGCAGGCCGCCGAGCCGCTTGGCCTCACCGAAGGCCCCTACGCGGGCAGCGAGGGCTGGCGCGCCCGGTACGGCGACCGGCCCGTCAACCAGTTCCACGGCGCCCAGCTCATCGCCGAGAAGTGGGGCATATCCCGCCGCGACATGGAGGAGTTCGCGCTCCGCTCGCACCAGCGGGCGATCCGTGCGATCGACGAGGGCCGCTTCGACCGCGAACTCGTCGCCCATGGAGGGGTGACCACCGACGAGGGCCCGCGCCGCGACACGACCCTGGAGAAGATGGCGGGCCTCAAGCCCGTCCTGGACGACGGCACCATCACCGCCGCCTGCTCCTCGCAGGTCTCGGACGGCGCGGCCGCCATGCTCATCGCGAGCGAACGGGCCGTGCGGGAACACGGGTTGACGCCCAGGGCCCGTATCCACCACCTCTCGGTGCGCGGCGAGGACCCCATCCGCATGCTGTCCGCGCCGATCCCCGCCACGGCGTACGCGCTCAAGAAGACCGGCATGAGCATCGACGACATCGACCTCGTCGAGATCAACGAAGCGTTCGCGCCGGTCGTCCTCGCCTGGTTGAAGGAGACCGGGGCCGACCCGGACAAGGTCAATGTCAACGGCGGTGCGATAGCCCTCGGTCACCCCCTCGGCGCGACGGGCGTCAAACTGATGACGACACTCCTGTACGAACTGGAGCGAACCGGCGGCCGGTTCGGCCTCCAGACCATGTGCGAAGGCGGCGGTCAGGCGAACGTGACCATCATCGAACGGCTCTGACGGCGTCCAGCCCCGGCCCGACTCTCACCCCTTGCGGCGGTTGCTGCCCGGACCCCGCACCGAGAGACCCACTACCCCGCTAGTCTCGAGGTCTGTACGTCGATTGAGCGACCTCAGGAGGTAGCGCGATGACGCAGGGACGGCCCGGAGGAGCCACCTGGGCCCCGCTGTGGGAGCGCGACGCGGAACTCGCGGCGGCCGCACGGGCCGTGGACGAGCTGTGCTCCGACTCGATGACGGCCGGCGGACTGCTCGTCTTCCGCGGCGAGGCGGGCATCGGCAAGACGGCACTGCTGACCGAGGTGCGCCGGATCGCGGAGGGACGGGCCACGGTCTGGTCCGCGCGCGGCGGTGAGACCGTCACCTCCGTCCCCTTCAACGTCGTACGACAACTGCTTGCGCCGGCGCTTGTCTCCCTCACGCCCGACGAGGCCCGGGAGTATCTCGGCGACTGGTACGAGATCGCGGGCCCCGCGCTCGGCATAGCCGAGCCGGGCGGCGTCCAGGCCGACCCGCAGGGCGTGTGCGACGGCCTGGTCGAGGCGGTCGCACGCCTGGCGGGACTGCACTGGCCGCTCGTCCTGATCATCGACGACGCGCACTGGGCCGACCAGGAGACCCTGCACTGGCTGGCCGCGTTCTCCCAGCGCCTCGCCGAACTGCCGGTCCTGGTCGTGGTCGCCCACCGGCCGGACGAGGCCAGGGGCGACAGCGCACGCCACCTCGCGGCGGTCGGCGCGGCGTCCGGTCCCTCGACGGTCCTGCGGGCGCTCACCCCCGAGGCCGCGGCCGGACTCACCCGCGCCACCCTCGGCGAGCACGCCGACGCCCCGTTCTGCCGCGAGGTGTGGGCGGTCACCGGCGGCAATCCGTACGAATCCGTGGAACTGCTCGCCAAGGTGCAGGACAGCGAGCTCGAACCGGTCGAGGGCTCCGCGGACGAACTGCGCGCCCTGAACCGGTCGGCGCGCGGCCGCGGCCTCGTCGCCCGCCTCGAAGGCCTCGGCACGGACGTCACACGGTTCGCGTGGGCGGCCGCGATCCTCGGCGCCGCGATCCCCCTCGACCTCGCCGCCTCGCTCGCCGGGCTGACGCACGAGTCGGCCCAGCGGTGCGCGGAGCGACTGCGCGCGGCCCGCATCCTGCTCGGCGACGACCAGGGCATGGAGTTCGTCCACCCGCTGATCGCCAGCACCGTCTACCGCTCGATCCCGCCCGCGACGCGCACCGCGATGCACGGCCAGGCCGCCTGGGCCGTCACGCTGTCGGGCCGTGGCGCGGCGGCCGCCTCCCGGCACCTCCTCGAAGTGCACCCGGACGACGACCCCGAACTGGTCGAGCAGTTGCGCCACGCCGCGGCCGAGCATCTCGCGGTCGGCGCGCCGGACGCCGCCCGCCGCTGTCTGGAGCGGGCCCTGCGGGAACCGCCGCTGCCCGAGAACCACGCGCGCGTGCTCTACGAACTGGGCTGCGCCACCCTGCTCACCTCGCCCGCCACGACCATCCGCCATCTCAGAGAGGCGCTGCACACGCCGGGGCTCGACCGCACGCTGAGAGTGGACGCGGTCTGCCGGCTGTCCCAAGCCCTGGTGCACAACGACCAGTTGGAGGAGGCGCTGCGCGTCGTCGACGCCGAGGCCGCGCGCCTGGAGCCGGGCCCCGACCGGATGCGGTTGCAGGGCGTCCACTACATGTGGGAGGGCATCCACGCCGGCGAGGAGGACGCGACGGGCCGCTCACGCCGGCTTGCCGCGCTCGCCGGACCGCTGCCGGGACGCGACAACTCCGAGCGCGCCCTGCTGATCCTGCGCGCCTTCGACGCCATGACCCGCGGGGAGAACGCGGAGGAGATCGTCGAACTCTGCGACCGCTCCCTCGTCAACGGCCGCCTCGCGCCCGGCCTCGGCTGGACCGACACCGAGTGGGGCTTCGAGCTCCTGATGATGCTGGGCAGCGCCTACATCTTCACCGACCGGCTCGACCGCGCCGAGAGCCTCTTCGCGGAGGCGGTCCGCGCCTATGAGACCGCGGGCTGGAGCGGCGGCCACCTGGCGCTCGCCAAGGCCTGGGTCGGCCTGGTGCACCGCAGGCGTGGGCGCCTCAAGGAGGCGGAGGCCTCGCTGCGGGACAGCCTGCGCCTTGCCGACCGGGTCGGCAGCGGTCTGCCGATGCACTGGGACGCGGCGTGCATGCTCATCGACACGCTGCTCGCGCGCGGCAAGGTCGACGAGGCACAGGACGTCGCCGAACGCTACGGCATCGCGCCGCCCTACCCGTCCACGATCTTCGTGCCCGACATCCACTCCGTGCGCGGCCGTCTGCTGATCGCCGTGGGGCAGCGGACCGAAGGCGTCAACGAACTGGAGGTCGCCGCGAAGGCGTCGAACGCACGCGGCCGCTACAACACGATCGTCGCGCCCTGGGCGCACGACCTGGCCCGCGCGCTGGCCTCGGACGATCCGCGGCGTGCCGCCGAACTGGCCGCGGACGCGCGGGTCCAGGCGGAGCTGTTCGGCACGGAGACGGCGATCGGGGAGGCGCTGCGGTGCGCGGCGTCCCTGGAGAGCGGGCAGCGGGCGGTCGACCTGTACGCGCGAGCGGTCGCCTGCCTGGAGGCTTCGCCGTGCGCGTACGAAGCATGCGGTGGCCCGGGTCGAGTACGGGATCGCGGCGGGAGCCGCCAGTGAGCTGGCGCGGGGGCTTGCCCTGGCCGACGCGTGCGGGGCGGACGGTCTGGTCGCGCGGGCACGGGCGTCGTTGGCGGTGGCCGGGGTGTGAGGGGGCCGGTGGCGCTACGGGTGGCCGTAGATCACCGGCTCCGCCGAGTTCGTCCTCAAACTCCCCCAAGCTCTTAAGGAGCAGGGGGGACCCCCTCGACGGGCTGGATCTGTCCCGCCGGGCTGAGAGCTCAGCCCGTGCCGGGGAAGTCCTTCCCCAAGCGCCCCGTCACCTCTGCCGCCTCCTCCACGATCCGCGCGATCAACTCCTCACACGAGGGCAGGTCTTCGATGACCCCCGCCACCTGCCCGGAGGCCATCACCCCCGCCTCAGGGTGGCCGTCCACCATCGCCGCCTTCAGCATCATCGGCGTATTCGCCGCCAGCAGTATCTGACTCCACGTCAGGCCCTTGCCGTGCCGCATGGCCATGCCGTCCCGGACCATCTCCCCCCACCCCATCCCGGACAGCTTGCGGAACGCCGCCGCATGGCGCACCGCCCGCGTCAGCGACGACAGACGGCCGGACTTCTCGAGGGCGGCCACCAGGTCCGTGCGCAGCATGCGATGGGGGAGGCCGTCCACCCGGGTCGTCACCGTGACGTCCTTGACCGATGCCGCCAAGTAGCGCGCCTTCACCGCGTCCGGGACCGTCGAGTCCGAGGTCAGCAGGAAGCGCGTGCCCATCGCGACGCCCGCCGCGCCGTACGCGAGCGCGGCGACGAGCCCCCGTCCGTCGTAGAAGCCACCCGCGGCGATCACCGGGATGTCCACCGTGTCCACGACCTGCGGCAGCAGCACCGTGGACGCCACTTCCCCGGTGTGCCCGCCGCCCTCGCCGCCCTGCACCACGACCGCGTCCGCGCCCCACGCGGCGACCTTCTCCGCGTGCCGCCGCGCGCCGATGGACGGGATGACGACGACCCCGGCGTCCTTCAGCTCGGCTATCAGTTCCTTCGACGGGGCCAGGGCGAAGGACGCGACCCGTACCCCTTCCTCGACGATGATGCGTACGCGGTCCCGCGCGTCGGCCGCGTCGGCGCGCAGGTTGACCCCGAACGGCTCGTCCGTACGGGACTTGACCTCCCGGACGGCGGAGCGCAGCTGGTCGACGGTCATCGTGGCGGAGGCCAGGATCCCCAGGGCGCCCGCGTTCGCCGTCGCGGAGACCAGGCGGGGGCCTGCCACCCACCCCATGCCGGTCTGCACGATCGGGTGGCGGACACCGACCAGCCTGGTCAGCGCCGTCTCCATGGTCGCCGGTCCTGGGGTCATGCGCGCACCTCGCGGTCCCGCAGGCCGCGCGGGTCCACCACGTCCCGGATCAGCCGCAGTTCCTCCGCCGACGGCTCGCGCGTGGACGGGACGTCGTCCGGAACATGCAGGGCGAAGCCCGTCGCCTCCCGCACCTGATCGACCGTCACCCCCGGGTGCAGCGAGACGATGCGCATCGCGTGGTCCGGCGTCGAGAAGTCGAAGACGCCGAGGTCCGACACGACCCGGCGCAGATCGTGGTAGCGCGTCGCGGCGGGTCCTGCCGCCGCCGCGCTGTCGAAGCCCACCCCGCTGATCATGTCGACCTTCTCGACGAAGACGCGCGTCGAGTGCCGCGGGATCCAGTAACTCACCGGATTGTTGAGGGTGTTGACCGGCGCGCCGCGCACCCCGAGCAGCTGGCGCTTGGGCCGGTCCCAGTCGCCGATGCAGGAGATGTTCTGGTTGCCGAAGCGGTCGATCTGGCTCGCGCCCATCATCACGTGACGCCGGCCGCCCATCACCATCGTCAGGTGTTTGCGGTACGGCAGCCAGCCCTCCGTCACCGTGGACGGCGCCCCCACGGCGGGAACGTCGCCGATCAGCAGCGCCTCCCCGTCCGTGAGCAGCAGATCCGGCGAGAAGGTCAGCTTCGCAAGGCGGGCCCCGATCGACGGCACCGTGCCCATCGGCGATGCGAGGACCTCGCCCGCGTCCCGCCAGGCCTCGGCGCAGGCGATCACGCAGTACTCGGCGCGGGTGACGGCGGTCGCGGCGGGCGTCGCCGATTCGGTCTGCGTCATCGCTGCTCCTTGTGCCAGGTCTGGACGGCCGTCTGGTAGTCCCGCTCGGTGCCGGAGAGGAAGCGGTCCTGGAACGCCCGCCAGGCGTCCGGGTCGCCGGCCGCGGTGGCGTACGCCTTCTGGAAGGGCTCGTCCCGGCCGTAGTCCGGCACGCACGATGTGAAGTGCGCCCCCTTCGGCGTCTCGGTCACCCCCGTCACCGCGTGCCGCGAGATCAGCATCGTCTGCGGCGCCGCGTGCTCGGTGAGCGCGCTCGACTCGACGATCCGCTCGCACGACACATACGCGGTGTCGGCCGCCTCGCAGAACAGGTCGTCGAAGTACGGATCGGGGCCCAGATACTGGGCGTTGCCCAGGCGGTCCGCGCGGTTCATGTGCACAAGGGCCGCGTCCATCCGCAGGGCGGGCACCGCCACCAGCTCCTCCCCGTCCTCGTACGGCGAAGTGACCGTACGCAGCTGGGGGTTGACCCGCAGGACGTCCGAGCCGAGGCCCGCGCGGATCGGCAGGAACGGCAGCCGCTGGGCGCCCGCCGTCAGGCCCTGCATGAACATCGCCTCGTCCAGCTCGACGAGTTCGAAGGCGGCACGCTCGCGTGCCGCCCGGAAATGCGGCTCCAGCGGGATCGAGTCGAGCGTCGTGAACGCCGTCACCAGCTTGCGGATCCGTCCGGCCGCTGCGAGCAGGCCGATGTCAGGACCGCCGTACGCGACGACCGTGAGGTCCGTGACCTCGGACCGCAACAGCGCCCGCACCAGCGCCATCGGCTTGCGGCGCGAGCCCCAGCCGCCGATGCCGAGCGTCATCCCGCTCCGCAGCCGCCCCACGATCTCGTCGGGCGTCATGGTCTTGTCCGTCATGCCCTGCCCTTCTCATCCGTCTCGTCTTGCGTCTCGTCCTTCGCTCCGAAGCCTTCGCGGACGCGGTCGGCCAGGCCGCTCAAGTTCGCCTCGAAGGTGAAGCCCTGCTCGAAGCGGTAGCTCCGGTGCACGTCGACGGGGTCGATGCCGTTGATCGCGGCCTTGGCGAAGCGGAGCAGCGTCCCGTCCTTCCGGGCGATCTCCCGCGCCAACTCCAGGGCCGCATCGCGCAGTTCCGCGCGTGGGACCACCCGCCACACGGAGCCGTGCGCATGCAGTTCGGCGGCGGTCGCCGTGCGCGAGGTGTAGTACAGGGCGCGCATCAGGTGCTGCGGCACCAGGCGGGCGAGGTGCGTGGCGGCGCCGAGCGCGCCGCGGTCCAGCTCGGGCAGGCCGAAGGTGGCGTCGTCGCTCGCCACGATCGCGTCCGCGTTGCCCACGAGCCCGATGCCGCCGCCCAGGCAGAAGCCGTGCACCGCCGCGACGACCGGCACCTCGCACTCGTACACCGCAGAAAACGCTTCGTAGCACCCGCGGTTGGCGCCTATCAGTGCGCTGTGCCCGCTGTCGCGCTGCATCTCCTTGATGTCCACGCCCGCGTTGAAACCGCGGCCCTCCGCGGCAAGGACCACACAGCGGGTCCCGGAATCCCGGCCCGCCTCGCGCACGGCGGCCGCCAGGTCGTACCAACCGCGCACAGGCAGGGCGTTGACGGGTGGGAAGTCGACGGTGACAACGGCCACGCCCTTGTCCGGGCTCGAGGTGGAGACAGACATCAGAGGATCCGCTACCTTTCAACCAGGCGCTTTCAATCAAACATTTGTTAGTTGGAAAGGTAGCAGCGATGACTGACACGCGACAGGGTGTGCCACCGGCCGGGCGGCACGGCGCGGGGCAGGTGGTCGTCGTCACCGGTGGCACCCGGGGCGTCGGAGCCGGCATCGCGCGCAGCTTCCTCGCCGCCGGCGCGCACGTCGTCGTCTGCGCCCGCAGGCCGCCGGAGAGCCCGGTCGAAGCGGGCGGCGCGGCAGCCGAGTTCCGCCCTCTCGATCTGCGCGACCCGGAGGCCGCGCGCACCTTCTTCGCCGATGTGGCCGCCGATCACGGCCGGTTGGACGTGCTGGTGAACAACGCGGGCGGTTCACCCTTCGGGCTGCTCGCCGATGCGTCACCGACCCGCCAGGCCAAGATCGTCGAACTCAACCTGCTGGCCCCGTTGTACGCGTCTCTCGCGGCGTACGAGGTGATGCGCGCGCAGCGTCCCGCGGGCGGCAGCATCACGATGATCGGGAGCGTGAGCGGCACGCGGCCCTCGCCCGGCACCGGCGCGTACGGAGCGGCGAAGGCGGGCCTGGAGAACCTGGCAAGCACCATGGCCGTCGAATGGGCCCCCACGGTGCGGGTGAACACCGTCGTCCTCGGCCTCGCCCGGACCGAGAGCGCCCATCTGCACTACGGCGACGAGGCCGGCATCGCGGAGGTCGCCCGCACGGTCCCGCTCGGACGGCTCGCCGAACCGTCGGACGCCGGGGACGCGTGCGTCTTCCTCGCCTCCGAGGGCGCGCGCTACATCAGCGGTGCGGCGCTGCGTCTGCACGGCGGCGGTGAGCGCCCGGCGTTCCTCGATGCGGCGTCCGCGAACAAGCAGCCATCAGCAAGGGAAAGGGTTTCCGAATGACTGCCAGGAACGGGATCTGCGAGGGCCGTGTCGTGATCGTCACGGGCGCGGGGCGCGGCCTTGGGCGGGCGCACGCGCGCGCGTACGCCGCCGAGGGCGCGAAGGTCGTCGTGAACGACCTCGGTGTGGGGCCCGACGGCTCCGGGGCGTCCGGCGGGCCCGCGCACGACGTCGTCGCGGAGATCCGCGCGGCGGGCGGCGAGGCCGTCGCGCACGGCGGTGACATCGCCACGTCGGAGGGGGCGGCGTCCCTGGTCGCGGCCGCCGTCGACACGTACGGCGGCCTTGACGCCCTGGTGAACAATGCGGGGTTCCTGCGTGACCGGATGCTGGTGAACCTGGACGAGGACGACTGGGACGCCGTCATGCGCGTCCACCTGAAGGGCCACTTCCTGCCGCTGAAGCACGCGGCGGCGTACTGGCGCGCCGAGGCGAAGGCCGGGCGTGCGCGGCACGCGTGCGTGGTCAACACCAGCTCCGGGGCGGGCCTTCTGGGCAGCGTCGGCCAGGGGAACTACAGCGCCGCCAAGGCCGGGATACTGGGCCTCACCATGGTCGCCGCCGCCGAATTCGGCTCCTACGGAGTACGGGTGAACGCGATCGCGCCGGCCGCGCGGACGCGGATGACGGAGTCGACCTTCGCCGAGACCATGGCCGCGCCCGAGGGCGGAGGCTTCGACGCGATGGCCCCGGAGAACGTGTCACCGCTCGTGGTCTGGCTCGGCTCCGAGGCATCGGACGGTGTCACCGGGCGGGTGTTCGAGGCCGAGGCGGGGCGCATCACCGTGATGGAGGGGTGGCGGCCGGGGCCAAGCGCCGACAAGGGGGCGCGGTGGAGTCCGGAGGAGGCGGGGGAGGCGACGCGGAAGTTGCTCTCGCGGGCGGAGGTGCCTCAGCCGGTGTATGGGGCGAGGTAGGGGTGGTCGCCCGAAACCGGGGCTCCGCCCCAGACCCCGTACAAGATGGCCTCAAACGCAGGCCGGGCTGAAACCAATCAGCCCGTCCGGCGTTTGAGGACGAACTCGGCGAAGCCGGTGACAGACGGTCACCTAGATTCCGGAGGCGACCTTCACCGGCTCAGTGCCATCAGAACTGTGCCGCGCAGCCCAGTTCTCCAGCGACGTCCGGCACGCGTGATCCAGATGCCGAAGCCCCGTGAGGTCCAGCTCGATCGGCCGGTCCTGGGGCAGCGCCTCCAGCGCGTCGAGCAGCTTCGGCAGCCGCAGGAACGTGGCATTGCCGGACAGGTGCGCCCGGATCGGCCCGGCGCCCTTGTCGACGACCTCCACGTGCACATGGGACGTCTCCCACGCCGTCTTGATGACGGCGAGGGCGAGGCCGATGAGGACGCCCTCGAACATGCTCACCGAGACGATCGCCACGGCCGTCACGGCCAGCACGACCGCCTCGCCACGGTGCTCACGCCACAGCTGCGCCAACTGCCGTACGGGAACCAGCTTGCAGCTCGCGTGCACGAGGACACCGGCGAGCGCGGCGACCGGGATGAGACCGAGCGCGGCGGGCAGCAGCGCGGCGAAGAGCAGCAGCCACACGCCGTGCAGGACGCGGGACGCCTTGGTCCGCGCGCCCGCCTGCACATTGGCCGCGCTGCGCACGATGACGGCGGTCATCGGCAGCGCGCCGAGCAGTCCGCACACGGTGTTGCCCGCGCCCTGGGCCATCAGTTCCTTGTCGTACGACGTACGCGGACCGTCGTGCAGCCGGTCCACCGCGGCCGCGCTGAACAGGCTCTCCGCGGAGGCGATCAGGGCGAAGGCGAGCACGGTGCCGATGGCGCCGACTCCGGCCAGTTCGCCGAAGGCAGCGGCGTCCGGCAGCTGGACCGCCTCGACGAGCCCCTGCACCTCGACCGTGGCCACGGGCAGCGAGAAGAGCAGCGAGGCGCCCGTGGCGAGCGCGACGGCGGCGAGCGGCGCGGGCACCACGCGGGCCTTGGCGGGGAGCCTGCGCCACAGCACGAGGACAGCGACGGAGCCCGCGCCGAGCCCGAAGGCGGTCAGCGCGCGCCCCGAGCCGACGATGTCGGTGAGCAGCCCGGGAAGGCCGGCGATCTTGCCGAGCCCGCTCGCGGGGGCTTCGAGGTCCGCCATGGCGTACAACTGCCCGGCGATCAGGACGAGTCCGATGCCGGCGAGCATCCCCTCGACGACGGCCACGGAGATGGCCCGGAAGAAGCGGCCGAGCCGCAGCGCGCCCATGGCGAGCTGGAGGATCCCGGCGGCGAACACGAGGGCGCCGAGCGCCGCGATGCCGAACTCCTGGACGGCTTCGAAGACGAGGACGGTGAGTCCGGCGGCGGGGCCGCTCACCTGGAGGCTGCTGCCGGGAAGGAGGCCGGTGACGATGCCGCCGACGATGCCGGTGATCAGGCCGAGTTCGGCGGGTACCCCCGAGGCGACGGCCACGCCGACACACAGCGGAAGTGCGACGAGGAAGACGACTACGGAGGCGGCGAGATCGTGCCGCGCGTCGCCCGGGGACCGGAAGAGCGAGCGGGCGCGATCGAGTGGAGAGGCAGGGGATTGGTGCATGTCGATGACTCCTGAGCGCCGTGGGGGGCGCATCGGTGTGACGTGGACGTGTTGGTTCCGGCGAGTACGTGCGGTCGGCTCACGCGCGCGTGGCGCCCGGATGGGCCACGCGCGTGGACGTCGTCGTGCGGGAGAGGCCGATCAGCAGCGGAAGACCTGGAGGAGCGCCGGTAGTTCGCGACCCGCGGGTCTTGACTCGGCGTAGGCGGAGACGGCCGGGCGCTGCGCGCGCGTGGCGCCGTCCGGGGACGTGACGGTCCTGGTGTCGGCGCGCACGACGGAGTCGGGGGTGAGGTCGCGGCAGTTGGGGCGGCCGCGGGCCCGGAAGTGCTCGGAGGTCTCTTCGGGGTCCGTTTCGTCGCCGCAGTGCGCGTAGGGCGCGGCGGCCGCTGCCGTGCGGGACTCCGTGCCGGACGCGGGTTCGTTGACCCCGTGCGCGAAGAACTGGACGATCACCATGACCACGGCGATCAGCGCCGCGGGCAGCGCCCCTCGGCGTATTCCGGCTCCCGTCACAGTGGCAAAGTCCTCACGTGGCTGCGTAACTCGCATCGTCTCCACGTAACTTAACCTGCGTATGTGTCACCCGGGTGACCTGGTGGTGACATGACGCGATAGTCACCCGTCGATCGTGCGTACGTGGCGCATTTGCGCCGGGCACGGCCCTGGGGCCGTGCCCGGCACCGTTCAGTGGGCGTGCGGTCCGCCCGTCATCTGCGGCTTCCCGCGCGGTACGAGCACGAAGGTGGCGGCCGTGCTGACCGCGGCCGCGACGGCGCACACCAGGAACGCGTTCGCGAATCCGCCGCTCGTCCCGCCCTCGATGCCGGACGCGGCCACCGTGGAGACGACGGCGACGCCCACCGAGCCGCCCACTTCGTGGAAGGTGTTCACCACGCCGGACGCGACGCCCGCCTCCTCGGGGTCGATGAACCCAAGCGCGGTGGTCGTGGCCGCGACGAACACCGAGCCGAGTCCCAGTGCCGCCACGGACATGCCCGGCGCCACGACCGCCCACGTGCTGCCGTCAGGGCCGACGCCGGTGAGCAGGCCGGTGCCGGCCGCGGCGAGCGCGAGCCCCACCGCCGCCGTGGCCCGCGCCCCCGCCCGGCCCACGAACTGCCCGCCCAGGTGCGCGCCGACCGCCGTGGCGACGGCGACCGGAAGGAACAGCACCCCGGTCCTGAGGGCGCTGTGGCCGCGTACCTCCTGAAGAAACACGGACCCCAGGAAGAACAGCGAGATCAGCAGGGCGGTGGCGACCAGCATCAGATACGAGCCCACGACGACCGGCCGGCGCCGGAGCACCGCCAGGTCGATCAGCGGTGTGCGCTGGACGCGCTCGACGGCGACGAACACTCCGTACAGCGCCGCCGCGACGGCCACCGGAATCAGCGTCCGGGGATGCGACCAGCCCGTGTCGCCCGCCGCGACCAGGCCGTAGATCAGCGCCCCCGTACCGACGGTGACCAGGAGCGCACCCGGTACGTCCAGACGGGCGGGCCGGGGTGTGCGGGCGGGGACGACGGTGGGCAGGGCGAGCAACAGGGCTGCCCCTATGGGCACGTTGACGTAGAAGATCCACTCCCAGCCCGGGCCGTCGGTCAGGATCCCGCCGAGCAGGACGCCGAACGCCGCGCCCGCGCCGCCGATCGCCGCCCAGACACCGAGCGCGCGATGGCGGTCCCGGCCGTGGAAGGAGGTGGTGACGATCGCGAGGGCGGCCGGGGAGAGCAGCGCGGCGCCGATGCCCTGCGCGGTGCGTCCCGCGAGGAGCGTCGTCGCGTCCGACGCGAGCCCGGTGACGAGCGAGGCGACCGTGAAGAGGGCGAGCCCGGCGAGCAGGGGGCGGCGCGCCCCGAGGACGTCGGCGAGCCGCCCGCCGAGCAGCATCAGTCCGCCGAAACACAGGGTGTACGTCGTGACGACCCAGGTCAGGGCGGTTCGGTCGAGGTCGAGGCCGGCGGCCATGCTCGGCAGCGCGACATTCACGACGGTGGCGTCGAGCACCAGCATGAACTGGGCCAGGCAGAGGAGTGTGAGCGCCGTCCAGGGGCGTCGGCCCGTCGGCGGCGGGGATGCCGTGTGGTGCGCGGCGGCCGGGGGCGGGTGGGGATGCGTCATGGCGAGTCCTGACCTGTAGGCGTGGCTTGACCGGGCGTCGGTCGACCGGGCGTGGCTTGACGCGACTGAACTGTACTGACTAGTTCATGTGAACTCAACTGTTCAGTTCAGTTGGCTGGTAGGGTGCGACGCATGAGAAGCGAGGGAAAAGGCACGGGTCGGGGCGAGGGGCCTTCGGGGCCGCGCGCGGAACGCAAGCGCGAGGCCATCGTCCGCGCCGCCCGCTCGCTGTTCCTCCGTGACGGGTTCGGCGTCGGCATGGACGCCATCGCCGCCGAGGCGGGCGTGTCCAAGGTGACCGTCTACAACCACTTCGGCAACAAGGAAGCGCTGTTCACCGCGGTCATCGCGGGCGCGCTCGACGAACCCCTCGCAGCGTCCTCATCGGTGGCCGCCCTTGACGGCCTCACCGCGGCGGACGACCTGCGCGGGGCGTTCCTGAACGCCGCCCGGATCTGGGTCGACGCGGTCCGCGACGACCAGGAGATGAAGGCGCTGCGCCAACTGGTCGCCAGGGAGATCCACCGCTTCCCCACACTGGGCACGGCATGGGAGCACCACGGCCCGGAGGGGCATCACCCCGCGATCGCGGGCGCGTTGCGCGAACTGGCCGACCAGGGCCGCCTCGTCGTCCCGGACATGGAGGCCGCGGTCATCCAGCTGTACTCCCTGCTGGTCTTCCCGCACCTCGTCTTCGGCTCGTACGGCACCGACATCAGCGACGATCTGACGGAGCGCCTGATCGTCGCCGGCGTCGACATGTTCCTGGGGTGCTACGGCGCCGATTAGCGCCCGAGTTACGCCACCTGAAACCCATCCGAAACCACCCCAACGTCCCGCCTGCCTACACTCCGGCCCATGGCGCGGATTCTGCCCTTCCAGTCCCGGCGGCTTCCCACCGACGACGAGGGCGGGGGCACACTGCGGTTCCGTACGGTGCACGGCTACCGGCGTGCGTACCGCATCGCGGGTGAGGGGCCCGCGATCCTGCTGATCCACGGCATCGGTGCGTCGTCGGTGACCTGGTCGCCGCTGATCGCCCAACTGGCCCGCACGCACACGGTCATCGCCCCGGACCTGCTCGGTCACGGCGCGTCCGAGAAACCGCGCGCCGACTACTCCGTGGCGGCGTACGCCAACGGAATCCGCGATCTGCTCGGCGTACTCGGCATCGAGCGGGTCACGCTCGTCGGGCACTCGTTCGGCGGTGGCGTCGCGATGCAGTTCGCCTACCAGTTTCCCGAGCGGGTCGAGCGGCTCGTCCTGGTCAGTACGGGAGGCGTGGGGCCACAGGTCAGCCCCGTGCTGCGGGGGGTCTCGCTGCCCGGCGCCGCGCTGCTCCTCTCCCTGCTCGAACTGCCCGGCGCCGACCTGCCCGTGCGGGCTGTCGTCGGGCTGCTGCGGCTCCTCGACACCGGGCTCGGGCAGGACGCGCCCGAACTGATGGGCCTGGTCGAGGCGTTGCCGGACGTCTGGGCGCGGACCGCGTTCATCCGCACGCTGCGGTCGGTGGTCGACTGGCGGGGGCAGGTGGTGACGATGCTGGATCGCTGCTACCTGGCCGAGGGGATGCCGACGATGCTCGTGTGGGGCGACCGGGACAGCGTGCTGCCGGTCGACCACGCGTTCACCGCGCATCAGGCGATGCCGGGCAGCCGCCTGGAGATCTTCGGCGGTGCCGGGCACTTTCCCTTTCGCGCCGATCCGACGCGGTTCGTGGGTCTTGTGGAGGAGTTCGTCCGGGGGACGGCGCCGGCGGACTGGAGTGCGGAGCGGTGGCGGCAGTTGCTGCGGGCGGGGCGGCCGGGGGAGGAGGCGTTTGTGGGGGAGCTGGAGCGGAGGTATCGCGAAGCGAGTGAGCGCAGTGCGACGTAGGGGGCGGGGCTCTTGGACTGCCACCGTGGCTCGGTCTCCTGGGGGCTCCGCCCCCAGACCCCCGCTCCTCAAACGCCGGAGGGGCTATTCGTTGCTCTCCTCCGCCAGCACCCTCTGCGCCACCGCGAACGCGGAATTCGCCGCAGGGACCCCGCAGTAGACCGCGGTCTGCAGCAACACTGCCCCGATCTCATCGGGCGTCAGGCCGTTGCGGCGGGCCGCCCGTACATGCATGGCCAGTTCCTCGTAGTGGCCGTGTGCGACCAGCGCCGTCAGTGTGATCATGCTGCGTTCGCGGCGGGCCAGCGTGGGGTCGGTCCAGATCTCGCCCCATGCGTAGCGGGAGATGAAGTCCTGGAAGCGGGCCGTGAAGGGCGTGGTGTTCCCCTGCGCACGGTCCACGTGCGCGTCCCCCAGGACCTCCCTGCGTACCGCCATCCCGCTCGCCGCCGCCCCGCCGAAGTGCCCCCGCAGCGCGGCGATCACCGCGTCGGGGCGTTCCGCGGGGGCCAGATGCGAGGCCCCGGCCAGCTCGGTCAGGGACGCGCCCGGCACCGCGTCGGCGATCTCGCGCGCGTGGGCCGGCGGTGTCGCCGGATCCTCGCGCCCCGCGATGACCAGCGTGGGCGCGCCGACCTCCGCCAGCACGCCCCTCAGGTCGTACGCCGCGAGCGCGTCGCAGCACGCGGCGTACGCGTCGGGGTCGGTGTTCCGGTGGTCGTCCACCAGGCCGGGGACCGTGAACCCGGGGGTGAACCAGCGCTGTGGCGCGGTCTCCGCGAGTGCGGCGAGGCCCTCGCGGCGTACGAGTTCCGCACGCTCCTCCCACGGCGCGGACCCGCCGAAGTGCGCCGACGAGCAGATCACGGCGAGGCTCTCCACCCGCTCGGGGTGGTGCACCGCGAGATGCAGACCGACGGCGCCGCCCAGCGAGACACCCGCGTACGCGAAACGGTCGATGCCGAGCGAATCGGCGAGCGCCAGGACGAGATCCGCCAGGTCGGCGACGGTCGCCCCCGGGCCGATCAGATGGGCCGGCGACTTGCCGTGGCCGGGGAGGTCCCAGCGTACGGCCCGGTGAGCGGCGCAGAGTTCGGGCGCCACGGCGTCCCACAGGGCGGTGGAGGTGCCCAGGGACGGGCCGAGGAGGAGAGCGGGCGCGGCCGGGGCGCCCTCGATGGTGTGGTGCGGCAGCTCGGTGCTCAACGTCGCTCCAGGGCTCGGTCGGTGAGGGCGCCGGCGGAGCCGGTGTACCGGGTGGGGTCGGTGAGTTCGGCGAGGTCGATGTCCGCGAGGTCGACGCCCTTGAGCTCGGCTTCCTCGGCCAGTACGTCAGCGAGGGACCTGGCCTCGTCCCGGGTGCGGCGGGCCGCCGACGTGAGGAGTTCCTTCGCGCGCGCCCGGCCGACGAGCGGCGCAAGGTCGGCCGTCAGGCGCTCGGAGACGATCAACCCGTGGGTGAGGCCGAGGTGTTCGCGCATGGTGTCCGCGTGCACCCGGAGGTTCTCGGTGAGCTCCGCCGCGTCCCGGCTCGCCCCGCCGACCGTGCGCAGGAGGTCGCGGAGGGCCTCCCACTCCGCGTGCCAGGCGCCCGCGGGGCGTTCGTCCTCGGCGGCCATGGAGGCGAGGAGCGTGGCCGCGAGGGCGGGCGTGCGGCGCGCCGCCGCCGCGATCAGCGTGGAACGTACCGGGTTCGCCTTGTGGGGCATGGCGGAGGAGCCGCCGCCGGCACCTTCGGAGACCTCGGCGATCTCCGTACGGCCAAGGGTGAGGATGTCCACCGCCGCCTTCCCCAAGGCACCCGCGGTGAAGGCAAGGGCCGAGGCGAGGTCGGCGACGGGTGTGCGCAGCGTGTGCCAGGGCAGCCCGGGTTCGGCGAGCGACAACTGCCGGGCATAGGCCGAGACGAGCCCTGCGCTCCCGCCGTACGCCCCGAACGCCGCCAACGTCCCTGCCGCACCGCCCAGTTGCACCGGAAGCGAGGCACGCGCCGCAGCCACCCTGTCCCGTGCGTCGAGGGTCAGCGATCGCCAGCCCGCCGCCTTGAGGCCGAAGGTCGTCGGGACGGCATGCTGGGTCAGTGTGCGGCCCGGCATCACGGTGTCCCGGTGTGCTGCGGCGAGGCGGGCCAGTGCCCGTTCCGTGCGGGCCAGGTCGGCGAGGATCAGGTCGAGGGTCCGGCCCGCGATCAGCATCATCGCCGTGTCCATGATGTCCTGGCTCGTCGCGCCCCGGTGCACATACGGCGCCGCCGCTTCCGGCACCGCCGCCGTCAGGTCCGCCACCAGCGGGATCACCGGATTGCCGCCGGCACGCGCGCGGAGCGCGATGTCGCGTACGTCGAAGCGGGCGGCGTCCGCCGCGGCGCCGACCGCGGATGCCGCGTCCGCAGGGGCGAGGCCCGCCTCCGCCTGGGCGCGGGTCAGCGCCGCCTCCGCGTCAAGCATCGCCTGAAGGAAGGCCACATCCGACACCGCGGCCTCGGCGGGGGAGCCCGCTCGCCCCGGGGCGAGCAGGCCGTTGTCGTACTCCGCTGAACTCACTCGAACTCCAGGAACACCGTTTCGCCCTCGCCCTGAAGGCGGATGTCGAAACGGTACGTGCGGTGCGCCTCGGGGCGCGTGATCAGCGTCGCGCGCCGCCGCGCGTCGAGCGAACCGAGGAGCGGGTCGCCCGGCTCGTCGGTCAAGTAGGCGCGCGTGTACAGGTGGTGGAGCAGGCCGCGCGCGAAGACCGCGACCGCGATGTACGAGACACCGCCCGGCGGGAGCGTACGGATCGCCCAGTGGCCGTCCGCGTCGGTCGGCACCCGGCCGAACCCGGTGAACGCGACGCCGTCTCGGCCGATCACCTCGCCCGTGACCGGGTCGTGCCGCAGCGATCCCGGCGCTCCCGTGCGGGAGCAGTCGGGCGCGGGCTGCCAGGTCTCGATCAGGGCGTCGGGCACGGGGTTTCCCGCGCCGTCGTATACATGCCCGTGCAGGGTGATCGTGTCCGGGTGTCCTGTCGGCGCGACCTCGCCGCCCCGCGGGAAGGGCAGCGCGTAGCCGTAGAACGGGCCGACCGTCTGGGAGGGCGTCGGAGCGTACGACATCAGTGGTTGCCGCCTTCCTCGAAGAGCGTCGCGGAGGGGCCGTCGAGGACGATGTCCCAGCGGTAGCCGAGCGACCACTCGGGGGTGGAAAGATCGTGGTCATACGTCGACACCAGGCGCTGCCGTGCCGCCTCGTCCGTCACCGACCGCAGCACCGGGTCGTAGGGGAACAGCGGGTCGCCGGGGAAGTACATCTGCGTCACCAGGCGCTGCGTGAACGCCGAGCCGAAGAGCGAGAAGTGGATGTGGGCCGGGCGCCACGCGTTGACGTGGTTGCGCCACGGGTACGCGCCCGGCTTGACGGTCGTGAAGGAGTACGTTCCGTCGTCATCGGTCAGACAGCGGCCGAAGCCCGTGAAGTTCGGGTCGAGCGGGGCCGGGTGCTGGTCGAGCTGGTGGGCGTACCGCCCCGACGCGTTGGCCTGCCACAGCTCGACCAACTGGCCGCGCACCGGCCGCCCTTCGCGGTCCAGGACCCGGCCGGACACGGTGATCCGCTCACCCAGCGGCTCGCCCTGGTGCTGGCGCGTCAGATCGCGGTCGAGCGCCGTGACGTCGGTGACGCCGAACGCGGGCCCGCTCAGCTCCACCGCCTCCGGGTCGCGCAGCGGGATCAGCGGCTGCTTCGGGTGGCGCAAGTGGCTGCTGCGGTACGGGGGATAGTCGCGCGGCGGGTGGTCGGCGGGCGCCGCCGCAGCCTGCGCCTTGGCGACCTCCGCGTCTATCTCCCGCTGGCTCAGCCCGTCGGGCAGGGATTCGGTGAGGGTCATGTCTCTCGGCTCCGTGTAGACGTCACGCAGGCTCATGAGGAGATCCCTTCGGGGACGCGGACCTTGGCCGCGGTCTTGGCGGTGATCTCGTCCACGGAGACGCCGGGCGCCAACTCGGCCAGTTCCAGGCCGGTTTCGGTGACGTCCAGGACGCCGAGGTCGGTGATGATCCGGTTCACGCAGGCCTTGCCGGTCAGCGGCAGCGCGCACTCCTCAAGGATCTTGGGCGAGCCGTCCTTGGCGGTGTGGGTCATTGCCACGATCACCGTCCGCGCCCCGTGCACGAGGTCCATCGCCCCGCCGATCCCGGTGATCATCTTGCCCGGGATAGCCCAGTTGGCCAGGTCGCCGCCCGCGGAGACCTGCATCGCGCCGAGCACCGCGACGTCGATGTGACCGCCGCGGATCATCCCGAAGGAGAGCGAGGAGTCGAAGTAGGAGGCGCCCGGCAGGACCGTCACGGTCTCCTTGCCCGCGTTGATCAGGTCGGGGTCGACCTGCTCCTCCGTGGGGTAGGGGCCGACCCCCAGGATGCCGTTCTCCGACTCAAGGACCACCTCCACCCCCTCGGGCAGATGGTTGGGGATCAGCGTGGGCAGGCCGATGCCCAGGTTCACGTACTGCCCGTCGCGCAGCTCGCGCGCCGCCCGCGCGGCCATCTCTTCACGCGTCCAGGCCATCAGTTGCTCACCGTCCCTCGTGCCGGAGGCGCGGAAACCGTGCGTCGTTCGATGCCCTTGTCGGCGGCCTGTCCCGGGGTGAGCGCCACCACCCGCTGCACGAAGATCCCCGGCAGATGCACGGCGTCCGGGTCGATATCGCCCGGCTCCACCAGCTCCTCCACCTCGGCGATCGTGACCCGCCCGGCCATGGCCGCCAGGGGGTTGAAATTGCGGGTGGACTTGTTGAAGACCAGGTTTCCGTGCCGGTCGCCCTTCGCGGCCCGTACGAGTGCGAAGTCCGTGCGGATGCCGTGCTCCAGGACGTAGGAGACGCCGTCGAACTCCCGGACCTCCTTGGCGGGGGAGGCCACCGCCACGCCGCCCTGTCCGTCGTAACGCCAGGGCAGTCCGCCGTCGGCGACCTGCGTGCCGACCCCGGCGGGCGTGTAGAACGCGGGGATGCCGGTGCCCCCGGCCCGCAGCCGCTCGGCGAGCGTGCCCTGCGGGATCATCTCCACCTCCAGCTCACCGCCCAGGTACTGGCGGGCGAACTCCTTGTTGGCGCCGATGTACGACCCGGTCACGCGGGCGATCCGGCCCGCCGAGAGCAGTACCGCGAGCCCGCTGTCCATGGCGCCGCAGTTGTTGGACACCACGCTCAGGCCCGAGACGCCCCGCTCGTGCAGCGCCCGGATCAGCTCGTTCGGCACTCCGCTGAGGCCGAACCCGCCCACGGCGAGCGACGCTCCGTCTCGTGCGTCGGCCACCGCATCGGCGGCCGAGGCCACCACCTTGTCCATCCGTCGAGCCCCATCTCTTCCAGGCCTGCGCTCTTTTCCAGGCCTTCGATGTCCCGCCCATTAATCAGGGCACTGACTATTTCTACGAGGTTGAACTTACGCTGCCACTCGTTCCCTAAGCCGTCAAGGGCGAGTATTGTTCAGTGCACCCACGGAAAACGGAGGCACTCATGGCCGCGGTGGACCTGACCACCCACCCCGGGCACCTGGCCCGGCGTCTGCAGCAGGCGCATTACCTGCTGTGGAACACGATGGTCTCCGAGGAGATCACCTCTCCGCAGTTCGCCGTCCTGAACGCGCTGATCGCGGAGCCCGGCCTCGACCAGCGCACCGTCGGTGAGCGGGTCGGCCTCGACCGCTCCACCATCGCGGAGGTCATCAGCCGGCTCATCCGCCGCGAGCTGCTCGACAAGGTGCGCGATCCGCAGGACGGCCGCCGCTATCTGCTGCACCTCACCGACGAGGGCAAGCGCACACACCGCAAGCTGACCGTGCGGACGGCCCGGATGAACCAGGTCTTCCTCGGCCCGCTCTCCGCCGACGAGCAGACCGTGTTCTTCGATCTGATCCAGCGGGTGTCGGACGCGGCGGAGGGCCTCCGCCATCCCGGGGAGCCCCTCGCCGCAGGCAAGGCCTGACGTCAGGCCTTCGCGTACACCACCCAGACCTGACCCTTCGCGAACGGCAGCGGTTCGCCGTCCGGCGTGGTGAACTCCGTGCCGTCCTCCGCGTCGGGCCGCTCCCAGCGCGCCTCGTAGGCGCGGCCGTCCCGCAGGACCTGCGCCTTGCCGGAGCCGACGGTCTCGGTGAACGGGGTGTTGTTCCCCGAGCGGTCCTGGAAGCGGGACTCCCGGACCTTCGTGTACTGCACGACGACGGTCGACGCAGCCAGGCCCTTGCCGTCGGACGTGATGGCCCGCTCCCCGTCCATGGCGATCAGCCAGCGCTCCTGCTCGGTCGACCAGGTGAAGGTGAACCGTGCCGCAGGGAAGCGGACGGTGCGCTCCTGCTCCGGGGTGCCGCCGGCCTTCGGGCGCGGCCCGAAGACGAAGCCCGTGCTCGACAGGCCGTCGCCGTCGCCCTGCTCCAGGCCGAGGGCTTTCGGACGTACGAAGAGATTGTGCGGCGCGGCCCTGTTGCCGTCGCGGAAATAGGCGTCGGCGGGTGCCTTGCCGGGCGTCAGGCCACGCAGCGGTGCGTCGGCGATCAGCGGAAGCAGCTTCGACTGCGCCCCGGAGAACGCGAGCGCCGGGTCGTCGAACTGGCGCAGCAGCTCCAGGTCCGTCTCGCGCGCGCTGCGCACCGGACCGGCGACCGACGGCAGCCGCTCCGGATCGCCGTAGACGGCCATCAGCCGGCTGAGCCCCGCCTCCACCTGCTCGGCGTAGACGATGTCCGCCGCGTCGAGCCCGGTCTGCGGGCGCCCGGGGCCGACGTTGTCGATCTTCACCGCGAGTACGGGGCCGCCGCCCGACCCGTCCGACGGCGCGTTCACGTCGCCTCCGGAGTCGTCCCCGAACGTGCAGGCCGGCGCGAGGGCGATGACGGCCACTGCCGCCACCGCCGCGCGCCGTATGTGTGTCCACCGTCCCATGGCGACCACCTACCCCGTCAGGCCCTTCCTTCAGCCTACGTCCGGTTCGGCCTTCGGCCTGCGTCGACGGCCTCAGCCCAGATCGAGGGCGTTCGGCAGGCCGAGCCGGTAGCGGGTGCGGTCGTGGCGCTTGAGGAGCTCGACCGCCGGAACGCGGTACAGCGGAGTCACCGTGCAGCGTTCGGCGTCCGACCCCACCCGCTCCAGGATGGCGTTCACCGCCTGGCGCGCCGAGGTGTTGGCGCCCTCCATCGTCGCCAGGTCGATCGGCACGGCCACGTAGTCGCCCGCCAGATAGAGATTGGGGATCTTCGTCTCGGCCGACGGACGGTTGTGGAAGGTGCCGACGGGGTGGATGAGCAGCTCGTCCTCGTTGGTCGGGTTCGGCGTCCCGAGGCCGTCGACGCCGGGGTCCAGGAACCACGAGTGCAGCTTGCCGTCGCTCAGGACGGTCTTGCCGGTGTCGTTGAGCGCGGCCTTGAGCTGCGCCCACACCTCCTTGGCGACCTCGTCGCGCGTGCACTGCTTGGCCGTCTTGCCGTAAAGGATCCCCGGCTTGTCCCACTCGGAGATGTCCACGGAGAGGCACTCGACGGCGACACCGTCGCCGTAGTCGGCGGGGAAGTCGCGGTCCGGCCAGTGGCCTGCCTGTGCGATGCCGGTGAGCGACCACGGCGAGTCGATGCAGTTGAAGTGGCCGTTGACGACCGGCGGGTGCTCCGTCAGATAGAACTGGATGCCCGTCATCCAGTCCGTCTCCAGCTTGTCGCAGCGCGCCAACTGGGGGTCGGCGGACTTCAGTTCGGCGCTCCACGTCCTGCGCGCGTGCTCCACCGGCATGGCCTGGACGTAGTGGTCGGCGGTGATGTCGTGCCGTACGCCGTCCGGATCCTCGACGACGGTCTTGGTGATCCGGCCGCCCGCGAACCCCAGGTCGCGTACGTTCCAGCCCATGCGGAACTCGACGCCCAGCGACTTCAGATGGGTCACCCACGGGTCGATCCACGCCTCGTTCGTCGGCGCGTTCAGGATCCGGTCGGGCGGGCCGTCCGCGCCCTGGCCGAGCGCGTTGAAGACGAAGGCCTCACCGAGCGTGCCGACGGTGCGGGTGCTCGCCTCCTCGGCCTTGGTCGCCACGATGTTGCGGGTGACGCCGATGGCGAGGATGCGCTGATAGTCCTTCGACATCTGCTCGGCGCGCACGAACTCCCACCAGGGCGTCGACTCCCAGGTGTCGTCGCGGCGCTCGTCGCAGCTGGTGAGGAAGACAAGGGCGCGGTTCACGAAGTACGCGGCCTCGTGGGCCGGCAGGTTGAACGCGGTGTCGAGCAGTGCGGTCAGCGCCCGCCTGATGTCGTCGAGGGTGAGCTGCTCCGGCTCGCTGCCCGGCCAGGGGATCGGCATCCGGATGTCCTCGCGGCCGGTGCGCGCGAACGACATCTCGCGGGGCGCGGCGAGGTTGTCCCACACGCCGTTCGCGTTCCCGGGGAACGGGATGCGGCGCATCGTGTCCGGGAGGTTGTGGTAGATCCCGGGGATGAAGCGGAACCCGTGCTCGCCGGGCAGCGGCTTGCGGTTGCCCTTCGCGCTGTTCGGTACGTCCATGCTGCGGGCCTTGCCGCCGAGCGCCCGGCGCTCGTAGACCGTGACCGTGAAGCCGCGTTCGGCCAGTTCATGGGCCGCGGTCAGGCCGGCGACACCGCCGCCGAGCACGGCGACCGACTGCCGTGCCTTCGGGGCCCGGTCGTCCGCCACCGCGGGCAGTGCCCCTATGCCGAGCGCGGCCACGCCACCCGCCGCGGCCGCCCCCGCGACGAACGTACGCCTCGTGCTGCCCTCGGCTCCCGAGCGCCCCATGTCCCGTCCCCCTTACCGTAGGTAACTCCCGTATCAGGCGCAGGAGCATACGGTCACGGGACCGTGGCGCGGAAGTCGCACGAGGCGGCGGGCGTGAATGTTGGCGCGATTGTGCCGCCGACGGTGGTCGTGGTCCGGCCGGGGCGGTCGCGCCGGGCCGTGGTGTAACGGACGTATGGCCGCCGTACGAAACGTGCGTTGCCGGAAAGCCCGGCCGCGGCAAGAGACTTGACCCTCTCTCGGCGCCGTGGCTAGTTTCGACGCCATGCGAATATCCCGGCGGTTCAAGCAGCGGCGTGCTGTCGATCTGATGCGCGTCTCCGCCGCGCTGTGTAGCTGACGTCCGGAACGTCTTCTCGTAAGAAGCCACGCGAAATTCCAGCAACTCCAGGCTTCTCCTTCCGTGTACGTCCGCTCTCCCGGGAAAGAACTCATGCCCAGACACCCACGGGTGGCGCTCGCCGCTGCCCTGGCCGTTCCGCTGCTCCTGGCAGGATGCGCCGACAGCACATCGCCCACCACGACCGTCGACGCCGAGAAGGTCTCCGCCAAGATTCCGGCGAAAGTGGACCCGGACACCACCATCACCGTCGGGTCCCCGGAGATACAGATCGCCCTGAAACTCTCCGGGCAGCTCGACAAGCTTCCCTTCAAGGTGAAGTGGGCCAATGTCAGCGGCGGCCCGCAATGCTCGGAGGCATTCCGCGCGCATTCCCTCGACGTCTGCTCCGCGGCGGAAATACCCTCCATTCACGCGCACTGGACGGGGCTCGACACGAAATTGGTCGCCGCCAAATTCCGCAAGGACCCGATCGACCATCCCACCTACGAACTGGGCATCGCGCCCGGCGCCGACATCGGCACGCTGAAGGATCTGCGCGGCAAGAAGATCGCGTACAGCCCCGGCCAGGCGCAGGGCGCGCTCGTGCTGCGCATCCTCGCCAAGGCCGGGCTCGGCAAGGATGACGTGGAACTCGTCGAACTGCCGAGCACCGGCGATGTCTACCCGACGGCGCTCGGCAGCGGCCAGGTCGACGCGGCGCCGCTCGGCGGAGTCAACATCAAGCGCTATCCGGCGAAGTACGGCAAGGACGGCGCGAAGACGATCCAGCACGGGCTGCGGGACGATCCGGGGCATCTGTGGGTGCCGACCGAGTCGGTGAAGGATCCGCGGAAGGCGGCGGCCATCAGGGAATTCGTGAAGTTCTGGGCCCGCGCCGCCGCATGGGTCGACCGGCATCCCACGGAGTGGATCGAGGGCTACTACGTCAAGGACCAGGGGCTGACCCGCGAGGACGGCGAGTACCTCGTCAAGGGGGCCGGTCACCCCGACATCCCGGCGGACTGGACATCGGCGATCGCACGGCAGCAGAAGACGGTCGATCTGCTGGCGAAGGAGACCGGGAGGAAGAGCTTCGACGCGGAGGTGCTCTTCGACCGCCGGTACGAGTCGGTGGCGGCGGATGCCATCAAGGCGGGGGCGGGGTCATGAGCGCTCAGGCACCCACTGCACCCACCCTGACCAAGGCCGTCAGGCCCGCCGCCGCGCCGGTCGAGTCGCGCCGCCGTCCGCGGCGCAGGCTCGGCCCCGGCCGCCCCCTCCCGTACGGCTGGGCGCTCGGGCCCGTCCTGCTGCTCGCCCTCTGGTCGGCGGGCTCGGCCGCCGGGTTCATCGACGCCCGCAACCTCTCCGCGCCCTGGACGGTGGTGAGCACCGCCGCCGATCTGATCGCCGAGGGACGGCTCCAGTCGAACCTCGCCACATCCGCCGAACGCGCCCTGCTCGGCCTCCTGTTCGGCACGGCGGCGGGGCTCGCGCTTGCCGTCGTCGCCGGGCTCAGCAGGCTGGGCGAGGGCATCATCGACGGCCCCGTGCAGATCAAGCGGGCGATCCCTTCCCTGGCACTGATCCCGCTGCTGATCCTCTGGTTCGGCATCGGCGAGTCGATGAAGGTCATCACCATCGCGCTCGGCGTCTTCGTACCCGTCTACATCCACACCCACAACGGTCTGCGGACGATCGACGGCCGGTACGCCGAACTCGCCGAGACCGTGGGCCTCTCGCGGGCCGGGTTCCTGCGCCACGTCGTCCTGCCGGGCGCGCTGCCGGGCTTCCTGCTCGGCATGCGGTTCGCGGTCACCGGCGCGTGGCTCGCGCTCGTCGTGGTCGAGCAGGTCAACGCCACCAGCGGCATCGGCTACATGATGGAGCTGGCCCGCACCTACGGACAGACCGACATCATCATCGTCGGCCTCGTCGTGTACGGCCTCCTCGGTCTCATCTCGGATGCGCTCGTACGACTCGTGGAGCGGAGGGCGCTGTCATGGCGACGCACACTGGCGGGCTGACGGACGGGCCGACGGTCCGGATCAGCGGCCTTGTCCGCTCCTTCGGGGACCGCAAGGTGCTTGACGAGCTCGAACTCTCCATATCCGCAGGCGAGTTCGTCGCGCTCCTCGGCCGCAGCGGCTCCGGGAAGTCCACGCTGCTGCGGGCCCTCGCGGGACTCGACCACGAGGTCAACGGCAGCGGGGAGCTGTCGGCCCCCGGCGATGTGTCGGTCGTGTTCCAGGACGCGCGACTGCTGCCCTGGAAGCGTGTCCTGCCCAACGTCACCCTCGGCCTCACCGGCCCCGGAGCGCTTGACCGGGGACGCGCGGCCCTCGCCGAGGTGGGCCTCGCGGGCCGAGAGGACGCCTGGCCCGCCGACCTCTCCGGCGGCGAACAGCAGCGCGTCTCGCTGGCCCGCTCCCTGGTGCGCGAGCCCCAACTCCTCCTGGCCGACGAACCGTTCGGCGCGTTGGACGCACTCACCCGCATCCGCATGCACGCCTTGCTGCGCCGCCTCTGCGAGGCACACCGCCCCGCCGTGCTCCTGGTCACCCATGACGTAGACGAGGCCATCGCACTGGCCGACCGGGTGCTCGTCCTGGACGAGGGCCGCATCGCGGCCGACGTGCGGGTGGAGCTGCCGGCGCCACGCGTCCAGGGCAGCACGGAGTACGCGGCGCTGCGGGGGAGGCTGCTGCGGCAACTGGGCGTTGACGTTGCCGAAGGGGATTCGCCGCCTGCCGACGTGGATCCGGCTGACGGAGATGAGTTGCCTGCTGGCGCGGGTCTGGCAGAAGGCGCTCCGTCGCTCGCCGGCGGGGGCCCGGCTGGAGGTGATCTGCCGCGCGCCGACGCGGAGTTGAGCAGAGGCGAAGCGTTGATCGCTGACGTGGGCTCGGCTGAGGGTGCCCCGCCTCCTGCTGGCGCGCGCTCGGCGGAAGGTGCCCGCTCGCTCGCCGGCGGGGGCCCGGCCGAAGGCGATGCGTCGTCCGTCGGTACGGACCCGGCCGACCGAGACCCGGCGGCCGGCGGCGTGGCCCCCGGCGTCGATGCCCACGCGGCCGGCGCGCGGGCCGTAGAGGTGGGGCACGTATGAGTCGGCGGGAGCTTCACCTCAACCTCTTTGTCTATCCCGGCGGGCACCATGAAGCTGCCTGGCGGTATGACGGGTCCGAGCCCGGGCGGATCCTGGACATCCGCTTCTACCAGGATCTTGCCCGGCGCGCGGAGGCTGCCGCCTTCGACGGGATCTTCTTCGCGGACGGGCCCGCCCTCGCCGACAACGTCCGGTACGCGAGCCGCTTCCGCCTCGAACCCTTCACCTGGCTCTCCGCCATCGCCGCCGTCACCGAACGCATCGGCCTCATCGCCACCGCGTCCACCACCTACACCGAGCCCTACAACCTGGCCCGGCTCTTCGCCTCGCTCGACCACCTCAGCGGGGGACGCGCGGGCTGGAACATCGTCACCACCGGCGCCCCGCAGGCCGCGCAGAACTTCGGGCTCGACGTGCACCCCGTACACGCCGAACGGTATGACCGGGCACGGGAGTTCCTCGACGTCGTCACCAAGCTCTGGGACAGCTGGGAGGACGACGCGCTCGTCGCCGACCCCGGGAGCGGGCTGTTCGCGGACACCGAGCGGATCCACCCGATCGAGCATGTGGGCCCGCGACTCACCGTGCGCGGGCCGCTCAACACCCCGCGCACGCCGCAAGGCAGGCCCGTCTACGTCCAGGCGGGGTCGTCGGAAGACGGTCGCGCCTTCGCGGCGCGGTACGCGGAAGCCGTTTTCACCGCGCACCAGACCCTCGGCAACGGCCAGGACTTCTACGCCGATCTGAAGAAGCGGGTGGGGCAGGCCGGGCGGGACCCGGAGAAGGTGCTCGTCCTTCCCGGAATCAGCCCGTTCATCGCCTCCACGGAGTCCGCGGCACGGGCCCTGCACGACGAGTTCAACGAACTCACCCAGCCCGAGTACTCCCTGCAACTGCTGCACCGGATCCTCGGCGTCCGGCTGACCGCCGATCAGCTCGACGGGCCCGTACCCCGCGAGCTCATCGAGACCGGGGGCGAGCGCGGCAACGGGAGCAGGTTCCAGGTGATCCTCGACATCATCGAACGCGAACAGCCCACCGTGCGCGGTCTGTTGCACCGCCTCGCCGGGGCCCGCGGCCACCGGGTGATCGCGGGGACGCCCGAGCAGGTCGCCGACCAGATCCAGGAGTGGTTCGAGCAGGGCGCCGCCGACGGGTTCAACGTCATGCCGCCTTGGCTGCCGGGCGGATTCGACCTCTTCGCCGACCACGTCGTGCCGATCCTGCGGGCCCGCGGCCTGTTCCGTACGGAGTACACCGGCACGACCCTGCGCGATCATTACGGGCTGACCCGCCCGGACAGTCAGTACGCCAACCCCGCCCGCCTCAAGGAGAGTTCGTGAACGTGTTCAGATCCCGTGCCGCGCTGACCGCGCTCGGCGCCACCGCGCTGCTCGCCGTCTCCACCGCAGCGCCTTCCGTCGCCGCGACACCGACCGGCACAGGACGTGCGCCGTCCGCCGCGCTCGACTGGTACGACACGACGGCGGAGACCATCGCCACCGCCGGCGCCACGACGCAGGTCACCAACAACCGTACGTGGGCGATCAGTTGGCTGGCGGCCGCGCGGGCGACTCGTGCCGTGCCCGACGGTGTGGCGCGGGCCGACTTCCAGGACGCCGCCCTCGCCTCCGCCGTCCACGACGCGCTGGTGGCCCTCGCGCCCGCCCGCACCGAGCAGCTCGACGCGGCGCTGCGGACGACCCTGGACGCGATCCCCGATGGTGCTGCCGAGACCAAGGGTGTGGCCGCCGGATCCCGGCAGGCCGCCCTCGCCCTGAAGTCCCGCGAGGACGACGGGCTCGACCCGCAGTCGGTCAACGCCCCCTTCACCGTGCCGCCGGCCGCCCCCGGCGTCTGGCAGCCGACCCCGCCCGCGTACGCACCCGCCACCCAGTACGGTAACCGCCTCGCCAAGCCCTTCGCGCTGCGCACCGCCGACCAGTACCGGCTGCCCGCGCCGCCCGCACTGGACTCCCGGCGGTACAAGGCGGACCTCGCCGAGGTCCGCGCGTACGGCGTCAGGGAAGGCAGCAGCCGCACCGCCCGGCAGACCGAGACCGCCAACTTCTGGCTCGGCTCGTCGCTGACCCTCTACACCACGCCCCTGCGCGTCGCCGTCGACCGTGCCCCGCGCTCGTCCGCCGACCGGGCACGTCTGGTCGCGCTCTTCCACGTCGCGTCCGTCGACACGCAGATCGCCACGTCCGACAGCAAGTACGCCCACCAGCGCTGGCGCCCCGTCACCGCGATCCGCACGGGTGACATCGACCAGGACACGGGCTGGACCCCGCTGCACGACACCCCTGCCCACCCCGACTACCCGAGCGGACACAACACGTACTCGGGTGCGGCCGAAGGGGTCCTGAACGCCCTCGCGGGCCCGCACACCGCGCCGTACGAGCTGACCAGCCCCACCGCGCCGGGCGTGACCCGTACCTACACCGACTGGCACCGGCTCTCCGCCGAGAACGTGCAGGCCCGCATCTACTCCGGCATCCACACCCGGTCCGCCGACGAGGCGGGGATCCGCCTCGGCAAGCAGGTCGCGGCCGAGACACTCCGGCACGCCGACACCCTGCTGCGCCCGGCCCGCTGACCCCGCGGGGAGCGGCTACCGCAGCACATCCGCCAGGTCGTACCGGACCGGCTCCTCCAGCTGGGTGAACGTACAGCTGTCAGGGGTCCGGTCCGGCCGCCAGGTGCGGAACCGCGCCGTGTGCCGGAAGCGCTGTCCGCCCTCCATGTGGTCGTACGCCACCTCGCAGACGCGGTCGGGGCGCAGCGGCACCCAGGAGAGATCCTTCTTGCCCGACCAGCGGCTGGGGGCGCCCGGCATCCGCGACGTCTCGTGCGCGGACTCCTCCGTCCAGGCCGCCCAGGGGTGCCCTTCGGCGGACTCCATCCGCAGCGGCTCCAGCTCCTCCACAAGCTCCGCGCGCCGCTGCATGGAGAACGCGGCGCATACACCGACGTGCTGCAGGGTGCCCTCGTCGTCGTACAGACCCAGCAGGAGCGAACCGACGATGGGGCCGCTCTTGTGGAAGCGGTAGCCGGCGACGACGCAGTCCGCAGTGCGCTCGTGCTTGATCTTGAACATGAGGCGTTCGTTCTGCCGGTAGCGCAGGTCGAGCGGCTTGGCGATGACCCCGTCGAGGCCCGCGCCCTCGTACTGCTCGAACCACTGCTGCGCCAGCTCCGGGTCCGTGGTGGCGGGCGCGAGATGGACGGGCGCGGTGACCCCGTCGAGGGCCTCGGTCAGGCGGGCGCGCCGGTCGGTGAGGGGCGTGTCGAGCAGCGCCTCGTCGTCCAGGGCGAGCAGGTCGAAGGCCACGAACGAGGCCGGGGTCCGCTCGGCGAGCGTCCGCACGCGCGACTCGGCCGGGTGGATGCGCTCGGTGAGGGCATCGAAATCGAGCCGTCCGTCGCGCGCGATGACGACCTCGCCGTCCAGCACGCACCGCTCCGGGATCCGCTCCCGCAGAGCCTCGACCAACTCGGGAAAGTACCGGGTGAGGGGCTTGCCCGTCCGGCTGCCGATCTCCAGATCGTCGCCGTCACGAAAGACGATCGCCCGGAACCCGTCCCACTTGGCCTCGTACTGCATGCCCGGCGGGATCCTCGCCACGGGCTTGGCGAGCATGGGCTTGACGGGGGGCATCACCGGCAGATCCATGGCTCGATTGTGTCCCCGTGCGCCACTGCCCGCCCGGTATGCGACTTTCGCCCCCTGCGCCTAGCGTGACGGCATGGCTGGTAAAGCGGTGGAGCTCGACGCGGGCGGGCGGATGGTGCGGCTCTCCAGCCCCGACAAGATCGTCTTTCCGGAGCGGGGCTTCACCAAGCTGGACGTCGCCCAGTACTTCATCGCGGTCGGCGACGGGATCGTGCGCGCCCTGCGGGACCGGCCCACCACGCTCCAGCGCTTCCCGGAAGGCGTCACCGGCGAGTTCTTCTACCAGAAGCGCGCCCCCAAGAACCTCCCCGACTGGATCCCCACCGGCACCATCGCCTTCCCCAGCGGCCGCACCGCCGACGAGATCTGCCCCACCGAGATCGCCGCCGTCGTCTGGGCCGCGCAGTTCAACACCCTCACCTTCCACCCTTGGCCGGTACGCCGTGACAACCCCGACGACCCCGACGAACTCCGCATCGACCTCGACCCGCAGCCCGGCACCGACTACGCGGACGCGGTCCGCGCCGCGCATGAACTCCGGTCTGTCCTTGATGAGTTCGGGTTGCAAGGGTGGCCCAAGACGTCCGGCGGGCGTGGCATCCACGTCTTCGTGCCGATCGAGCCGCGGTGGAACTTCACCGAGGTGCGGCGTGCCGTGATCGCCTGCGGACGTGAGCTGGAGCGGCGCATGCCGGACGCGGTCACCACCGCGTGGTGGAAGGAGGAGCGGGGTGAGCGGATCTTCGTCGACTTCAACCAGACCGCCCGCGACCGCACCATCGCCTCCGCCTACTCGGTCCGCCCCCGGCCGAACGCGCCTGTCTCGGCGCCCCTGCGCTGGGACGAGATCGACGACGCCGTCCCGCAGGACTTCGACATCGCCTCGATGCCGCGCCGGTATGCCCAAGTGGGCGATGTGCACGCGGACATGGAGAAGCACGCCTTCTCGCTCGACGCACTCCTGGAACAGGCCGACCGCGACGAGCACGACCGCGGCCTCGGCGACATGCCGTACCCGCCCGAGTACCCGAAGATGCCGGGCGAGCCGAAGCGGGTGCAGCCGAGCCGGGCCAAGCACGAGGAGTGACCCGGCCATGATCTGCCGGACAGGCCGGCCATGAGCCGCCGGACAGGCCCTAGTCCGTGAAGCTCGTCAGGGTCCCGCCGAGGGACTCCCAGCCCGTGACGCTCGGCCCCCACGCCTTCCCGTCCCACCACTTGTGGTGAAGAGCGGAGTCCGTGCCCGTGAGGAACAGGTCGAGGCGGTTGGGCTCCCAGGAGACGGCCGCGGGTGGACTCGTGCAGATGCCGCCGAGGGATTCCCAGTCCTTGACGCTGGGTCCCCAAGCCGTGCCGTCCCACCACTTGTGGTGCAGCGCGGAGTCCGTGCCGACCACGAAGAGGTCGAGGCGGTCGGTGCCCCAGGACACGGCGGTGGGTGTGCCCTGGCAGATGCCGCCGAGGGATTCCCAGCCCTGCACGCTGGGTCCCCAAGCCGTGCCGTCCCACCACTTGTGATGGAGCGCGGAATCCGTGCCGACCACGAAGAGATCCAGACGGTTCTGCCCCCAGGACACGGCGGTGGGTGTGCCCTGGCAGATGCCGCCGAGGGATTCCCAGCCCTTGACGCTGGGGCCCCACGCGCTGCCGTCCCACCACTTGTGGTGCAGCGCGGAATCCGCGCCGACCACAAAGAGATCGAGTCGATTGGCGCCCCAGGACACCGCTACAGGCTTGCTCGTACAGATTCCGCCGAGGGATTCCCAGCCCTTGACGCTGGGGCCCCACGCGCTGCCGTCCCACCATTTGTGGTGGAGAGCGGAGTCGGTGCCGACGACAAAGAGATCGAGGCGGTCGGGCCCCCAGGAAACCGCTTCGGGCGCACTGGTGCAGATTCCGCCGAGGGATTCCCAACTTGTGACGCCGGGCCCCCAAGCCGTGCCGTCCCACCACTTGTGGTGAAGCGCCGAATCCGTCCCGATGACGAACACGTCGAGGCGGTCGTGCGCCCATGCGAGGGCCGTCGGGGGACTGGTGCAGATGCCGCCGAGGGATTCCCAGTTCTTGATGCCGGGGCCCCACGCGTTGCCGTCCCACCACTTGTGGTGAAGAGCGGAGTCCGTGCCGATCCCGAACACGTCGATGCGGTCCGACTCCCACGACACCACGGGCCCGGAGGCCGGCGAAGGACCGTACAGCGCGTGCACGGCGGCGATGTCGTCCGTGCTGAGCCCCGAGCGCTGACCGATGGTGACGCCCTGCACGGACGGCACGATGGTGTCCTGGCCGTTCTTCGAGAAGGCGTCCCGCGGGTAATGCATGATCGAGCCGTAGTCGTAGGCGCCGACGTCGTCGCCGTCGGTGATGTGCTGGTCGAAGTTGTGCTCGAAGCCCTGGGTGATGTTGGCCCAGACGATCGTGACGAACGTGTCCCTGTCCTCGCGGCTCTGCTCGTGCCACAGACCGATCGCGTGCCCGATCTCGTGAATGCAGTTTCCCGTCGAACAGCCTCCTGCCAGCGTGATGTTCTGCGATCCGCCCTGCCTGCCCACGAACGAGGAACAGCCACCGCCCGGCACGAACCGGACGAAGTCGCGGAACTGCCCCTGATTGGCGGGCGTGCGCCGAACGAACCGCATCCGGGTACGGCTCTCCCAGTGCGCGATCGCGTCGGTCACCCGCTGCTGGTTCGGCAGCGCCGGGTCGATCTCGAACGGCACCAGAGCGTTGGCCCAGCGGAATTGCTTTCCGCTGATGGCGACCGCCGACTGCGGAACCTTTCCTTCGGACTCCGCCTTCAGTTCCGAAGTGCGGCGCTCCACATCCGCCACCGTACCGAGCACGATGTCGCCCTCGAAGACCGCGAGCCCGTCGATGTTCACGTACTGGACCGGCTTGGTCTGGAAAGTGGCGCCGTCGATCAGACCGGTCTTCACATCACGCGAGGACCGGAATTCACCGTGTCCCTCACCGGCAACTCGCGACTCCGAAGCAGGCATTCTGTTTCTCCCTCGCTGCTGACTTCCCGCCCCGAGGTAAAGGGCGCTATTTTGCGGAAAGTAGTGGCGGACATGGAGACCAACAAGGGCTGGGCGAGCGTATGCGCAACGTAGAAATCGCTGTCCGTCTCGTGCCGGGGGCGAAGGCGCCGCAGGGCACCGTGACCCTGCGCGCGCAGGTCGAGGAGATCACCGCCGCCGACGCGCCGGCGCGCGTCGTGTCCCGCGTGGTGGAGCGGGGCGTCGACCTCGCCGACGCCCCGCACCTCACCCTGGAGGTGCCGCCTCCCGACCCCCGGGCCCGCTACACGGTCCGTGTCCACGCCGACCTCGACGGCTCGGGTGTGGTCGCCCCCGGTGACTTCGTCTCGGTCCGCGGCAACCCGGTCCTCACCCACGGCAGCCCGGACACGGTGGCCGTGGAGGTCTCACCGACCCGGTGAATGTCTTTCCGGTACTTCTTGAGCTTCTTCAGCTTGTCCGGCGCGTCCTCGAACTGCTCCGTGAACGCGTCCGCGGTCTTGCCCGCCCACTGCAGGATCGCGTCCGACCAGCTGAAACTGCCCGACCCGACAGGGCTGGAGAGCCTTGCAGGGAGGTCAGCCGGTGCCCTCCGGGGCGAGCGCGGCGGCGATGCGGCGGCACCTCCTCAGCAGGGCCTCGTCATCGGCACAGGCATCGCGCATGATGCCGCGGGAGCCGGTGTTGTTGTGGCGGCGGGTGGCGGCCAGCTCCTCGCGTATCAGAGGGAGGGCGGGCAGGGCCTCGGCGCCCATCTCGACCAGACAGGTGGCCGTCGCCGGACGGGTGCCGGGCTTCGCCGTCCACTGGGCGAGGAACGTCGGCAGGACCTCGGCCGCCTCGGCCCGCACCTTCCAGAGCGCGATCGTCGCCTCCATCGATCCCTCATCGGTCATCAGCTCGTGTAGCCGGGGCGCGAGTTCCGTCGCCTGAGGGCCGAGCGATCCCGCGATGCGCAGTGCGAGATTCCGGTCGTACTGCTGGTCCGCGGCCAGGGCCTCGCGCAGTACGGGCAGCACGAGTCCGGTCTCGCCCGTCACCGCCCGGAGGGCGTCGGCCGCCTTCAGCCGATGGCTCGTGGTGGGGTAGCCGTCTGACACCAGATCGCGCAGATACGGCGCGACCTCGGCGGCGGCCGGCCCGTACCGGACGAGCGCCCTCAGTGCGGGCCACTGGGTCTGTGCGCCGTGGTTGTCCCGCAGGATGCGCACGATCAGGGGCAGGGAATCGGCTGCGCGCAGGCGGCCCAAGGCCGCGACGAGTCGTGAGGAGTCCGACCTTGCGTCGTTCGGACCGAGGGAGGCCAGCCTGTGCTGCAGCACCGGCGCCAGGCGCGCCGCGGCGGGGCCGATCGCCCCGACCCACCGGGACAGATCCTCGGGGATGGGGCCGCCGCTTTCCAGGACCGCAGCCAGATACGGCACGACCCGCTCATCACCTTGCAGGGCAAGCACGTTGATCGCCCCGCCGAAGAGGGAGGTCTCCCAGTCCTCCGGCTCCCACTCGTCCTCCCACTCGACGAGGGCCGCCTCCAGCACATCCGCCATGAAACGGGCGATGGGATGCACAACCCCCAACTCCCGCAGCGCGGCCCGGGAAAGCCGCTCCTCGTGCTCCACCAGCTGCCGCGCGAGCAGCGCGACCGTGAGGTCGTTCGGCGCGCGCCAGCCGGTCAGCAGCTGTCCGCTCATCTGGACCGCCGCCATGCGCTGTCCCCAGTCGGGGCTGTACAGCTGCTCGTGGAGCAGCTCGAACCGCTGCTCCGTGGAGTCGCCGAGTGCGTCGTGCAGATCCTCGAGGAGGTCGTCGGCGAGGTCCGCGTCGATGCTCGCGCGGTGCGCGGCCTCCAGATCCCTGAGATGGGACAACATCGTGTTGGTGCGCGGCCGTTGGTCGGAGGCGGCGGCTTCCCCGGCAGCGCTGCCTCGCTCGCGTTTTGCCTCGTACGCGATCCGCATCACCTCCGTGGCGATGTCCACGCAGTCCTCCGGCAGCAGCTCGGGAGCGCACCGGGCCAGCTGTGCGAGGACCGTCAGGCGCAGCTCGGGATCGGCGGCGCCGCCGGACGAGAGCACCTCGCGCAGGCAGGCGCCGGCCTCCGCACCGAGCAGCTGTGCGTGCCGGGTGCCCAGCATGCCGATCGCCCGCACCAGGGAACGTACGACCACATCCGCCTGCTCCACGGCCATCCGCCCGCGCAGCGCTGCGAGCACCCGCGCGGGGTCGTCGTGCAGCTGGACCACCGCCTCCGGCAGCACCTCGCGCAGGCCTGGATCCGGGTCCGCGAGGAGATCCAGGAAGAACCCGGCACGTCCCCGGATCGTCGCGCTGGCGGTGAGGAAGTTCCCGACCCAGTGCGCGTCCTCCTCCTCGTCCTCGAAGAGGCCGCCGATCTCCTCCGGGTCCGGTTCCTCCTCGCCCGCGATGCTGCACAACAGGCCCACGAGGGAACCCCGGTCGGCGACCGACGCGTCGGCGACGAGGTCGAAGAGGAACGGCAGGCACGCGACGGTCGAGTCGTAGACATCGCCCTGGTGATGCACCGCGCCGTACATCCCGTCCAGGGCGATGTCCCGCTCCTCCGGGTCCGCCGACGCCAAACCCCGCAGCAGCCGCGGCACGTCCGACGCGTCGCCGTAGGCATGCACCATCGACGCCCAGTCGATGTCGTCGATCCCCGTGAAAGCCATCACTGTTCCCCCGTGCCGGGCCGCGCTTGATCCTGCTCGGCCGTGCTCGATTCCGTTGATCAAAAGCATGCCTCACGCCACTGACAACGGCCCCCGCGCCCCAAGTCGGGGTGCGGGGGCCGAAGCCGGTCCGGGTAGGCGGTGGCCGGCTACAGCTCCTTGATCCTGATGTCCCGGTACGAGATCACATCAGTGACCCCGTGCACCTGCAGCCCGACATAGCCGGACGCGAACCGCCGCCCGTCCGTGCCGGGGTCGTCACCGCGCGGCGGGACGAAGTCCTGGCCGCCCGTGTTGTCGAACTCGTTGAGCAGCACGCCGTTGCGGTAGACCGAGTAGTGCTGGTCCACCACGCGGATCTCGTAGTCGTTCCACGTGCCCTTCGGGGTGACACCGGCGCCGCCGAGGCCCACCCGGTCGAAGCCGTAGATCGAACTCGTCTTGTACATGTCGCCGTCAGGACGGTCGAGCACCTGCACCTCGTGTCCGTACTTGATGGCGACCCACTCCGGACGCGGCTCCTCCGGGTGGTCGTGGACCTGCGGGAAGCGCACGAAGACACCGGAGTTGGCGTTTCCGTTGCCCGGGGCGTCGTCCCGCCACTGGAGCTTCAGCGAGAAGTCGCCGTACTTGCGCTCCGGGAACCACAGCATGCCCATGCCCGCCACGGAGGTGCTGCTGGTGATCGAGCCGTCGCCGTTGAGGCCGAACTTGCCGCCGCCGACCTGCTCCCACTTGTTCAGGGACTCCTGGGTGCCGTCGAAGATCTTGCGGTAGCCCTCGGTCTGGCCCGGCCTGCCGATGCCGGACTGTTTGGCGGCGCGGTTGATCTTGTTGTACTCGCGCTGGTCGATCTCACCGGCCTTCAGGAGTTTGTCGGTGACGCTCTTGACGTGCTTCAGGAAGAGCGCCTGCGACGTCCATTCCTTCTCGTCCTCGATCAACTCGTTGATGCGGCACCGGTTGTTGGTGACGCGGTTCGGGATGCCCGTGTCGACGGTGCCGACGAACACCGTCAACCGCTCGTCGTACTCCGGGCAGTTGGGCGCCGGAATCCCGCCGCCCTCCGTGACCGTGAAGGAGACGTCCTTCGCCGCCGCCACATTGCCCGCCTTGTCGCTCGCCCGGTACGCCACCGTGTGGCGCCCCACGCGGTCGACGACGACCGGATCGGCGTACGCGAGATAGGGGCCACCGTCCAGGGAGTACTCGATCCTGTCGACCCCCGATTCGGCGTCGGTCGCCGTGACCGTCACCTTCGCCTTGCCGATGTACGCGCCGTCCGAGTCCTTGTCGCCCTCGACCTTCGCGCCGGTCTCCGGCGGCGTCTTGTCCTCGACCGGCGGCGTGACCACGGTGAACTCGACGGCCTTCTCCGCCGCCACATTGCCCGCCTTGTCGGACGCGCGATAGCGGATCTTGTGCGCGCCCGCCGCGTGGACCATGACCGGCGCCGTGTACGCCGTCCATGCGCCGCCGTCCCCGACCGCGTACTCGATCTTGTTGACGCCGGAGCCGGTGTCGGACGCCGTCACGGTGACGGTCGCCATCCCGATGTACTCGCCCTTGTCGTTCTTCTCGCCGGTCACCGTGGCCGAGGTCTCCGGTGGTGTCTTGTCGTCGGTCGGCGGCGGGACCACCGTGAAGTCGACGGCCTTCTCCGCCGCCACGTTGCCCGCCTTGTCGCTCGCCCGGTAGCGGATCTTGTGGGTGCCGACCTGGTCGACGACGACGGGGGCCGTGTACGGCTGCCAGGCGCCGTCCGCGCCGACCGCGTACTCGACCTTGTCGACGCCCGAACCCGCGTCGGTCGCCGTCACCGCGACACTTGCCGAACCGATGTACGCGCCATCGGAGTTGGTCTGCCCTTCCACCTTCGCCGAGGTCTCGGGAGCCGTGGTGTCCTCGCCGCCGCCCTCGGTCACCACGAGGATGCCCTGCATCGCCCCGTGGCCGGGGATCGTGCAGTGGTAGCGGTAACGGCCGGGCGTCAGGTTCACCTCGGCGGTGTGCTTGCCGCCCTGGTCGTCGTTGGGGTTGGCCAGGATGTTCAGCGGTACGTCGTTGTTGTACTCGGGGTCCGAGACGTCGAACGTCAGCGTGTGCGGCATGCCGGTGTCGTTGCCGGTCGCCACGCTGTTCTCGAAGACGATCGTCGTCGCACCCGCGACCGCCGTGGTGGGCGCGGAGGCGTACTCGTCGATGCTGTTGTTCGCCGTCCAGGTCAGGGTCTGGGCGGCCAGGCCCGAGTTGTCGTCGCGCCCGAAGGCCACCGTCGACGTCAGGCCGAGCACCATCAGGAGCGACGCGAGCAGCGCCGTCCAGAGTCTTCGTTTGCGCACGACGGGCTTCATCCCGCCCTCCTTGCCAGGTCGTCGGCGGCCGGTGTGGCCTCGCCGCCCTTGTAAGTGACGTGCCACAGCGCCGACTTGGGGTCCGAGGTGAAGAAGCCGCGGCCGTAGTCGAGTACGTACAGCGAACCGTCTGGGGCGAACTTCCAGTCCATGAGGTTCTTGATGCCGTCGTTGCCGATCGGGATGATCTTCTTCAGGGACTCGGCGTGCGTCGGAAGCCCGCCGCTGCCGACCGTCTTGGGGTCGGTGAGCACCGCGTGGCGCGGCTGGTCGGCGTCGTAGAAGTCACCGACGAACCATTTGCCGTCCCAGTACGAGGGCCACTTGTCGGCGCTCGTGCTCGCCGCGTCGAAGCGGTAGACGGGGCCGTTCATCGTGGCCTGGCCGCCGCCCTTGAGCCACGGAAGGAGCTGCTTCTGCTCCTCCGTCTTGTAGCTCGGCACGCCGTTCGCGTCGCGCGGATAGTCGATGCCGCCGCCCTGCGGCGAGTACCAGATGTTGTTCGGTTCGGCCGGCGGGATGTTCACCAGGCCGTCGTTGTTGGGCGACTCGTTCTTGAGGTTCTTGCAGTCGTACCAGCCGAGTGGCTTCGTCGGGTCCGGCAGATTGCGGTCGCGGTAGGGCTGGTTGTTGCCCATGCAGTACGGCCAGCCGCGGTTGGACGCGTGGGTGATCGCGGCGAACGTGTCGTACTTCGCCGGACCCCAAGTCGTCGACGGCGCACCGGCGTCGGGCCCGACCCAGCCCGCGTACAAGGTGTCGGTCTTCTTGTCGATCGAGATACGCGCCGGGTTCCTGACGCCCATCACATAGATCTCGCCGCGCGTCTTGCCGCCGCCCTCGTCCGGCTCCTTGCCGGTGAAGAGATTGCCATCGGGGAGCGTGTACGTCCCGTCGGCCTCCGGGTGAATGCGCAGGATCTTGCCGTTGAGATTGTTGGTGTTGCCCGCGGTGCGGCGCGCGTCGGCGAAGGAGACGCCCTTGAAGTTCGGCTCCGGGTTGTTGCCCGCGTAACCGTCGCTGAACCGTGATGAGTTGTTGTCGCCGGTCGCGATGTAGAGATTGCCCTTGGAGTCCCAGGCCATCCCGCCGCCCGAGTGGCAGCAACTGTGGATCTGCACGGGCCACTTGAGCAGCACCTTCTCGCTGCCCAGGTCCAGCTTGTTCGTGGTCTGGTCGAGGGTGAAGCGGGAGACATGGCGCTCGGCCATGTGCGTATCGCGGTTGATCTTCGAGTGGGGTGTGTAGTGCAGATACACCCACCCGTTCTCCGCGAATTTCGGGTCCAACTCGATGCCGAGCAGGCCCTCTTCGACCTTGATCAGCTCATCGCCGCCGCCCTTGTTGCCGAAGACGGTGAGCGCTCCCGCGAGGGTCACCTTCTTGGTCTTGGGGTCGTAGACGTGGATCTCGCCCTTGCCCTTGCCGATGTCGGGGTTGTTCCAGTCGGTGACCACCGGCTGCGAGGAGTCCGCGCCGCCGCGGCCGATGTAGAAGACCCGCCCGTCGGGCGCGGTGACCAGGCCGTGCGGCTCGCCGATCTGGTCGTTCTGGCCCGGCTGATTGGCCTGTGTCAGGCGCTCCGCCTTGTAGTTGGCGTTGATCGTCGACTTGCAGTCGGCGCGCGCGATGCGGGTCGTCCACAGCAGGGCGCCGCGCAGATGCTGCCGGAAGTCGGTCTCGTCGTAGGAGTCCGCGGTGCCGCCCATGCCGGTGTAGAAGGAGCGCCCGCCGTCGTAGTCACGGCACCAGGACACCGGGTGGTCCCAGCCGTTCTTGCTCTCGCCCGGCTGGTAGGTCGCCTCGCGCACGCGGGCCACGGTGTGCACGTCGCCTGACGGGTTCTTCGTCCAGTTCAGCCACCGGTCGGGGCGCTTCCACTGCAGCGGCAGGTCCTTGGTGGCGGGGTTCTGGCGGTCGCCCACCTCAACTGTGGCCCGCTGTACGTTCGTTGGGCTGGAGTCGGCGGGGCGGGCACCGATAAGACCGGTGAACCAGGTCGAGTACGGCTCGGCGCGGGCCGCGTCATGGATGCCGAGGAAGCCGCCGCCGGCCTCCATGTAGGCCTCGAGGCCCGCCTCCTGCTCGGGTTCGAGGATGTCGCCGCCGCCGGTCAGGAAGGCGACCGCGTTGAACTTGCCGAGCTTGGCCTCGTTCGTGAAGACCGCCGGGTCGTCCGTCGCCTCGATCCTGAACCGCTGGGCGGCCGGGCCGGATTGGCCGATCTTCTCGATGGCCTCGATGCCCGCGTTGACGACGGGGGACTCGTCGCCGCCCGCCGCCGAGCCGTGGAAGACCAGCACGCGGACGTTCGCCCCGCCGGGCGGGGTCGGCAGGGACATCGTTGTCAACGGCGGTTCCGGATAGGGCCGCGCGGTGGCGGCCTGTGCGGAGAGCGCGCCGGTGACCAGGGCTCCGGAGAGCAGGGCGGCGGCCCAGGCTCGGGGCGGCCGGCGTCTTCCCCGGTCTCTGTGGTCTCTGCGGTCTTTGCGGTCCCTGCGTCTGCTCAACCCTCGTACGCCCAAGGGCCTTTGATGCGGTGTGAGCCGCATGAGTACACCCACCCCTCGTCGGTCACAGCAACAGCGCCGATGAAGCTAGACCTCTTTTCGTCACTCGCCAATAGGTATGACTGCAACAGTGCCAACTTTGTCCTGAGTGTGGATAAACGAAGATCCCCCCAGTACCGTGTGGCCGTCCCGGGGGCAACCTCTGCCCCGTCAGTCTCCGTACCGCAGTGGGGAGTTCGGCATGGACAGACGGAGCTTCAACCGGCGGATGCTCGTGGGTGGCGTGGCCGCGACGGCCGGGGTGACATCGTTGTCGCTGGCCTCCGCCCCCGAGGCGAGCACGGCCGAAGGGCCGAAGACCGCGCCGGCGGGCGGCGAGGTGCGCCGCATCAAGATGTACGCCGAGAAGCTGCCGGACGGGCAGATGGGCTACGGCCTGGAGAAGGGCAAGGCGTCCATCCCCGGCCCGCTGATCGAGCTGAACGAGGGCGACACGCTGCACATCGAGTTCGAGAACCTGATGGACGTGAACGCCAGCCTGCACGTCCACGGCATGGACTACGAGATCTCCAGCGACGGCACCAAGCACACCAAGAGCGATGTCGGGCCGGGCGGGAAACGCACCTACACCTGGCGCACGCACGCGCCGGGCCGCCGCAAGGACGGCACCTGGCGCCCAGGTACCGCGGGCTACTGGCACTACCACGACCACGTGGTCGGCACCGATCACGGCACCGGCGGCGTACGCAAGGGGCTCTACGGGCCGCTGATCGTGCGGCGCAAGGGCGATCTGCTGCCGGACAAGACGTTCACCATCGTCTTCAACGACATGACGATCAACAACAAGGCCGGCCACGACAGCCCCAACTTCGAGGCCACGGTGGGGGATCGGGTCGAGTTCGTCTCGATCACGCACGGCGAGTACTACCACACCTTCCACGTCCACGGTCACCGCTGGGCGGACAACCGCACGGGCCTGCTGACCGGCCCCGAGGACCCCAGCCAGATCCTCGACGACAAGATCACGGGGCCGGGGGACTCGTTCGGCTTCCAGGTGATCGCGGGGGAGGGGGTCGGCGCGGGCGCGTGGATGTACCACTGCCATGTGCAGAGCCACTCGGACATGGGGATGGCGGGGCTGTTCCTGGTGAAGAAGGCGGACGGGACCATCCCGGATTACGAGCCGCATCATGGGGCGGCCGGGTCCGCGCAGAAGTCAGGGTCCGCGGAGAAGTCCGGGGCGTCCGGGCACGACCACGGCTAGAGCGTGTCGGATCGTCATCGGATCGTCAGTCGCCGAGTGCCAGTCTGATGCCGAAGATGCCGATGACGGTGCCGGTGATCCTGTCGAGCAGGCGGCGGGCCCGGGGCTTGCGGAGCCAGCCGTGCAGAACGCGGGCGAAGCCGATGAGAACGGCGGACCAGAGCAGACCGATGAGGATGTGCACGGTGGTCAGCAGGAGGCCCATCGAGAAGTGGCCTGTGCCTGGAGGGATGAAGTGGGACAAGGACGGCGGTGTAGGCGATGTGGGAGGCCGTGAGAAGTGCGGTCACCCCGCCGGACCTGCCCCTTTGCCAGTGGGCCCACGGGAGCTCGCACCGTTCGGCGTCGGCTCCCGGGAAGGCCTTAGGCGTCGGCGCGGAGGTCTCGCAGGATCTCGTCGAGCATCTCGGCCCGGTCCTCCGGATCGGGGTAGGCGTCCGGATCCTCACAGCGGTCGGACCAGCCGGATGACCGCAGGTGCTCCAGGCGTTCGACGAGGCGAGGGCGGATGTCCGGCGAGAGACGGAAATCGTGGCGCATGGCGGCGTAGCTGTATGCCGACAGGAACTCCCAGTGCACGTCGGATGGTTCGAGTTCGCGCAGGAGGCGGTCGTACGCGTCCGGAGTGCCGCGCTTGAGTGCGTCACGGAGGCTGAGCGCGCGGATCTCCGGGACGGGGGAGTCGGCGTGCCGTTGCAGGGCGTCGAACGTGGCCCACGAGTTGCGCTCCTCGGCGCAGACGAGGCCGGCAAGAGTCCTGGCGGCGCTCACGCGGACACCGAGGTCGGCATCGTGCTCGAGCAGGTCGACCAGGGCGTCCACGGCATCGCCCTCCGACGGGGAGCCCTCGGCCATCGGGTCGAGGCCCTCGGCGGCGGCGCTGCGAACCCTGGCGTCGGCGTGCCGCAATGCGTCGAGGAACAAGGGGAGGGGTGGGGCCTCCAGCGGCTCGTCCATGTGCAGCCGTTCGTAGCAGCACAGCAGTTCGCTCAACGCGACGGCGTCGGACGGGCCCGCGGCGAGGCGGTCGAGGGTCTCGCGGATCCGGTCGGACCGGAACACGCCGTTGAACAGCAGCACCGCGGACAGCGCCTCGACGCCGAGCGCCACCCGGTCCGGGTCCGCGTCGTCGCACAGGGACAGGGCCTCGTCGATCAGCAGGCAGCACCGCGCGCGATCCGTCCAGGACTCGTCCTCGGGCTGTTCGGCCAGCTCCGTCAGGACGTCGGTACGTTCGGGGCCGCCCGGAGCGAGGGGGAGTGCCTTCGCGAGGGCGTCGCGGGCGGCGGCGCGCAGCCGCTCCGCCTCGTCGGCGGGCAGTGGTACGGCTCGCCGCACCACGATGCAGGCCAGCGTGACGGCGACACCGAACCGCACCTCGTACGCGAAGCTGTCGGGTCGGCCCGCGTGTGCGAGACCCTGCGCGGTCCAGTCGTGGTCCCGTATCTGGCGGAGCCGTCCTCGCGCATCGTCCCGTGCGTCGGGGGAGATCTCACTCAGGGCCGGGGCGCCGCCGAGGTCTGCCGTCAGAGCCGTCCACTCCCGCAGAAATTCCTCGGGGTCGTCCAGATGCGCGGCGAAGACCGCCTCCGTACGCTCGCGGATCGCGCGGTCGCGGCGCAGGGCGACGGCGAAGGCGCCCGCGAGGGAGTCGAACGGTTCGTCCACCGACTGCTCGCGTGCCATGGCCAGCGCCAACTCCCGCAACGCCCATCCCAGCTCGGCAGTCTCCGCCGTGTCGCCCGCCGCCTTGCCCCGGACCTCCGGGTCCGCGTCCCGCAGCGCGGCGGCCAGGTCCTCGTGCAGCTCTGCCTGCAGGCGCGCTTTCCGCTTCTTGAACATGAGGACACCGTATGCGGCGGCGCTCTGCGGCTACCGGCCCCGCAGCAGATCCAGCAGGTGGGACAGCAGCTGCGCCCTCTCCGCACCCGTGAAGTCCGCGGTGATGTCCCGGTCGGCCCACCCTGTGTCGCGCAACGCCTCGACGCGCTGAATGATCGCCTTGCGCTGGGAGCGCGTAGGGAGGACGAAGCCGGATCCGCCGGGCACGTTCCCCAGGGCCAGGACCAACTGCCAGTGTGCGGACGGGGATTCGAGCCCCGCGAGCAGCCTGTCGTACGCGTCCGGGGCGCCGCGCCGCAGGGCGTCGGCGACACTGTGCGCGCGGATCTCCGGTACGTCCGAGTCCGCCTGGCGCTCCAACGCGTCGGAGGCGATGCGGGCGTGGCGTTCGTCGTCGTACTTGAGCCACCGCAGTGCCAGGGCCGCGCGGCACCGCACACCCGTGTCCGGGTCGTTCTCCAGGAGGCCGACGAGGCCCTCCACGGCTTCAGCCTCCGCAGGGGAGCCGGTGGCCATCGGGTCGAGGCCCTCCGCGGCCGCGGCGCGGACGACGGGGTCGGGGTGGCGCAGCGAGTCGAGCAGCAGCGGGAGGGGCGGGTCGTCCAGGGGCATCGGCATGTGCAGATGGCTGTAGCACTGCAGGATCCGGCTCAGGAGGAAGGGGTTCTCCCGGGCCTCGCGCTCGACGAGACCGTCCAGGACCTCGCGCACCGGGCCGAGCCGGACCACTTCACCGAAGAGGAGCTTGGCCAGGAGCTCGGCTCCCAGCGTCACCAGGTCCTGCTCCCCGCTGGTGCACAGGTCCAGTGCCTCGTCGACGCGTACGCCCGCACGGGCCCGGTCGGTCCATGACTCGGCCTCGGGGGATTTGGTCAACGGGGCGAGGGCGGTGGCCCGTTCGTCGCTTCCAGGCGCGTACGGCAGCGCGTTCCTCAGCGCGGCGCGCGTCTCGGCGCGGAGCCGCTGCGCCTCCTCGTCCGACACCGGCGCGTTCTGGTGCAGCACGACGCAGGCCAGCATGACGGCGATGTCGAACGCCAGGTCGTAGGCGAAGCCGCCCGGCTGTCCGCGGCCGGATATGCCCTCGGCCGTCCAGCCCTCGCGGCGCATGGCGATGAGGCGGCCCCGCATGTCGTCGCGCAGGTCGTCGTCGATGTCCCGTACGGCGGGGCCGCCGCCGAGCTCCGCCGTCAGCGAGGTCCAGGCCCGCACGAAGCCTTCGGGGTCGTCCAGGTGCCGCGCGATGACCTGTTCCGTCCGTTCGCGGATCGGCCGTTCTCGGCGCAGCGCTGCCGCGAAGCCGCTGACCACCGTCCCGGAGAAGTCCTCCGCCCACGGTTCGCGCTCCACGGCCCGCACCAGTTCGCGCAGCGCCCATTCCTGGTCGTCGGTCTCGGCGGCCTCGGTCGCCGCCTTGCTCCGGACCTCCGGGTCCGTGTCCCGCAGCCTGGCGGCCAGCTCCTCATGCAGTTCCGCCTGCTTGCGCGCTCTCCGGTTCGCGAACATCCCGACAGCGTAGGCGGGGCGCCGCGCGGGCCGGAGGCGGGTCCGACGCCCGCCCCCTCAGCGGAGTCACACGCCGATGTCGAGGACTGCCCAAGCCGAGTGCGGCTCCTCCTGTACATAGACCCTCCGGCCACGGCTGACCGTCCGCCGGCGCCCGAGCGGGGTGCCGTCCGGCCGGACGAGCCGTCCGGTCGAGACCGGCCGTACCCGGTCGTGCGTGACCACGGCGTCGACGAGACGGTCACGGTCGTCGCCGTACCCGCCGACGAACATCGCCCGGCCCGCCCACACGGCCAACGCATGCGCGCCCGCAACGGAGTTGAGGCGCGGCCGCACGGTGCGATCGGAGCCATGCGTGCCGTCCGTGCCGTCCATTCGATCCGGGTCGATCTCCAGGAGCGCGAAGTCGTCGTAGGCGCAGGCCCAGACGCCGTCCCCGCTCACGTTGAGCGCATAGCAGTCGTAGATCTCGCCCGCGCCCTCCACCGCTTCGTACGCCCACAGCGGCTCGCCCTCGGCGCTCCAGCAGCGCAGGCCGGGGCCGCTGAGCTCGTCGTCCCCGAAGACGCCTTCGTCGAAGTGGCCGACCCAAAGCCGGCCGGCCGGATCGACCAGGAACTGCTCGATGGCGTCCCCGACGCGGAACGTCCACGACTCGCGGCCCAGCGCGTCGTACACCTGCACATGCTGCTCGCTCCTGCGGCTGCGCGCGTCGGCGACGACGAAGCCCCCGTCCGGCAGCGCGTCGATCCGGGGGAACCGGGCGCGGAGCGCGCTGAGTTCCGTCGTGTGGTTCCGTCCCTCGGCGTCGACGGTGACGACCAGGGCGTCGTACGGCCTGAGGGCGCCGCGCCCGGGCTTCGGCTCGCGCGCGGCCAGCAGCCAGTGCGCGGACCCGAAGGCGTCGACGGTGCTGTGGGCGATGTGACGGTCGTGGTACCTGCGCGGCAGGTGTGCGTACGGGGTGAGGGGCGTCGGAGGCGTTTCCTGAGGGTGCCCGGCAACAGAGGTGCTGTGCCCGGCAACAGGGGTGCTGTGCCCGGCAACAGGGTTGCTGTGCCCGGTAACAGAGGTGCTGTGCCCGGCAACGGAGTTGCTGTGGTCGGCATCGGCCTTTCTGGTCGTCATGTGGAGATCCTGTACGACACACGGATCGTCGTGCCAACCCTTTACCCAGGGATACACGTTGGGTGTACTCCTTGTACGGATCGCCCCTGCGACTTGTCCGGAGCACCCCTGCGACCCGCACGTCCCAGTACGCACGCCGCCGCGAACCGTCCCCCGAGGGAGTCGAGTTGAGCAAGGACAGCGAGTACGACTACGTCATCGTCGGTGCCGGATCCGCGGGATGTGTGCTTGCCGCGCGGCTTTCGGAGGATCCCGCGACGCGGGTGGCGCTCGTGGAGTCGGGGCCGCGGGACCGCAAGCCCGAGATCCGGATCCCGGCCGCTTTCCCGAAGCTGTTCAAGACGCCGTACGACTGGAACTTCTCCACCGCGAAGCAGTCCGCCCTCGACGGCCGTGAACTCTTCTGGCCCCGCGGCCACATGCTCGGCGGCTCGTCCTCGATGAACGCCATGATGTGGGTGCGCGGCCACCGCGACGACTACGACGCCTGGGGCGAGGCCGCGGGCCCAGAGTGGTCCTACGAGGAGTTCGAGCGCTACTTCCGGCGCGCCGAGCGGTGGACGGGCCCGGCGGGCGCAGGCAGCGTCTACGGAACGGAAGGGCCGCTCTGGATCTCGCCGCCGCGCGCACTGAACCCGACCACGCCCGCGTTCCTCGACGCCTGCCGTGCGGCGGGCCTGAGCGAACTGACCGAGCTGAACGGCCCCGACAACGGCGGCTTCGCGCTCACCCCGGTCAACCAGCGCCGCGGCCGCCGCTGGAGCGCCGCCGACGGCTATCTCAGGACGGCGGGGCGCCGCCGCAACCTGCACATCCTGACCGACGCGCGGGTGCGCAGGCTGGAGTTCGACGGGACACGCGTGGCCGGAGTGATCGCCGACGGTGTCGCGGGCAAGCTGATCGCCCGCCGCGAAGTGATCCTCAGCGCGGGCGCCATCGGTTCGCCCCAGCTGCTCCAGGCCTCCGGCGTCGGCGACCCCGACGAACTCTCCAAGGCGGGCATCGAGACCCGCGTCCCCGCACCCGAAGTGGGCCGTCACCTCCAGGACCACCTCGCCTACTCGGTCACCATGCGCTGCCCGCAGCCCGTCACCCTGACCGGCGCCGACTCCCTCGCCAACGTCGGGCGCTTCCTGCTCGGCAGGCGCGGCCCGCTCACGTCCAACGTCGCCGAGGCCGTCGCCTTCATCAGGACGAGGCCCGAACTGACCGCCCCCGACATCGAGTTGATCTACGCCCCCGTGCCGTTCGTGGACCACGGGCTCGTCCCGCCCACCGAGCACGGCATCACCATCGGCGTGGTCCTCCTCCAGCCGCAGAGCGAGGGCCGGACCACGCCCACCCGGCCGGGGGTCTCCGCGCCGCCCCGCATCGACCCCGGCTATCTGACGGCCGACGCCGACATCGCCACCCTGGTCGCCGGGGTGCGCCGCGCCGAGGAACTCCTCGCGGGCAGCGCCCTGGCCCCGTACGCGTCGGGGCCGCTCGAACCGTATCCGGGGACCGTCGACGACGACACCCTTGCCCGGTCGATCCGCGGCTCCGCCGAGACGCTCTACCACCCGGTCGGCACCTGCCGGATGGGCGGCGACGAGCGGTCGGTCACCGATCCGACGCTGCGCGTGCGCGGCGTGCAGGCGCTGCGGGTGGTCGACGCCTCCGTGATGCCGAGGATCACCCGCGGCCACACCCACGCGCCCACGGTCGCGCTCGCGGAGAAGGCTGCGGAGCTGATCAGGGCGGACGCACCGCGGAGGTGACCGGGCGCACCGAGCCGACCGTATTCTGACCGGCGGACGATCCGCAGCAGTCCGTCATCCGCAGCGGTCCGTGATCCGCCGAAGTCCTTGATTCACCGCAGTCCCAGAGGAGCCCCAGGTGACCGAGCCGCCGACGAGCGCCGCCGCGCGCCCCACGCTGGAGGCGGTGGCCGCCCGCGCCGGGGTCTCACGGGCCACGGTGTCCCGCGTCGTGAACGGCGACAAGGGGGTGCGCGACGCGCTCGCCGAGAAGGTCAGGCACGCGGTCGACGAGCTCGGCTACGTACCGAACCGCGCCGCCCGCAGCCTGGTCACCCGCCGCCACGACGCGGTCGCCGTCGTGATCGCCGAACCGGAGACACGGGTCTTCGCCGACCCGTTCTTCGCGCTGCAGCTGCGCGGCATCAGCAAGGAGCTGACCTCGCGCGACGTGCAGCTGGTGCTGCTCCTGACCGAGGGGCGCGACGACCACGAGCGGGTCGGCCGCTATCTGTCGGGCGGCCATGTCGACGGCGCGCTCGTCTTCTCCCTGCACCTCGACGATCCGCTGCCCGGCATCATCCAGGGCGCCGGTGTGCCGACGGTGTTCGGCGGCCGCCCGGGGTGGCCCGACGGTACGGCCACATCGCCGTACGTCGACTGCGACAACCGCGGGGGCGCGCGGGCCGCGGTCCGCCATCTGGTCTCGCTGGGCCGCACCCGCGTCGCGCACATCACCGGCCCGCTTGACCAGACGTCGGCGGTGGACCGGCTCGACGGCTTCCGCGACGTCCTGCCGGATGCGGGCGACGCGTACGTCGCCGATGGCGACTTCACGCCGGCCGGCGGGGAGCGGGCGATGCGCGAACTCCTCGACCGCTGCCCGGACTTGGACGCCGTCTTCGCGGCCAACGACCTGTCCGCGTCGGGCGCGCTCCGTGTGCTCCACGAGCGGGGGGTGCGGGTGCCGGAGGACGTCGCGGTGGTGGGCTTCGACGACATGGTGGCGGTGGCCGAGCAGACGTCTCCACCGCTGACGACGGTGCGGCAGGACATCGAGGAGATGGGGCGGTTGATGGCGCGCATCCTGCTTGCGCGGGGCGGCCCGGAGGAGAGCGTCGTCCTGCCGACGGAGCTGGTGCGCAGGGGGTCGGCGTAGGCGGCCGGACGGACCAGCGCGCCGCACGAAAGGGTGCCCTCGTTACCCCGGGTGGCTCACCGGCGTTTTCGCCGCGTGCCTGCCGGGTGAGGCTGCGAGCGGTATTTCCCTTCATCAGGAGGTAGACCCATGCGCAAGCGCGCGATCCTGGCAGCGGCGGCCCTCGCCGCGGTCACCGTCATCGGCGGGGCCGGCTCCGCAATCGCCGGTCCCGATCCCGGCGCCTTCGCGAAGGGCGTGGTGGGGTACTCGCCCGGCGTCCTCAGCGGCAACCTCGTGCAAGTGCCGGTCCACGTTCCCATCAACGTTTGCGGCAACTCCGTGAATGTCATCGGCGCCTTCAACCCCGCCGTGGCCAACCGCTGCGCATAAGTCTGCCGGCGAAAGCCCCGTCGCGTGCCGAACGCGACGGGGCCTTCGCGCGTGCCGGGCTACGTCCCGAACACTCGCCGGGCTACGCCCCGACGCTCACCGTGAACCTGCGCGGATTGCCGTCGTGCGCCGCGCCGGACACATCCGGTTCCCCGTCCGGCCGGACGTCGTCGTACGGGAACGCGTACCCGATGGGGGAGTTCGCGTGCACCACCCGCGCCCAGTGGTTCGTCACCGCGTCCTTGTAGTAGTCCCCGGAGCCCGCCCCGTTCGGCTGCTCCGCGTGCGTCAGCATGATGCTCCGGTTGAACCCCGCCGCGAGCCGCGCGAGCAGCCCCTTCTTGTCGTCGGAGTCCGCGGGGTCATTGGTGAACGGCCCGTGGTTGCAGGTGAAGATGTCCTTCGACGTGGGCTTCGCGAAGGTGTGCCCGCCGTCGAAGGTCAGCGTGTCACCGCTCACCCGCCCGGTGAACACACCCCGGCCGCCCTGGAGGTCGATCTTGAGGTCGGTGCCGCGGTACTTCTCCCACACCTGGTCGATGTAGCTGTTCCACACGTCCCGGAACGGCATCTGGTCGGGCCGGTCGAAGTACGGGGCCATGAGGTTCTGCGGTGAGATGACGCGCAGTACGTCCCCGCCGTCGCCCCGGATCACCAGGTCGCCCCACGGCTGCCCGTCCTTCTCGCCCTGCGCGACGAGATCAGCCGCGATCTTGTCGACGGCCCCGTCGGGCAGCGGGGCGACGGTGTGCTTGGCGTCGCCCTCCAGGGTCAGGCCGATGGGCAGGGCCGTGACCAGGTCCACGTAGCTGATGTTGGCGTACAACTGCGTGCTGTTGAAGGTGAATTCGCAGAACGACCAGGTGCGCCCGTAGTTGGGGTCCTCCTTGGTCGCGAAGGCGGGCTCGACCAGGGACGGGCCCGGGTTGAGGAAGAAGTCCAGCTTGTCGTCCCGCACGAAGTAGACGCGGGCGCCGAACATTTGAGGCAGCGTCAGGACCTTCGGTGCGGAACCGGCCGCGCCCAGCGGGATGGAGCAGTCGACCGGGAGCGGCGTCTGCGGGGCCGACGGCGAGTCGGGCCGGTAGACACCGCCGTCCGGCTTGAGCAGCACCCAGCGGTCGGTGCCCTGCTCGTGGCCGGTGACGTAGGCGCGCACCTCGCCGGGCAACGACTTGTTCTGCAGGGCGAGTTCACAGGTGGCGGGCGCCGCCTTGGCGTCGGGGCTGAGGACGCTGCCCCAGGCGGGATAGGTCAGGGCTCCTGCGGCACCGGCTGCGGACGACAGGAATACGCGACGCGATATCACGGAGGATCTCCCGGAGTGTGGGGGTGTGGGGGGATGTCGTACGTGAAGGTGTGGGGGCGTGGGGTGCGGCCGGCCGTGCCGTGCGACCACTGTTGCGTCGGGGAAATCCGGCGTCAAGAGATGTGGCTGAGAGCGCTCTCAGAAATGTTGTTCCTTCACAAGATGGCGGTCGGCGTGCGGTGTCAGTGCCAGGTGCCAGACTCGGAGGAACGGAAGCGAGATGCGACAAAGGAGTCGATCATGCTTAGTACCCGTTTCCTCACGGGTGCCCCTGTGTGGGTGGACCTCGGCACTCCGGACCTGGAGCGCGCCAACGCCTTCTACCGCGCGCTCTTCGGCTGGGAGTTCCAGTCCGGCGGCGAGCAATTCGGCGGATACGGCATGTATCAGTCGGACGGAAAGACCGTGGCGGGCGCCATGACCGTCCCCGTCGACGAGGCCCCGCCGTCCTGGACGATCTACTTCAAGACGCCGGATGCCGACGCGGCGAGCAAGGCGGTCGAGCAGGCCGGCGGCAGCGTCAAGTACGAGGCCATGGACGTCGGCGACCTCGGCCGCATGGCGGTGTTCACCGACGCCCAGGGGGTCGGCTTCGCCGTCTGGCAGCCGGGCACGATCAAGGGCCTGGACCTCGTGGACGCGCCGAACAGCATGAACTGGACGGAGCTGTACACGCCGGACATCGCCGCGGCCGCCGCCTTCTACGGCACGGTCTTCGGCTGGGGCACCACCACCCAGTCCTTCCCCGGCGGTTCGTACACGATGATCCACCCCGCCGGCGGCACCGAGGACGACATGTTCGGCGGCCTGTGGCCGCTGGCCGACGCCCCGGAGGAAGCCGAGGGCGGGGCCTATTGGACTCCGTACTTCCAGGTGACCGACATCGACGCGGTGCTTGCCAAGGTCAAGCCCGCGGGCGGCGCGGTGCGGGTGCCGCGGATGGACCTGGCGGGCGTCGGCAGCTTCGCCAAGCTCGCCGATCCGTCCGGGGCGCGGTTCGCGCTGATGCAGCCGGAGGCGCCGAGCGCGGGCTGAGGGAGTCGGCCTTCCGGCGTCGCCCGCCACCGGGGGCGGCGCCGGGCAGGCCGGAGCCGTGGATCGGGCCTGCCCCGTGCATCACTTGAACCCGACTGAACCTGACGGGGGTTACGCCATGTTCCTGGCGGGCATGGAGGATTTCGCCACGTTCCACAACGGCCGAAACGCCTCGCCGCGCCGCGTTGATCGTTCGTTGATCGGTTGTTTCGCGCGCCCTGCCAGCATCATCGGCATGAAGATCGACATGACCACCGAGCCGGAACTCGCCTGGCAGGAGCAGGCGCTGTGTGCGCAGACGGGCTCCGACTTCTTCTTTCCCGAACCGGGCAGCTCCGTGCGCGAGGCGAAGTACATATGCCAGCTCTGCGAGATGCGCCCCGCCTGTCTCGAATACGCCCTCGCCCATGACGAGCGGTTCGGCGTCTGGGGCGGGCTCTCCGAGAAGGAGCGGCTCCACCTCAGGCGTACGTGATCATCTGACGCGTTCGCGACCTTCTCACGCGTACGTGACCGTGAACCTCCTCGTCCCCGCCGGTACGCGCACATCGTCGCCCGTGACCGTCAGATCACGGCCGTCCGCGGTCGCCGACCGCACCGAGCCGAACCGGCACGGATAGACATAGCGGACCCGCTCCGGTGACCGGGTGATGTCCACGGTGACCTTCCGCGCGCCCGCGTCATGGGTGAGGCGGTAGCCGAAGGGCGTGCCGAACAGGTTCGGGGCGTCGTCGACGGCCACCGATTCGCCGTCCGGCACCCAGTGCGGACGTACGCCCGGAGCGATGTACAGATGCGGGTCGCGGTCCTCGTCGGCCTCGAAGAAGAGGATGTCGCGGAGCAGCAGCAGATACTCGGCCGCCGCCCAGCCGTGCGGGATGTCCCCCATGTACCAGTGGCGGCCGGGGACTTCGCGGTAGTCGGACGCGATGGGGAACGCGTGCTGCTCGTTCCACGCGCCCAGCGCCACCGCACGCTCATCGGTCCGCGGCATGGACGCGCCCACGATCCAGCCGAGCAGCGCGTCCATCCGCGCCGCGTCGCCGGCCAGGAGGTAGGCGTGCGCCAACTGCGTCGTCAGGTAGGGGCCGTAGGTGTTCCATGCCGCCTCGTGCCGGTAGCCGCCGGTCACGAAATGGGCGTACATCGTGTCGAGCGTGTGGCGTGCCGCCCGGTCGATGTCCTCGCCCAGCTTGCTGCCCATGTGCAGCCGCAGCGGATGGAAGAACGCCGCCGTGCCGATCATCGTCGAGTCGAGCCGGCCGACGTCGGCGGGTCCGGTCGGTATGTACGTCTCCCAGGCGCCGCGCCGGCGCTGCTCCTCAAGGACCCAGCGCACCGACGCGGCCGTCGCGCGCTTCAAGTCGTCGAAGGCGCCCCAGAGTTCCGGCACGTCGGGCGAGCCGATGCGCTCCGCGAGCCGCGCCGCCTCGTACAGTCCGGCCAGGCCCCACAGGTCGTCCCAGTAGTGCGGCTTGTCGCGCTCGCCGAGGTGCTCGGCGCTCCAGCCGCTGTGCAGCAGGCCGTACTGGTCGCGGTTGTCCCGCAGCCAGCGGGCGCCGTCGATGACGTACGGCGTGTAGAGCTTCGCTCCGAAGGCGGCGGCCCGGCCGCGCGTGCGGTCGAAGCGGCCGATCGCCCACAGCGCCTGGCCGTTGCTGTCCCACTCGCGGTCGTCCTTCTCGTGCGGGCCGCCGTAGAAGCCGTACTCGGCGCACGGCCCGATCCGGCCCGTCCCGCGGTTGAACTTGAGCGGATAGTGCGTGCCCAACTGGTGCTCGGCCAGGGCCGAATCGCCCACCAGCGAGCATGCCGTGGCCTCGACGGACGAGTCGCGGATCCAGAAGGAGTCGTACACCGTCGGCCCGGGATGGATCTCGCCGTGGTCGGAGAGGATGAGCAGCTGCGAGCGGCACTGCCGGAACCGGTCCGTCAAGTGGGCGACGGGCGACGGTAGTTCGGGCTGCACTCCCTGTGACAGGAGCTTGTCCGTCCAGAAGTCGCGGTTGGCCTCTTCCAGGCGTGCGGCGGGAGTGGCCTTGATCTCGGCCAGATCGGCGGCCCCGCTGTAGAGATCGACGGGGAGACGGACGTCGAGCTCGAACAGTTCGTCGTCCGCGACCCGGTAGGGCCAGGCGAACGCCGCGCTGCACAGTCCCGCGATCTGGTCCTGGGCGCGCAGCGCGCCGTTCAGCTTGCCACCGTTGACCAGGTCGTGGAACGGGCTGTGCGTGAGGTAGGAGTCGGGGTCGTACGTGAAGTCCGGGTTGCCGTACACGCCGTACTGCTCCGGAGCCGTGTCGAACACCGGGCCCCACCCGCTGTTGGTCTCCACCCGCCCCTCGTCCGGCAGATGGCGCAGGAACGTCAGGCGCCGGTCGGTGATCTGCCGGCCGTTGCGGTCGTGCCGCTGGAAACCGCTCGGCCCGGCCGGCATGACCGCCGCGCACAGCCAGCCCTCGCGCGGCTGCCCGCTCGCGCTGCCCACCGTCAGACGGGTCACGACGAGATCGCGCTGCCGGGTGCCGACGGTGGTCGCGAAGGTCCGCTGCACGAATTCGGTGCCGTCGGCCGTGCGGAACGTCGTCAGGACCACCGGCAGATGCGGCGCCTCCATGCGCTGCCCGACCGTCCCGCCGCCCGTCAGCTGCGGCAGATGCAGGGCGCCGTTCGCCGGTTCGTAGAGGAAGAAGGAGAGACAGTACTTGTCGTAGACGGGCTCGATCTCGCCCGCCTGGCCGATCAGCGACTCCTGGCGGTGGTCCTTCACACCCACCATGTGCCAGTAGCGGTACAGGGCGTTGGAGGCGAAGGCCGCCTCCTTGGACTCGTACGTCCCCTGGTCGAAGTCGTCGCTCCAGCGCCGGAAGGCCGCCTGTGCCCACCACGGCACGGGATAGGGCATGCGTGCCCTGCCCGCCCAGCCGCGCCACATGACCTCGTAGAACATCCATTCATGGGTCTGCGCCATGGGTTCCACCCCCGCTGCCCACCGTTGCACCGCGGCGGGCGGCCGTAAATCCGTTCGGCACGGCGGTCCTCGCACGGTTACGATCCGGGGGCGCGGGCCAGGCGATCACCGCTGGTCCGGGCGTATGCGGGGTCCTGTAGAGCAGAGGCAGACTCGCCGCCACGGCATGGCGGATACGCCGGTTCGAATCCGGCCGGGACCACGGGCGAGCGGCACGGGCGGGGCGGGACGGATGAGTGAGAGCGGCGGGATCGGCGAGAGCGGTGGGATCAGCGAGAGCGGTGGGATCAGCGCGGCGGACCTCGCGGTCTTCCACGACATGGTCGGCAGGCTCCGCGAGCTGCCCGTCGACGACCCGGTGCGGCTGCGCGCCGAGCAGGTCGCCGCGTCCTTCGCCCGCGACGGACGGCTGCGCAGACGCAAGGCGCGCGGCGCCGAACTCTCCGCCGCCGACGCGGCCGTGATGGCCGCCACCGCCACCGGGGCCGACGGCCGCCGCGAGGACGCGCCGCTGGTCGCCGAGGCCTCGACGGGCGCGGTCGGTGCCTTCCGGCGGCCACGGCCCTGCTATGTCTGCAAGGCGTCGTATCGACAGGTCGACTCCTTCTACCACCGGCTCTGTCCCGACTGCGCCGCCGACAACCGTGCCCGGCGCGCGCTCACCACCGATCTGAGCGGGCGCCGCGTGCTGCTCACCGGGGGCCGCGTGAAGATCGGCTTCCAGCTGGCCCTGATGATGCTGCGCGACGGCGCCGAACTCCTGGTCACCAGCCGCTTCCCGCACGACACGGAGCGGCGCTTCCGCGCGGTGCCGGGCAGCGAGAAGTGGCTCGACCGGCTCACGGTGCTCGCCGTCGACCTGCGCGACCCGCGACAGGTCCTTGGCCTGTGCGAGGAGTTGCGGCAGGCCGGCGAGCCGCTGGACATCCTGGTCAACAACGCCGCGCAGACGGTCCGGCGGCCGCCGGAGTCGTACGCGGCGCTCACGGCGGGGGAGTCGGCGACACTGCCCGCCGGGGCGCTTGCGGCGCCCGGGTTCCGGCCGATGCGGGCGCTCGACGGCTCAGCGGCGCAGGGCGCCATCGCCCTGGTCCTTCGCGAGGCCGACGAGGCGGGGCTGCTGCCCGACCCCTCGCCGGAGAACTCCTGGTCGGCCCGGCTCGGCGACCTCGACCCCGCCGAGGTCCTGGAGACCCAGCTGGTCAACGCGCTCGCCCCGGCCCTGCTCTGCGACCGCCTGCTGCCCCTGCTCCTTGCCTCGCCACGGCCGCGTACGTACATCGTCAATGTCACGGCGGTCGAGGGCCGCTTCGCGGTGCGCAACAAGATGCCAGGACACCCGCACACGAACATGGCGAAGGCCGCCCTGAACATGCTCACCCGCACCAGCGCAGCCGAACTCGCCGAGCGCGGCGTGCACATGTGCGCCGTCGACACCGGCTGGATCACGGACGAGAACCCGGCGCCCAAGAAGGACCGCATCGCCGGCGCGGGCTTCCGCACGCCCCTCGACGTGGTGGACGGCGCGGCGCGGATCTACGACCCGATCGTGCGCGGCGAGGCGGGCGCACCCGTCTCCGGGGTCTTTCTCAAGGACTATCGGGAGGCGGAGTGGTGAACGACCCGGCGGCCGTGGGCCCGTTCGAGTTCGCGTTCGCGGGAGTTCCGCGCGTAGTGCCACGCCCCGCCGCCGAACTGGAGCCGCTGCTCGACTGGTTGCGGGGCGGCCGTCCGGCCGGCGAGCGCCTCGACTTCGCGGCCGGGACGGTACTTCCGGACGGGCGGCTCGACCTGTGTAAGCAGTCGCTCGGTGCGGAGGGCGTCGCGCTGGTCGCCGATGCGCTGCGGGGCGGCTCGGATGCCGAACGCGATACTGAACGGCCTCCTCCTGTACGTCACTTGCTGCTCGGCACCGACGGCCTGGGCGACGAGGGGGCGGCCGTCGCGGCGGCCACCGCGACCGGAGCCAAGGGGGTGCAGACCCTCTACCTCGGCTGCAACGGCATCACCGCGGGCGGCGCCTGCCGCATCGCGGATCAGCTGCGGGCCTCGCCGCAGGTGGTGACGGGCGTCTGGCTCAAGCGCAATCCGCTGGGTCCGCGGGGCGGCGCCGCGGCGACCGAACTGATCGAATCCGTAAGGACATTGCGCACGCTCGACCTCGTCCAGACGGGGCTCGACGCGGCCGGGACCGCCGTCCTCGCCGACGCGCTGCTCGCGGCGGCCGCCGCGGGGCGGCGCGTCGAACGGGTCTTCTTGGGTGGCAATCCGCTCGGCCCGGCGGGGGCCGCGCCGCTCGCCGAGCTGATCGCCCCGGGCGGGGTGCGTGAACTTTACGTATCGGCAGCGCAGTTGGGCGACGCGGGAGCGCTGCGGCTCGCGGAAGGTCTTGAGCGTGCGCCGTGGGGCGGGCTCGACCGCCTCGCCGTCGCCAGCAACGGCATCGGGCCACGCGCCGCCGCCCGCCTTGTCGCCGCCGCCGTGGCCGCCGGAGTCGAGCTGCTCGACCTCGGCCGGGTGCGCGCCGCGGGGGCGCTCGGCGCGGCGGACAACCGTGTCGACGACGCGGCCGCCACCGCCATCGCCGGAAGTCTCGCCGCGGGGGAGCACCGCCTGGCCCACCTGGTGCTCAGCCACACCGGGCTGCGCAGCCGGGAGGCGCACCGGCTTCTGGACGGCGCCGCGTTGGCGCTGACGCCTACGCGATTCGTCCTGGGCCAGGGTGTCGCGGCCAGCGTCAAGCGGCGGCTTGCGGCGTTCGCTGCGGAGATCGCCGTGCCGAGTGTCCCGGCGGACGTTGCCGCCGTACGCAGCGCGCATCGGTGAAGGCTTTGCTGGGCATGTGGTGATTTATTCTGCGGATCGGTGGGGGCTGGTCGCGCAGTTCCCCGCGCCCCTTACGGGGCCCGGAGCCCGGGGGATACGATCCCCCCAAGGGCGGGGTCGTAGCGCAGAGGCAGTCGCGGCGGTCTCCAAAACCGGAACACGCTGGTTCGAATCCAGCCGCCCCGCCCCCTCAGCTCTTCACCCCCGTCACCTCCGTACCTCCCCGTCACCTCCGCAATTCGCTGTCCCCGGGCCGGTCCCGCCAGGCAGAATCCGCGCATGGCCCCGCCCGAGAAGACCGCCGCCCGTTATCTGCTCTCCGACCTCGATCCGCTGCCGTATCCGCGCCGGATGCGCGAGATCGCCGAGAGCGCCCGGGACTTCGCGGCGCGCGGCGCGCTGCGGTCGGTCCTGGAGGAGCTGGAGTGCGGCGGGGCGTACGAGCGCGGAGTGGCCATCGTGCTCGCCTGTGCCAGCGGGGATGCCGAGTGGACCGGGGCGCGGCTCGCCGACCCCGACCCCTTCGTGCGCGGTCACGCGCTGCGGATCGCGGAGAGCCATGGGGTGCCGGACGCCGCCTTCGAGGCCGCGCTCGACGATGCCCCCGAAGCGGTGCGGCGGCAGTTGCTTCAGGCGATCGTCGCCGGGCGCCGCACCGCGCTCGCCGATCGCGTCATCGGCCCGCTGCGGCGCGCGTGGGGTGACACGGAGGCGGCCAGGCTGCTGCCCGGCTGCTCGGTCCCCGTGGTGGAACGGCTGATGCCGGAGCTCTTCCACGCCGTACGCGGGTGGCGGCCGCTGGCGAAGCGGCACGCGGGTGTGCTCATCGACGTGGCGGCACGCGAACTCGGCGCGCTGCCCGAGGCGTTGCGGGACGCCTGGTGGCAGCGGTACGCGGCAGGGATCGCGGCGGCCACGGACGCCGAGCCGGTCCGGGTGCTCGACCTGCTGGACCGGTTCGCACCCAGTGACTTTCCCGCTCAACTCCGGTCGTATATCGGCGTGTTCGCGGGCGTGGCTCCGGGGCGCGTGCTGGAGATGCTCGCCGGGACGTGGGGGTGGTCGCTGCGGCGCAGTGGTGAGCTCACGATGCCCGTGCTGCGCAAGCTCGCCCGTTCCGGTGCCCCCGAACTCCTCGCGTACGCCCGTGCCGTCGCCGACGACTCCGCCGACCTCTCCCGGCTGATCCTCGCCCACCCGCCGGGGGAGCGGGCCGCCGTGTACGCGCGGGCCGTAGAGGGGCGCGGCGCGGGGTTCACCACCGTCGACGGGGTTCTTCTCGGCGCGCTGCCCCGCAGTGCGGTCGCCGACGTGGCCCGGCGGATGGCCGAGCGGGCCAAGGAGCGTGGCGGGCAAGGGAGTTCCGTCCTGCTCGCCGAGTCCTTTCTGCCCTGCGCCGAGGTACGCGAGCGGCTCGTCGCGGCGACCCGGCGGTCGGCCGCGGAGGACCGCGCCGAGGCCTGGCCGCTGCTCGTCCGCAATGCCGCGCGCTCCGGGGAACGCGCCCAAGTCGCCGCCGTGCTCGAAGAGATGACGCGCCTCGCCAACGAGCAGGACCCGGTGCGCTCCGCCGCCCTGTCCGCGCTCGCCGAGACCCGCCCCGCACTCTTCGGCGCCGACGCCGAACCGTTTCTCGACCGGATCTGCGCCGACGCCGTCGCCGCCCGCGACTCCTCGTACGGCACCCGCGGCGCACTCAGCCGCCTCGCCGTCGCCGTGCTGCGCGAGCACGCGGCGGGCGGGGAGCGGGAGTTGGTGAACTGGGCGCTGCGCACCCTCGTCCGGATCTCCGGCAGCACCGGCGGCGCCGACCTCGGCCGCCTCGACCGCACACTGCGCCGCGGCCAGGAACGCCAGGTCTTCGAAGCGTTGCGCCCCTGGATCGAGGCGGGCGCCGAGAAGGCCGACTACAGCCTGGCCTTCGCGCTCGCCCGAGCCGTCGGCAAGCGCGCCGCGGGCCTGCCCGAACTCCAGGAACTCCTCTGGCAGGCCATCCGCTTCGGCGACAACGCGACCGTCTCGAAGGCGATCGCCCTGTGGCTTGAACCGGCCGCGACGCGCGACGAGCGCGTGGCGCGGGTGCTCGCGCAGGAGCCGTCGACGGGCGTGCTGACCCCCGTGTACTCACTGCTGTGCGCCCGCCGCACGGACCTGCTCGACCAACTCCTGTCCGGCACACCGCCGTACGGGCGGTTCCTGACCAAGGGCGCGGCGTGGACCGTACCGGCCTACGCCTGGCAGATACGCCGCTGGCTGCCGCGCCAACAGGACGCACTGGTACGGCAGTTGGCCCAAGCGGCGGGTGACGCGGGGCTGCCGAAGTGGACCCGCGCGGCGGCGATCGCGCGCGGTGCGTGCATGCCCGGCGCCGGGGAGGACCTCGTACGCCGCTGGACCGGATCGCCCGACACGGTGCTAGCCGAGGCGGCCCTCGGCGCGCTCGCCCACACCCAGCGGCCGGGGGACTCCCTGCCCGAGCTGCTCGCGCACGCAGGGGGCGAGCGGGCGCGCGTCGCCGTGTACGCGGCCACGCAGGCGTCACGCCACCTCGCACCGTCCCGCCTCGCGGCGCTGCTGCGGGAGGTCCTGTGCGGCGAGGGCAAGAAGGTGACGAGCCGCAAGGAGGCCGCGAGGCTCGCCGCCGTACGGCTGCCCGCGCCCGAGGCGGCGGCGCTGCTCGGCGATGCCTACGAGGCGCCGGGTGCCCACCGTGACGTACGGGCGGCGTGTGTCGCCTTCGCGGGCGGGCTCCTTGGCGAGGAGCGGGTCTGGGCGCTGCTGCGGGACGCCGCGGCGGGCGAGGCGGTGCTGCGGACGGCCGTGCTGCGGGTGCGGCCGCTCGATCTGGCGGAGGGACATCGGGAGCGGTACGCGCGTCTCGTACGTGAGGCGGTCGGCGCCGATGACGACGACGCGGCGGCCCTGGCGCTGTCGGCGCTGGCGCGGTGGGCCCCGTGGTCGCCGGACGCGGCCGCGGTCCTCGCGGAGGCGGTCGCGGATCTGTCCCGGCGGGCCACGTGGCGCGCGGCGGCGCGGGGGCTCGTGACGGCGGCGGCGATCGCTCCGCGCGGGGGAGAGGCGTTGTGCGGGGCGCTTGCGGCGCTGGCGGAGGCGGCGCCCGCTTCGACTCCGGGCCGGGATCTGCCCGCCCGTCGGCGGATCGAGTATCTGGCGCAGACGCTGGCAGAGGAAGGCGGGACCTATGGGATTCCCGCTCTGGCCGCGGGTGACGTGCTCGCCGGGTACGCGGACTACGTGTCACAGGCCGCGGAGATCCTTGCGGCGGCGATGGATGTCGACGTGGAGCCCGGTGCGGCGCTGCTGCGCCTTGCCCGACTGCACGAGGGGCGGCCGGTGCTCGCGATGCAGACCGCGATCGCCCTCCGGACGCGCTTCGCGGACACGGAGCACACGAGGGAGGCTCTGTTGCTGCCCGTGGCGCACCGCCTCGCGGAGGAAGGCGGCCATGCGGAGGGGTTCTTCGCCCTGGCGATCACGGATGCGCTCGGCGAGCGCACGAACTGGCCCGCGCCTTGGCGGGACCTGCTCGTGTCCCTGCGGCTCCATCCGGTCCCGGACGTCCGGGACGCGGCTCTGACGGTGTGCACGGCGGAGGAATGACCCGCCGTGCACACCGGCGGCCGCGCCTACTTCCCCCGCGCAGCCATCCGCGCCTTACGCGCAGCCAGCTTCTCGTCGAACTTGGCGGCCTCGGTGTCGAGCCCGTTCATGTACAGGCCGAGCTCTTCCTGCGCCTTGAGACCCTCGGGGCCGAGCCCGTCGATGTCCAGGACCTTCAGGTAGCGAAGGACGGGCTGGATCACGTCGTCGTGGTGGATCCGCATGTTGTAGATCTCGCCGATCGCCATCTGCGCGGCGGCCCGCTCGAAGCCGGGCATGCCGTGTCCGGGCATACGGAAGTTGACCACGACGTCGCGCACGGACTGCATGGTGAGGTCGGGGGCGATCTCGAAGGCCGCGCCCAGGAGGTTGCGGTAGAAGACCATGTGCAGGTTCTCGTCGGTGGCGATGCGCGCCAGCATCCGGTCGCAGACCGGGTCGCCCGACTGGTGGCCGGTGTTGCGGTGCGAGACGCGGGTCGCGAGCTCCTGGAAGGCGACGTACGCGACCGAGTGCAGCATCGAGTGGCGGTTGTCGGACTCGAAGCCCTCGGCCATGTGCGCCATGCGGAACTGCTCGAGCTTGTCCGGGTCCACGGCGCGCGAGGCAAGCAGGTAGTCGCGCATCACGATGCCGTGCCGGCCCTCCTCGGCGGTCCAGCGGTGCACCCAGGTGCCCCAGGCGCCGTCGCGGCCGAAGAGGGTGGCGATCTCGTGGTGATAGCTGGGGAGGTTGTCCTCGGTCAGGAGGTTGACGACCAGGGCGACCTTGCCGATGTCGGTGACCTTGGACTGCTCGGGCTCCCAGGCCTCGCCGTCCTCGAAGTAGCCGGGGAAGTTCCGGGCGTCCGAGAACGGGACGTACTCGTGCGGCATCCAGTCCTTGGCCACCTTCAGGTGGCGGTTGAGCTCCTTCTCGACCACTTCTTCCAGGGCGAACAGCAACCGGGCGTCGGTCCAGTCGTCCGTGCTGCCGAGGTGGGGAGAGGTGATCGTCACGGGGGCTCCAGGGGGACGGGAGATTTTTCGGATAACGGGCTACAGGGGGTTACCAGGTCGCACGAGCGGGTGCTACCTACCTACGGTGTCGTAGGTTACGTTGCCGTAGGTTAAGCCCTCCGTAAAGTGCCTGAGAAAGCGGGGCCCACCGGCCCCGATCGCCACATCCGCCCCAGTACTGGTCAGGCGTACAGCTCGCGGAGCCGCACTGAGAGGCATGTCACACAGCCTTCGAGCTTCTCGAACTCGCTGATGTCCACCACGACGGGTTCGAACCCGAGATCCGTGAACAGCTCCGCGGTCTTCGGCGCGCTCGCCGCCATCAGCAGCTTCGAACCGCCGAGCAGCACCACGTGCGCCCCCGACTCCTCCGGCACGGGCAGGAAGCGCGGGAAGAGCGAAGGGGTGTCCACCAGCGGCGGATGGCCGACGACCGTGCCGTCGGGCAGCGCCGTCACGGCGGACTTCAGGTGCAGGACCTTGCTGACGGGTACGGCGACGACGCGCGCGCCGAGCGGCTCGAAGGCCGCCCGCAGCTGCCGTACGCCCGCGGCGTTCGTGCGCCCGCCCCGTCCGACGTAGATCGTGTCGCCGATCTTGAGGATGTCGCCGCCGTCGAGCGTCCCGGGCTCCCACACCCAGTTCACCGAGGCGCCGAGCCGGGCCACCGCCTCCTCGACCCCGGCCGTCTCGCCGCGCCGCGACTCGGCGCCGGGCCTGGCGATCAGCGCCACATTGCGGAAGACCACGACCGCGTCCTCGACGAAGACCGCGTCCGGGCAGTCGTCGGCGGGCTCCACCTCGAGCGTCTCCCAGCCGTGCGCCCGCAGCGCTTCGGCGTAGGCCTCCCACTGCTCGAGGGCGAGGTCCGCGTCGACCGGCGTCCGTTCGATGTGCGTGACCAGGCCTTCGGCGAGGCGCGGGCTGGGGCGGCGGATCAGCGCTTTCTTGCTGGGCACGGGGCGTTCTCCGTAGTGCGGCGGCGGGGGCGCCCGGCCCGGCGGGGTGCCGGGCCGGGGTGTTGCCGCACATCATGCAGCGCGCGAGGGCTCCAGGCCCAGGTCTCGCCGCAGATGGGCGGCGGTGAAGGACCCTTCCGTGCCGATCAGCTGCTGCGGTGTCCCCTCGAAGACGACGCGGCCGCCGTGCTTGCCGCCGTCAGGGCCGAGGTCGATCACCCAGTCCGCGTGCTTGACGACCTCCAGGTTGTGCTCGACGACGAGCACCGTGTTCCCCGCGTCGACAAGCCGGTCGAGGAGGGCGAGCAGCCCGCCCACGTCCGCCATGTGAAGGCCGGTCGTCGGCTCGTCGAGGACGTACGTCGTGCCGGTGCGGTGCAGCTGTGTCGCCAGCTTGATGCGCTGCCGCTCGCCGCCCGAGAGCGTGCTCAGGGGCTGCCCCAGCGTCAGGTAGGTGAGCCCGACGTCCCGCAGGGCGCGCAGCCGGCGGCGTACCGCCTTGTCGTCGACGGCGGCGAGAAAGTCGAGAGCGCGCTCGGCCGTCATCTCCAGGACGTCGACGATGGAGCGGCCGTCCACGGTGAGCCGCAGCACCTCTTCCTTGAAGCGCCGCCCCTCGCACGCCTCACAGGTCGTGGTCACCGGATCCATGAACGCCAGATCGCTGTAGATGATCCCGCGCCCCTGACAACTCTCGCACGCTCCCGCGGAGTTGAAGCTGAAGAGCCCCGCATCCTGGCCGGTCTTGCGGGCGAACAGCTTGCGCAGCGAGTCCATGATCCCGAGATACGTCGCCGGGGTCGACCGGCCCGAGATGCCGATGCCCGACTGGTCGACGACCACGGCGTCCGGATGCTCGTCGACGAACGCCCGCGACACGAGCGTGCTCTTGCCGGAGCCCGCGACACCGGTCACCGCCGTGAGCACCCCGGTCGGCACGCGCACGCTGACATCCTTGAGATTGTGCAGGTCGGCGCCCTTGACCCAGCGCCCGCCGACCGCCTCGCGCGGGCTCTCCTTGACGCCTGTGGAGCGCCGAAGGAACCGGCCGGTGAGCGTGTCCGCGTGCCGCAGCTCGTCCGGTGTCCCCTCGAAGACGACCAGGCCGCCTCCGGCGCCCGCGTCAGGACCCATGTCGACGACATGGTCGGCGACGGCGATCACGTCGGGGTCGTGCTCGACGACCAGGACGGTGTTCCCCTTGTCGCGAAGCCGCAGCAGCAGATCGTTGAGACGGCCCACGTCGCGCGGGTGCAGGCCGACACTGGGCTCGTCGAAGATGTACGTCATGCCGGTGAGGCTGGAGCCGAGATGCCGCACCATCTTCAGGCGCTGCCCCTCGCCGCCGGAGAGCGTGGACGTCTCGCGCCCGAGGCTGAGATAGCCGAGGCCGATCGCCTCGATCCGCTCGAGCGCCGCCACGGCTGCTCCCGCGATGGGGCCCGCCACCGGGTCGTCGATCCGCTCCAGGGCGGCGATGAGGTCGGTGACCTCCATGCGCGAGCACTCGGCGATGTTCCTGCCGTCGATCCGCGTCGCGAGCGCCGCCGCGTTGAGCCGCGCCCCGTGGCAGGCGTCGCACTCGCCCTCGACGAGGAAACGCTGCACCAGGTCACGGGTCTTCTGGGAGAGCGCGGAGAGGTCGCGGTTGAGATAGAGCCGCTCGAAGCGGTCGGCGAGACCTTCGTAGTCGATGTCCCGTGTGCCGCCGGTGTTGTTGACGTTGACCTTGCCGCCGTTCCTGTCGCCGCGCATCAGGAACTGCCGCTCGGCGGCGGTGAATTGACCCACCGGCTTGTGCGTGTCGAGGTCGGGTGTGTTGGTGTACGTCTGGCCCTGCCAGGTCCCCACGGCGAACGGCGGGAAGAGGATCGCGCCGTCCGCGATGGACTTGGCGGGGTCCAGGATGCGGTCGTAGTCGGGCCGCACGGTCCTGCCGAGGCCGTGGCACTCGGGGCACATGCCCGAGGGGTCGTTGAACGAGTACGCCGTGGCAGGTCCGGCGCTCGGTGTGCCGTGCCGCGAGAACAGCACGCGCATCACCGAGTAGATGTCCGTCATGGTGCCCACCGTCGAGCGGGAGTGGCCGCCGATGGGCTTCTGGTCGACGACGATCGCGGGCGAGAGATCCTCGATGGTCTCCGCGTGCGGCCGCTCGTACTTGGGCAGCCGGTTGCGGATGAACCACGTGAAGGTCTCGTTCAGCTGGCGCTGTGACTCGACCGCGATCGTGTCGAAGACGACCGACGACTTTCCCGACCCCGAGACTCCGGTGAAGACCGTGAGCCGGCCCTTCGGGATGCGCAGGCTCACCTCCTTGAGGTTGTTCTCACGGGCTCCCCTGATGGTGATGTATTGGTGCATGCACGCGAAGCTAGCCGGGATACCCGACAGCCTCTGTCGTGATTTCTTTCATTTCGCCGTCGAGGAGCAGCCAGCGTGTGATGCCGATCGACTCCAGGAACGGCATGTCGTGACTGGCCACGATCAGCGCTCCCTCGTACGACTCCAGGGCCGTGGCCAGCTGCTTCACGCTCGCCATGTCGAGGTTGTTCGTCGGCTCGTCGAGCATCAGGAGCTGCGGCGCGGGTTCCGCGAGCAACAGCGCCGCGAGCGCCGCCCGGAACCGTTCGCCGCCCGACAGGGTCGCCGCCGGCTGGTCGGCCCGCGCCCCCTTGAACAGGAAGCGGGCGAGGCGCGCCCGGATCCGGTTATTGGTGGCGTCGGGCGCGAACCGTGCCACGTTCTCGGCGACGGTCAGCTCCTCGTCGAGCACATCGAGCCGCTGCGGCAGGAAGCGCATCGGGACGTGCGCCAGCGCCTCCCCCTCCTCGGCGGCCAGCTCCCCCGCGATGGTCCGCAGCAGGGTCGTCTTGCCCGCGCCGTTGCGGCCGACCAGCGCGACCCGCTCGGGCCCGCGCAGCTCGAACTCGCCCGCCACGCGCGCTCCATAACGCAGCGTCAGATTGCTGAGACCGAGTACGGTGCGGCCCGGCGGGACCGCGGTGTGCGGCAGGTCGACACGGATCTCGTCGTCGTCACGCACCGCCTCCACGGCATCGTCAAGACGCTCCTTGGCCTCGGAGAGTTTCTCCTCGTGCATGATGCGGTGCTTGCCCGCGGACACCTGCGCCGCGCGCTTGCGCTCGCCCATGACGATCTTCGGCTCGCGCTTCTGGTCCCACATCTTCTGGCCGTACCGCTTGCGCCGGGCCAACTTGACCTGAGCGTCGGCCAGTTCACGCTTCTGCTTCTTCAGGTCCGACTCGGCGACGCGCACCATGCGCTCCGCCGCTTCCTGTTCGGTGGCAAGGGCCTCCTCGTATGCGGTGAAATTGCCGCCGTACCACTTCACTTCGCCGTCCCTGAGGTCGGCGATCTGGTCGACCAGGTCGAGGAGTTCACGGTCGTGGCTGACCACGACGAGCACTCCGGACCAGGCCTCGACGGCCTCGTAAAGGCGCCGGCGGGCGTACAGATCAAGGTTGTTGGTGGGTTCGTCGAGGAGCAGCACGTCGGGGCGGCGCAGCAGCAGCGCGGCAAGACGCAGTAGCACCGACTCGCCGCCCGACACCTCACCCGTGGTGCGGTCGAGGCCGATGTGGCCAAGGCCCAGCTGGTCGAGGGTCGCGATCGCGCGCTCCTCGACGTCCCAGTCGTCTCCGACCGCGGTGAAGTGCTCATCGGCGACGTCGCCCGCCTCGATGGCGTGCAGCGCGGCACGCGTCCCGGCGATGCCGAGTACGTCGTCGACGCGCAGTCCGGTGTCGAGGGTGACGTTCTGCGGCAGATAGCCGATGTCGCCCGCGACCCGGATGACGCCGTCGCCCGGCGTCAGCTCACCGGCGATCAGCTTCAACAGGGTTGATTTTCCGGACCCGTTGACGCCGATGAGGCCGGTCCTGCCGGGGCCGAAGGCCACCTGGAGCCCGTCGAAGACCGAGGTGCCGTCCGGCCAGGTGAAGTCGAGCGACGTGCAGGTGATGGAGGTGGGGTGAGTAGACATACAGGCCTCGCGGTTGCGTGAGATGAAGCGCGGTCAAGGGGCAACGCGTTTCGGGACACCGCGGGGTGCGACAGACAGAGGCGGAGACGGAGGCGTCAGCGCGGGGGCATGAGAAAAGGCCCTGCGCCGGGGACGGCTCGAACGCCGAGGTCGCACGCTACGCACACAGCCGAGCTGTGTGACGCGGTGACTCCAGACCTCAGACGAGCAACGTCCTTCTCCTATCGGCGACAACAGAACCGTTCTACAACGTACGAGGGGATCGCTCGGCTGTCAACGAATTACAACGGACCACGGCGACGTACATGTCGGATTCTCGCCAGCCCCGGTCCACGGAACGCTGGTTGAGTGGTCCGCATGACGACGACGAACCTCCGTGACAGCGCTCTGAAGTTCCGCTCCCTGCACACCGCCGGACGGCCGCTCGTGCTGCCGAACGCGTGGGACGCGGCGAGTGCCCGCATCGTCGAGGCCGCGGGCGCCACGGCCGTCGCCACGACCAGTGCCGGGGTCGCGTGGGACCTCGGGGCCGCGGACGGCGACCACCTCGGCAGGGACCGCGCGCTCGGCGCGGTCGCCCGGATCGCGGCGGCGGTCGGGGTGCCGGTGACCGCGGACATCGAAAGCGGCTACGCGCAGGATCTTGCGGGCGTCGCCGACACCGTGCGCGCGGTGCTCGCGGCGGGCGCCGTGGGCGTGAACATCGAGGACGCCCTGTACGACGGTGACGCACCGCTGCGTCCGGTCGCCGAGCAGGCGGAGCGCATCGCCGCGGTCCGTGCGGCGGCCGACTCCGCGGGCGTGCCGCTCTTCGTGAACGCCCGCATCGACACGTATCTGCGCGGCGTGGGCGCGCGTGCCGACCGCGTCGGTCTGACCCTGGAGCGGGCGGCCGCCTTCCTCGCCGCGGGAGCGGACGGGATCTTCGTCCCGGGGGCGGTCGATCCGGCGACGGTCAAGGTGCTCGTGGAGGGCGTGGCGGGGCCGCTCAATGTGATGGCGGGCCCGGGTGCGCCGTCGGTCGCGGAATTCGCCGGGCTCGGGGTCGCGCGGATCAGCGTGGGCGCCGGCATCGCGCAGGCCGCGCACGCCGTCGTGCGCAGGGCCGCGCGGGAGCTGCTCGCCGAGGGGACGTACGAGTCGCTCGCGGGCGGGCTCGACTACGGGGAGCTGAACGGGCTGCTCGGCTCCTGAGGGCGGGGCGGCCGGGGCTGTGGCGTCAGCAGGCGTCCCGCATCAGTTCGGCGAGGTCCTGGTCCAGGTCGACGTGCAGATGCTCGTCGCCCGCGGGGACCAGGGCCATGGTGCGGTGCAGGAAGCGGCGCAGATCGCCGGAGCGGATGTGGACGATCGCGGTGCCCTCGGGGGCGTGGAACTCCAGGACGGTGCGGTCGAATCCGTAGGGGCGCACCCGGACGTCGCCGTCCCCCACCGCGTTCTCCGTGCCCTGGGTGAGCAGTTCACGGGCGAAGGTCCAGTAGACCTCGACGCCCTCGAGGGTCGCCGGGGCGGGGAAGCTCATGTGGACGGCGAACGGGTCGCGCGGGTCGTAGTGGAGCTTCGCGGGGATGGTCGGCATCCGCGGTGCGGCGGCTACCAGGCGGGCCTCTACGGCTTGCTCGATGCGGTTGGACAACGCCTGCTCCCTCACTCACAGCTGGACGACTGGGGTCGGCACTGAGATAGACGTCGGAATGGAGGAATCCGTGCACGCGAACACCGAGTGACCTCGGTCACCGCCCTCTATTCACTCTTTTCACGGGATTCCCGGAAGGATCCGGGTGTTCCAGGGGCCCCGGCGGGACAGGGAGGCCATCTGGACGGGGCCGGGGGAGTGGGCTAGTTTCGCGCGCCATGAGGGGTATGGGGAATTCGAGGCGGACGATGCGGGCGGGGCAGACGGGGGCGGCGCAGTCGCTGGGCCGTGTGGTGTCGGTGGGACTGTGCGGGGCGGCGTTCGCGGCGACGCTACTCGCGGAGCCCGGGTCGGCGCAGGCGGCTCCGACGGCTGACGCGCCGGCGCCGACCGCGCAGCGCGGCGGCTGGGACGTGAAGGACAGCGGAACCGACGCCCGCTTCCGTGGCCTCGCCGCCGTCGGCCGCGACACCGCCTGGGCGGCCGGTTCCAAGGGCACGGTCCTGCGCACCACGGACGGCGGCGCGAGCTGGCGCGACGTCTCCCCGCCCGGCGCCGCCGAGCTGGAGTTCCGCGACATCGAGGCGTTCGACGGCCGCCGCGCGGTGGTCCTCGCCATCGGTGAGGGCGAGGCGTCGCGGGTCTTCCGCACCGCGGACGGCGGCGCGACCTGGACCGAGTCGTTCCGCAACACCGACCCCAAGGCCTTCTACGACTGCATGACCTTCTTCGACCGGCGCCACGGCCTTGCGATGAGCGATCCGGTCGACGGCAAGTACCGCATCCTGTCCACCGGCGACGGCGGCCGCTCCTGGAAGGTGCTGCCCAGCGACGGGATGCCCGCGGCCCAGGAGGGCGAGGCGGGCTTCGCGGCGAGCGGCCAGTGCCTGGTGAGTTCGGGCCCCCGCGACGTGTGGCTGGCCACCGGCGGCGCGCCGCGCGCGCGTGTCCTGCACTCCGCCGACCGCGGCCGCACCTGGCAGGCCACCGACGCGCCGATCCCCGCGGGCGACCCGGCCCGCGGCGTCTTCGGCCTCGCCTTCCGCGACCGTACGCACGGCATCGCGGTCGGCGGCGACTACCGCGCCGGCCGGCCCTCTCCGAAGGCGGCGGCCACGACCGGCGACGGCGGCCGCACCTGGACCCCGTCCGCGCAGCCCCCGCCCGCCTACCGCTCGGGCGTCGCCTGGCTGCCGGGGAGCCGCACCACGGCCCTGGCCGTCGGCCCGACCGGCACCGACGTCTCCGCGGACGGCGGGCGCAGCTGGCGTACCGTCGACACGGGGTCGTACGACACGGTGGATTGCGCCCGGGACCGGTCCTGTTGGGCGTCCGGCGAGAAGGGCCGCATCGCCCGCTGGGAGCGGGACCAGAAGCCCGAAGCGGGGCAGAACTAGGGCAACTGCTGGCGGTACGGGGCGAGTTCCGGGGCGGTCTTCGTCGCGATGAACTCCGTGATCCGGTACTCGCAGACCTCCGCGACGACGAAGGGGTCGCTCGCCGCGATCTTCTCGATCGTCGCGCGGTCGTCGGCGACGGCGAGGATCACGCCGCCGTCGCGCGGGTTCTTGCGCCCGGAGGCGATGAAGACGCCCTGGGCGTACAGCTGGTCGAGCCAGGTGACATGGGCCTCCATCTCCTGGTCGACGGCGGAGACGGGCGCGGTGTAGGTCAACTCGAGAACGAACATGATCGCGAGGCTACCGCTGTGAGCCGCAATACGTAGTCCCCGCTGGGCCGTTCGCTTTCTTCCGAATGCGTAGCAAGTGTTAACGAATCACTGACGTACGCAGCGGAACCGGCTCGACGCGATGCGTAGTCGACTCATATGCTGACCGCTCCTCCGGCCGCTCCCGTGGGTTGACCACAGGGTGAGCGGCGGGCCCATTTCTGCCGGGAGTTCACTTTGCTGCACAAGAAGACCGCCCTTCGCTTTGCCGCGCCCGTGGCCGTTCTGGCCCTCGCGCTGACCGCCTGCGGGGGCGGCGACGACGAGAAGTCCTCGTCGGGCAAGTCGAAGGACAAGCCGGCCGCGGCCGACAAGGCCAAGGCGAAGCCGGAGTCGGGCGGCGAGCTCGGCACCGGCGAGAGCGCCACCGGCAAGGTGAAGGAGGGCGACGCCCCCGTCACGTACGAGATCACCGCGCAGAAGGTCGACGTGGGCACGGAGGCCGACACCAAGAAGCTGGTCGGCGACCCCAAGAAGGCCAAGGGCCTGGTCCCCGCCGTCGCCCATGTGAAGTTCACGCACAAGTCGGGCGCGGCCCTCAAGGAGACCCCGGACGCCAACGACGAAACCAGGATCCTCGCGGACGGCCGGCCCGGAACGCTCCTCATCGGCGCCTCGGAGGATGCTCCGGGCTGCGAGGACGCCTACTCCCTCAAGGGCTGGAAGCAGGGTGAGAGCCACGTCCTGTGCGAGACCTACCTGATTCCCAAGGACGCCAAGGACCTCGAGGTCCAGTGGTCGGAGGAGGACGGCGAGCCGTTCATCTGGAAGTTCGCCGCTACGAAGTGAGCTGACACCGTACGAAGTGATGCACGGCTGGGACGGCCGGGGGTACGAGCGGTTCCTCGCGCCCGGCGCACGGGACTTCGCGCGGTGGCGGCAGGACAGTGTGGTCAACCACGTA
>NZ_JBFACK010000030.1:0-68129 GCF_040640795.1 Streptomyces sp. NPDC021622
TGGTGCAGATCCGCCATGAGGAGCATGTTCTCCTCGCCGGTGATCAGCCCGTCGACGGCGGAGAACTGCCCGGTGACGCCGATCGCGGCCCGCACGGCCTGCGGGTCGGTGGCCAGGTCGTGGCCGCCGACATGAAGATCACCGGCGTCGGCGGTGATGAGGGTGGAGAGGATCTTCACGGCGGTGGTCTTGCCCGCGCCATTGGGGCCGAGGAGGGAGAAGACCGTGCCCTGCGGCACTGCCAGGTCGATGCCGTCGAGGACCGTCTTGTCCCCGTAGGCCTTGCGCAGCCCCGTGGCCGCGATGGCGAGTGGGGGCGATGTCGTGGTGGTCATGCCGCAGAGCGTGCGGCAGGGCGCATTCAGAGCGGTTTCACGATGGTTTCAGCGTCCGCAGGAGGGGCCGCGGGGGATCCGCAGAGGGCCCGTCCGCATGAAACGAAAAAAGGCAAGGAGAGAACTCGCTCCTTGCCACTCTTAATTTATAGCGCACTGGGGGGCTTGCGGCAAGGCCCCGGTGGTGCCGCACAATCACTCGCCTAAGCCAGGACCTGAGGAAATAGGTGATTCACGAAGTGCGTGCATTGTTGTCGGTCAACGGGTCGTGCGAGGACAGCGCGTTCGACCTTCCCGACACCCTCTCCCCCAAGGCCGACCCGACGCTGATCGACGGCGACGAGCGGCACTTCGCGGCCATCGCGGAGAGCCTCGAGCAGACGATCGCCGAGGTGTCCGACCGCCTCGACACCGAGCGCAGGGCGCCCGGCGGCATCGGCCGTGAGGCCATGGACCGGGACCTGGAGATCCACCGGCTGACCGGCCGGCTGCGCGCCCTGCGCCGCTTCGGACTTGACCTGTGCCTCGGACGCGTCGTCAGCGAGGACAGCCCCGAGCCCGTGTACATAGGACGGCTCGGCCTCACCGACAGCGAGGGCCGCCGTCTGCTGCTCGACTGGCGCTCCCCCGCGGCCGAGCCGTTCTTCGCGGCGACCCACGCCAACCCGATGGGCCTGGCGAGCCGCCGTCGCTACCGCTGGACCCGTGGCCGGATCAGCGACTACTGGGACGAGGTGTTCACCGCCGACGGGCTCGACGGGCACGCCGCGCTCGACGACCAGTCCGCCTTCATCGCGAGCCTCGGCAGCAACCGCTCGGACCGGATGCGGGATGTGCTCTCCACCATCCAGGCCGACCAGGACGCCATCATCCGGGCCGGGTCCCGCGGCGCCCTCGTCGTCGACGGCGGTCCTGGCACGGGCAAGACCGTCGTGGCGCTGCACCGCACCGCCCACCTCCTCTACTCCGACCCCCGTCTCGGTCACCGTCGGGGCGGCGTGCTGTTCGTCGGTCCGCACCAGCCCTACCTGAGGTACGTCGAAGACGTCCTCCCCAGTCTCGGAGAGGAGGGCGTGCAGACCTGCACCGTGCGGGATCTCGTGACCGAGGGGGCGGGAGCCGTGCAGGAAAGCGATCCGGACGCGGCACTTCTGAAGTCGTCCGCCGCCATGGTGAAGGCCATAGAGAAGGCCGTCCGGTTCTACGAGGAGCCGCCCACCAAGGGGATGACGGTCTCGACCGACTGGGCCGACATCTGGCTGAGCGCCGACGACTGGGCCGAGGCGTTCGCAACACCGGGGCCGGGCACTGCGCACAACGAAGCGCGCGAGGAGATCTGGGAGGAGCTGGTCGCGATCTTGCTGGACAAGGCAGACGGCGATGTGCCGATCGACCTGTTCCGAAAGTCGCTGCGGCACGACGAAGAGCTGGTCACGACCCTCAACCGTGCGTGGCCGCTGATCGAGGCGACCGATCTCGTATCGGACTTGTGGTCGGTGCCCGCCTATCTGCGGATGTGCGCTCCCCACCTCGGCCCCGACGACGTCAAGAAGCTGCGCCGCCCGGAGGGCGAGGCCTGGACGGTGTCCGACCTGCCGCTCCTGGACGCGGCACGGCGGCGGCTCGGCGACCCGGAGGCGGCACGGCGGCGGCGTCGGCAGGAGGCCATCCTCGCCGCCCAGCGCGAGAGCATGGCGCAGGTCGTGGACAACCTGATCGTGGCCGCGGCCGACTCCGGCGCGGACGGTGACGACGGCGAAGGCCTGGTGACCATGTTGCGCGGCAAGGACGCACAGGTGAGCCTGGTCGACGAGTCCGAACTGCCCACTGCCGACCCGGACTTGCTGGCGGGACCGTTCGCGCACATCGTGGTGGACGAGGCCCAGGAGCTGACCGACGCGGAGTGGCAGATGCTGCTGCTGCGCTGCCCGTCCCGGAGCTTCACCATTGTCGGCGACCGCGCCCAGGCCAGGCACGGGTTCACGGAGTCGTGGCAGGAACGCCTTGAGCGGATCGGCCTCGACCGGATCGACGTGGCGTCCCTGAGCATCAACTACCGGACGCCGGAAGAAGTGATGAAGGAGGCCGAGCCGGCCATCCGGGCGGCGCTCCCGGACGCCAATGTGCCGACGTCCATCCGCAGCAGCGGAATCCCGGTCACCCACGGCTCCGTGACGGAGCTGCACTCGATCCTGGACACCTGGCTCGCATCGAACGCCGAGGGGATCGCCTGCGTCATCGGCGATCCCACGTTCCGGGCGACGTCCCGCGTCCGCTCGCTGACCCCGAGCCTTTCGAAGGGTCTTGAGTTCGACCTGGTCGTCGTCATCGACCCGGAGTCATTCGGCGAGGGGATCGAGGGAGCGGTCGACCGCTATGTGGCGATGACCCGGGCGACCCAGCAACTCGTCGTACTCACAAGCCGGTAACACCGACGGGCGGTTGACGCAGCGGCGGCAGCGGGGGCTTCAGACCGCTGCCGCCGCTGCCACGGGGGTCAGGACGCATATAGGCCAGGATCTGACCTCTATGACTCTTAGCGTGTTCCTTGACCGACGGAGCGAGAACACCGGAAGGCAGACCATGACTGCAGACGAACTGACCACCCGCGACGTGGACGAGGCGCCCGCCGTCGGCGGTGAGCGTGCCCAATGGCTGGCGGCGCTGGCCAAGCACCGGCATTTTCTGCGCTTCACCACCCGTGACCTCACCGACGAGCAGGCCGGACTGCGGACCACCGTCAGCGAGCTGTGCCTCGGCGGGCTGATCAAGCACGTCGCCGAAGTCGAGCGGGTCTGGGGGGACTTCATCCTCGGCGGCCCGGCGGCGATGCCTGATTACACGGCCATGACCGAGGCCGACCGGGCCCGCCGGGCCGACAGCTTCCGGATGCTGCCCGGCGAGACGCTGGCCGGCGTCCTGGACAACTACGCCGAGGTGGCGCGGCGTACCGACGAGTTGGTCACCACGGTGCCCGATCTGGACACCACATGGCCGCTGCCGAAGGCCCCGTGGACGGAACCCGGTGCGCAGTGGTCGGTCCGCCAGGTGTTGATGCACATCATCAGCGAGACCGCTCAGCACTCCGGTCACGCCGACATCATCCGTGAGTCCCTCGACGGCGCCAAGAGCATGAGCTGACCGCCGGCGAGGCGTGCGACGGTCCGGCGCGGGTGCCGCGCCGGACCGCTTCACATACGTACGGCGATGCCGTGAAAAGACGCTGCCGCTGCGGCAGTTGTCAGCTCGCCGCGAGGTTCGCGAGGAGTTCGGCGGCCGGCTTCGGGCGGACGAGCCACTGCAGGTGACTGCCCTGGAGCGTCCGGACGTCGAAGGGGTTGTCCGGGGTGAGCGTGTCGGCCTCGCGGATCATGCGGTCCTGCATGGCGAGCGGAATGCTGGCATCGTCGGTAAGACGCACGAAGGTCTTGGGCACCTTCCCCCACGTCGCGGCCTGTGCCCGGTCGTCGGCCGCGCCGAAGTCGAGGTTCTCGTCGGGCTGGAAGGTGTTCAGGAACGTGTGGAACTCGTCGTCGGTGAGATCGGCGGCGAAGGCCTGCCGCATCGCGGCCAGCACCCCGGGCTCTGCGGTGCGGAAGTTGATACGGATCAGACCGAGTTCGGCGGGGTTGCCCGCCATCGCCGGAGCGAAGGCAGCGGGGTCCACGTCCGCCATCTCCGGCTCGCCGTAGTAGTCGGTGAGGTCGACGGGGCACCAGGCGGACACGTACACGATCCGGTCGATCAGGTCGGGCCGCGCGTTGGCGGCAGCGGTGATCGTGACGCCGCCCCTGCTGTGGCCGACGAGGATGGTCGGCCCGTTCCGCTTCGCGCGTTCGAGGACGTCGATCACGCGGGCGACGTTGTCGGCGAGGGTGACGCCCTTGATGCTCCCCGGTGCCGCGGCGAGCGCGGCGAGATCCTGGGGAGCCTGGTACGCGGCGGGGAACGTCGCCTCGAACCCGTGCCCCACAAGGTCGACCGCGGCCGACCGGTGCCCGAGCAGGGCGAGTTCGGCCTGCAGCGGTGCGAACGAGAACGAGTTCGCGAAGGCGCCATGAACGAGTACGAATGTCGGAAGATTCTGCATTCCCGCAGCTTCCACCGAAACGATCTTCGAGACAAGGCCCGTCAGGCGTCGAAGCTTTGGCGGGAGGCTTCGATGTGGCCGATGTGCTGGTGGGTCCAGTCGCACATGCGGTGGACCATCTCGCGCAGGGCGAGGCCCGGTTCGGTGAGGGTGTACTCGACCCTCGGCGGCACGGTGGGGTACACGGTCCGCTCGACCAGGCCGTTGCGCTCCATCATCCGCAGGTTCTGGGTGAGCATCTTGTGGCTGATGCCCTCGACGCCCTTGCGCACCTCGCCGAAGCGCAGGGTGCTCTCACCCAGCGCGTCGATGATCAGGAGCGCCCACTTGTTGGCCACGTCCGAGAAGATCTCCCGCGCCAACGAGTCCGCGCGCGTCAGGTCCGCGTCCTCGGGGGAGCCGCTGAACTGCTTGGTCACCATGAGGTTCCTCAGTCACCGAAAAGTGCGTTCTTCCAGGTCAGCGCTCACTCTCCTACAGTTCCCGAGTAACCACAAGAGAGCGCTTCATTACTGGCGCGTCATTACCGAGGAGGCACACACATGGCCATCACCCTGGTGAACCCCGCCGGACTGCCGGAGATCGACGCCTACCGGCAGGTGTCGATCGCGACCGGGTCGAAGCTGGTCTTCATCGCCGGGCAGGTCGCGTGGACCGCCGACGGGGTCACGGTCGGCGAGGGTGACCTCGCCGCCCAGGTCGAGCAGTGCTACCTCAATATCGCCACCGCCCTGACCGAGGTCGGCGCAACCTTCGACGACGTGGCGAAACTGACGGTGTACGTCGTCGACTGGACCCCCGACAAGATGCCGCTGCTCATGGACGGCATGGCCCGGGCAGCCGCGAAGCTGGGGAGCACACCGGCCCCGCCGGGCACGCTGATCGGCGTTGCGGCGCTGGATGTCCCCGACCACCTGGTCGAGGTCGAAGCGACCGCGGTCATCGACTGAGCGGCTCGCTCACGAGGGAAACCGGGCGGGCCCCGGCCGCCGAGCCCGCGGCGACCGGGTCCCTGAGTGGGCGTCAGGCCGTGGGCGCGAAGCCGAACTTGTCGACGGCCTGGTAGTACGTCCAGGCCGTCGCGTTGCAGGAGGCCAACTTCGCTCCGCTGTACGCGGAGCAGACTCTCTTGAGGTCCGCGTAGAAGGCGCTGTCGACGCGCGCCTTGTTGGCGTCGAAGGTGCCCGCCTCCTTGTAGTTGCGGTAGCCGAAGTCATGCCGTGCACATGACATCTGGAAGGGGAAGCCGAAGGGGTTGTCGGGGGACGACGAGCAGTAGTCGGTGGACCAGTTGAAGGCGTAGGCGCTCCAGGCGCCCTGGTTCGCCCGGGCCGCGGCCCACGCGTCGTAGCTGCCGGCGCTGGTCTGGGTCCAGTCGCTGAGTACCTGGCCCTTGTCGGCGGGGACGGCCCCGGCCGGCGCGGCGACCGCCACGCCGAGGGCGAAGACGGCGGCGGTCACGGATGTGGCAAGAAGCTTGCGGCGCACGGGTTCCTCCAGTGGGTACGAGACGCGGACTGGTACGTGCGCCGGCACGGGCGCGCACGCCACATGGCTCATACCCGTTTCTGATCCCCCCTCAGACAACTTGCGTCCGAACGGAGTTCAAGCACAGGATCTCGGCATCGGCCCTGCCGGCGCCGAAAGATTCGCACCGCTCCACCGCTGTCACGTGGCATGCAGACCAACACCGGGAGGCATCGCCTCGTCATTTGGGGCCGCTCCAAGGGCATCGGCGTCAACGCGGACGGCACGAGCGGCAGCGTCACCTACGAGGACGCCCTGGTGCCCACCGATCGGGGCTGGCGCATCAGCCACCGCAAGGTCGCCGCCCGGTGAGTGCCTCTGAAGGGCCGGGGCGTCCCCGGCCCGGCCCGGCCCTTCAGAGGCGATCGAGGTTGCCGGTCAGTCGAACTGGCCGGGCCGGTAGTCGCCGCCGGGCCGCTGGGTGATGACGTTCAGGCGGTTGAAGGCGTTGATGATGGCGATGACCGACACCAAGGCGCCGAGCTGCTCCTCGTCGTAGTGCTTGGCGGCGTTCGCCCACACCTCGTCGGAGACACCTTCGGCCGCGTCGGCGATGCGGGTGCCCTCCTCCGCCAGGGCCAGGGCGGCCCGTTCGGCATCCGTGAACACCGTGGCATCGCGCCAGGCGGCGACCAGATGGAGCCGCGCCGGGGTCTCACCGGCTGCTGTGGCCTCCTTGGTGTGCATGTCGATGCAGAAGCCGCAGCCGTTGATCTGGCTGACACGCAGCAGCACCAGCTCCCCCGTCGCGGCCGGCAGCGTCGACTCGGCGACCGCCTTGCCCGCCGAGACGAGGCCCTGCACGGCCTTGGCCGCCACCGGATTGGTGAGGTGGTCGAGTCGTGTCTGCATGGTGATCTCCCCTTTCGTGCCCGGCCGTTCCGCCCCGTGAACGGAACGGCTGTTCGCGGGACCGCCTTGGTCCCGGTACTACCGACGAGGCGGCTCCGCGGATTGTGAGGCGGCGCGCCGACGTCACATTTCGCGGGGCCGTCTCGTCGTACTGGTGAGCACCAGCACAGCCAAGGGAGCGGCGACACGATGAGGACCCCATCCGCGCCGGGAGACGGCAGGCTCGACCCGGCCCTGAGCACGATCATGAGCGAGCGGCGTCAGCTGACCGGCCTCGCCTACCGGCTCCTGGGCTCGCTGGCCGACGCCGAGGACGTCGTCCAGGAGACGTACACCCGCTGGTACGCGATGTCCCCTCACCAGCGCTCGGTCATCGCATCGCCCGGCGCCTGGCTGACCAAGGTCGCGAGCCGCGTCTGCCTCGATCTGCTCGGCTCGGCACGCGCCCGCCGCGAACGCTATGTGGGCGAATGGATCCCCGAGCCCCTGCCCCACCACACGGACTGGGTCAACGGGCGGCCGGGCGGCACGGCGGCCGACCCCGCCGACCGCGTCACCCTGGCCGAGTCGATCAACATGGCCTTCCTCGTCGTGCTCGAGACCATGACCCCCGCCGAGCGCGTCGCGTTCATCCTCCACGACGTCTTCCAGTACCCCTTCGCCGACGTCGCCGAGATCGTCGGCCGGACGCCCGCCGCATGCCGCCAGCTGGCCACCTCCGCCCGCCGTCGCATCCGCGCCTCCGAGGCACCCACGACGTCGGCTTCCCGGCGGGCCGACATCGTCAGAGACTTCAAGCAGGCCTGGGAAGCCAGAGACATCGCCGCACTCATCAGCCTGCTCGACCCCGACGCCACGGGACTCTCCGACGGCGGCGGTGTGGTCCGGGCCGCACTCGATCCCATCCAGGGCGGCGAACAGCTCGCGCGCTACCTGATCGCCCTCACCGGTGCGACATCGGACCTCGACCGGACGCTCCTGGAGCGCACGGTCAACGGCCAGCCCGGCCTGGTCATCCAGCAGGACGGCATCACCACTGGGGTGATCGCCTTCGACATCACGGGCGACCGGATCAAGCACCTCTGGGCGGTACGGAACCCCGAGAAGCTCCGCCCGTGGAGAAGGGTCTGACGCAGGCCGCCGCGCCGCCCCTGCCTAGAATCCGCACCGGCGATCGCCGCGACGCCACCGAGGAGAAGAGCTGTCGATGACTTTCCGCCTGCACCTGGGGCAGGTTGCCGCGCGCACCCTGGCCGAGTTCCCCGAAGAGGTGGCGCCCGAGATCTATGCCGTCACGTTCCGGATCGACAGCGTCGACCAGGATCCCCGGTTCCCGTATCTGGCGATCGGCTACAACACCGAGACCGAGGTGGCACGGCTGCTCGCCGAGCTGGGTCCCCGCGAGGCGTGGGAGGCCCGCTGGAACTACGCCTACTTCCCGCCGTCGGGCCTCGAAGGCGTACGCATCACCGGCCACGATCCCCAACACGACCCGGCCGGCGCCGAGTTGCACCGCCACGAGGCGATGGAACAAGGCCTTTGGTACGAGGATGACCAGGCCGCAGCGGAAGGCCTCTCCGAGGAGGAGCAGGAGGAGCGTGACGAGCGGCTCGCGGAGGAGTTCAACGCGCTCTGCGTCGACGTGGCCCGCGAGCTCCACGCGGAGGGCCACCTCGTCCGCGCTCTGGGGCGGCCGCTGCCGGTGATCCTCTACGACATGTTCGCCCCTGACGAGATGTTCGCCCTCACCCGGGCCGCCAACCCGCCAGAGCTGGTTGCGGAGTTCCTCAGCGAGGATCCCGAGGGCCAGGCCTGAAGTTCACCTTTCTGCGACCAATTCCCGTACGGGCAGGAACCGCGCCTTCTTGATGTCCGGGCCGTCGGACGTTCCGGGGAGGACCCAATAGCCGTGCTCCTCACGGGGCTTGACGAAGCCCCGGTAGCCGATGAGGAGTTCGGCGGCGCCGTCGCGGTCGAGGTCGGCGGCGGCGACGTCCCAGCCGAAGTTGTCGGCGTCCGCACTGTGCGATGGACGGCTCGGCAGGTCGAGCCGGAGGCGATCCATGGTGAGCGGGGCCGCGTAGCCGCCGTGCGGCCGCGAGAGCAGGATGGTCACGTTGCCCGCCGGTTTGTTGCGGGAGTCCCGGTACACCAGGTCGTCCTGGCCGTCGCCGTTCAGGTCGGCGCGGGCCGGGCCTCCGGTGTAGCCGACGGTCCGCAACGTTCCGGGCGGGTCCTCTCCCCCGGTGTCGTAAGGGGCGGGAAGGCGGCTGGTGCGGGCGCCGGGGCCGTGCGGTCCGCCGTGCAGGATCGTCCCGTCGGCCTGGATGATGTCCGTGAACCGGTCGCCGTCCAGTTGTCCGACGGTGAGCAGCGGCGTGCTCGTCCCGTCGCGGTCCGGCAGCGGCAGAGCGCTCCCCACGCCGGCGGGCAGGGCGGCGACGGCAGGACCTGCGGGCGTACCACGGTAGAAGCGGGTGTCCGTGAGGCCGCGGGGCAGGCGGTCCTCGTCGTACCAGTCGGACACGTCCTGGTCCTCCGCCGGCAGGGGCAGCCCGCCGCGGGTGACCACGTCGTCGCGGCCGTCTCCGTCGAAGTCCCCGGTGACGAAGGCGGACACACCCACGTACCCGCCCTGGGTGGCCTCGACGGCGACGGTCCTGCGGGGTGCGCCGGCGCGGGTGAACGGCCCGTAGAGGATGGTGAGGCAGGCCGACGGGCGCGGCACGTGGAAACCCGCGGGCTCCATGTCGCGGCCCTCCCGCAGCCCGATCAGGTCAAGCGCCCCGTCTCCGTCGAAGTCACCGTCCGACATGAACAGCGGGTCGTCGGCGGGGAGTCGCACATCACGCGGGGTGCCCTTCTTGCCGCCCCAGACGATGCTCTGTCCGGTCCAGTTGTGTTCGCGGTTGCGGAACAGGTTCTGGACGACGAGGTCCGCAAGGCCGTCGCCGTCCAGGTCTCCCATGAGGTGGGCGGCGCTGTTCATGACCAGCGGCCGGGTGCTGGTGGCCGGGTCGAGTCCGGGAAGGCTCAGCGGGACGCCGGCGGCCGGCGCGATGCCTCGCGCCGAGCCGGCCACGAGGGCGCGGTGGTGCAGCCAGCCGCCGCCTTCCTTGGGCCGGTACCAGGCGTTGAGGTGGAGGTCGGGGAAGCCGTCGCCGTTGAAGTCCGCGCGGTTGACCTTCTGTCGCGGAGCTGCCGGTGCGGTGCGCTCCGAGGCGGCGGGCGGCGCGGCGCACTCGGCCGGGGCGACGGCCGGCGCCTTGCCGTCCGACTCGACGGGCGACGTGGGCTGCGGTATGCCCGGGTTGCGGTGCCCGCTGGAGGAACCGGAGAAATGCACGTACGTCACCACGCTCGCGAGAGTCAGCGCAAGGACGACGAGGGCGAGGACGGCGATACGGCGACCGGCCCCGGCCCCGGCCCCGGTCCGAGTCGGCGGCTTGGGACGGATGCCTTGCGGCGAAGGTGTGCTCACAGGCTTGACTGACCGTTCAGCGGCACCAAAGGTTGCATCTCAATCACCCCAATCGCTTCCATCACTGCCATCACTGCCACCCCTGATTCCCCACGCCACGCGTCCGCCTCTGAAAAGATCTGCCTCCAGGGGAAGTTGGCCGAAGACGGGGAGTGTCGATGGAAGCTCTGCAGGCGGGTGACCCGGACCGGGTGGGCGGCTACCGGCTGGTGGGGCGGCTTGGCGCAGGCGGCATGGGGCAGGTCTTCCTCGGCCGTTCCGCGGGCGGCCGCCCGGTGGCGGTCAAGCTGGTCCGCCCGGAGTACGGGACCGACGCGGGGTTCCGTCGCAGCTTCGCCCGGGAGGTGGAGGCGGCCCGGCGGGTGGGCGGCTTCTACACCGCCCAGGTCATCGACGCCGATCCGCACGCGGAGCGCCCCTGGCTCGTCAGCGCCTACGTACCGGGGCCTTCGCTGCAGACGGCGGTCACCGAGCACGGCACGCTGCCGGCCAAGACACTGCGCGTACTGGCGGCGGGACTTGCCGAAGGGCTCGGCGCCGTACACAACTGCGCCCTGGTGCACCGCGACCTGAAACCGGGCAACGTCATCCTGGCCTCCGACGGGCCCCGCGTCATCGACTTCGGGATCGCCCGCGCCCTGGAGGCCACCACACACACGGCGACCGGCGTCATCTCCGGCACGCCCGCCTACATGTCGCCGGAGCAGGCCCGCGGCGACACCGACATCACTCCCGCCAGCGACGTCTTCTCGCTCGGCTCCGTGCTGGCCTTCGCCTCGACCGGCGCCTCTCCCTTCGGCGTCGGGCATCCGGCGGCCGTGCTCTACCGGATCGTCCAGGAGGAGCCCGATCTGTCGCTGGTCGACAACGAGTTGCGCGGTCTTGTGGCCGCCTGCCTGGCCAAGGATCCGGCCGTCCGGCCGGAGATGGCCGACATACTGCGCGCCTTCGCGGGCGCCGACGCGAGCGACGACTGGCTGCCGCAGCGGGTCACCACCTTGATCGGCGACGTAGAGGCCGAGATCGGCAATGACGCCGATGACGGTGATGACTCCGAGGTCGCAGAAGGCGGCTCGATCGAGGACGGCGATCTCGGCGGTCTCGGCGCTCGTGCGAGCCGTGACGGTGCGACCCGCCGCGACACGACCGCCCCGGACTCCCCACCCCGCCGCGGTCTCTCCCGATTCGTGCCGGGCCGTCGGCGGGCGACGGCCGGCACCTCGCCTGCCGTCACGGAGCCCGGCTCGGTCGAATGGGGCTGGAACGGTCTGCCGTGGGGCGCGACGGTCGCCGATTTCCGGGCGCGGTTCTCCGCCGCCACACAGGAGAACGGCGAGTGGTGGGTCACGGGCCAAGGCCCGGAGACGTTCTGCGACGTCGTGATGAACACGCAGTACGGCTTCAACGACCGCGGCAGGCTGTATCTGGTGGTCTTCTACCCCGAGGCCGAGGACCGGGAGAGGCTGCCGGTGGCCGTCCTGACGACGATGGGCGCACCCGACGGCTCGACGACGAAATGGACGAGGGGCAAGGTCGTGGTCGACGTGAAGGTGGCGGGCATAGCCGCCAGCATCACGCATCTCGGCTTCGACGACGCCCGCTGACGGCATCGGCGGGTGGGCCCGACCGGGGGCGTGATGGGCGTGCTCCTTGCGCCGCCGAGCGTCGACGAGGCCGTCGACGGCTATCTGGAAATGGACTTCGTGGAGCCATCGCCGGGAGTCGCCGCTGCGGATCGCGGGCACGTGAGGGGGGCGGGACGGTGGCCGTCCGGATTCCCCGTCTCTACGTCACCCGGTCGGCGACCTGGGTGTCGTACGCCGTCGAGCGCTTCGACAGGGGCAGCTTGCGGTCCGAGGTCCTGGCGCTGAACGAGGCGGACCCGGAGGGCCGGCGCCCCTGACGGCGCCGGGGCCGGGGCCGCTACTTGCCGCGGCGCGGCTTTCCGCGCTTGCCGCCCTTGGCGGCGCCCGAGCCGCCGCGGGAACCCTTGCCGGCCGGCTTGCCCGCCGCGGGCTTGCGGCGGGCCCCGCCGGTGTCGGGGCGCTTGCTCTTGGTCTGCTTGGCCGGGGCCGGCTGCGTACGGCCGCGGGAGCTGTTGACCGTCCGTCCGCGCACGATGCCGATGAAGTCCTCCACCAGATCGGTGGTCTCCTCCTCCGGCCAGGACAGGGCGATGCGTGACTCGGGGGCGCCGGTCAGCGGCCGGTAGGTGAGGTCCTTGCGGTGGTGCAGGCGGGCCAGGGACTGCGGGACGACCAGGACGCCCACGCCGGCCGCGACCAGTTCGACGGCGTCTGCGGTGGTGGCCGGGCGCTCATGGGCGGGCCGTCCCGGCAGCTGCTCCCAGTCGAGGGTGTCGTCGAGGGGGTGCAGCACGATCTCGTCGGCGAGGTCCTCGCAGGACGCCTCTTCGACGGCTGCCACGACGTGGTCCTTGGGGATCACGACCACGGTCGTCTCGGTGTAGAGGGGGATCGCGCTGAGGTCCGTGCGGTCGACGGGCAGACGTACGAAACCGGCGTCGGCGTCAGGGCCGCGCAGCAGGTCGAACGCTTCGGCGGCGGGCACCGCGACGAGGGTCAGCGGGATGTCGGGGAGCCGCTCGTTCCAGATCCGCACCCACTTGGTGGGCGTCACCCCCGGGACGTAAGCGAGCCTGAAGGAAGGGGCTACCTGCGAGTCTGTCACTCCGCCAGATTACCCGGCGTGGTCAGCGGTAGCTCACATGCTCGATACCCTTGACACCATGACGTCGCACCAGACCACCCAGACCATGAAGCCCGCGACCGCGGCGAAGAAGCTGGGTGTGTACCTCGAGGCCACCCCCGCCGAGTTCCAGGAGGGTGTCGTCTCGCGCACCGAGCTGAACTCCCTGCAGACCGATCCGCCCGCGTGGCTGCAGGAGCTGCGCGCCAACGGCCCGCACCCCCGGCCGGTGGTCGCGTCGAAGCTGGGCGTCTCCATCGCCGGTCTCGCGCGCGGCGGGGTCACCGAGGCGCTCACCACGGAGCAGATCGAGGCGCTGAAGACGGAGAACCCGGAGTGGCTGCAGAAGGAGCGCGCCACGCAGGCCGAGGTCCGCAAGGAAACGGTGCGGATCAAGGAGAAGCAGAAGGAGAAGGAAGCGCAGCGGGCCGACCAGTCCCGCGGCCCGCGTTCCTGACTCCTGGCCCAGTGAGGTCAGACGCTCCCGGCGCAGTCAGAGCCTGAAGACGCGCCGGGCGTTGCCGGACAGGAACAGGTCGGTGGCCTCCTCGTCCAGGTCAAGATCGCCCAGGTGCTCAAGCGCCTGGCCGGGCGTGATCATGGGGTAGTTCGAGCCGAACAGCGCCTTCCCGCGGCCCCGACCGCGTACGTAGTCGACGAGTTCGCGCGGGTAGCGGCGTGCGGTGTAGGCGCTGGTGTCGATGTAGACGTTGGCGTGCTTGTCGGCCACGGCGATCATCTCTGCCGTCCACGGGTAGCCGATGTGTCCGCACACGATGGTCAGCTCGGGGAAGTCGATGGCCACCTGGTCGATGTACGGGATGGGGCGACCGGTCTCGGACGGGCGCAGCGGGCCGGTGTGCCCGACCTGGGTGCAGAAGGGGATGCCGAGGTCGACGCAGGCCGCGTACAGCGGGTAGTAGAGCCGGTCGGTGGGCGGGAGCTGCCACAGCCAGGGCACGATCCGCAGGGCCACGAAGCCGAGCTCCCGCACCGCGCGGCGCAGTTCGCGCACCGCCTCGACCGGCCGGGTGAGGTCGGCGCCCGCGACTCCGCGCAGCCGTCCATCGGACTGGGCGACGAAGTCCGCCACCTCATCGTTGCTGATCAGCGGCCCCTGAGGGCCGTACCAGGCTGCCGCGAGCCCGATCTCGACGTCGGCGGCGGCCAGCGCGGCGACCGTGGTCTTGACCGGCAGTGGTTCCTCGAGGAGCCCCTGCCCCGTCCACCGGCGCAGCGACTCGAACATCTCGTGGTTGGAGTGGCGGAGCGTGGGGTGCTGCATCCACGCGTCGATGACCGGCACGGGCTGCCTGCCTCTCTCTCGTGACGCGGCCTGCCGTCCTGCGGGGAGGCGCTAAGCGTCCGCTTAGGGGAGACCTTAGTCCCACGGCCCGCCGGACAGCCACCCTCGGAAACCGCATTCCCCCTGGCCCGCTCCGAAGCCACCCCCACCGATCTGCCGAACCAAGGCCCCTGCAATTCTGATCCCGTGGCCCTCACCTCCTCCGCCCCGGAACCCATCACCGCCGATCCGCCCTCCTGCACCGTGAACCCGCTGCTCACGCAGTCGTGGTTGGATCTGGCGTTTCTGCACTGGGCCGTGGATCCGGCCGACGTGGCGCCGCTGCTGCCCGCCGGGACCGTGCCCGATGTGCACGAAGGGGTCACCTATGTGGGGCTCGTCGCGTTTCGGATGCACCGGGTCGGCTGGTTCCGGCTCCCCGGCATTCCGTACCTGGGCACGTTCCCCGAGACGAATGTGCGGCTGTACTCGGTGGACGGCCACGGCCGCCGCGGCGTCGTCTTCCGTTCCCTCGACGCCTCGCGGCTGATACCGGTGGCGGTTGCGCGCGGCGCCTTCCGGCTGCCCTACCAGTGGTCCCGGATGAGCATCCGGCACAGCGGCGACATCGTCACGTACACGAGCAGCAGGCGCTGGCCCGGTCCGCGCGGCGCGCAGAGCCGGATCGCGGTGCGGGTGGGCGAACGGGTGGCGGAACCCACCGAGTTCGAGCATTTCCTGACGGCGCGGTGGGGCATGCACAACACCTTCTTCGGGCGGCAGATGTTCCTGCCGAACGTGCACCCTCGCTGGCCGCTGCACCGCGCTGAACTCCTTGCCTGCGACGAGGACTTGGTCGTCGCCGCGGGGCTTCCCCGGCCGGTGGGCGACCCGGTGAGCGTGCTCTATTCGCCGGGCGTCCCGGTGCGCTTCGGACGTCCCGCACGCCCCGGCGGCATCCCCACTCCCTGACCGGCCGGAAGCCTCGACCCGGCCCGTCCTATGCTGAGCGAATGATCGAACTGCCGCTTTCCGCACTGGAAGTTGCCATGGTCGAGGCCGGCACGTCGGCCGCCGACGCGCTGCGCAACTGCGACGGTGCCGCCCAGGAACTCGACCGTCTCGGCTACCACCGGCTGTGGTTCGCCGAGCATCACCGCTCCCCCGCCATCGGCGCCTTCCCGCCGCCGATCATGACGGCACGCATCGCCGCCACGACGTCGCGCCTGCGGGTCGGCTCGGGCGGCGTACTCGCCCCCAATCACGCGCCCTTCACCGTGGCCGAGCAGTTCGCGACGCTGGCCGCGCTGCATCCCGACCGGATCGACCTCGGGATCGGGCGCGGCCCCGGGACCTTCGACGAGGGGACGGCGCGTGCGCTGCGCCGCGGGGCGGATCCGGCCACGGACGAGGAGTACGGCCGCGATGTCGCCGCGACGCTGGAGTTCCTCACCGAGGTCGGCCTCGGCGAGCTGCCCGAGCCCTGGTTGCTGGCATCGAGCCGCGCGGGGGCGGCACTTGCCGCCGAACTGGGCCTGCCGGTCGCGTTCGCCCACCACATCCGCCCGGAGAACACCGTCGAGGCGCTCGCGCACTACCGGGAGGCGTTCCGGCCCTCCGCCTGGTGCGAGAAGCCGCGCGTCCTGGTGTGCGTGGAGGTCGTGTGCGCGGACACCCAGGAGCGGGCCGAGGAGCTGACGCGCCCCATGGCCGTGGTGAAGGCGGGCCTGCTCCAGGGGCACAGCGATGTGCCCTTCCCCAGTCCGGCGACCGCGGCGGCGCACCGGTTCGACGCCCGGGAGGAGACGGCGCTGGCCGCGTTCGCCTCCCACCAGGCCCATGGGACACCGGAGTTGGTCGAGAAGCGCCTGACGCGGCTCGCGGAGACCACCGGGGCCGACGAGCTGATGCTGGTGACGCCCGTCTACGACCTCGCCGATCGCGTCCGGTCCTTCCAGTTGGTACGCGAACTGGTCACTCCGCTTGGTACGTGAGCCGGTCAGACGGAGCTGCGGGCCTCTTCGTGGTCCGGCTCCGGTATCGGATCCTTCTTCTTTCCGGCGGCAGGCAAGGTGATCAGGAGCACGGCTGCTCCGAGGAGTGCGATGACCGCGATCCAGCCCGCGCCGACGTGCATGGCATGGATAAACGCGTCATCAGCGGCCTGAGCAAGAGCGGGCCGGTCGACAGTGGTGGCGACGTGGCGGGCCTGTTCGGCGGAGACTCGCGCCTGGTCCTGCACCGGACCGGGTGCGCCCTCCAGCGAAGGTTCGATCGCACGTCGGTACATGATCGACATGATCGTGCCGCCCACTGCGATTCCGATCACGCTGCCGGTCTGTCGCACGGTGTTGGTGACGGCCGATCCCGCACCGGCCTGTTCCAACGGAAGGTCGCCGATCAATGCGGCCGTGACGGGGCCGATCACCATGCCGACCGAGAGGCCCTGTATCAACAACAGGATCTCGATCCAGACGAGTGGAGTTTGGAGTCCGAGAAACCCGTACCCGCCCATGGTCAGCGCAGCCACGGTCAGCGCCGGCACGGCGACAAGGCGTAGCGGCAGGCGGCGAACCAGGCGCGAGGCAAGAGGCGCCCCTATGAGCGCGCCGAATGCGGTCGGGATATTGGCCAAACCCGCCTTCATCGGTGAAAATCCGAGCGCGCCTTGCAGGTAAAACGCGTTATAGAAGGTGATGGCGGCCACCCCGAAGAGCAGCAATCCGAGCGCCAAATTTCCGCCACCGAATGTGCGTTGCGCGAACAGGCGCGGATCAAAGCTGGGCACCTTGACACGCAGTTCGACGAGTACGAAAACGGCCAGCAGAACGAGACCGACAACGATCGGCGCCCAGACGTCGGTACGACTCCACACCGTCACCTGCCCCGCCCGGATCAGCCCGTAGGCCAACGCCACGAGCCCACTGATCGACAGCAACATTCCAGCGGGGTCCAGTGGCCGCGGAGTGGGGCTGCGGAAATTCGGAACCAGCACGGCGAGCCCGACCAACGCCAATGCCGCGACCGGGACATTGATGAGAAATACCGAGCCCCACCAGAAATGATCGAGCAGGAACCCCGCAAGGACCGGGCCGGCAGCCATTCCGACACCGGCCGACGTCGAGAATATGCCGATCGCGGCGGCCCGCGCGGGGCCGGTAAAGGTCCACATGAGGATGGCCATCATGGCGGGCGTGATCAGCGCGCTGCCCACACCCATCGCGGCTCGAGCCGCAATCAGCTGGCCCGTATCGCTTGCGTACGCCGCCCACAGCGAGGACCCGGCGAAGATCACCATCCCACTGGAAAACACAGTCCGGTGACCGAACCGATCGCCCAATGCGCCTGCAGTAAACATCAATGTGGCGAAGGCCAGAGTGTACGAACCGGTCGCCCATTGCAGCTGACCGGGATTGGCCCCCAGTCCACGGACCGGGTCTGCGAGGGTCTCAAGCGTAGTACTCAGGACGGTATTCTCTAGCCAAATAAGCAGCGAACACAGCATAAGAACGGCAAGAATCAATTGCTGCCTGGACTTCGGCAACGTTGGAGGGGCGGTCATGAACACCTTCGGATGTCGATCGGCGGGAAACTGAACGACTGGACGATAAGCAAACTCCACGACGCCGTCAAGCTCAGAATTTCTCGCCAATACCGTTGCGAAGGAACGGACCATATGCCCTCTGCCAGATTTGCGGACTGAACAATTTTGTGCCCCTGGCGGATTTGCGAGTTGAAGGATTTCATGTCCCGGAGGGTTGTGACTGAGGGTTGCGACCGAGCGGATTTCATGCCCTCCACTGATATGGCTCAGAGCGGCTTCGGCGCCGGGTCCATTGCCAAGGCGACGGCTTGGTCGACGCTGAGCTGGGTGCCGCGGGTGAAGGCCTTGTCGTAGTCCTCCGGTCCCAGTTCCTTGCGGCTGAGGGTGCGGGCGGCATCGTGCGGAGCGTTGAAGTGTGCCGAGCCGAAGAGGGGAAGACCGACCCTCCGCCAGATGCGGTGAGCCGCCCCTTGAAGCACGGCGGCGTGGTCGCTGTGGCCGCCGGACGCGTGGAGCAGGGCGATGAATTCGATGGGCAGGACCACTCCGACCAGGTCGTGGAATTCGTAGTTGATCGAAAGGCTCTCCCGCGCCAGCTCCGCGGCCTCGTCGCTCTGCCCCCGAGACCACGCCGCAAAAGAGAGCACATACAGCACATACGCCTTGCCCCAGCGCTCGCCATGCACATCGCAGATGTGGCGGGCTTGTTCGCAGACTTCGACGGCGCGCTCAAGGTCGCCCTGGAACGCGAATGCCATGGCCAGCTCGATCCGGGCCATCAATACGTTGCTGTTGAGTTCCCCCAGGGCCGCGTATCGGTCGAGGGCGGCTTCGAAGTACTTCTGTGCCACCCCGTGTTCATCACGGATCAGCGCGGCACAGCCGAGCCGGTGGGTGGCGTACGCGTATGCGGCGTCGTCGTCGATACGCAGTGCCTGGGCTCGGCAGTCTTCCAGCATGGCCACGGCCACCGCCGAGTCGCCCTGGAGAATGGCCACGTATCCGGTGACCCAGAGGGCCTTGAGCCGATCGGGAGTGCGGCGGGAGGCAGTCGCGAGGGCTCTGTCCAGCCAGTACCGGCCGTCGCCCAGCAGCCCGCAGCCGACCCAGTAGAACCAGAGCGTCCCGGCAAGCCGCAGCCCTGCCTCTTCCTGGCCGGGCGTGGACAAGGCGGAGTCGAGCGCCGTGAAGAGGTGGGTGTGCTCGCGCCGGGCGGCGTGGAAGACGGCGGCCTGGCCGGGGCCGAACCAAGCCCGCTCGCCCTGCTCGGCGAACTCCTGGCACCAGGCGAGATACCTGCTCTGCTGCGCTTGCTCCTCGCCGAGGCGCCGCAGCCATTCGCCGCCGTACGCCCGCACGGTGTCGAGCTGGCGAAAGCGCTCGCCGTCCGGCCACTTGTCGCGCACGAGCAGAGACTTGGTGACGAGCCCGGCGAGCAGATCAGCGATCTCCGGTTCGCCCAGAGGCGAGTGACCGCACACCCGCTGGGCGGCGTCGAGGGAGAAGTCACCGGCGAACACGGAGAGCCGGGCCCACAGCAACCGCTCGTGCGGCCGGCACAGTTCGTGGCTCCAGCCGATGGCCGTACGGAGCGTGCTGTGCCGGTTCGCGCCACCGGACGTGGACGTCTGCGGATCTGCCTCCGTGGCCTCCTCGACGAGGACCTGGAAGCGGTCTTCCAAACGACTGCCCACCGTGTCGAGCCGCTCGGTCCGCAGGCGTCCTGCCGCGAGCTCGATCGCGAGCGGGATTCCGTCAAGGCGTGCACAGATCCGCTCCACTTCTGGCCGGTTGCTGTCGGTGAGTTCAAAACCAGGACACGCCTCGCGAGCGCGCTGCGCGAAGAGCACCGCCGCCTCGTCGACGACCGGCATCGGCTCGACCAGGAACTGCTGCGCGTCCTGAAGGGGAAAGGGCTGCCGACTGGTGGCGAGGACGTGCAGACGGGGGGCGGCGCGCAGCAGCAGTACGGCAAGGTCCGCGCAGGCTTCAACGAGGTGCTCGCAGGTGTCGAGGACGAGCAACAGGCGTTTGTCCTCCAGGTGATCGGTCAGTGCCTCCTCCTGGGACCGTGTCGTGTGGTCGGTGACACCGATCGCCGCGGCAACCGCGTGCACCAACAACTCGCCGTGCCGCAGCCCTGAAAGGTCGATGAAGCACACCCCGTCGTCGAACTCGTTCGCCGCTTCTGTGGCCGAGCGCACGGCGATACGGGTCTTGCCGACCCCGCCGGTCCCCGTCAGGGTTACCAGCCGGGAACGGGTTCGGGCCTTGCGCAGCACAGACAGCTCATGCCGGCGGCCGATGAAGCTCGTCTCCTCCACAGGCAGATTGCCGAACACCAGCACCTCACATCAGGGGATATGCGCCGAATCCTCGGCAGAGAACCTACGCGTGCAGACGGACTGGATGCCGGGGCCCCGGGGAGGATGAAAGATTTCCGACGGCCCCTGGCGACTATGCGCTTGGCTGTCTCCGTAATCGCATGCTTTCGGGATGCTCAAAGATCACGGCGCCTGGGACGACTCAGGCCGGCGACAACTTCCCTCCCTGGAGGAACAGTTGAAGGGTTGACGGGAGCCTGACAATCAGTATGGTCTAGGCCAATGAGTCGACCGAGGCGCCCGGTTGTCTCCGTCCCCCTCATCCCCCCACCTCCGAGGGAGCAGAGATGAACAAGAAGCAGAAGCTGGCGGCCGCCCTTGGCGCTGCCTTCGCGCCCGTAATCGTGCTGGCCTCCGTCACCCCGGCCGGCGCTCACGGATATGTCAACGCGCCTCCGAGCCGGCAGGCCCAGTGCGCGGCCGGCACGGTGAGCTGCGGCGAGATCACCCACGAGCCGCAGAGCGTCGAAGGCCCCAAGGGGCAGACGACCTGCAGCGGCGGCAATGCGCGGTTCGCCGAGCTGGACGACGACGGCAAGGGCTGGCAGACCACCGACGTCGGCTCGTCCCAGGAGTTCAGCTGGAAGCTGACGGCGGCTCACGCCACCAGCACCTGGCAGTACTTCGTCGGCGGCAACAAGATCGCCGAGGTCGACGACGGCGGCGCCAAGCCGGGCGCCACCGTCACCCACACCGTCGACTTCGGCGGGCTCAGCGGCAAGCAGAAGGTGCTCGCGGTGTGGAACATCGCCGACACCTCCAACGCCTTCTACGCCTGCATCGATGTGAACATCACGGGCTGAGGAGGCCGATCCGCGCGGGGTGGTTCCCCCACACCATCCCGCGCGGTCCGCCGGGCCGGCGCAGCCCCAACCGTCACCGATGGCTTTGATGATGCCGATGACTTCGAGGCGCGGCGGGAGTCCCACCTTCGACCACATCCCGTAACCGGTTGAGAAGGTGGACGCATGGCTGATCTGCGCGAAACGCTGGAAGCGCACGTCGACAAGGGCTCCGTGCCCGGGGCGGTGGGCCTGGTGGCCCGCGGTGACCGCATCGACGTGGCGGCCGTCGGGTCCGTCGACGTCGAGGGCAGCGCCCCGATGGCCAGGGACTCCATCTTCCGTATCGCCTCGATCACCAAACCCGTCGTCGCCGCGGCCGTCATGATGCTGGTCGAGGACGGGCGGATCGCGCTGGACGACCCGGTCGCCCGGTGGCTGCCCGAGCTGGCGTCACCGAGCGTCGTCCGCACGCCGGCCTCGCCGGTGGACGACGTGGTCCCCGCGGTGCGGCCCATCACCGTCTTCCATCTGCTGAGCTCCCGCACCGGTTACGGCTTCGCCTCCGACTTCTCGCTGCCCGCGGTCGCCGCGCTGGCCACCGCGCTGAAGCAGGGCCCTCCCGCGCCGCAGGCCGTGCCGGCGCCCGACGACTGGATGGCCGCCCTGGGGCGGATCCCGCTGCTGCACCAGCCGGGCGACGGCTGGCTGTACAACCTCAGCTCCGAACTGCAGGGCGTGCTCATCTCCCGGGTCACGGGCCGACCGCTGCCCGACTTCCTCGCCGAGCGGATCTTCGAACCGCTCGGGATGACCGACACCGCCTTCGCCGTGCCGCCCGCCAAGCTCGACCGGTTCACCGCCTACTACGGTGCCGCCCCCGAGGGAGGCCTCACCCTCCTCGACGCCGCCGACGGGCAGTGGAGCCGGCCGCCCGCGTTTCCCTCCGGCGCCGGCGGCCTGGTCTCCACCGCCGACGACTGGCTCGCGTTCGGCCGGATGCTGCTGGCCCAGGGGGCGGCAGGCTCCCGCCAGTTGCTCTCCCCCGCGTCGGTACGGCAGATGACGACCAATCAGCTGACCGTGGCCGAGCGGAAAGCCGGCGGTCTGTTCCTCGAAGGCATGGGCTGGGGCTTCGGCGCCGCGGTCGACGTCGAGCGGGCCGAGCCGTGGAGCGTGCCGGGGCGCTATGGCTGGGTCGGCGGCACCGGCACGACCGCGCACATCATCCCGGCCACCGGCACGGTCACCATCATGCTCAGCCAGCTGCAGATGGGCGGGCCGAGCTTCCCCGAGCTGATGCGGGACTTCTGGCGGTACGCGGCGGAGGTGTGACGGGCCGGCCCCTCCGGGTACGCCCGGTGGGAGATCGCCCGCTTCTCGAGTCGAAGCACCGCAGTCGTCAGGACAGCGGGCAGCCGGTCAGCAAGGTGGTCGGGTCCGCTCCGGTGGGGCGCGGGATCGTGTGGCTTGGTGGTGGGGCGTGGCCGGTGCGGAGCCAGTGTTCGGTGGCGGTGAACGCCGAGCGGTGGCAGGGCACCAGCGGGCGGAGTCTGTCCGGGAACGTGTCGTACAGCGAGTCGGTGTGTGTGCCGCCCTCGATGCGGTAGGAGCGGAACAGGTCGCCGCGGCCCGCGTCATGGACCATGCGGGCGTACACGTCCGCGTCGCGGCTGACGGGCAGCAGCACGTCGAGGGTGCCCTGCACCGTGATCAGCGGTTTTCCGATCCTGCCGGTCAACGCGACCCGCTGCACGGCTCGGTGGACCTCCGCCGGACGTGACGCGTAGTCGTAGTCCGCGTCGCAGGCGGGCGTGCCGGGTGCGCAGTAGGGAGTGCCTGCCTCCGTGGAGCCGTCGAAGTCGGGGTCGAACTCCTCGCGGTACACACGCTGGGTCAAGTCCCAGTACGAGCGGTGGTGGTAGGGCCACAGGAACTCCGAGCCCGCGGGGAAGCCCGCCGCGAGCAGCTGCCGGTGGGCGCGGGCGGCACCCGCGCCGCCTGCCGCGTAGGTGGGGTACGCGGCCAGGGCGGTCGGCAGGAACGTCAGCAGGTTCGGTCCGTCCGCGCGCCAGAGGGTGCCTTCCCAGTCCACGCCGGCGTCATAGAGCTCGGGATGGTTCTCCAGCTGCCAGCGCACCAGATAGCCGCCGTTGGAGATGCCCGTGGCCAGGGTGCGGGTGGGCTGCCTGCCGTAGCGCTGGGCGACCACCGTGCGGGTGGCCTTGGCGAGTTGGGTGACGCGCCGGTTCCATTCGGCGACGGCGTCGCCCGGCCGCCGGCCGTCGCGGTAGAAGTGGGGTCCGGTGTTGCCCTTGTCGGTGGCGGCGTAGGCGTACCCGCGGGCCAGCACCCAGTCGCCGATGGCCCGGTCGTTGGCGTACTGGGCCCGGTTGCCCGGGGTACCGGCGATCACCAGGCCGCCGTTCCACCGGTCGGGCAGCCGGATGACGAACTGGGCGTCGTGGTTCCAGCCGTGGTGGGTGTTGGTGGTGGAGGTGTCGGGGAAGTGGCCGTCGATCTGGATGCCCGGCACACCGGCGGGCGTGGACAGGTCCTTGGGGGTCAGGCCCGCCCAGTCGGCCGGGTCGGTATGACCCGAGCCGACCGTTCCGGCGGTGGTCAACTCATCGAGGCAGGCGGCCTGTTGGCGCGCGGCGCCCGGCACGACCAGGTGGCCGATGCGGGCGCAGCTCCCCTCCGCTGCCGCGGTTGGGACGGCCACGCTCGGGGTGGCCGTGAGCGCAAGGAGCAGGGCCGCTCCGGTGGCGACGCGGCGCAGCGGGCGGAGGCGGAGGCGGAGGCGGAGGCGGCGTGAACTGCCCTCTCCAGGTGGTGTGTTGGCGTGGGCTCCATGGGGGCGCATGCGGATGTCTGTCTCCGTGTACGGGAACGGAAGGGGACGAGCGGGTGCGACGACCTGCCGGACGCGGATGGCCGGTGGTCAGCCATAGAGCCCGAAGAACTCGGTGATCCAGTGGCTGGAGCAGATCGAGGCGATGAAGTGGGCGGTCCCGGTGGCGCCGCACTGCTGGGCGGCTGTGCCGGGTTCCACGGGTGTGCCGTGGCCGATGTTCGGCACCCGGTCGACCTCGACCGCGACACTGCCGTCGGGGGCCAGGTACTGCTCCCGTCGCGTGCCGTTCGGCCCGATGGTGGACGTACGGTCCGGGCTCTGCCCCAGGCCGTGCACGGCGGTCCACTGATCGCGCAGGGCGTCCGCGTTCTTCGGTACGACGGTGGCGTCCCGGTCGCCGTGCCAGATGGCCACCCTCGGCCAGGGACCGGTGTGGCCGGGGGCGGCGTCCGTCACGTTCTTCGCCCAGGCCGCGGGGGTCCGGTTCACTCCCGGGTTCATACAGGTGTACGCGGAGACGACGTCGGTGGCGCAACGGTAGGGCAGCCCGGCGACCACCGCCCCGGCCCGGAAGACGTCCGGGTAGGTGGCGAGCATGGCCGCGGTCATCGCACCGCCCGCCGAGAGGCCCGTCGCGTACGTCCGGGCGGGATCGCCACCGTAGGAGGATCCGGCCTTGGCGACCATCTGCCGGATCGACGCGACCTCGCCCTGACCGCGCTGTGTGTCCCCGGTCTGGAACCAGTTGAAGCACTTGTTGATGTTGTTCGACGACGTCGTCTCGGCGAAGACCAGCAGGAACCCGTACTGATCGGCGAACTTGGTCAGCCCCGAGTTGTCGGCATAGATCTGGGCGCTCTGCGTGCAGCCGTGCAGGGCCACCACGACCGCCGGTTGGGCGGGCAGCGACTGCGGCCGGTACACGTACATGTTCAGGGCGCCCGGGTTGGCCCCGAAGTCGGTCACGCGCTCCAGGGCGACCGTCGCGCGGGCCTGGGGCGCCGGGGCGAACAGGGAAGCCCCCGCGGCGAGCGCGAGAGCGGCGGCGGGCAGGCCGATCCTGCGCAGCCGACGTCTCAGCGGTGCCGCGCGACGGGGCAACAGGGCTGTCGGGGTGGGGGGTTGGGCGATGCCGTCCGGCATGGAAGCCTCCTAAGGGCAGCCGAGGTGCCGGTCACCCTAAGAGGCGGTCCAGTCGCCGCGACATGGCGGCGGACGCCACAACCACCGTCCACGCAAGGGGCGTTCGCCCTGTTGCGCAAGCACAAGCGGCAGGCCGGGTGAAGTCGTGAGCGTCTTCCTTGACTACTGTGCGACCGTGCTGACACTGAAGACGGAATCCGATGCCGAACTTGCGGTGGCGGCGGCCCAAGCCGGAGCCGCTGTCGTGCGCACCATGTACGGGGATTCACTGCCCCGGTTCGAGAAGACGGCCGGCGACTTCGCGACGGCCGCGGACCTCGCGGCGGAGAAGGCCATCTGCGACGTCCTCAGTACGGCCAGGCCCGATGATGCCATCACCGGCGAGGAGGGCGGTCAGCAGGGCGCGGGCGACGCGGCGCGCCGATGGCTGGTCGATCCCCTGTGCGGCACGCTCAACTACGCCGCGCACACCATGCTGGTCGCGGTGAACGTCGCCCTGCGCGTAGGAACGGACATCACGGCCGCCGCGTCAGCCGATCCGTTCACCGAAGAGGTGTTCTGGACCGACGGGGAACGCGCCTGCCTGCACCGCGGTGGCGTGGACGAGGAACTCGCGCCCTCCCCCGATTCACGCCTCGTGGACGTCAACCTGGACCCGCCGTTCCCGAACGCCCCTGCCTTCCGGGCGGTTCGGCTGCTCGCCGACCCGGCCTTCGTCCAGGGGTTCCGGCCCCGTGTCGTCTCCACCACTCTGGCGGTGGCCTGGGTCGCGGCCGGCCGCCGGGCCGCCTACATCACCGACGGACATCTCCGCGACAGCGTGCACTTCTCCGCAGGCATCGCCCTGTGCCGAGCCGCCGGCTGCACGGTGACCGGCATCGACGGCCAACCGCTGCACACGGGCGCGGGCGGCCTGATCGTGGCAGCCGACCGGCAGACCCATGCCCAGCTCCTGGACATGATCGGCCGTCAGGAGCCGTCGGCGCGCTAGCTCGTCGCCCGTTGACCGTTGCCCGTTGCCCGTTGCCCGTGCTCAAGCAAGGGACAGCACGGCCACGTCGTACCGCTCCCGCACAGGAACCGGTCGGGACGTCGGCTCGTTCTCGGCGTCGGCCCGCAGCCGCCCAAGCCCCTCCTCGAACTGCGCGACGGTGAGCTGGGCGAACTTCGACTGGGGCCGCGAGGCCATGCGGGCGTGGTAGTCGCGAAGACTGGTGGTGATGGGGCGGGCGAAGGAGATGACGGTCCGGACCGTGAAGCCGGCCAGGGCGAAGTCCTCGAGCACATCGGACCTGGAGGGAAAGCGCTGCTCGTCCAACTCGCGGAGGCCGGGCCAGTAGTCGTAGACCAGGGCGTCGAGCCGCTCGCGAAATGTCGTGCGGATGACGGTCGTTCCGCCGGTCCTGAGGATGCGGGCCAGCTCGTGGGCGACCCGCACGCGGTCCGGCAGATGGTGGATCACGCGCGACAGCAGGGCCAGGTCGAACAGGTCGGAGCGGGTGGGCACGGCTTCGGCGGTACCGGCCAAGTACTGGACCGCGGCATGGGAGTTGTGCCGCCGAGCTTCAGCGAGCATGGGCACGGAGGCGTCGATCCCGACCACGCGCGAGGGGTCGAGCCGCCGCGCCATCGAAGCGCAGAACATGCCCGTGCCCGCCCCGATATCCACCACCGCGGGCGACGGCCGGCCCACGAAGGAACCGATCAAGTGTGTCCAGTCGTGGAGAGACGCGTCGGGCATCTCATTGCCGCCCTGATATACGCCCGCCAGCCGCTCATCGTCATAGACCCTGCCCATGCCGATCATGCTTACGGCTCGGACACCGCAGGGCAAGACCGCCCGCGCGTTCAAGTACGCGCAGCCTTACGCCTCAGACCTGCGCGTCGGCCTTACGCATCAGCAGATGACCCCGGCGGAAGCGCTCCCCCTCGCCCGGCTCACGCAGCATCCGGCCGATCTCGACGAATCCGGCCGTGCCGGCAAGCCCCGCGAGCTCATCGATCGGCCACCGGTAGGCAGTCGCCACCTTGTGGTCGAACGGCGTGACCGGCTCCCCCTCCGACTCGAAGAAGCCGAGCAGGAGATGCCCTCCGGGTGCGAGTACGCGCCGGAACTCGGCGAAGTACGGGGGCAGTTCCTGCGGCGGGGTGTGAATGACCGAGTACCAGGACACGATGCCGCCAAGACCGCCGTCGGCCAGGTCCAGGGCGTCCATGGAACCGACCTCGAAGCGCAGGTCCTGGTAGGCCGCGCGGGCGAGGTCGATCATCACCGGCGAGAGGTCGACGCCGAAGACGTCGAGCCCCAGGTCCCGCAGGTACGCGGTCGTCTGTCCCGGACCGCAGCCCAGCTCGGCGACGGGCCCCGCATCGGCGCTCCGCACGATGTCGGCGAACGCGGTGAGCACCGCGCGATCCAGCGGAAGAGCGTCCAGCGAGTTGCGGGCGAATTCCGCGTAGATCAAGGCCATGGCGTCGTAGGCGTCCGCTGTTGCACTGAGGTAGGAGGAAGGTTGAGTCACAAGCGCGGATCCTAGGGGGCCTGCCCGATCGGTCCGGTGGCCGCCCCTGCTGTGCCGGCTTCGCCCGCGTCAGGTATCGCGGCCGCATCCGGCGCGGCATCCGCAGGCGCCGGTCTCGCCCTCGTCGGACGGGAGCAGTGCGGCCGTCGGGGCGGCGCAGCAGCCTCTGCCCAGCCATGCGTCGCGGCCCTCCTTGACCGCCATGGCGGCGATGACCAGACCGGCGATCGGGTCGGCCCAGTGCCAGCCCAGGGCGGCGTTGAGGACCAGGCCGAGCAGGAGCACCGCGGACAAGTACGTACACAGCAGCGTCTGTTTGGAGTCGGCCACCGCGCTCGCGGAACCGAGCTCACGGCCGGCCTTGCGCTGCGCGGCGGACAGGAACGGCATGACCGCGAGCGACAGTGCGGCGATCACGATGCCCGGGAGGGAACGCTCGGCCTCGCCCGTGCCGGTCAGCGCACGGATGGCATCGACACCGACATAAGCCGCGAGCGCGAAGAAAGAGAAGGCGATGATGCGCAGGGTGGCCTTCTCACGGGCCTCGCGCACGGAGTGCTCGCGCGCGGAGAACTGCCAGGCGACCGCGGCGGCGGACGAGACCTCGATGACCGAGTCCAGACCGAAGCCGATCAGGGCCGTGGAGGAGGCGATCGAGCCTGCCGTGATGGCGACGATCGCCTCGATGACGTTGTACGTGATGGTCGCACCGACCAGCAGGCGTATCCGCCGGGTCAGCGCCTCGCGACGGACCAGGGACGGGCCGAGGGATATCGCGGCCATCAGCAGCAGCCCTTCTCGTCGGCATCGGGGCACGTTCGGTCGCTCTCGACGGCGACCACGGCGGTGCGCAGCGCGTCCAGGGCATGGCCGAGGCGCCCGTCGGCGAACTCGTATCGGGTCCGGCGACCGTGGGGAACGGTGACGACCAGGCCGCAGTCGCGCAGGCACGCCAGATGGTTGGAGAGCCGGGTGCGCGAGACACCGAGAGCATCGGCGAGGTCGGCGGGGTAGGCGGGCGCTTCACGCAGGGCGAGCAGGATGCGGCAGCGGATCGGATCGGCGAGCGCACGGCCGAACCTGGCAAGGACCTCGATGTCGGAGGCGACAGTCAACACACCTCAACAGTACACGGATTCCTGAATTCAGCTAATCGTGTACTCACACTGCGGAGAGTGGTCGGAGCAGCACCGCAGGATGTGGAACGGCAGTTCCGCGGCTGCCTGGACGAGGCGCATCGTGACTTCGACGCGGCCCTCGTCGGCGGTGTCGGGCACGCCTGGGAGGTCTCCGGCGAGGGACTACGGGCACTGGAGGCGGCCACCGGCGAGTGCTGGACCCGCAGCTACTGCCTGCTCTACGGTCAAGATCGGCGGCGTTCGGCTGTTCAACGTGGCCATCTTGCACGTTGAACACGACACGGCCGTCGCCAAGGCGCGGGCGACGCTGGGAGATTCGGCGTACGCGGCCCAGCACGGCGCTGGTCGCGGAGGGGCTGACGGACCGGCAGATCGCCGAACGGCTCGTCATCTCCAAGCGGACGGCGGACGCCCACGTGGAGCACATCCTCGGCAAGCTGGGGCTCACATCGCGCACCCAGATCACGGGCCTGGAGACCTGACGCCGCGGAACGAGCGCCGGTAGATCTGCGGCGGGACCCCGACGACCCTTTTGAACTGGCGCCGCAGGGTCGTGGCGGTGCCCATGCCGGTGGCCAGCGCGATCGCCTCGATGCTGTCGTCGGTGGCTTCCAGCAACTCCTGGGCGCGGCGCACGCGTTGGGTCAGGAGCCACTGGAGCGGCGTCTGCCCGATCACCGACCGGAACTGCCGCCCGAGATGGCGCGGGCTCGTGTTGGCCTTCCGCGCCATGTCGGTCACGGTCAGCGGTTTGTCGAGGCGCTCCTGTACCCAGGCGAGCAGGTGGGACAGCGTGTGGTCGCCCGTGGCCGGTACGGGCGTGGACACGAACTGGGCCTGGCCGCCGGGCCGATGGGGCGGCACGACGAGACGGCGGGCCACGGAGTTGGCGACGGCGGCGCCGTGGTCGACATGGACCAGATGGAGGCAGAGATCGACGGCGGCGGCCTTGCCCGCGGCCGTGAGGACGCTGCCGTTGTCCGTGTACAGCACGTCCGGGTCGACCAGGGCGCGCGGATGGCGTGCGCTCAGCTCCGCGGCATGAGCCCAGTGGGTGGTGGCCCGCCGGCCGTCCAGCAGGCCCGCGGCGCCGAGCACGAACGCACCGGTGCACAGGGATGCGATCCGGGCACCCGCCTCGTGCGCCGCCCGCACGGCGTCGACGAGCTCCGCCGGGAGCGGATCGTCGATGTCGGCGCAGGCGGGCACGATCACGGTGTCCGCATCGGCCAGCCGGTCGAGACCGTGGTCGGGCTCGACCGTGAACGGGCCGACCCGCACCGGTCCCGGCCCGCAGAGCAGTACGTCGTACCAGCCCCGGGTGGCCTCGCGCGGAGGGTTGCCGAAGATCTCGTAGGCCACCGCCAGTTCGAAGTGCAGCAGGTGACCGGCGGCCGGCAGCGCGACAGTGGGCATGTCCGAAAGTGTACGGGTGTTGTCGTTCCGGACCATCACGGTCGGGCCGCATCGGCGGCAACACTGGGCCCATCAGCACATCGAGAGCGGGGGAACCATGGGTACAACAGGAGCAGTTGTGGTCTACGGCGCGACCGGGCACACCGGTCGCTTCATCGTCGCCGAACTGCGCAGACGCGGCTTCGGCACGATCGTCTCCGGCCGCAACGCGGACCAACTGACCGCGCTGGCCGCCGAGTTCGGGGATGTGGAGGTGCGGCCGGCCACCGTGGACGACGCGGGCTCGCTGGACCGGGCCCTCGCCGGAGCGGCGGCGGTCATCAACTGCGCCGGGCCGTTCGCGGTGACGGGAGGCCCGGTCGTCGAGGCTGCGCTGCGCGCGGGGATCCCGTACGTCGATGTCGCGGCGGAGATCGAGGCGAACGTCGCGATGTTCACCGATCATGCGGAAGCCGCCCGGAAGGCAGACGTGCCCGTGGTGCCCGCGATGGCCTTCTTCGGCGGTCTCGGCGATCTGTTGGTGACCGCGGCGATGGGCGAGTGGACCGCCGCCGACGAGGCGCATGTCGCCTACGGGCTGACCAGTTGGCATCCCACGGCGGGCACCCGGGCCGCGGGCGAGGTGTCCCATGACCGGCGCGGGGGCCGAAGGGTGCGGTTCGCGGGCGGGGCGCTGGAGTACCACGACGACAAGCTGCCGGAGCAGGACTGGGACTTCCCCGAGCCGCTCGGCCGGCGGGCGGTGCTCGCGGAGTTCACCATGGCCGATGTCGTCACCGTCCCCAGCCACGTGTCCGTACCCGAAGTCCGCACGTACATGGCCGCGGACGCCGCGCGCGACCTGGCCGACGAGGACACACCGGCGCCGGAGCCGGTCGACGACCTGGGCCGTTCGGACCAGACGTTCGTCGTCGACGTCATGGTCCGCGCCGATGGCGTCGAGCGGCGCGCCACGGCCCGCGGCCAGGACATCTACGCCGTCACCGCTCCCCTGGCGGTGGAGGCCGTGCGGCGCGTCCTGACCGGGCAGACCCGCACCACGGGAGTCGCGTCGGCCGGCGCGATGTTCGACGCGGCGGACTTCCTGAAGGCGCTGCACCCGTACCTGTCGGTCGAGCTTCCGAACTGACCGGCAGGACCGGCCGCCGCGGCATCTTGCCTGGTCAGCACCTAGACTGCTGCCGTGAGCGAGAACCTTCCCCCCTGCCCCGAGTGCGCCGGCGCCTACACCTACGAGATGGGCGCACTGCTGGTCTGCCCGGAATGCGGGCACGAGTGGTCCCCGGCATCCGCCGAGACCCCCGACGCCGGTGGTGCGCCCGCGGTCATCAAGGACTCGGTCGGCAATGTGCTCGCCGACGGCGACACGGTGACCGTGGTCAAGACCTTGAAGGTCAAGGGCAGCCCGGCCGGGATCAAGGCGGGCACCAAGGTCCGCAACATCCGCCTCGTGGCGGACGGCGTGGACGGCCACGACATCGACTGCAAGATCGAAGGATTCGGCCCCATGCAGCTCAAGTCCAGCGTGGTCAAGAAGGCGTAGCGGCCCGCTTCATCCTCAGCGCACGGTTCGCACCTTCGCCTCCGCGTCGCGCAGCACCCCCGGCACCAGTCGGCGGTGGACGGCGGACAGCGGGGGCCACAGCAGTCGGCCCAACCACCGGTCGTAGCGCAGGAACGTGCCGAGCGACACCCGCCCATCGGCCGCCCGCACGACAAGATTGCCGGTCAGGAACCAGGAGGCGGCCTCGAGCCGTATCCAGTCCTCGCCGCGTTCGGCGATCCGCCAGCCGGCCACGGTCTGCGGCGATCGCCCCCGGCTGAGCCGGATCCCGAGCAGACCGCGCCAGATGAACCGCTCGGCGGGGCTGGGGACATCGCCGAACATGGCCCGGGCCCACCGCTCCGGCGAGGCGACGACATCCGTGGCGATGGTGAAGCGGTCGACGTAATCGATGACCGACAGAGAACTCAGCGCGCGGAAGGACTCGGGCAGACGGTGCACTCCCACGGCACCATCGATCTTGCGTTCACGTTCGTCGAAGGCGACGGTCATCTCGCTGTCTCCGTTCACTTATACGGATGCGTATATGGCGACGATAGCCCGTTTGTACGGTGGCGTATACGCGGCGGAAAGTGAGGTGGGGCACAGAGGACGATCCGTGGTGGCAGGATGCTCCGATGGCCCCGCACACCGAACCCTCGCCCTCGTCCTCGCCCTCCGACGACGAGTCGGCCGCCGCTCCTCGTGACGCCTTCCACCCCGACCTCCCCGGCCATGAGGCCGGGGCGCCACCGCTCAACTCCCGCCTGCATCACATCCGCGCCGACGCCCTGGACGGGGAGACGGCGCAGACGGGCGGCATGCGGCGGTTCGCCGCGATCAGCGGGCGGAGCGTCGGTTCGGAGCACATCTGGATGGGCCAGACGCACGTCGCCCCGAACACCGCCTCCTCCAACCACCATCACGGCGCGTCCGAGACCGCCATCCATGTCATCAAGGGCCACCCGGAGTTCGTCTTCCTCGACGACTCCGGCGGGACCCCGCAGGAGATCCGGATCCGCACGGCACCGGGCGACTACGTGTTCGTCCCTCCGTACGTACCGCACCGCGAGGAGAACCCCAGCCCCGGCGAAGAGGCGGTCGTGGTCATCGCCCGCAGCACGCAGGAGGCCGTCGTGGTCAACCTGCCGGAGCTGTACGTCCTGGGCGGCGAGCCCGATGCCGCCGACATCAACCCCCCGCGCTTTCCCTGACGATGAGCCGGTGCCCGACCCGGTGATCCCGGGTCGGACCGCCGTCGGCCCCCTCGACGCGTTACAGAGCAGCGCGTCCGGGCGGGGCCGACGGCAGGTGCTCGGTGGCTTCGCGTGCGGCGCGTACGTTGTCGATGCCCACGTCGTTCGTGAGCGTGGACCGGGCCGAGGTCTATACGGACTGACAGCTCAGCGGAAGGCGCCCTCGCCGGTCAGGGCCTTGCCGATCACCAGGGTGTGGACCTCGCTGGTGCCCTCGTAGGTGAGGACCGACTCGAGGTTGTTGGCGTGGCGGATCACCGGGTATTCGAGCGTGATGCCGTTGGCCCCGAGCAGAGTGCGGCACTCACGGGCGATTGCGATGGCTTCGCGTACGTTGTTGAGCTTGCCCAGGCTGATCTGCTCGGGCGTCAGCCGCCCCGCGTCCTTGAGGCGGCCGAGTTGCAGCGCGAGCAGCATGCCCTTGCCCAGTTCGAGCGTCATGTCGGCGAGCTTCTGCTGGGTGAGCTGGTAGGAGGCGAGGGCGCGGCCGAAGACGGTGCGGTCGCCGACGTAGGAGATCGCCGTCTCCAGGCAGTCGCGGGCGGCGCCGAGTGCGCCGAAGACGATGCCGAAGCGGGCTTCGTTCAGACAGCCGAGCGGTCCGGAGAGCCCGCGCGCGGACGGCAGCATGGCCTCGGCGGGCAGGCGGACGTCTTCGAGCACGAGCTCGCTGGTGACGCTCGCGCGCAGCGACAGCTTCCGCTTGATCTCGGGGGCGGAGAAGCCGGGGGTGTCGGTGGGGACGACGAAGCCGCGCACGCCGTCGTCGGTGCGGGCCCAGACGACGGCGACGTCGGCCACCGAGCCGTTGGTGATCCACATCTTGGTGCCGTCGAGGATCCAGTCGGAGCCGTCGCGCCGGGCCGTCGTGCGCATGGCACCGGGGTCCGATCCTGCGTCGGGCTCGGTCAGGCCGAAGCAGCCGATCTTCTCGCCCGCGGCCATCCCGGGCAGCCATTCCTGCTTGTGCTCCTCGGAGCCGTACTTCCAGATCGCGTACATCGCGAGGGAGCCCTGGACGGACACCAGGCTGCGCAGTCCGGAGTCGACGGCCTCCAGTTCGAGACACGCGAGGCCGTAGGACAGCGCGCTGGTACCGGCGCAGCCGTAGCCCTCCAGGTGCATGCCGAGGACCCCCAACTTGCCCAGTTCGCGGGCGAGTTCACGGGCGGGTATGGCGCCGTCCTCGAACCACTGAGCGACCTGCGGGCGCAGTTCGCGCTCGCCCATGGTGCGGACGGTGCGCTGGATCTCGCGCTCCTCCTCGGTGAGCAGGCCGTCGATGGCGAAGAGGTCGAAGGGGTGGGTGCGCATGGGGCGGCCTCCGGATCGGGTGTGCGGTCGTGGTGTGCGGATCGGGGTGTACGGGTTGTGGTGTGCGGGTCGTGGTGTGCGGGGTCGGTCGGGCATAGGCTAGCCCCAGATCGGATTTTGGATCCAGTATTGATTATCCGTAGCGCCGTGCGTAGGTTCACGGGCCAGGGATTCACGGGCCAGAGGAAGGGAGCCGCCATGCCGGGCCAGTTCAGCCCCGCCCCCCAGGGGGCGCTGTCAGGGATCGTCGTCGCCGACTTCGGGCGGGTGCTCGCGGCGCCGTACATGACCATGCTCCTCGCCGATCTCGGCGCCGAAGTGATCAAGATCGAGCGGCCGGGCACGGGGGACGACACCCGGGCCTGGGGCCCGCCCTTCGCCGACGGCGAGGCCACGTACTTCCTCGGCGTCAACCGCAACAAGCGCTCGGTCACGCTCGACCTCGGTCAGCAGTCGGGGCGGGAGGCGGCCCGCGCGATCGTGGCCCGCGCGGACGTCGTCGTGGAGAACTTCCGGCCCGGCACGATGGACCGCCTCGGCCTCGGATACGAGGAGATGCGGGCCCTCAACCCCGGCCTGGTGTACTGCTCGGTGACCGGGTTCGGCACCGACGCCGGCGCCCGGCTGCCCGGCTACGACCTCCTCGTACAGGCCATGGGCGGCCTGATGAGCGTCACCGGGGAGCCCGGCGGGCAGGGCACCAAGACGGGCGTGGCCCTGGTGGACGTGATCACCGGCCTGCACGCCGGGATGGGCATCCTCGCCGCGCTGCGGCACCGCGAGCGCACCGGCGCCGGCCAGAAGGTGGAGGTGTCCCTGCTGTCGTCACTCCTGTCGGCGCTGACCAATCAGTCTTCGGCGTACGTCGGTGCGGGGGTGGTGCCGCAGGCCATGGGCAATCGGCACCCGAGCATCGTTCCGTACGAAGTGATCGCGGCGAAGGACCGGCCGCTGGTCCTCGCGGTCGGCAACGACCGGCAGTTCGGCACTCTGTGCACGAGCATCGGCCGGGCGGACCTCGCGGACGACGAGCGGTTCGCGACGAACAGCGCGCGGGTCGCCCACCGGGAGGAGCTCCTGCCCGAGCTCGCCGCGGCGCTGTCCGCGCGGACCGCGGACGAGTGGTTCGAGCACCTGACCGCGGCCGGGGTGCCCTGCGGCCCGATCAACGACATGGCTGCGGCCTTCGACCTGGCCGAGCGCCTGGGGCTCGACCCGCGGACGGCGATCGACGACCCGCGCCGGGAAACACCCGCCGCCCAGGTGGCCAACCCCATCCGGCTCGGCGCCACGCCCGCCGCCTACCGCACCGCGCCGCCACGCCTCGGGGAGGACACCGCGGCGCTCCTCGCCGAGCTCGGCCTCGAGCAGGCCGGGGCCGCGGACGCACCGGATGCGGCCGGATAGGAAGATGGACGCGGCGTGACCGAGTACCGGGCGCCGGAGACGAAGAGGTGACGGGTGATGAGCAGCACGGCACAGCGGCGGCGGCCACCGACCGCCCAGCAGTTCGTCCTGGACGAACTGCGGCGCGCCATCACCAGCGGCGAGCTGAAACCGGGCACCGCGATCCGGCAGGACGCGCTCGCCGAACGGCTTGAGGTGAGCCGGGTGCCGCTGCGGGAGGCGCTGAAGATCCTCGAGGGCGAAGGCATGGTCGTCCACCGGGTGCACCGCGGCTATTTCGTCACGGAGCTGTCCCTCGACGACCTGCGCGAGGTGTACCGCATCCGCGAACTCCTCGAGGCCGAGGCCGTCCGCGAGGCCTGCACCCGGCTCTCCCCCGCGCTCCTCGACACGCTCGACGAGGCCGAGCGCGCCGTGGAGGAGGCGAGCGAGGCCGGCGACGTCAGCGCCATGGCCGCCGCCAACCGGCGCTTCCACTTCGCCCTCATCGAGGCGTCCGGCATGCCCCGGCTGATCCGGCTGATCTCCACGCTGTGGGACGCGACGGACGCCTACCGCTCCCTGTATTACGTGGCATCGCCCAACCGGGAGCGCGTCGTCCACGAGCACCGCGCGATCGTCGAGGCGCTGCGGGCCGGTGACGTCGAGAGCGCCGTCCGGCACCTCGACGAGCACCGCGCGCACGCCGTCGACACCCTGCGCGAGATCCTCGAGGCGCAGTGACACCGGCCCCGGGTCCCGGCCGGCGGGCCGTCCTGGGCGCCACCGCGGCCGCCCTCCCCTTGCTCGCCGCCGCATCCGGATGCCTGCCGGGAGGGTCCGAAGGACCGACGGCCCGTCTCACCCTGGCGACAGGTGCGTGGGGCGGCCCCTTCGCCCGGTTCGGGGAGCGTCTTGCCCGCGAGCTCGGCGCCCGGGAGCCGGGGCTGAGGGCCCGCGTCCTGCACACCTCGGCCAGCGTCGCGAACCTGCGTCTCCTCGCGACGGGCGACGCCGATCTCGCCCTGTCCCTCGGGGACACCGCCGCGGACGCGCGGGCCGGCGCGGGCGGCTTCCGGACCCCCGTCCGCGTACGGGCACTGGCCCGGATCTACCTCAACTACCTCCACCTCGCCGTCCCCGCCGACTCCCCTCTACGGAGCCTGACGGACCTGGCCGGTCGCCGGGTCGCCGTGGGCGCGGCGGGCTCGGGCACCGCCGTGGTCGCCGAACGGGTACTCGCCGCCGCCCGCCTGTCCCGTCCGGTGCGGGAGGTGCGGCTCGATCTCGACGCGTCCACGCGGGCCCTGGCGCGCGGCGACGTCGCGGCCCTCTTCTGGTGCGGCACCATCCCCACCGCGGCGATCACCCGCCTCGCGGCCGGGACACCGGTGCGTCTGCTGCCGCTCGACGGCCAGGCGTCAGCACTGCGCGAACGCCACGGTGCGCCCTACGTCCCGGTGGAGGTGCCGGCCGGCACCTACGGAGTGCCGCACGCGGTGCCCACGGTGGGCGTCCCCAGCTATCTGGTGGCCCGCCGCGACCTCTCCGCGCAGGTGGCGGAGGCGGTGACCCGGGTGATGTTCGAGGCCAGGGAGCAGTTGCCGGGCCCCGAGGTGCCGGGCGGCTATCTCGACGAGCGGTACGCGATCGGCACCGGCAGCGTGCCGCTGCATCCCGGGGCTGTCGCCTACTACCGCGGTGCTTACGGCTGAGGGGGGAGCGGCCGTTGCCGGCGCCGCCTACGGCTGCGGCGACAGGCGCGGCAACTGGGTCGTCAGCGGACAACCTTTACTCCGAAGTGATGGCCCATGCCGAGGGCGAGGCCGATGGCTCCGTGCATGTGGGCTGTTCCTGGGTGACGAAGGACTTGACGACCTTGGTCCGCGTGAGGCGCGCTGGATCTGCTCGGCGAGGCTGTCGGTGTCGCAGGGATCGAGCTTGGGCATGGTGCCCCACGGTGTGGGCCAGGGGTGGTCCATTTCGGCGCCGTAGAGGTAGGGCACGGCGTAGTCGATGAGGGTCTTGCCGGCCAGTTGGCCGGCGATGGCGGTCAGGGCGGTGACGGCGTTGTGGCCGTCGATGCCGTGTAGGGCGGGTTGCCCATCATGTCGGGCTCGGTGCGGGCCAGGGTGGCTTCGACATCGCGGGTGCCGACGTACACCTCGTGGCCCAGCTCGCTCAGCTTGGCGGCGTGCGCGCGGCCTCCGCCGCCGGTGCCCAGGACTGCGATCTTCGTGGTCTTCATGGCGAACTCCTTGTGTGCGAGGGGTGTTTGCGAAGGCGTGGGTGGGGGTCAGTGCCCGGTCTTCTGGGTGACCCCGATGACGTAGCCGTTGAGGTCGCGAAAGCAGAGCGCCGGGTGACCGCCCGCAGCTACGGGGCCTTTCATGACGTCGACGTGGTCGCGACGTCGTGGACGCCCAGGCAGGCCGAGATGGCGGGGGTGTGCATGACGTGGTCAGGCGCTTTCGTCGGGCCGGGGGATCATGGCCGGGTCGTCGGGGCCGAAGATGCCGAGGATGTAGCCGTCCGGGTCGCGGAAGAAGAATGAAGTAGTGGATGCCCGAACAGCCGTTGGCGGGCTGCATGGTGGGCAGCAGGGCGCGCAAGCTTTCGTCCCCCTGGATCATCAGGGCGGGCTTGCCTCGATGCGTGATGATCAGCAGCGGGTGTTCGGGGTTCAGGGGCCCGGTGTCCAGGACGCCGAAGCCGAGCTTCTCGTAGAAGGCGGCGGTGGCCAGAGGGTCCTTGACGGCCAGGCAGGGGGAGACGTTCATCATGACGGGCTCCGTGGGGAGGGTGGGCGAGGCCCGGCAATGAGGGCCGGTTCGGGGATGAATTCAGGGATGAATGAGGGCGCCGCACAGCGTGGTGGTGCGCGGCGTGCGCCTCCACGCGGTACCCGCGACGTGGCTTGCATTCCAATTAGTACATAGGTACTGAACTCTGTCCAGAGGTGTGGGCAAATAGGGCATAGGTGATTTCGTCGGCGCCTGGAAGTCTCCGCCCTCCGCGTGAGACTCGGGCCGCACTCGCTCCTGAAGAGGAAGATTGAGTGGCGAGCTGCCGGGTGCGGGATATTCGGATAGGATTGGTACTTCTGTTCAGAACTCTTCTCCTCTGTTCGCGTACGAGACTCCCGGGAGGGACACGGCCATGGCAGACACGGGTGGCCCCGCGCGGCGCCGGTACGACCCGCGGGCGCGGACCGAGGAGGTCACCGCCGCCGCCGAGCGGGTCATCGGTGCCCGCGGCATCGAGGGGGTGACCCACCGGGCGGTGGCCGAGGAGGCCGGGGTGCCGCTGGGGGCGACGACGTACCACTTCGCCACCAAGGACGACCTGATCAAGGCGGCCCTGCAGCGCTCCGTCGACCGCTTCGTGGCCTATCTGGACGAGTGGGTGGCCCGGCGCCCGCAGCTCACCCCGGAGCAGCTCGCCGTGCTGCTCGCCGACGCGTTGATGGGCAGCTTCGGTCCTCAACGTGACCAGCAGGTCGTGGAGTTCGAGCTGTATCTGGCCGCGCTGCGCCGCCCGGCGCTGCGGCCGGTCGCCGATCGCTACATCGAGGCGAGCGTCGATGCCCTGTCCCGGTATGTCGACCCGCTCACCGCCCGCGCCGCCGCCGTGGCCGCCAACGGCTTGACTCTGCGGGGTCTGGCAGGCAGTGAGCCCCCGAGCCGGAGCGAGGTGGAGGGCATCCTGCGGCTCATCCTTACCGCCAGCTCCGGCGCCGCGACACCCCAGGACAGCTGAGGAGCCACCGTGAGCAGCTTCGCCCGTCCCCGCATCACTGCCGGTGAGCGCCGCGCCCGACTGGTGCGCCGCCAACTCCTGGACCCCGCGGTGCGGGCAGGCCGCGTACGCGAGGTGGCGCGGTCCGTCCTTGCGCTGCACGCCACCGACGCGGCGACCGTCCACCTCTCCGTCGCGGCCCGGCTCGCCGACCCCCGCCCCGAGGCGGTGGAGCGGGAGCTGTACGAGCGGGAGTCGCTCCTGCGGATGACCGCGATGCGCTGCACCCTCTTCGTGACGCCGACCGGTCTTGCTCCGGTGCTCCTTGCGGCATCCGGGCGGCCCAACGCCGCCGTACGCAGGAAGCAGTTGCTGCGGCAGCTGGAGTTGTCCGGTATCGGGGACGAGCGGTGGCTGGCGAAGGTGTCCCGTGCCGCCCTGTCCGTCCTTGCCGAGCGGGGCGAGGCGACCACTGGTGAACTGGCCGCCGAAGTAGGCGGGTTGGAGCGGCAGATCGTCGTCGCACCCGGCAAGCGGTACGAGTCGCGCCGCAGCGTTGCTGCCGACCTGCTGTTCGTCCTGGCCGCCGACGGGCACGTCGTGCGCGGGACACGGCGGGGTGGCTGGACCAGCAACCAGCACGCCTGGACCCTGGCGCCCGAACTCCCCGAGCTCACCCCGGCCACGGCACGGGCCGAGCTGGTCCGGCTCTGGCTTGGCGCCTTCGGCCCCGGCACGGTCGCCGATCTGAAGTGGTGGACCGGCTGGACGCTCACCGACACCCGCAAGGCATTGGCCGCCTCGGGAGCGGTGGACGTCGACCTGGACGAGGGTATGGGGTATGCCCTGGCCGAGGATCTGGAGGAACCGGTCGATGGCGCCGGGCCCTCGGCCGTCCTGCTGCCGGCTCTCGACCCCACCCCCATGGGCTGGCGCGACCGCGGTTTCTACCTCGACCCCGCCCACGTCCCCGCGCTCTTCGACCGGATGGGCAACATCGGCCCCACCGTGTGGTGGGACGGCCGGATCGTCGGCGGCTGGGCCCAGCGCAAGGACGGCACCTTGAACTGGCGGCTGCTCGACGATCCCGGCCGACAGGCCCGTGCGGCCATTGAGGCCGAGGCGCAGCGGACCGCGTCCTTCCTCGGCGATCGTCGCTTCACCCCTGCCTACCGAACCCCACTGGAGCGCGATCTCGCCTCCTGAGCGACTGGAGCTTGGAGTGGACGACCGTCCGGTCCGCGCCCGGGGTCTTGTCCATGCCGGGCACGTGGGAGATCAGCATGGTGCGGTCCCTTGGCGGTCATGGCGGGCTCCTCTCCTGTCGGGGCAAATCGGTAGAAACTCCTCTCCAGCTCCTCTCCTTGCTTCAGGCCCCACGCGAGACCTCGCTGCGGGCCCTGACCAAGCTGGAACAGCAACGAGGAGGCGGCCACCGAGACGGCTCGGTAGGCGTCATCGCCCTTCAGCTGCCAAGTCCCGAATCCGATGGGCGGGATCATCGTCGGTCGACGGCTCCGTTGGCCATCCGGTCGACGTCCAGGGTCAGTTCGAGGGCGTCTAGGACGGTCGCGGGGGCGATCTCGTTGTCGGCCTCGCCGCGCAGGCACGCCAGGACGTGGTCGATCATCGCCGCGTACTGGTCGGCGGGCGGCAGCTCCAACTCCCGTACGCCATCAGGGGTGTAGGCGGTGAGGGTGCCGGTCGGCTTGCCGTCGAAGCCCATCGTCGACCGCGACTCGAGGACTCCCTGGGCGAAGGTGGCGGTGTAGCCGCCGCGGGCGCCCCACGGCATGGGCAGCAGCGAGGACACCGAGTCCCGGGCCATGGCCCCGTCGAAGCGCAGGACCGCCTCGATGGCTGCGCTGTCGTCGTCGCGGGCGACGGTGGTGACGTCCAGGCCCTGGGGCTTGCCGAGGGTGCGGATGACGATGTCCATGTCGCCGTGCATGGCCTCCAGCGGCAGCACCTTCAGGCCCAGGGAGAACCCCGGCCACAGGTGGGCCGTCCGGTTCCACAGGGCCAGCTGCTCCAGACGCCCGTAAGTGCCCTCGCGTACGGCGTCGAACAGGACCCGGTTGGCCGGGATGAACCGCTCGTACATGTCCACGAACACCTGCTTGTCGCTGCGCTCGGCCGCCTCGGCCACGCGCCGTGCGTCCGCCAGGTTGTCGGCGAGCGGAAGCTCGACCAGGACGTGCTTGCCCGCCTCCAGCGCACGCAGCACGTACGCGGTGTGGAGCGGGACGGGCAGGCAGATGTCGACGAGGTCGAAGTCGCCGTCGAACGCCTGGTCAAGGTCGGTGGAGGCGGCGAATCCGAACTGTCCGGCCACCGTTTCGGTCTTCTCCGGATCGCGGCCGAACATCACCACTTCCACGTCCCCGCGCGCGGCGTAGACGGCGGCGTGCGCCTGGCCGAAGTTGGTGCCGAGAAGAGCGATCCTCATGCCGTCACCTGCTCGTCCGTCGAAGCGGGGGTGGGAGCGTCGACCGGGGCGGAGAAGAGACCGAAGCGGTTGCCGCGCGGGTCGATGATCCGGGCGTAGACGAGTCCGTCGGGGTTGGCATCCGGGCCGAACTCCACTGTGGCGCCCAGCTGTTGGGCCCGCTCGGCCGTCGCGGGCACGTCGAGGACGAGGAAGGCGGGCATCAGGTAGTCGACGCCGTCCGCCCCGTGGTCGTACAGCCCGCCGGAAGGCCACGGATTGCCGGTGAAGATGTTGGAGTAGGGCTTGCCGCCCGCGCTCTTGTCCTGCTCTATGCGCCAGCCGAACGCGCGACGGTAGAAGTCCTCGGTGCTTTCGGCGTCGGTGGTGCCGATCTCGAACCAGGCGAACGAGCCGGGCACCGGCTTGGCCGCCATCTCCTGCATCTGCGCTTGCCCCTGCTCGGCGAAGTCCTTCAGCCGCTCTGGGGTCTGGTCGTTCTGGAACAGCGAGAACACGTTGCCCCGCAGATCCGCCATACGGCCGAACGCGGTCACATCGGAGACCTGCGTCGCCGGGACGACCACGGTCGCGCCCAGCTTCTCCAGCCTGTCCTGGTCGGCGGCGACGTCCGAGGAGACGATGGAGGCGTTGATCGTTTCCTCGGGGCTGCGGGAGTTCTCGTAGACCGCGCCCATCGGGTACGGCATGCCCGGAGCCATGATCCGCGTGTACGTGACGCCACCGACCGAGGAGTCCGGGTCGACGGCGAAGCTCCAGCCGAGGAGCGGGCCGTAGAAGTCCTTGGCTGCCTGGCCGTCAGCGGTGCTGATCTCGAACCAGACGACGTTTCCCGGGTCCATGAAGCTCATGCCGGTTCCTCCTCCTGTGAGGGGTGACGAGGGGTGATGTGGCGTCGTCCGACGCGATCCCGCCGGACGCTTTCGATCCGTTTCCGACGCTAGACTCCTTTTAGGACACGTCACGCCCTAAAAGACTGGCAGCCTGAACGGCATGACCCAGGACCTGCCCGCCCGCATGCTCCGGCTGCTCTCCCTGCTGCAGACGCGCCGCGAATGGTCGGGCGCCGAACTGGCCGAACGCCTAGGCGTCACCGGCCGCACCGTCCGCCGCGACATCGACCGCCTGCGCGAGCTCGGCTACCCGGTCGAGGGCACCACCGGCCACGCGGGCGGCTACCGTCTGGCGGCCGGTACGGATCTGCCCCCGCTCCTCCTCGACGACGAGGAGGCCATCGCCATCGCGGTCGCCCTGCGCACCGCCACCTCCGGTGTCACCGGCATCGAGGAGACGGCCGTGCGCGCGCTCGCCAAGTTGGAGCAGGTGCTGCCCGCCCGCCTGCGTCACCAGGTGTCCGCGTTGCAGACGGCCACGGTGCCCCTGGCCTGGGGCGGCGGCCCGCAGGCCGACCCGGGCGCCCTCGCGGCCCTGGCAGCCGCCTGCCGCGACCACGAGGCCGTCACCTTCGACTACCGCTCCCGGCAGGCCACGGAGGCCACCGCCCGCCGCGTCGAGCCCCACGCGCTGGTGGCGGCCGGCAACCGCTGGTACCTCGTCGCCCACGACCTGGGCAAGGACGGCTGGCGCACCTTCCGCGTGGACCGCCTGGCCGCCGTCTCGCCCACCGGCCGCCGGTTCACCCCACGCGAGCTGCCTGCCGACGACCCGGCCGCGCACGTCGCCACCACCATCGCCACCGCCCCCGCCCGCTACACCGCCCGGGCCACCGTCCCCCTCGACGCCGCCACCGTCCGCGCGCGCACCGGAGCCCTGCCCGAGCGCGTGCGGCCGCAGGGCGACCACACCTGCACCGTCGACATCAGCGCCGACAACCCCCTCCACATCGCCGTACAGCTCCTCAACCTCGGCGCCGGCGCCATACTCCACGGCTCACCCGAACTCGCCCCGCACCTGGAGGAGCTGGGACGTCAACTCTTCGGTGCCGGCCGCACGCTCAGCGATGCGCCGAGCCGCGAGGAGGCGGACCGGTGAACGCCACCGACCCGTACCCCGCCCTCTTCCCGGCCTCCGCCGTGACCCCGGCTCCGCCCCCGTCACCGGACTTCCAAGGCGTCACCTTCCACGAGACCCGGGCCCGCACCCTCCTCAACCGCCTGCCCGGCGCCGAGCCCGGCGGCATGGGCTGGACGCTGAACCCCTACCGCGGGTGCACCCACGCCTGCACCTACTGCTTCGCCCGCGACGGCCACCACCACCTCGGCCACGACACCGGCGAAGACTTCCAGACCCACCTCTACGTCAAGACCAACGCCGCCGCCGTCCTGCGCCGCGAACTGCGCACCGGAAAGACCGGCGACCAGTGGGTGATGGTCGGCACCTCCACCGACTGCTACCAACGCGCCGAAGGCCGCTACCAGTTGATGCCCGGCATCCTGAACGCCCTGACCGACTACCGCGTCCCCTTCACGACGACCACCAAGTCCGCGCTCCTGCGCCGCGACATCCCCCTCTACGCCGAGGCCGCCCGCATCACCGACGTCCTGGTCATGACCTCGCTCGGCTCCCTCGACGACCGGGTCTGGCGCGCCTTCGAACCCGACGCGGCTCCACCCCGCGCCCGCCTCGACACGATCGCGGCCCTGCGGGCGGCCGGAGTCCCCGCTGGAGTCCTCATCGCGCCCGTCATCCCGCACGCCGGCGACCACCCCGACGCGCTCGACGCCCTCGTCGACGCCTGCGCCGAGGCCGGAGCCGTCACCGTCTTCCCCGACGTCATGCGGATCAGCCCCGGCGCCCGCGACTGGTTCCTCACCCAGTCCGCCCGCGTCCTCCCGCCCCACCTCCACCAACGCCTGGCCGCCGACTTCACCACCCGCCGCGCCATGCCCCCGCGCTACGTACAAGAGGTCACCGCCCACATCCACGCCCGCGCCGCGCACCACGGGCTGCCCCGCTGGCAGGACTACGTGCGGCACGTCAGTCACGCGCGCCGGTCCGTCCCTGGCTCGGCAGGTCAGAGGGCCTGCACCACCCACAACTGAAGTGACAGCCGCACCGCTACTGCCGGGCCTCCGAACGCTCAAGCGGCAGCCGCAACCGCACCACCAAGCCGCGCGGCTCCCGCGGCAGCAGGTCCAAGCTGCCGCCGCTCGCACGCGCCAGCTCATCGGCGAGGGCGAGGCCGAGCCCGCTGCCGTCGACGTTGGAGTGCCGGGGCGAGCGCCAGAACCGGTCCCTGGCCACGGCGAGTTCATCGGGCGGCAGCCCCGGTCCGTCGTCGGCGACGCGCAACACCACCTCCCCCGCGGCCTCGGCCAGGCTCACCTCGACCCGCCCGCCCTCCGGGGTGAACTTCAGCGCGTTGTCGACCGCGACGTCCAGGACCCGCCCCGCGGTCTGCGGCACACAGCGGGCGGCCAGCTCCCCGGGCAGCCGGACGGCGAAGTCGATCCCGCGCGCCTCGGCCACCTCCGACCAGGCATCGAGCCTCGGCCGCACCTCGCCCACCACCTCCACGGGTTCCACGGCGGCGGGCGTGCCGCTCTCCACCTGGGCGAGGGCGAGGAGGTCGTCGAGCAGGGCGCTGAGCCGGTCGATCTCGTCGAGGGCGCGCTCGTAGTCCTGCGATCCGGGGTCGGTCAGCTCCGACCGCAGGTTCTCCACCCGCAGCGTCAGCACGGCAAGCGGCGTACGCAGCTCATGCGAGGCATCCGCGACGAACGCCCGCTGGCGCTCCACCACCGCGGCCACCGTGTCGGCCATCGCGTTGAACCGCTCCTCGAGGCGCCGCAGCTCCGAAGGCCCTGAGCCGCCGACCGGAGCCCGCGCATGCAGCTGCCCCGCGGCGATCGCCTCCGTCGCCGCGTCCAGCTCCGCCACCGGCCGCAGCGTCCACCGGGCCAGGCGGCCCGCCGCCACGTAGGCCGCGGCGAACATCGCGACGGCGCCCCCGGCGAGCGCCGCCCACACCAGCGCGACGTCCCGGCGCGCCGCGTCCGCCGGCGCGACCAGCAGGACAGTGCCGACGACCTGGGCGTCCCGGCCCGCGGGTTCGGCCACCGTGACCCGCCGCGGCGCGAACGGCGTCACCAGCGGCAGCCGTTCCGTGGTCCGCCCGGCAAGGGCTCCGTGCCGGGCGTCGCGCGCGCCGTCGCCGACGCCGCCGCCGGCAGCGAGGACCTCTCCGGTGGCGTCCCTGACCTCGGCCCCGGCGTCGTAGAGCCAGGTGTACCTGCGGACCTCCGCCGCCAGGTCCGCTTCGGCCGGACCGCCTTCCCGTACCGCCTGTTCCGCGAGACCGGCCAGGTGGGTGGCGTCCGCGCGGCGGTCCAGGAGCAGTTGGTGCGTGCGCTGCTGTGCGTAGGCAAGGCCCAGCGGGACGGCAAGGGCACCGAGCAGCGCGCCGATCAGGAGGACGTACGTCAGGCGCAGGCGGCGGCGCATCAGTCCTCGGCTAGGCGGTAGCCGGTGCCGCGCAGGGTGCGGATCAGGCCGGGGCAGCCGGTCTTGGCGCGGATCCCGGCTATGTGTACGTCGAGCGACCGCGACACCGCCAAGTAGGCGTCGCCCCACACCGCGTCCAGGATCTCCTCGCGCGCCCGCACCACACCCGGCTCGCGGGCGAGCAGCGCCAGGACGTCGAACTCACGCCGGGTCAGGGCGACGGGCCGACCGGCCACGGTCACCTCCCGGGCGCGCAGGTCGACCGCCACGTCGCCCACCCGGACGGTCTGAGGCGCGGGCGCGGGACCTGAGCCGGTCCGTCCGGTGCGGCGCATCACCGCGTCCATCCGGGCAAGGAGTTCCTCGATGCGGAACGGCTTGACCAGGTAGTCGTCGGCTCCCGAGCGCAGTCCCTGGAGCACGGTGCCCTCGTCCGAGCGCGCGGTGATCACGATGACGGGTACGGCGGACACCTTGCGGAGCCTGCGCAGCAGCTGCAGTCCGTCCAGGTCCGGAAGGCCGAGGTCGAGCAGCACGAAGTCCATGCCCTGCTTCAGCCGCAGCGCGTCGTCGGCCCGCCCGGCCCGCACCGTGCGGTGACCCCGCGCCGCAAGCGCCTGGCCCAGGACCTCGGCAAGCCGGTCGTCGTCCTCGACGAGCAGCACCTGCATCCGTCACTCCTCGATTCGGCGTACCCCGCCCCATTGATCCCGGACAGGGTACGCCGCCTCTGATCAGGCCTTACGGCCCGTGACCCGGGTCATCGCCCGGCAGGCTGGGCGACCGCATCCGCCGGCTTCCCCTCCCCCGCCGCCGCTTCGCGCTCCGACCGCTTGAGCGCGATGTCCCGCGTCTCGCGCATCGCCAGGTACACCACGAAGGACACCGCGGCGCAGCCCGAGACGTACCAGTAGAAGCCCGACTCAATGCCGGCGTTCTTGAACCACAGCGCCACGTACTCGGCGGTGCCGCCGAACAGCGCCTGCGCCAGCGCATAGGGCAGAGCCACGCCAAGGGCCCGGATATGAGTGGGAAACAGCTCCGCCTTCACGGCCGCGTTGATCGACGTATAGCCGGTGACGATCACCAGGGCGATCAGCATCAGACCGAAGGCCTGCCAGAATCCGTCCACGCCGCCGAGCGCGGAGAGCAGCGGCACGCTCCCGAACATCGATCCGGCGCCGAACGCGATCAGCAGCGGACGCCGCCCGATCCGGTCCGACAGCATGCCGCCCAGCGGCTGCAGACACATGAACACCGTCAGCGCGCAGAAGCTCACCAGCGTGGCGTCCTGCTTGGCGAGGCCCGCGGTGTTCGACAGGTATTTGGTCAGGTATGTGGTGTACGTGTAGTACGAAACCGAACCGCCCAGCGTCAGGGCGAGGACCAGCACCAACTCCCGCTTGTAGGGCGCAAGGGCGCGCAATGTGCCGCGGCCGGCGCGAGGATCCGTGGCCACGTCCTCCTCTTCCTCGTAGGCCTCGGTCTCCAGGAGATTGCGGCGCAGGTAGAAGACGACCGCAGCGCCGAGTGCGCCGACGAAGAACGGGATCCGCCACCCCCAGGAGGTGAGCGTGTCCGGGTCCATGGTCCGCTGCAGCACCATCTGCAGGGCCAGGCCACACAGTTGGCCCAGCGTCATCGACACGTACTGGAAGCTCGACGCGAAGCCGCGCCGGCCCGGAGCCGACGCTTCCGTCAGATAGGTGGCGCTGGCCGCGTACTCGCCGCCCACCGAGAGTCCCTGCAGCAACCGGGCGACCAGCAGCACCACGACGCCGAGGTATCCGGCCTGGTCGTACGTCGGCGCGATGGCGATGAGCAGTGCGCTCGCCGACATCAGGCTCACGGTCGCGGTCAGCGCCGCCTTGCGCCCCTTGCGGTCGCCGAGCCGGCCGAGCAGCCACCCGCCGACCGGGCGCATCAGGAACCCGACGGCGAAGATGCCCATGGTGTTCAGGAGCTGCGCCGTGGAGTTTCCCTCGGGGAAGAACGACGAGGCGAAGTACACGGCGAAGCTGGAGTAGACGAACCAGTCGTACCACTCGACCAGATTGCCGATCGAGCCGCCGACCAGCGCCTTCCAGGGGCTCCTTGCGGGTGGCGGCGGGCTGTCGACGGTGCCGGGAAGTGACGTTGTCACCGGGCATCTCCTCACACGTTGCGGGTATTTCGCCCGCAGGCAGAGCAGCAGGCCCCCGCAGGTTCACCGCGCGAAGGATCATCCGACAACGGTCGGGTCCGAGATCTAACATGCGGCTAACGTTCGCCCCGGCGGTTCACCGGCCGCTCACCGGCCGCAGAGGGACTTCCAGTCGTCCTCGAGAATCGAGTACTGGACGATGTCGTGCCACACGCCGTCCACGTGGCCGTAGTGGCGCAGCACTCCCTCGCGGACCATGCCGGCCTTCTCGATGGCCCGCTGCGCGGCGACGTTGGACGGCATGAACCCCGACCAGACGCGGTGCAGTCCGAGCCGGTCGAAGCCCAGAACACCCAGCAGGAAGCCGATCTCGACGCTGTGGCCGAAGCTCACCCGGTCGGCGCGCAGCGCGAGACCGACCTCTGCGCTGCGGTAGCCGACGCGGACCATGCCGCCCTCGCCCGACTGGTCCTCGACGATCAGCTTCGCCGAGCCGATCAGCTCGCCCGTGGCGATCTCGCTGACGCCAAGCCGGTAGTGCGTGCGAGGAGTCCGCGCGGCGCCCGCCCTGGCCTGCTCGACCAGCGCGGCGGCGTCGGCGCGCTCAAAGGGCGGCATGCCGAACTCGCGGGTGGTGCGCGGGTCGCCGAAAATGCCGAGTACGCCTTCGACATCGCCGGGCAGGAATTCCCGCAGCCGCAGCGTGGCGCCTTCGACGAGAACGGCCCTGCTCGGTGCTCGCGGCGCGCAGACCTGCTCGGCTGCCGGGCAATCCGTCATTTGTTGACTCCTTGGTGATGTTCCGTCAGACCGAAAGACACACGCGTCACCCAGAGCGGCTTTCGCGCGCGGATCGCGGGCAGAAGGCCGGCCAGCGGCAGCAGCCACCCGCAGAGGAAACCCCGGCCCCGTGGCTCCCGAACCGCTCGTACGGCGGCGATGTTCGGATGCACCGCGTGGAGCCCCCGCTGATGCGCCGGTGTCATCCCCCAGAGCATCGGCGGCGGCCGGTATCCGGCGGGGTACTTCCACCGCCCCCGTGCGGTGCGGGCGGCCATCCAGGCGGGCGGGGTGTCGAAGACGAACTCCGCTCCGGGGAAACGGGCGGCGCACGCCTCGATGAGCCGGTGCACCACGTCCAGCGGGAGATACATCAGCATCCCCTGGGCGATGATCAGCACCCCGCGCGAGGCGTCCACCTCGTCCATCCACCGCGGGTCGGTGGCCGAGCAGGCCATCGTGCGGTGGCGCGGCGCGTCCGGCAGCAACCGCCGCCGCAGCTCCGCGACTTCGGGCAGATCGACCCCGAGCCAGCGCACCCTGCCGTTGTCCACCCGCCAGAACTGCGTCTCCAGACCCTCCCCGAGCGAGACGACCGTGCCGTCCGGGTGGTCCTCGAGGAAGCGGCGCACCTCTCGGTCGTAACAGCGTGCCCGTACCGCCATCCCCTGTGCCAGGCCCCAGTTGCCGGTGCCGAACCGCCGTTCAAAGGGGTAGTCGACGGCGTCGATCACCTCGATCGCCTTCGGGTCCGTCAGGGCAGAGCCCGGGTTCCTCGCGGCCAGAGCGCGGTGATGCAACGTCCATAGCGTCGTCTCTGCGACGCCGTCCAGCTCAGCATTCCGCTTCCGTCCGTCCATCGGGCGATGGTCACAACCCGGTCGGCGCCCCAGCAAGGAGCGTCACTCCTCTGCGCGGATAGATCACTCATTCAGTGGGATTTCCTTCCGCGGAAGCCGCCCCCGCCCTGCTTTCATGACTACCGCCCTTCATCTAATCTAGGTAGACCTACCTACCCAGTTTGGACTGTGATGAGCGAGACCGCGGATGCGAGGACGTCCACGCCGGAGCGGGGGCGGCGGCGGCCGGCCCGGGAGCGGCTGCTCGCAACCGCTGCCCGCCGCTTCTACGCGGACGGTGTGGCGGCGACCGGCATCGACACGATCACGGCCGAGGCCGGCGTGGCGAAGATGAGCCTCTACAACAACTTCTCCTCCAAGGCCGACCTGGTCCGCGCCTACCTGGACGCCCGGCACGAGGAGTGGCTCGGCCTGTACCGGGCACGGCTCGATCGGGCCAAGGGTCCGCGCGAGGGCGTTCTGGCGGTCTTCGACGCCTATGCCGACCACGCGGCCTTCGCCTACGAGCACGGCTTCCGCGGCTGCGGACTGCTCAACGCCGCCGCCGAACTCCCGGCCGGCGACGACGGCCGGGCCGTGGTGCGCGCCCACAAGGAGGAGGTCGAGCGCCTGATCGCCGGCCACCTGGAGGAGCTGCTGCCCGAGCGCCCCGACGATGCGCATGCGACGGCCGAGCACCTCGCCTTCCTGCTGGAGGGCGCGATGGCCCGTGCCGGTCTGGAAGGCGACGGCGGCCGCCTCCAGCACGCCCGCGCCATGGCGGCCACCCTCCTGGACCGGATGTGAAGCGGCCCGACGGACGAGTCCAGTCCGCGGGGATGGGCGCACTGTGCGTACTTGCGGCCTCAGTTCTCTGGGGCACGACGGGCACGGCCGCGACGTTCGCGCCGGACGTGGGCCCGCTCGCCATCGGCGCCGTGGCCATGGGCCTTGGCGGACTCCTCCAGGCCCTCGTCGCCGCGCCTCAGATCGCCCGCCACGCGGCCCGTCTTCACGCCCAGAGCGGCACGGTAGTGCTCGGCGCGGTCGCGGTGGCCGTCTATCCGCTGGCGTTCTACAGCTCCATGCACCTGGCAGGGGTCGCGGTCGGCACCGTGGTGTCGCTCGGCACCGCTCCCCTCGCCTCGGCCCTGATCGAACGCGTCATGGACCGCCGCCGGCTCACGCGCCGCTGGATGCTGGCGGCGGCCCTCGGCCTGCTCGGCACCGTCCTGCTGTGCGTCGCCGAGGCCGCCGACGGCGGGGGCCCGTCATCGGTGGCCGACACCCTGCTCGGCGTGAGCCTCGGCCTGGTCGCCGCCGCGACCTACGCCCTCTACTCCTGGGCCGCGCACCGCCTCATCACCCGCGAGATCCCCTCCCGTGCGGCGATGGGATGCGTCTTCGGCCTCGGTGGCCTGCTCCTCCTGCCCGTCCTGCTTGCCACCGGAGCGCCGCTCATCAACTCCTGGTCCAACGCGGCCGTGGGCACCTACATGGCGCTCATCCCCATGTTCGCCGGGTACGTCCTGTTCGGCTGGGGCCTCGCACACGTGCCCGCCAGCACGGCGACCACCCTGACCCTGCTGGAACCGGCCGTCGCCGCCGTACTCGCCGTCCTGGTCGTCGGCGAACGCCTCCCCACCACCGGCTGGAGCGGCATCGCCCTGATCATCGCCTGCCTCGCCGTCCTCACAAGACCGCCGGGCGCCACCCGGCGCCGAGGGCGGGTGCGGGGGCCGGTCGTGGGAGAGGATGCGGCGCGAGAGGGCCTTGTACGCCCCGGGGCCTGAGGTGCCTCGGGGCGACGGCGGAGAAGCGGAGGAACTGTTCATGGACGCCGGCGGTCGGGGTGCGTCACGATGACGGGCAGCCAGCTGATCAGCGTCCCGCAAGTTTCTGACTGCCCACGCCGCGCCGCCCGTGAACTGCCGCCCCGTCAGGCGCAGTTGGACCGGGCGCCGGCCTCTGGAAGGGATCGGTCTCTTGTCCTCATCGCCCGGTACGTCCCGCGCCCCCGTCTTCCACAGCCTCCCGTCGAGCGCCGACGTCGTGATCGTCGGCGGGGGCGTGATGGGTGCCTCCATCGCCTTCCACCTCGCCGAGGCCGGGGTGCGCGACATCGTCGTCCTCGAACGCGGCGAGCTCGCCTGCGGCAGCTCCGGCAAACCGATCGGCGGCGTACGCGCCCACTTCTCCGACCCCCTCAACATCGAGCTCGGCCGGCGCAGTCTGCGCGCCTTCCAGGACTTTCCGCACCGGCCGGGCGCCGGCATCCGCCTGGACACCGTGGGCTATCTCTTCCTGCTCACCAGTGAGACGCAGGCCGCCGAGTTCGAGCAAAGCGTCCGGCTGCAGAACGGGATGGGCGTGCCCAGCCGCATGGTCGACGCGGCAGAGGCGCGGCGCCTGTGCCCCTATGTGAGCGCCGAGGGCCTGGTGGCCGCCGTGCACTCCCCCACCGACGGGCACGCCCGCCCCGCCCTGGTCGTGCGCGGGTACGCCTACGCGGCGGCCCGGGCGGGCGTCCGGTTCGCCACGCACACCCGCGTGACCGGCATGGACACCGCAGGCGACCGCGTCAGCGCCGTGCACACCGACCGCGGCACGATCGCCTGCGCCACCGTCATCTGTACCGCGGGCGCCTGGTCCGGGCAGATCGGCGCCATGGCCGGCGTGGACCTGCCCGTCCGGCCGGTGCGCCGCCAACTCGCCTTCACCGAACCGCTGTCGCCGTCGGCCCCGCGGATCCCTTTCACCATCGACTTCACGTCGTCGGCGTACTTCCACAACAGCGACGACGGCCTGCTGTTCGGCCTCGCCGACCCGGGCCAGCCCGACGGCTTCGACACCACGTGGACCCCGGAGTGGCTCGGCCTGTTCCGGGACGTCGTACGCCACCGCGCCCCCGCGCTCGCCGCGATGCCGGTCGCCGACGGCTGGGCGGGGCTTTACGAGGTCACCCCCGATCACAACGCGCTGATCGGCCGCTCCGGCGAAGTGTCCAACTTCCTTTACGCCACCGGGTTCTCGGGCCATGGATTCCTTCAGGCACCCGCCGTCGGCGAGATCGTGCGCGATCTGCACCTGGAGCGGGAGCCGTGCGTCGACATAGCTCCGATGAGCGCCGAGCGGTTCCGGGCCGGGGCCGCGATCCGCCCGGAGGCACACGTCGTATGACTCGTCCACCCGCTTCGAAAGGCAGGCCTTTCATGATCAGCCAGTGGCGGCTGCGAGCCGCCTTCGCCGTCCGGCTCTCGGAGATGTACGGGCGTGAGGTCCCCGCCTACACCACGCTCGTGGACGTCTCGCGCGAGGTGAACGAGGACGTCCTGCGCGCGCGGGGCGCCGACGCCGAACGGCTCGGCTCCATCGGCCGGGTCACCGCGGAGCGGCACGGCGCGATCCGCGTGGGCACCCCCGCCGAACTGCGCGATGTCGCACGGGTCTTCGGCGCGCTCGGCATGCGTCCGGTCGGCTTCTACGACCTGCGGGAGGCGGCCGCGAGCGCGGTGCCCGTCGTGTCGACGGCGTTCCGCCCCGTGGACGCCGAGGAGCTGGCGCGCAATCCCTTCCGGGTGTTCACCTCCCTGCTCACGCCCGCTGACCCGCGCTTCTTCGACGCCGACCTGCGCGCCCGCCTGGAGACGTTCCTGGCCGGGCGTGAGCTGTTCCCGCCGGAGCTGCTCGCCCTGGCCGACCGGGCCGGTGCCGAGCGCGAGCTGCCCGAAGCGGAGGCCGAGCGCTTCCTCCAACTGGCCGTCCATGCCTTCGAGTTGTCGGCAGAGCCGATCGACCAGGCCTGGTACGCGGAGCTCGAGAAGGTCTCCGCGGTCGCCGCTGACATCGGCGGCGTCGGCTCCACCCACATCAACCACCTCACCCCGCGCGTCCTGGACATCGACGAGCTGTACCGGCGCATGACCGACCGGGGCATCGAGATGATCGACGCCATCCAGGGCCCGCCCGACTGGAAGGGTCCCGATCTGCTGCTGCGCCAGACGTCCTTCCGCGCCCTGGCCGAACCGCGCGCCCTGCGCCGGCCGGACGGCACCGTCACGCGCGGCGCGCTGCGGGTGCGGTTCGGCGAGGTCGAGGCCCGCGGCATCGCCCTCACGCCCGCGGGCCGCGCACTCTACGACCGGCTGCTCGCCCTCGTCGACGACCAGGCCACGGCCCGCCCGGCCGCGGACCGCACCGCACTGGCCCGCGCCCTGTGGGCCGAGCACGTCCCCGGCAGCGAGCGCGAACTCGCCGCCCAGGAGCTCGCCTACTTCACCTACAGCGTCACCCCCGACCGAGCCCGTACAAGCGACGCCCAACTCCCAGCCACCATAGGCGAGTTGGTGGACCAGGGCTGGGTGCGGGCCGAACCCGTCGTCTACGAGGACTTTCTGCCGCGCTCCGCCGCCGGCATCTTCCAGTCCAACCTCAGCGGCGAGGGCTCCCGGAACACCGGCCAGGAAGGCGCCGCGTACGACAGCGACTGGCTCTCCGACGCCATCGGCCGCGAGGTCCTCGACCCGTTCGCCCTGTACGAGCGTCAGCAGAGCCTCTCCATCACCCGGGTCGGCCGCGAACTGGGCCTGAGCCTCGACGGCACGCACCCCCGCTGAAACCCCTCCGCCCCCACCCGCACACCTCACCCAGGGAGCACCATGACCGGCACCACCACCCTGCCCACCACCGACGACCTGCGCGCCCGGGCCCGCGCGAGCCTGCAGCGCATCGGCGTCACCGTCCTGGACGGCACCGGCCTCCAGGCCCGGACGCCCATCACCGGCGAGGACCTGTTCGGCCTGGCCGCGGCGACCGCCGCCGAAGTCGATGAGGCCGTCGCCGCCGCCCGCGAGGCGTTCCTCGCCTGGCGCACCACACCGGCCCCACGCCGGGGTGAACTCGTGAGCCGCCTGGGCGAGTTGCTGCGCGACCACAAGAGCGACCTGGCCGATCTGATCACCGTCGAGGCGGGCAAGATCCGCTCGGAGGCGCTCGGCGAGGTCCAGGAGATGATCGACATCTGCGACTTCGCGGTCGGCCTCTCCCGGCAGCTCTACGGCCGCACCATCGCATCCGAGCGCCCCGGCCACCGCCTCGCCGAGACCTGGCACCCGCTGGGCGTGGTCGGCGTGATCTCCGCGTTCAACTTCCCCGCAGCGGTGTGGTCCTGGAACACGGCCGTGGCGCTGGCCTGCGGTGACACCGTGGTGTGGAAGCCGTCGGAACTGACCCCGCTGATCTCCCTGGCCTGCGACCGGCTCCTCGCCCGGGCCGCGGAGGAGGTCGGCGCGCCCCGTGACGTACACCGGCTCCTGCTCGGTGACCGCGCGGTGGGCGAACGCCTTGTGGACGACCCGCGCGTCGCGCTCGTCAGCGCCACCGGTTCCACCCGCATGGGGCGCGAGGTCGGCCCCCGCGTGGCCGCCCGCTTCGGGCGCTCGCTGCTCGAACTCGGCGGCAACAACGCCGCGGTGGTGGCGCCGTCGGCCGACCTCGACCTCGCCGTGCAGGGCATCGTCTTCGCGGCGGCGGGCACGGCGGGCCAGCGCTGCACCACGCTGCGCCGCCTGATCGTCCACCGCGACATCGCGGACACTCTCGTCGCACGCCTGACGGCCGCGTACACCAAGCTCCCCATCGGCGACCCGTTCGACGAGAACACCCTGGTCGGCCCGCTCATCTCGCCCGCCGCCCTCGACGGCATGCAGGACGCGCTCGCCCGCGTACAGGCGCAGGGCGGCAAGATCCTCGCCGGCGGCAACCGGCGCCTGGCCGATGTGGCACCGCAGGCCGCGTACGCGGAGCCGGTCGTCGTCCGCGTCGACGAACAGACCGACGTCGTACGGCAGGAGACCTTCGCGCCCATCCTGTACGTCCTCACCTACGACACCCTGGAGGAGGCCATCGCCCTGCACAACGACGTCCCGCAGGGCCTGTCCTCCAGCATCTTCACCCGCGACCAGCAGGAGGCCGAGCTCTTCCTCTCGTCCGAGGGGTCCGACTGCGGCATCGCCAACGTGAACATCGGCACGTCCGGCGCGGAGATCGGCGGGGCGTTCGGCGGCGAGAAGGAGACCGGCGGCGGCCGGGAGTCCGGCTCCGACGCCTGGCGCGCGTACATGCGCCCGGCCACCAACACCATCAACTACTCCAGCCGGCTCGCCCTCGCGCAGAACGTCAACTTCCTCTAGATGCCGGGCCGTTGGAAGCGGGGCTACGAGGAGCCCGACTATGCTGCGTCCGTGCCGAGGCATCCCGTCAGGACCGCAGTGGTGACGCTCACCGCGCTGACCGTCACCGGCATCTCCGCCACCGCGATCGTGGCCGCGACGGGCGGCCGGCCGAGTCCTCCCGGTGTCACGGTCGGTTCGCCGGAGGCCGAAGGACCGCTGCCGGATACGCGCCGGGAGACCGTCGAGGCGTGGGAGGCCGAGCTCGCGCGTGCGGGCAAACGCCCGCCGGCCGGCTGGGACAGGCTGACGACGGGGCAGCTGCAGGCCCGGTACCTGAAACAGAAGCTGGTCAACGACGGGCCGCCGCAGGACATCGACCCGCAGATGGGCGTTGCTCCCTGCGGTTCGTGGACGTGGGTGCTCAAGCCCGCCGACTGCTGGTGAGACAGCGGAACAGGGTGCCGCCCCGGCCGTCGACGGCCGGGGCGGCAGCTGCGTGGAACGGGATCAGCCCTCTTCGTTGATCGCGTCGATCACCTTCACCGCTTCGGAGCCGTGCTCGGAGGAGTACAGGTTGTCGTTGACGCGTTGGTCGTTGTCGTCGATGTCGTGATGGCTGTTCGCCCCGACGAGCTGCCACGACGGCGTGAACATCGGTCCGCCCGAGGCACCCTCGCCCATGTCGCAGTCCATCTCGAGACGGTTGTCGAGCGGGAACCAGTTGACGGCGTCCACGACGTTGCCGGTGCAGTACAGCATGTCCTTGCCGTCGAGGTCCGTGCGCTGGTAGCCCACGCCCGGATACCCGTAGTCGATCACGTCGTCGAAGTCGGACCCGTCACCGAACTTGTAGCCCAGGGCGCCGACCGAGTCGGCGAGGTTGCCGTAGCCGTCGGGCGGTGTGACGGTGAACGCCGCCAGGTCGGCGGTGAGGTAGTTCTCCTCGTGCGTCCACTGCTCGGGGGCGACCTTCACCTTGGCGACCCACTCGCCCCACGGGGCCTGGTAGTCGTCGCCCGTGGTGCCCTGGTATCCGGGGATGAACACGACCAGGTCGTGGAACCCGTCCGCTCCGCTGCCGTCCCCGGGGTGCACACAGTGTCCGGCCGTCCACACCGTGTTGCGGTTGTCGGACACGATCGACGCGGCGGAACAGGCGTGCTCCTTGCCGGCGTCGTCGTAGGAGAAGACCTTGCCGACGACCACATTGGGGAACGACGTCGGGTAGGGCACGCGCTCCGAGACGGACATCTCGGGCACCCGCGCGGCCGACGGCGCCGCGCCCGGCAGGCTCCGGCCCGCGGGCGCCACGGCGTCCGCGGAGGCCTTCGGGCCGGTTTCCGGTCTGGCCGACGGCGCGGCGTCGGCCCGCTGGGCGGCGGCCGCCGCGCGGGCCACGGCGGCCTGATCCTTCTTCTCGTTCTTCACGGCCTCGCGCATCCGGGCCGGGGTCCAGAAGTCACGGACCTCCTGCTCGGAGGCCTCCTGCGTGCCGACGGTGACGCCGGACGGCACGTCCGGCCGGGGTGGCGCGGCCGAGGCGGTGTTCACGGTGGCGGGGATGACCGATACGGCGAGGGTGGCGGCAGCCGCCACCAGGACGCGGCGTAAATGCACCTTTGCACCTTCCAGGTTGACAGACATGGCTGTTCTGTCGCGCCGTCGCATTACACCAGGCTCACCATCCGCCTCACTACCAACTAACAGGCCACACAGCCCTGTTGGGGCAGATCCGTGAACACGCCCCCGTTTCACCCTCCTCGTCCTGCCACCCCGCCCCCGTCTCACCCCCCGGGCCCTCCCTTGACAGCCCCTCCCGTTCCCCCACAGGATCACCCCCGTGAACCTGTCAGACAGCCAGACAGGTGACTCGGTGCCGCGGCGCGTCAGCGCCATGGAAGCGGTGCTCGGTCATCTGCGTACTGCCATTGAGCGCGGCGACTACGCCGTCGGGGACAAGCTGCCCTCCGAGGCGGAGCTCTGCCGTCGCCTGGAGGTCAGCAGACCCGTGCTGCGGGAGGCTCTGCGGGCCCTGCAGACCATGGGTCTCACCGTCTCCCGCACCGGCAAGGGCACCTTCGTCGTGTCCAACGGTCCTGACGAGGACCCCACCTTCGGCGACTACGCGGCCAGCGACCTCCTCGAGGTACGACGGCATGTCGAGATCCCGGTGGCGGGGTACGCCGCGGCGCGCCGGACGCCCGAGGACCTCGACCATCTCGCCCACCTCCTCGACCGGATGGAGCGCGAGACCGACACCACCGCCTGGGTGGCCATGGACACCCTCTTCCACCTCGCCGTCGCGCAGGCCGCCCAGAACCCGGTCTTCCGCCGCGTGATCGAGGAGATCCGGGACGCGCTGGCCCGCCAGTCGGCGTTCCTCAACGAACTCGGCGGGCGCCGCGAGCAGTCCAACCGCGAGCACCGCGCCATCGTCGAGGCCCTGATCGACGGCAGCGAGCACGACGCCACCGACGCGATGGCGCACCACCTCGACCGTGTCGAGACCACCCTCACCGCGATCGTGCGCCCCGAGCCCACGGACGCCCCGACGGAAGGCGGACCCCCAGCGTGAGCGAGCAGTCCATCGACGAGCAGACCGGGCGGATACCGAAGGCGGCCGCGCATGTCGACGCCGGCGACGCGGGGTACAGCAAGTCCCTGAAGTCCCGGCACGTCAACATGATCGCCATCGGTGGCGCCATCGGGACGGGGCTCTTCCTCGGCGCCGGCGGCCGCCTTGCCGACGCCGGTCCTTCGCTGTTCATCGCGTACGCCGTCTGCGGCCTCTTCGCCTTCCTGGTCGTCCGCGCCCTCGGCGAACTCGTCCTCTACCGGCCGTCGTCCGGCGCCTTCGTGTCGTACGCACGGGAGTTCCTCGGTGAGAAGGGCGCCTACACCGCGGGCTGGATGTACTTCCTGAACTGGGCGACCACCGGCATCGCCGACATCACCGCGGTCGCCACCTACACCCACTACTGGGACATGTTCTCCGACATCCCCCAGTGGGTGATCGCCCTGATCGCCCTGGCCGTGGTCCTCACCGTGAACCTCATCTCCGTGAAGATCTTCGGGGAGCTGGAGTTCTGGTTCGCGATCGTCAAGGTCAGCGCGCTGGTTCTCTTCATGCTGATCGGGATCTTCCTGCTCGTCACCCAGCAGCCCGTGGACGGCCACTCCCCCGGCCCGTCCCTGATCGCCGACAACGGCGGCATCTTCCCGAGCGGCCTGCTGCCGATGCTGCTGATCATCCAGGGCGTCGTCTTCGCGTACGCCTCGGTCGAGCTGGTGGGCGTCGCGGCGGGCGAGACCGAGAACCCCGAGAAGATCATGCCGAAGGCCATCAACTCGATCATGTGGCGCGTCGGTCTCTTCTACGTCGGCTCCGTGCTGCTGCTCTCGATGCTGCTGCCGTGGAACAGGTACACCTCCGGCGAGAGCCCCTTCGTCACCGTGCTCTCCAACATCGGCATCCCGGCAGCGGGCGGCGTGATGAACCTCGTCGTGCTGACCGCGGCCATGTCGTCGCTGAACTCGGGCCTGTACTCCACGGGCCGCATCCTGCGCTCCATGGCGATGTCCGGCTCCGCGCCCCGGTTCACCGCAGTCATGAGCCGCAGCCAGGTCCCGTACGGCGGCATCCTGCTCACCAGCGGCATCTGTGTGCTCGGCGTCGGGCTCAACTTCGTGGTCCCCGCCGACGCGTTCGAGATCGTCCTCAACTTCGCGGCCCTCGGCATTCTCGCCACCTGGGGCATGATCATGCTCTGCCATCTGCAGTTCTGGCGGAAGACCCAGGACGGCGACCTCGAACGCCCCGACTACCGGCTGCCCGGCTCCCCCTGGACCGAGCTGGTCACCCTCTTCTTCCTGGTGTCCGTCCTGGTCCTGATGTACGCCGACGGGGGCGCGGGACGCACGACGGTGCTGTGCCTGCCGCTCATCGCGGCCGCGCTGGTGGCCGGTTGGTACGGCGTGCGGGGCAGGGTGGCGGCCGTGCGCAAGGCCGGGGCGGACACGTGAGCCGTCTCAGCACACCGTCCGCGTACGGCCGTTCGGTCGCCGATGCGCCCTCCGTCCGGGAACCGCTGCACGCGCCCGTCGCCCACCTCGTACGCGGGAGTGTCATCGAAGGCATCCACTACGGCTCGGTCGTCGTGCTCGGCGCGGACGGCCGTGTGGAGCTGCAGATCGGTGACATAGAGGTGGCCTTCCATCCGCGCTCGGCGCTCAAGCCCGTGCAGGCCGTGGCGCTGCTGCGGGCCGGTCTTCCGCTCGACGGCGAGCTGCTCGCGCTGACCGCCGCCAGCCACTCCGGCGAGGAACGGCATCTCGCCGGGACCCGGCGGATCCTGGAACTGGCAGGGCTCGCCGATGCGGATCTGCGCAACGTCAAGGACCTGCCCTTCGACCCGGTCGTCCGCGAGGACTGGATCCGCGCGGGACGGCTGCCGTCGAGGCTCGCGCAGAACTGCTCGGGCAAGCACGCCGCGATGCTCTACGCGGCGCGGCTGAGCGGCTGGTCGCTCGCCGACTACCTCGATCCGGCGCATCCGCTGCAGCAGACGATCGCCCGGACCGTCGAAGACCTCACCGGGCAGGCCATCGCCCAGGTGACGGTCGACGGCTGCGGCGCGCCGCTGTTCTCCGTGTCCTTGCACGGTCTCGCGCGCGCCGCCGCCCGGATCACCACGGCCCCGCCCGGCACCCCCGAGGCCCGGGTGGCCGACGCGATGCGCGAGCACGCGGAGATGGCGTCGGGCTCCGGCCGCGACGTCGCCGCGCTGATGCGGGCCGTGCCGGGGCTGCTGACCAAGGACGGCTTCGAAGGCGTGCAGGTCGCGGCGCTGCCGGACGGCCGGGCCGTCGCCGTGAAGATCGCCGACGGCGCGGACCGGGCGCGCGTACCGGTGACCGCGGCGGCGCTCGCGCGCTGCGGTGTCGACCCTGACGCGCTCGCCGAGTTCGCCGGGGCTCCGCTGCTCGGGGGCGGGGCGGTGGTCGGCAGCATCCGCCCCGCACGCTCGCTCCAGCCGACGACGGCTGCCTGCGCTCCCCTGCCCCTGTAGGACCAACTCACCCTCTCCAGAAGGAAGATCGCCACCGCCATGTCCGTCCGCAGCGAGCACGACCTGCTCGGCCACCGTGACGTCCCCGTCGATGCGTACTGGGGTGTCCACTCCCTGCGCGCCAAGGAGAACTTCCCCATCACGGGGACGCCGATCTCCGCGTATCCGCATCTGATCGATGCGCTGGCCGCCGTCAAGGAGGCCGCCGCCCGCGCCAACGAGGAGCTCGGCCTGCTCGAACCGCGCAAGGCGGCCGCCATCGTCGAGGCCTGCCGGGAGATCCGCGACGGCAAGCTGCACGACCAGTTCGTCGTGGACGTCATCCAGGGCGGGGCCGGGACCTCGACCAACATGAACGCCAACGAGGTCGTCGCGAACCGGGCGTTGGAGCTGCTCGGCCACGCCAAGGGCGAGTACGCCTTCCTGCACCCGAACGAGGACGTCAACCTCGGCCAGTCCACCAACGACGTCTACCCGACGGCCGTCAAGATCGGCACGGTCTTCGCGGTGCGCGGCCTCCTCCGGGCCATGGCCGTGCTGCAGGACGCCTTCGCGGCGAAGGCGATCGAGTTCCGTGACGTCCTGAAGATGGGGCGTACGCAGCTGCAGGACGCGGTGCCGATGACGCTGGGCCAGGAGTTCTCGGCGTACGCGGTGATGCTCGACGAGGACCGCAGCCGGCTCGCCGAGGCGGTCGAACTGATCCACGAGATCAACCTGGGCGCGACGGCGATCGGCACCGGTCTCAACGCACCCGCCGGATACGCCGAGTCCGCGCGCCGGCACCTGGCCGAGATCACCGGCCTGCCGCTGGTCACCGCCGCGAACCTGGTCGAGGCCACGCAGGACTGCGGGGCGTTCGTCCAAATGTCCGGGGTGCTGAAGCGGATCGCGGTCAAACTCTCCAAGAGCTGCAACGACCTGCGTCTCCTGTCGTCCGGTCCGCGCGCGGGCCTGAACGAGATCAACCTGCCGCCGGTGCAGGCAGGTTCGAGCATCATGCCGGGCAAGGTGAACCCGGTGATCCCCGAGGTCGTCAACCAGGTCGCCTTCGAGGTGATCGGCAACGACGTCACGATCACCATGGCGGCGGAGGCGGGCCAGCTCCAGCTGAACGCCTTCGAGCCGATCATCCTGCACTCCCTCTCCGAGAGCATCACGCATCTGCGCACCGCCTGCCTGACGCTCGCCGAGCGGTGCGTCGTCGGAATCACGGCCAACACGGAGGGGCTGCGCGCGGCGGTGGAGAACTCCATCGGCCTGGTGACGGCGCTGAACCCGCACATCGGATATGAGGCGGCGACCTCCATCGCGAAGGAGGCGCTGGCTTCGGGGCGGGGCGTTGCCGAACTGGTCCTGGAGAAGGGGCTGTTGCCGGCGGATCGCCTGGCGGCGCTGCTGCGGCCTGAGGTGTTGGCGGGGTCACAGTCCGGGTGAGCCCGGGGGGGGGTGCGTGGTCAGGTGCGGGTGATTCGTGGCTGGTCGCGCAGTTCCCCGCGCCCCTAAAGGAACGGGGCTGCGCCCCTGCTCCTTTGTCATTGGGCGCGCAGCCCCTGCCTTTAAGGGACGCGGGGAACTGCGCCACCAGCCCCCGCATACCCGCAGTCGCCCGCAAACCTCCGCCACCAACCCCCTGGCGCGCCCACCCATCATCCCGGCGACACAATGGTGATCATGACCTCGTCCCTGACCTTTCAGCCCGTCCTCGACCGCATCGCGGCCGAGATCGAGGAGACCCCGGGGCGCGGCCGCCCCGCCGGATATATCCCGGCGCTCGCGGCACGCGACCCGCACCGCTTCGGCATGGCCGTCGCCGAGCCGGACGGGACGGTGTACGGGGTGGGCGACTGGCGGGAGCCGTTTTCCACGCAGTCCATCACCAAGGTCTTCACCCTCGCGCTCGACCTGGCGCGCGAGGGTGACGCGCTGTGGGAGCACGTCGGGCGCGAGCCCTCCGGCAACCCCTTCAACTCGCTGGTCCAGTTGGAGTACGAGAACGGCATCCCGCGCAATCCCTTCATCAACGCGGGCGCGCTCGTCGTCACCGACCGGCTGCAGACCCAGACCGGCGACGCGGCGGGCGCCCTTCTGCGCTTCCTGCGCGCCGAGAGCGGGAACGAGCGGCTTGCCATCAACCATGACGTCGCCGCATCCGAGTCCGCCCACGGCGACCGCAATGCCGCCCTCGGCCACTTCATGGCGTCGTACGGGAACATCGACAACCCGGTGCCTGTACTGCTCGACCAGTATTTCCGCCAGTGCTCCATCGAGGCCTCCTGCGCCGACCTCGCCCTCGCCACCGGCTTCCTCGCCCGCCACGGCATCCGTGCCGACGGCTCGCGCCTGCTCACCCGCAGCCAGGCCAAGCAGGTCAACGCGATCATGCTCACCTGCGGGACGTACGACGCGGCGGGCGACTTCGCCTACCGCGTCGGCCTGCCGGGCAAGAGCGGCGTCGGCGGCGGCATCATCGCCGTCGTCCCCGGCCGCTGCACGCTGTGCGTCTGGAGTCCGGGCCTTGACCGGCGCGGCAACTCGGTGGCGGGCGTTGCGGCGCTGGACCGGTTCACGACACTGACGGGGTTGTCGGTGTTCTGAGGCGAACCCGTGGTTCAGCGTTCTGAGGCGTACCCGTGGGTCAGCGGCCCACCGACGCCGGGGCTGCGGGGATCGACGCCTTGCCGGCTTCCTCCGTCCGCATCCAGACCGTGCGCTGCGGGAAGGGATGCTCGATGCCCGCGGCGTCGAGGGACTCCTTCACCCGGCGGCGCAGTTCGCGCGTGACGGACCACTGCTTGAGCGGGGCGGTCTTGACGACGAGGCGTACGACGATGCCGTCGACGTCCAGCGACTGCACGCCCCATACCTCGGGGTCCTCCAGGAGCACCTTCTCGAACTGCGGGTCCTCGCGCAGCGCGTGCCCGGTCTCCTCCAGGACGCCGAACAGGGTCTCCAGGTTGGTGTCGTAGGCCACGGAGACGTCGAGGACCGCGCGGGCCCAGTCCTGGCTGTCGTTGCGCACCCGCAGGATCTCGCCGTTGCGGATGTGCCACAGGCCGCCGTTGATGTCCCGGACCTGGGTGAGGCGCAGGCCGACGTGTTCGACCTCGCCGACGGCTTCCCCGAGGTCGACGGAGTCGCCCACGCCGTACTGGTCCTCGAACATGATGAGCATCCCGGACAGGTAGTCCGCGACCAGGCTCTGCGCGCCGAAGCCGATCGCCAGGCCCACCACGCCCGCGCTGGCGAGCAACGGGCCGAGCGCGATGCCGATCTGATCGAGGATCATGGCCAGGCCCATGACGGCGATGACGACGGTCACGATGCTGCTGAGCACCGAGCCGATGGTGCGTGCCCGCTGCTCGCGCCGCTCGTCGGCCCGGGACGGGTCACGCTGCAGGACGGCGGGGCCGCGGGTTGAGCGGCTCCGTCCGTTCTCTCCTTCGGCGGGCTGCAGGATGCGTTCCACGACCCGGGTGATGGCTCGCTTGGCCAGCGCGCGCACGAGCATCGCGGCCACGACGATGACGAGGATGCGCAGCGGGATGCCTACCACGGCGCCGAGATTGTCCTCGATCCAGTCGGGGGCGGCGCTGTGGGTCAGGAGAGGCGACGCGGACGCGTCGGTGGGTGACACGGGGAATGCTCCACTCACTAGGTGCGTGTGCTGAACGGCGCGCCGAACGTAGTTCGGGTTCTTGACGCCGGTCAAAAGATGTGGCGGGCACGTGTGAGCGAGGTGAACGAGGTGCGGGCGCCCGGCCGTTGCGGGCCCCGCCGTGCGGAGCGGCTCAGGCAGTGACGGCCGTCAGGAGCACGGCGGCGTCCGTGACCGCGGTCAGGCCGTGGCGTTCCGGCGGGATCGCAAGGAGCTGCCCCGCGACGAGCGTGACGTCCCCGGCGGCGGCCGTCAGCCGCACCGTGCCGCGCAGCACCTGCAGGGTCGCGGCGACGGGCCTGCTGTGCTCGTCAAGGGCATGGCCCGCCGTCAGGGCGATCACGCTCTGCCGCAGCGGAGGCTCGCTCAGCAGCAGATGGGCGCTGCGCCCGTGCGCGGAGCCCTCGGCCCGCGCCAGATGCTCGTCGGCAAGGAGTTGCAGGTCGTACGTCGTGGTCATGCGGTCAAGACTGTCGCGCGGGCCGTGGCCCCGCGATCCACCGGGTCCGAACGGGTCGCGAACGGACATCAGAAGCCGTGCCGCGACCCGATCCGTAGGTGCAACCAGCAGGAGAGCCGGTCGTCGAGCGTCCCGAGGTCGAGGCGCCGAAGACTTCCCGCACACGCCGCAGCCGGCACTTGAGGGTGTTCGGGTGGATCCTGAGCCGGCGCGCCGCGCCACCGACGTTCCCTACGGCGTGAAGCCAGGCCGTCACCGAAGCGGCGTACCGCGTGTGATGGGTGCGGTCGTGGTCGAGCATCGCCTCGACGCCGGGGTGGCGCAGCCGCGGCCGGTGGTCCAGTGCGTCCGCGAGGTGCGCGATGAGCACTTGGGCGTGTACGTCGGTCAGCGCGGCGCGTCGGGGCGCTCGAGGTCGCCGGTGGCGACCCGGAGGACGTCGTCGGCCTCGGCACGCAGCTCGGACAGTTCCGTCAGGTCCGTGGTGAGCCGGCTGACGGCGGCGCGGGGCGGCCGGGTGCGCGGGCGGGCGGGAGACGGCGGCCACTTCCAGCCGTTCGCTCCCCTGGGCGTGGCGGGCATCCGCACGGCATCGGCCACCGTGTTCTTCGCCTTCATCGGCCTGGACGCTGTCTCCACCGCCGGTGAGGAGGTCCGCGACCCGCGGCGTACTCTGCCGCTGGCCATCGTCGCCGCCCTGGTCGTGGTCACTCTCACGTACATCCTGGTGGCCGTGGTGGGTGTGGGCGCGCAGCCCTGGACGGCGTTCGAGGGGCAGCAGGCCGCGCTCTCCGCCATCCTCGCCGCGGTCACCGGATCCGGCTTGCCCGCCGTGCTGCTCTCCGCGGGGGCGGTCCTTTCCATCGTCAGCGTCACCCTGGTCGTGCTCTACGGGCAGAGCCGCATCCTGTACACGATGGGCCGTGACGGCACGCTGCCCGCCGCGTTTCGCCGGGTGAGCCCGCGCACCGGCACACCGGTGTTCAGCACGCTCCTGACCGGCGGCTTCGTCGCGGTCCTCCATGCAGGCGGCCGCCGAGGCCGCCCCGGGGCAGGTCCCGGCATGACGCCGTGACGCGACTGCGCCCCGCCGGTCCGGCGGGGCGCAGTGCCACAGCATGGGGTCCGACCGTCACACGAGTTCGGCGGCGGGTTCCGCTGCCGCGGGACGGTCCGTGCGCACCGCGACGGCTCGCGGCGCGTGCGCCGCCCTGAGGCCGACGAGGGCGACGGCCACGACCAGGGCGAAGGCCGCTCCGGCGATGGCGAAGCTCAGCGTGAACTGGCTCTCCTGCGGCAGCGCGGGCATGCCGTCCGGCAGCGCGATGGTCTTCGACGCGAGGAGCGAGGTGATCATCGCGCTCGCGACGGCGCTGCCGACCGAGCGGGAGATGGAGTTGATGCCGTTGGCGATGCCGGTCTGGTGGGCCGGGACGCTTGCGACGATGAGCGCCGGCATCGAGGCGTAGCCGAAGCTGATCGCGAGGCCGATGACCATGCCCGCGCCGATCACCGATGCGGTGGTGCCGTGCGCGGCGGTCAGCCAGGCGAAGCCGGCCACACCGAAGGCGGCGCCTGCGGCCAGCGTGAAGCGTGCCCCGATCCGGCGCACGAGGAGCCCGCCGACCTGGGCGCCCACCAGCGAGACGAGGGTGGTCGGCAGCAGATAGACGACGGCCGCGTCGAGGACCGAGGCGCCGAATCCGTACCCCGTGAGGTGTTCGGGCATCTGCACGAGGTACGAGACGCCGATGAACTGGGCGAACATCGCGAAGCCGAGGAGCAGCCCGGCCAGATTGGTGAAGAGGACGGGCCGGTGGACGAACATCTTCATGTCCACCATCGGCTCCTTCACCCGCAGCTCGGTGAGGACCCACACCCCCGCCATGACGATCGCGCCGGCGAAGGCACCGAGGGTCCGGCCGGAGGTCCAGCCCCACTCGTGGCCCTGCGAGATGGGCAGAAGCAGCAGCACGAGCAGCAGTGCGAGGGTGAGGGCGCCCAGCCAGTCGGTGCGTCCGCCGGTCTTCGCGCGCGAGGCCGGCACCACGAACAGCACTCCGGCGAGCGCCACGACGGCGAGCACCACCGCGAGCCAGAAGACCCGGTGGTAGTCGGGGTCGGAGCCCTGTGTGAGGAGTCCGGCACCGACAAGGGCGAGCCCGCTGCCGAAGGCGAGGGTGCCGCTGACCAGGGCCATGGCTCCGGGCAGCTTGGCCGGCTTGATCTCCTCGCGCAGGACGGACAGGGCCAGCGGGAAGATCGCGGTCGCGGCGCCCTGCATGACGCGGCCGATGATCAGCCAGGTGAGTGAGCTGGTGGTGGCGGCGAGCACCGAGCCCGCGATCATCACAAGGAGGACGCCGACGAGGGTGGGCTTCTTGCCGTGCTGGTCGCCGAAGCGGCCGAGCAGCGGGGTGAAGACGGCGGCCGAGAGCAGCGTGGCGGTGGTCACCCAACTGACGTTCGCCGTGGTGGCGTTGAGGTCGGCCTGGATGATGCTCAGGACCGGGACGACCAGGGTCTGCATCATCGAGACGACCATGGCGGCAAGACCGAGGGCCAGGACGAGCAGGGTCTGCCCGGAGGCGCGCGGGGGCGCGGCGCGATGTGCGTGGGACACGGCGATTCTCTCTCAGTTCTCTCTGAGTTACGTACTGCTACTTGCTGTTACTTGCTGTCGGTTGCCGAGTTACTTGACCACCTCGATGCTTGATATTCTCAAGCAATGAGTCGACCGTAGACGCCGATATTTGAGATCGTCAAGTTTCACGAGGTAAAGTGACCGTCATGACAGGCTCTCCCCGCACCGACACGGCCCGGCTCATGGAGCTGCTCTCGCTGTCGCTCG
>NZ_JBFACK010000031.1:0-60777 GCF_040640795.1 Streptomyces sp. NPDC021622
CCTCGTCGCCGAGCAACTCCCGCTGCCAGAGGGTGTAGTCGGCGTACTGGACCGGGAGGGGGGTCCAGGCCGGGGATGCGCCGTCGGAGTGGTGCCTGCTCGCGCTGGCGCTCGACGCCGAGTTCGTGGTCCGCGGGCCGCGCGGCGAGCGCAGGATCCCCCGACCCCCTCTCACCTGTGACAGGCACAGCTGGCGCACAGGAAGAGGGAGGCCCCGCCATGAATGCCTCGAGGACGAAGCCGGCGGTCGAATGGCTGGTGTCGGTGGCGCCGGATCCGGAGGCCTGCCGCTGGGAGTGGGAGCGAAACCCCCTCGGGGTCGCGCTGCTGCCGGCGGGCAGGCTCTGGGACGTACTCATCCTGCCCGGCGAACTCGGCTATCCCACCCTTGACGTGCTCACCCGCTGCATCGACCGCCCAGGGCCCGTGCTCGCCGACTTCGGCGACGCCCGCATGGGGTTCTTCGTCCCGGCGGGCACGGTCGCCCGCTGGATCGGTACGGGCATTCGCGGTGCGGGGCGCGGCACCTGGATCGTCGTGCCCTATCCCGGGCGGGCCAGTGGCGCGGCGCGCTGGCTGATCCCGCCTGACGGCTCGGGCACGCTGACCGATCCGGCGCTGCTCGAACTCGCGATGCACGAGGCGGCGGCGGGCCTCGCGCGGGAGGGGATGGAGCCGGGGCAGTAGACGCGGTAGGGGAGCCCGGGGGCACGGGAGTTGTTGAGGTCTTGACAGACGTATTGGTCTGGACCAAATTAAGCGCGACCCGCCCTCCAATCCCCCCATGCCCGGAGGCAGTTGTGGATCGTTCCTTGTCGCACGCTCTCAGACGTCTCACCGTGGCCGCGGCCGCCGCCTGCGCGCTCGCCGCGTCCGGCCTCCCGGCCACGACCGCCGCGGCGGACACCGCACAACCGAAGGCCGCCGCCGACCACGCCCTTGTCGGCTATCTGCACACCAGCTTCGCCAACGGCTCCGGCTACACCCGGCTCGCGGACACCCCCGACAGCTGGGACATCATCGACCTCGCCTTCGGGGAGCCGACGTCCGCCACGTCGGGCGACATCCGCTTCGGCCTCTGTCCGCAGACCGAGTGCCCGAACGTCGAGTCGAAGGAAGACTTCAAGGCCGCGATCAAGGCCAAGCAGGCGGCGGGCAAGAAGGTCCTGATCTCCATCGGCGGCCAGAACGGCCAGGTGCAGCTCACCACCGCGCAGGCCCGCGACACCTTCGTGTCGTCCGTCTCCGCGATCATCGACGAGTACGGACTCGACGGCCTGGACATCGACTTCGAGGGCCACTCCCTCTCCCTGAACGCCGACGACACGGACTTCAAGAACCCCAAGACCCCGTCGATCGTGAACCTGATCTCCGCGGTGAAGACCCTCAAGTCCAAGTACGGCAGCGGCTTCACGCTCACGATGGCGCCGGAGACCTTCTTCGTCCAGCTCGGCTACCAGTACTACGGCACCGGCAAATGGGGCGGCCAGGACCCCCGCGCCGGCGCGTACCTGCCGGTCATCCACGCCCTGCGCGACGACCTCACCCTGCTGCACGTCCAGGACTACAACTCGGGGCCGATCATGGGCCTGGACAACCAGTACCACTCCATGGGCGGCGCGGACTTCCACATCGCGATGACGGACATGCTGCTCACCGGCTTCCCCGTGGCGGGCGACGCGAACAACGTCTTCCCCGCCCTGCCCCCGGAGAAGGTGGCCATCGGCATGCCCGCCTCCACCAACGCGGGCAACGGCCACGTGCCGACGGGCGAGGTCAACAAGGCCCTGGACTGCCTGACCAAGGGCACCAGCTGCGGCTCGTACCGGACGCACGGCACCTGGCCGGACCTGCGCGGCCTGATGACCTGGTCGATCAACTGGGACCGCTTCAACAACTGGGAGTTCTCCAAGAACTTCGACGCGTACTTCGGCTGACGCGCCCCCCCCCGGGCGGACCGGCGCGGGGTCAGTCGAGCACCTGATCCCCCAGCCGCACCAGCGTCTCGCGCCACCCTGGTCCGCCCAACGCGCCGAGCAGCGACGGCAGATCGACCGGCACCGACCGCACCCGCGCCGACGTGCCCCCGTCCCAGCGCCGCGCCGCGACGCTTGCCCGAGGCGCCGCCGCCCCGCCTGGATGCAGCAGCACGCAGGCCGAGGCCTCGCCGGCCGGCTGGTTGGGCGAGCACGTGCCGGGCGGGCTCGAAGGCGGCGAGTGCCCCTGGGGCGCGTGCTCCTGCCGAAGCAGGGCACCCAGCTCCATCACGACCCCGCGTGCCCGCATCTCACGGACTCCGGCTCGCTGCCCCTCTTCGACGATGACAGGGACAGCGCGTACTCCCGCCGCTCGTAGGGGGCAAGCACTCGTTCCGTCGCTGTGCCTGCGGTCACCGCGTCCCCTTCGAACTCGCCCTATTCCTGGGCCGGTTCACCCTCCTCGGCCGGCCCACGACCGTGCCGCGCGATCACGATCGCCATCACCTGCAGCACCATCCCGAACAGCAGCCAGCCGGCCACCACGTCCAGCGGCCAGTGGTATCCGCGCCGCACCAGACCGAGTCCGACCCCGAAGTTCAACAGGGCGCAGGAGATGACCAGTTCGCGTCGGGCGTACGTGCCGCGCAGATGCGGGAGCAGGAGCAGCGCCGCCCCGCCGTAGGCGACCATGGCGGTGGCGGTGTGGCCCGACGGGTAGTAGCCGCTGCCGTCCATGCCGGGCGGTCCTGTGCGGTCGACGATGACCTTGAGCGGGATCACCAGAGCCGGGACCGCCGCCAGCGCGACGGCGGCGGTGACCGGGGCGAGCCACCAGCGGAAGACACCGTCGAGCCGGCCCCGCCAGGCGGTCCAGGCGGCGACGGCCGCGAGCACGGGTGCGGCGACGGCGACTCCGCCGAGGTCGGCGAGGAACTCGGCGGCGCCGTCAGGGAGCCGGCTTCCGGTGATCCAGGGGCCGAGCCGCTCGTCCGCGTCGCGGAGGGGGCCGTCGGCGATCACCTGCCAGGTGATGAGCGCGAAGAACAGCGCACAGAGGGAAAGAAAAAAGGCCGGCCACTTCGGAACAGGGGGGGTAGTTCCGAAGTGGCCGGGCTGATCGGCGAACCGCGCGCCCCGGGGGGTTTGGGGCGTGCGGCCATCCGATCGGTGAGGAGTTCCGGAGCCAGAAGCTCCGGGTGTGTGCGCGAGGGCACGACCAAGACGGGGCTGGGGAGGCTCCGTCCCGGTGTCGCCCACAGTTGCCTGTGGGCGGGGTGTTTCTCTCATCTGCAGAAACCGTACGTCAGGTGGTGACGGGCCGACAGGCGGAACGGCAACCCGCCATCGGGCCCCCACACGTTCTTCACACGCCCTGCCCGTCACCCCAGGTCACGGCTCTCTCACCGCGTGAGGTACACACACGTCAGGGCATGTACGGATACATACGGAGCCGGGATCTTCCCGCTATGGGATGATCCCGGCTCCGTTGACCGCTATCGGCGGCGCCCGCCGTGGTCCGGCCGCCGCCGACGGCGTCAGATGCGGGCGAAGGCCGCCTCGATGATGTCCAGGCCCTCGTTGAGGAGGTCGTCGCCGATCACCAGCGGCGGCAGGAAGCGCAGCACGTTGCCGTACGTGCCACAGGTGAGGACCAGCAGGCCCTCCGCGTGGCAGGCCTTGGCCAGGGCGCCGGTCGCCTCCGGGTTCGGCTCCTTGGTGGCGCGGTCCTTGACCAGCTCGATGGCGATCATGGCGCCGCGGCCGCGGATGTCGCCGACGATGTCGTACTTCTCCGCGATGGCGGAGAGGCGGGACTTCATCGTCGCCTCGATCGCCTTGGCCTTGCCGTTGAGGTCGAGCTCCTTCATCGTCTCGATGGCGCCGAGCGCACCGGCGCAGGCCACCGGGTTGCCGCCGTAGGTGCCGCCGAGGCCGCCGGCGTGCGCGGAGTCCATGATCTCGGCGCGACCGGTGACGGCGGCGAGCGGCAGGCCACCGGCAATGCCCTTGGCGGTCGTGATCAGGTCCGGGACGATCCCCTCGTCCTCACACGCGAACCACTGACCGGTGCGGCAGAAGCCGGACTGGATCTCGTCCGCGACGAACACAATGCCGTTGTCGTTGGCGAACTGCACGATCGCCGGCAGGAAGCCCTTGGCCGGCTCGATGAAGCCGCCCTCGCCGAGCACCGGCTCGATGATGATCGCGGCGACGTTGTCCGCGCCGACCTGCTTGCTGATCTGGTCGATGGCCTGCTTGGCGGCCTCGGGACCGGCGTTCTCCTCGCCCGTCGGCCAGCGGTAGCCGTACGCGACCGGAACGCGGTAGACCTCGGGCGCGAACGGCCCGAAGCCGTTCTTGTACGGCATGTTCTTGCTGGTCAGCGCCATCGTCAGGTTGGTACGGCCGTGGTAGCCGTGGTCGAAGACGACGACGGCCTGGCGCTTGGTGTGCGCACGGGCGATCTTGACGGCGTTCTCGACGGCCTCGGCGCCGGAGTTGAAGAGCGCGGACTTCTTCTCGTGGTCACCCGGCGTCAGCTCCGCGAGCTGCTCGGCGACGGCGACGTACCCCTCGTACGGCGTGACCATGAAACAGGTGTGGGTGAAGTCGGCGAGCTGCGCGGTCGCGCGGCGCACGACGGCCTCGGCGCTCGCACCGACCGACGTCACGGCGATGCCGGAGCCGAAGTCGATGAAGCGGTTCCCGTCGACGTCCTCGATGATGCCGCCACCGGCACGCGCCGCGAACACGGGCAGCACGGAACCCACCCCACCGGCGACCGTGGCGGTCCGGCGGGCCTGCAGCTCCTGGGACTTCGGCCCGGGAATGGCGGTGACGACGCGGCGCTCCTGCGGAATTTCGGTCATGGAGGGCTCCTGGGGGTGGGGGCGTTACGGACGCACTGATGCTTTCTTCGCAGGTTAGGGCCGCGGACCGGGGGTGGTCATGCTCCACGGGGGAGTTGTTGGGCGTGGCGGTTGTCCGTGGTGGACATAGCGGGGGTCGCTCGGTGGAAGCGGGTGGACGTCGGGTGCTTCAGAGCGCCACTGGGTGAGGTGTAGAACGCGTAGTACGCTGGGTGCATGGGCAGCAGCAAGGATGTACCGCTCCGGGAGCTCAACCAGCAGACCTCGCGGGTCCTGGCGAGGGTCGCGGCGGGCGAGACCGTCACGATCACCAAAGACGGGGTGCCGATAGGAGACATCGTTCCCCGAGGTGACGGCATGAGCCCGCCTGTGTACGCGTTCCGGACGGACCCGATGGGGTTGCTCGACCTTCCGGATCTGGGTGGGCCCGCGCTGAGTGATGACGAGATCGACGCGACACTGCGAGGCATGGGCGCGATCGATGACTGAGATTCCGGTCGCCATTGCCGACACCAACGCGTTGTACCGGCTGTTCACACCCAGGGACGCACGGCATGCGGCCCACAAGGGTGCCCTCGCTCGTGTCGGGCACCTGGTCATCTCGCCCATGGTGCTTACCGAACTCGACTATCTCGTCACGGAGAGGGTGGGTGCCGGTGCCGCGATGAACGCCCTGGAGTTCATCGCAGGACAGGTGGAAGCCAGGCGCTTCGAGATTCCCGATACGGCCGTGCACCTCCGGGGTGCCATGGCAGTGATGCGTGGTTACAACGACGCGAGTGGCGGGAAAGGGGTCGGCCTCGCCGATGCCATGAACGTGGCGCTTGCCGCCGCTTTCCGGACCGCCGACATGCTGACCACCGACCGGCACTTCCGCATGATGCGCCCACTCACCGCACATGATGCCTTCCGGCTTCTGCCCGAAGACTTGTAGCCGGGCCACGACTGCGGCTGCCGCCGCACAGCAGCACGAACCAGCCGCCGATCCAGGCGGCGAGGGCGAGGACGGTTCTGACCGTGTGCCGGCGCCAGGCGCGACGGGTCGACGGAGCGTCCCAGGCGGTGGCGGGCTTCCCGGGAGGCGGCGCGGCGACCGGGTCGTGTTCCCGCGTTCCGACGGCTGGGTCGTGGTCCTCTGTGTCGTGGTCCTGGTGATCGGCCATCGGACGACGGTAGCGGGACAGCGATGCGCGGCCCAGCTCGCGCCGCCCCGCACCGCCCCATTCCCGCAGGCCCGGCCACGTATCCGGTGAACTCCCCCTGTGGGGGCACTAGATTGACCCGCGGAACAGCAGAGCGGCAGGTCAGGGGGCAAGGGTCATGGACTCCGACGGCACTTACGACGCACGCGGCACGCACGCCACACCGGTGCCGCGGCCGGCGGTGCCTCCGGGCTCCGCCGGTCGGCCGAGTGCGCCCGGTACGCCGCCGCGCCCCGCGCAGGCGCCGGGAGTGCCGCCGCAGCCCGACGGTTCCGCGTATCTGCGGTGGCTGCGCACGCCCCGGCCCGGTGCGCAGCCCGGCGTCTGGCGGTTCGGGCATCAGCCGCGGCCCGAGCAGGAGCCGGAGGTCACCCCGACGCGGCAGCTGCTCAGCGGGGCGCTGATCGCGTTCCTGGTGGGGTGGCTGCTCTGGTCGCTGCTGTGGAACGGCTATCTCGGGGGATGGTGGGTGCTGCCGCTCGAGCTGTTCCTGCCCGACGCCTGGATCTACACGAAGGACCGGATCGGCAACGCCGTCGTCTGGTACAGCTACTACACGCTCATCGTGCTCGGCATCATGATCGGCGTGGGCCGCATCGGCCGCTGGAGCGAGGTCTGGCGCCGTTTCGTCGCGCCCCGTTTCCGCCGGCCGGCCCCCCAGCAGCCGGCGCCCGCCCCCGGCGAGGACCCCGCCCAGTGGCCCCAACTGCGGGACGCCGGTGCCGAGGCGGCCGCCGACCGGCTTGCCGCGGACGCCCGGGCCGGGCTGATGCGGGACGTCGACCACGCCCGGATCTCGCGGGCCTGGCGGTCCGTGCGGGCGGGGCGCAACACCATCGGCGCGTTCAGCGACTCCGTCGTACGCGACGGGGCCGCCGCCTGCCCGCACCCCTCCGGAGACCGCGACCTGCCCGCGCGCGCCGCACGCCACGACCTCGCCACGGCGCAGGTACGCATCGGCACGACCGTCGACGACCCGCGCAATCCGTATGCCTACCGAGGAGCGGGACTCGGCATCGGGCCCGAGCTCCTGGGTACCTCGCTGCTCGCCGTGGGGCCCGCCGGGTCCGGCAAGACCAGCAGCGTCGTATGGCCGATCGCCGAGGCCCTCTGCCTGGGGGCGCTCGCCGGGCGGGCCGCCGTGGTGGTGGTCGGCGCGGCGGGCGCGGGGCTCGGGCCCGCCGAGGACTACGACGTCGTCGTACGGGTCGGGCATCCCGACTCCGTGTACGACCTCGATCTGTACGGGGGGACGAGCGATCCGGACGAGGCGGCCGCCGTGCTCGCCGAAGCGCTCGTCGGCGATCTCGTCGACCCGCATCCCGGCGGTGACAGCCGCCGCTCGACGACCGTCCTCGCCCAGTTGCTCGGCCCGTACCACGCCGTGCACCGGCGTTTCCCTTCCGTGCCCGAGCTGCGCGCCCTGCTCGACGGCGCCCCCGGCCCGCTCGGCGCGCTGCGCAAGGCGCTCCAGGAGTCGGGGCAGGAGGCCATGCTGCGGGAACTCGACGCCCGCGAGCGGCAGTTGGGCCACCCCGGCGACCCGGGGGCCGTCATCGCCGACCGCATCGCGCTGCTCGACCGCCCGGCCTTCGCCTCCTTCTTCGACACGTCGGGCCAGGGCCGCCCCTTCTCGCTGCGGGCCCTCGACCACCCCGTACGCGTCCGCATCGACCTCCCCGAGCGCGGCCACGCCGACGCCTCACGGATCCTCGCCCGGCTGATGCTGGCCCAGTTCATGGCGAGCGCCGCCGCCCGCGAGGACCGCTCGCTCTTCGCCTGCCTCGTCCTGGACGACGCGACGGGCACCATCACCCCCGAGGCCGTACGCCGGGTCCAGCGGCTGCGGTCCGCGAACGCCGGCGTCGTACTGACCCTGCGTACGCTCGACGACGCACCCCGCCCGCTGCGCACCCCGCTGCTCGGCTCGATCGGCTGCCGTATGGCGCTCTCCGGGCTCACCCCGTGGGACGGGCAGGACTTCGCGGAGGTCTGGGGCAAGGAGTGGATCGAGGCACGGGACGTCACCGACCGGCAGATCATCGCCGAGACCCCGCTCGGCAAGACCGTGCACATGCTGCGCCGGGTCATCACCGGCAACGCGCCGACCGCCCGGGCGGTGACCGTGCGGCAGGTCGAACGAGAGCGCTGGTCGGCATCCGAGCTGGCCCACGCCCTGCCCCCCGGCCACGCCGTACTCTCCCTCACCGACGTCCGCGGCGAGCACGCGCCGCCGCTGCTCGTGGACCTTCGGGGTTAGTCGCCGGGGCGTAGGTAGGGATGTACGTACGGGGTAATCGGTCTCGTACGTACCGTACGGTGAGGCAGAATCGACACAGGTCGTTCATACGTAGCGGCCAAAAGATCCACATCTCGTCCGCGATTCGATGTACGGACCGGACGGGTGCCGTCTCACCCGACGCCGTCGACTCCCAGACCTGCCGCTGACCCGACCTGAAGGTCCCATGCCGCCCACGCTCGCCTCCCTCGTCCACCACTCCGCGCTCAAGCTGACCGTGCGCGCCGGTGAGGAGCATCTGGACGCGCCCGTGCGCTGGGCGCATGCCAGTGAGCTCACCGACCCCGTGCCCTACATGGAGGGCGGCGAGCTCCTCCTGATCACCGCGCTCAAGCTGGACGCGGAGGATCCCGACGCGATGCGCCGCTATGTGAAGCGGCTCGCGGCGGCCGGCGTCGTCGGGCTCGGCTTCGCGGTCGGCGTGCACTACGACGACATTCCACTGGCACTGGTCGAGGCCGCGGAGGGCGAGGGGCTCCCGCTCCTGGAGGTGCCTCGGCGCACGCCGTTCCTCGCCATCAGCAAGGCCGTGTCGGCCGCGATCGCCGCCGACCAGTACCGCGCGGTGACGGCGGGCTTCGCCGCCCAGCGCGAGCTGACCAAGCAGGCGCTGAGCGACGGCCCCGAAGGGCTGCTCGCCGCGCTGGCCGGGCAGGTCGACGGCTGGGCGGCGCTGTACGACGCCTCGGGCGCCGTCGTCGCAACGGCACCCGAGTGGGCGTCCCGCAGGGCCGCCCGCCTCACCTCCGACGTCGAGCGGCTGCGGGACCGGACGGCCCCCGCGAGCGCGGTCGTCGCCGGCGCCGAGGACCGCGTGGAGCTGCACTCGATCGGCACCGGGCGGCGGCCACGCGCCGCGCTCGCCGTCGGCACGGCATCCACCCTCGGCACGGCCGAGCGGTACGCCCTGCACTCCGCCATAGCCCTCCTCACCCTCACCACGGAGCGCAACCGCTCACTGCACGCCGCCGAGGCGCGGATCGGGGCCGCGGTGCTTCGGATGCTGCTCGCGGGGGAGCCGGATCACGCGCGGACCGTGGCGGGGGAGCTGTACGGAGGGCTCCTCGACGCCCCGTTCCGCCTCGTGGTGGCTGAAGTCCCGGCCTCCGCCCCCGAGGGCGGCGACCCGCTCGCCGGGCTCACCGACGCCGTCGAGTCGGCCGCCGCGCGCGCCGGCGAGGCGCTCCTCGTCGTGCCGTACGGCGAGCGGCTCGTGCTGCTCGTCGTGGACGGCGGGGCGGGGGCTGCGGCCTGCGTCGCCTACGCGGAGCAGCTGGAGTCCGGCCGCTCGGAGGTGCGCGAGCAGGGCGCGGGCGACGACGCATCGCTCCTGATGGGGCTCTCCGCGCCGGCCGGGCCGATCGCGGCCGCCACGGCGTACAAGCAGGCCGACCAGTCCCTGTCAGTGGCCCGGCGGCGGGGCCGCACGCTGGTCGAGCACGAGGAGCTGGCGGCGGGCTCCGTCCTTCCCCTCCTCGCCGACGACGCGGTACGCGCGTTCGCCGACGGTCTCCTGCGCGCGCTGTACGAGCACGACGCCACCGGCCGGGGCGATCTGATCGCCTCGCTGCGGGCCTGGCTGTCCCGGCACGGCCAGTGGGACGCGGCGGCGGCGGACCTCGGCGTCCACCGGCACACGCTGCGCTACCGGATGCGGAGGGTCGAGGAGATCCTCGGCCGCAGCCTGGACGACCCGGACGTCCGGATGGAGCTGTGGCTCTCGCTGAAGGCGACGTCGAGCGGCACGGACTGAGCGCCCCGAAGGGGCGCGGGGCTGCGACATGTGCGGCTCCGCCGCGTGGGCGCGACCAGCCACAACACAGCCGCAGACGAGCGACGGCCGGGCCATCGGCGGTGCGCAAGCCCCCCGCCCCTGCCAAAGCGGCGCAGACCCAGTGTCCAACGCTCCGCGTCGGACAAACGCCCCGCACCCATACCGCCCCTACGGTGGGGAACGTACCCCCCAAGACACACCTTTCGCGGAAGGGCCGGGAATCGACATGACTTCCATCCACGCCTTCTGGCTCGCCGGTCGCCAGACCACCGGTGAGACCACTCTCGACGTCACTTCGCCCTGGGACGGGCGGCTCGTCGGCAAGGCGGCCGTCCCGACCGACGCCCAGGTCGAGGAGGCTGTCGCCGCCGCGTACGCCGTGCGCGACGAGTTCGCCGCGACCCCGGCCCACGTCCGCGCCGCGGCCCTCTCTCACGTGTCGAACCGCCTGGTCGAGCGCACGGAGGAGATCGCCCAGCTGATCTCCGCGGAGAACGGCAAGCCGATCAAGTGGGCCCGCGGCGAGGTCGGCCGCGCGGTCTCCGTGTTCCGGTTCGCCGCGGAGGAGGCCCGCCGGTTCAACGGCGGCGAGGCCCAGCGTCTGGACACCGACGCCGGCGGCCAGGGCCGCCTCGCCCTGACCCGCCGCTTCCCCAAGGGCGTCGTCCTCGGCATCGCGCCGTTCAACTTCCCGCTGAACCTCTGCGCCCACAAGATCGCCCCGGCGATCGCCGTCGGCGCGCCGATCATCCTGAAGCCGGCGCCCGCGACCCCCCTGTCCGGCCTCCTCATCGGCGAGCTCCTCGCCGAGACCGAGCTCCCGGCCGGTTCCTGGTCCGTGCTCCCCGTCGCCAACGACAAGATGCCCGCCCTGGTCCAGGACGAGCGGATGCCGGTCATCTCCTTCACCGGCTCCGACAAGGTCGGCTACGCGATCATGGACTCGGTGCCGCGCAAGCACTGCACCCTTGAGCTCGGCGGCAACGGCGCGGCCGTCGTCCTGGACGACTTCTCCTCCGACGAGGACCTGGACTGGGCCGCCTCGCGCATCGCGACCTTCTCCAACTACCAGGGCGGCCAGTCCTGCATCTCGGTGCAGCGGGTCATCGCCGACGCGTCCGTCTACGACCGCCTCGTGCCGCGCGTCGTGAAGGCCGTCGAGGCCCAGGTCACCGGCGACCCGTCCGACCCGGCCACCGAGGTCGGCCCGCTCGTCAACGAGGACGCCGCCAAGCGCGTGGAGGCCTGGGTCGACGAGGCCGTCAACGCGGGCGCGAAGCTCCTCGCCGGCGGCAAGCGGGACGGCGCCGCGTACGCGCCGACCGTGCTCGCCGACGTACCGGCCGACGTGACCATCGCCTGCGAGGAGGTCTTCGGCCCCGTACTCACCCTCAAGAAGGTGGACGGCGAGGCGGAGGCTTTCGCCGCCGTCAACGACTCCAAGTACGGCCTCCAGGCGGGCGTCTTCACGCACGACCTGCAGACCGCCTTCCGCGCCCACCGCGACCTCGAGGTCGGCGGCGTGGTCATCGGCGACGCCCCGTCCTACCGCGCCGACCAGATGCCGTACGGCGGCGTCAAGCAGTCCGGCGTGGGCCGCGAGGGCGTGGCGTTCGCGATGGACGACTACACGTACGAGCGGGTCATGGTCCTGACGGGCCTCGCCCTGTAAGGCACCCGCAAGACCTCTCACGAACCGAACGGCCGGAGCCCACTGTGCGGGGGCTCCGGCCGTTCTCGTGTCCGGTCCGCGAGGCGGACGCGGTGCGGCCAAACGCTGCGCGAGGACTGGTGGGGTTCGGGTGGATCGGGTACATACGATCCATACGATCGAGTAGCACCAGTCAGTAACCGACCGGGTCATGATCGGTCCCATCGGCACCGACCGGCCCCACTCCGCGGCGAGGTGAGCTCCTCATGTCCGCACCAACCCCCAAACCGTCCGTCAGCGAGCGCGAGGCCCGGCAGGTCGCCGAGGCCGCTCGTGAGCAGGACTGGCGCAAGCCCAGCTTCGCCAAGGAACTCTTCCTGGGCCGCTTCCGGCTCGACCTGATCCACCCGCACCCGATGCCCCCCGACGAGGACGCCCAGCGCGGCGAGGAGTTCCTGGCCAAGCTCCGCGACTTCTGCGAGACGAAGATCGACTCGGCGCGCATCGAGCGCGAGGCGCAGATCCCCGACGAGGTGATCAACGGGCTCAAGGAGCTCGGCGCCCTCGGCATGAAGATCGACACGAAGTACGGCGGGCTCGGCCTCACCCAGGTGTACTACAACAAGGCCCTCGCCCTCGTCGGCTCCGCGAACCCGGCGATCGGCGCGCTGCTCTCCGCCCATCAGTCGATCGGCGTACCGCAGCCGCTGAAGCAGTTCGGCACCCAGGAGCAGAAGGACGAGTTCCTGCCGCGCTGTGCCCGCACGGACATCAGCGCGTTCCTGCTCACCGAGCCGGACGTCGGCTCCGACCCGGCGCGCATGGCGATGGCGGCCGTACCGGACGGCGACGACTACGTCCTGGACGGCGTGAAGCTGTGGACCACCAACGGCGTCGTCGCCGATCTGCTCGTGGTCATGGCGCGGGTGCCGAAGTCCGAGGGACACAAGGGCGGCATCACCGCCTTCGTCGTAGAGGCCGCGTCGGACGGCATCACCGTCGAGAACCGCAACGCCTTCATGGGGCTGCGCGGCCTTGAGAACGGCGTCACCCGCTTCCACCAGGTCCGCGTCCCGGCCGCGCACCGCATCGGCCCCGAGGGCGCGGGCCTGAAGATCGCCCTCACGACCCTCAACACCGGACGCCTCTCGCTGCCCGCGATGTGCGTGGGCGCCGGCAAGTGGTGTCTGAAGATCGCCCGCGAGTGGTCGGGGGCGCGCGAGCAGTGGGGCAAGCCGGTCGCGTTCCACGAGGCGGTCGGCGCGAAGATCTCCTTCATCGCGGCGACGACCTTCGCCCTCGAAGCCGTACTCGACCTCTCCTCGCAGATGGCCGACGAGGACCGCAACGACATCCGCATCGAGGCCGCCCTCGCCAAGCTGTACGGCTCGGAGATGGGCTGTCTGATGGCGGACGAACTCGTCCAGATCCGCGGCGGCCGCGGCTTCGAGACCGCCGAGTCCCTCGCGGCCCGCGGCGAACGCGCGGTCCCCGCCGAACAGGTCCTGCGCGACCTGCGCATCAACCGCATCTTCGAGGGCTCGACGGAGATCATGCACCTGCTGATCGCCCGCGAGGCCGTGGACGCGCACCTGAAGGTCGCGGGCGACCTGATCGACCCGGACAAGTCCCTCTCCGACAAGGCGAAGGCGGGCGCGAAGGCGGGCGGCTTCTACGCCCGCTGGCTTCCGAAGCTGGTCACAGGGGCGGGCCAACTCCCGCGCTCGTACGCCGAGTTCCACCCCAGCGGGCACGCGGACCTCTCCCCGCACCTGCGCTACGTAGAACGCAATGCCCGCAAGCTGGCCCGCTCGACCTTCTACGCGATGTCGCGCTGGCAGGGAAAGATGGAGACCAAGCAGGGCTTCCTGGGCCGCGTGGTCGACATCGGCGCCGAGCTCTTCGCGATGAGCGCGGCCTGCGTGCGCGCCGAACTCCTGCGGACCACGGAGGAGTACGGCCGCGAGGCCTACCAGCTGGCCGACACCTTCTGCCGCCAGTCCCGCATCCGCGTCGACGAGCTCTTCGACCGCCTGTGGACCAACACCGACGACATCGACCGCAAGGTCGTCAAGGGCGTCCTCTCCGGTACGTACACGTGGCTGGAGTCCGGCGTCATCGACCCCAGCGGCGAAGGACCCTGGATCGCGGCCGCGACCCCGGGTGCGACGAAACGGGAGAACGTCCATCGCCCCATCCGTTGATCGCGGAGCGCTCTGCGGTCCTTCCTCCGCGGCAGCCCCGGCCCTACGCTCATGCGGCGGACTCCTGGAACCGGAGTCCCGCCGTCGTAGCGCCGGGGGATGCCGTGGACGTGCCGATGCTCATCCTGCTGGGGGCGGCGGGGGGTGTGCTGCGCGGCGTGCTCGACGCCTACAACTGCGTACTCGACTGGCAGGCGGCGCGACGCGAACACCGGCAGGCGCCTGCCGCCGGGCAGGAGTCCCGACCGCCGCTGTTCCGGGACTACTTCGACCCCGTGGCCGATACGGCCGCGGCCGTCATCCACAGCGGGATGGGCGCCGGTGCCGCCGTGCTCTTCGGCACCACCGGCCAGATCAGCGGCGCGTACGCGGCGTTCGTCGTCGGAGTGTCGGCCCCGGTGATCCTGACCCAGCTCGGGCGCATCCAGGCGGTGAGCGACGCCGTCACCGGTGCGCCGACGGCGCCCGCGCCCGCGCCCGCTCCCGAGGCGGCCGGGGCGCAGCAGACCGAGCCGCTCGGGCCGCGCGTCCGGCCCACGGTGGTGCCTGAGCCCGCTCAGGCCCAGGAACCGCTGGCCGAGCCCCGCCCGCAGCCCCGCCGCATCCATGGATCCCCCGCCGGGGAGGAGGGGACGGCGCTGTGACCCGACCCTCCATGAACCGCAGGATCGGCTCGGCGGTGCTCGGCGTCGGCCGCACCTCCGCCCGGCCGACGGGCGCCCTCCGCAGGGCCGAACTCCAGCTCGGCCGCCGGGTGCTCGCCGCGCTCCTCGGCATCCGCGTGAGCGCGCCGCAGAGGGCCGCGGCCTCGTCTCCGGTCCCGACTCCGGCCCCCTCCCCGGCACCCGAGCAGCCCGCGCCGGAACCGCCGCGGTCCGAGCCCGCGACCTCGCAGCGCCCTCCGCGTCCCCCTGCGTCCCGCACCGCGCCGTACCTGCTCCCCGAGGACCGCGCGGCATTCGATTCGCTGCTCGACGGGGTGCTGCGCACCACCCATGAGCGGCCCGAACTCGCCTCGGTGGGGCAGCGCGTCAACATCGAGCAGCTGCGCACCATGGCCACGGACGCGTCCGCACTCATCACCTCGGCCGCCGCGGCGGAGTACCTCCACTACGTGAGGGTGCGCGACGAGTCGCGCCCATCGGCCCCGGCGGCCGGTGTCGTCGCGGCAAGGGGAGAGGCCCGCGAGGAGACCGGCGGCGGTCTCTCGGCGGTCCTCGCCGTGCTCGTACCCGTACTCGCCGGGACGGCCGCCGCGATCTTCCTGCTCATCGGCTGCGTACTGAAGATGCTCAGCCCCGAGCCCGACATCGCAGACGCCCTGATCGATGCGGGGTGGTTCTTCGGTGCCATCACCGCCGCGGGTCTGCTGTTCGCCGCGGTCGGCCTGGTGGTCACCGCGCTGCGCCATCGCTCCACCGCGGCGGGGCTGCAGACCGACGACCGGGAGGACGAGATCGCCCGAGCCAGGGAAGCCTGGCACATCGCACTCCTGGAACGCGGCATCGTGCCCTTCCTGAGGGAAGCGCTGGCGGATCCCCACCCGGGCACGGACCCACGCGTCCGACACGGCACCACCCCCCGAGTCCCGCCCCTGCGCTACGCCGCACGACCGGACAGCCACGCCCCGGAACACGGGACCGAGTGACCGGATCGGGGCGCAGTGCACCCGCACACAGCCGCCCACGCAAGAATGGGGGCATGAGCGACAGCCCTGCCCCCCTCGCGGACCCGCATCTCGTCTTCGACCCCGTGGTCCCTGTGGCCACAGCCGGCCCGCGGGACATCGTCATCCTCGGCTCGACGGGGTCGATCGGCACCCAGGCCATCGACCTCGTCCTGCGCAACCCCGGCCGCTTCCGCGTCACCGCGCTCTCCGCCGCGGGCGGCCGCGTCGGGCTGCTCGCCGAGCAGGCACGGCAGCTGCGCGTGCGGACCGTCGCGGTGGCCCGCGAGGACGTCGTACCGGCGCTGCGCGAGGCCCTCAAGGGGCAGTACGGCGACGGGGAGCCGCTCCCCGAGATCCTCGCCGGGCCCGACGCGGCCACCCAGCTCGCCGCGTCCGAGTGCCACACGGTCCTGAACGGCATCACCGGTTCCATCGGCCTCGCGCCCACCCTCGCTGCCCTCGAAGCGGGCCGCACGCTCGCGCTCGCCAACAAAGAGTCGCTGATCGTCGGCGGCCCCCTGGTGAAGGCCCTCGCCAAGCCGGGCCAGATCATCCCCGTCGACTCCGAGCACGCAGCCCTCTTCCAGTCGCTCGCCGCCGGCACCCGCGCCGACGTACGAAAACTGGTCGTCACCGCTTCCGGTGGCCCGTTCCGGGGACGTACGAAGGCCGAGCTGGCGGACGTCACCCCGGACGACGCGCTCGCGCACCCCACCTGGGCCATGGGCCCGGTCATCACCGTCAACTCGGCGACGCTCGTCAACAAGGGCCTGGAGGTCATCGAGGCGCACCTCCTCTACGACATCCCGTTCGAGCGCATCGAGGTCGTCGTGCACCCGCAGTCCTACGTGCACTCCATGGTCGAGTTCACCGACGGCTCGACGCTGGCCCAGGCCACGCCGCCCGACATGCGAGGACCGATCGCCATCGGCATCGGCTGGCCGGAGCGGGTGCCGGACGCGGCCCCCGCGTTCGACTGGACGAAGGCGTCGAGCTGGGAGTTCTTCCCGCTCGACAACGACGCTTTTCCGTCGGTCGGGCTCGCCCGGCACGTGGGGAAGCTCGCGGGCACGGCCCCGGCAGTGTTCAATGCCGCCAACGAGGAGTGCGTGGACGCGTTCTTGAACGGCGCCCTGCCCTTCAACGGGATCATGGAGACCGTGACACAGGTCGTGGCCGAACACGGCACACCGGCGTCGGGAACTTCCCTGACCGTCGCGGACGTCCTCGAAGCGGAGACCTGGGCACGTGCCCGGGTCCGTGAACTGACGGCGAAGGCGACCGCGGAGGCCCGCGCATGACGACCTTGATGATGATCCTCGGCATAGTCGTCTTCGCGGTCGGACTGCTGTTCTCGATCGCCTGGCACGAGCTGGGCCACCTGTCGACCGCCAAGCTGTTCGGCATCCGCGTGCCGCAGTACATGGTCGGCTTCGGCCCGACGATCTTCTCGCGCAAGAAGGGCGACACCGAGTACGGCATCAAGGCCATCCCCCTGGGCGGCTACATCCGCATGATCGGCATGTTCCCGCCCGGCCCGGACGGCAAGATCGAGGCCCGCTCGACCTCTCCCTGGCGCGGCATGATCGAGGACGCCCGGTCGGCCGCCTTCGAGGAGCTCAAGCCCGGCGACGAAACCCGCCTCTTCTACACGCGCAAGCCCTGGAAGCGCGTGATCGTGATGTTCGCGGGCCCCTTCATGAACCTGATCCTCGCCGTGGCGATCTTCCTCGGCGTGATGATGACGTTCGGCATCAGCACCCAGACGAACCAGGTCGGCAAGGTCTCGGACTGTGTCATCCAGCAGAGCGAGAACCGCTCGACCTGCGAGAAGGGCGACAAGCCCTCGCCCGCCAAGGCCGCGGGACTGAAGCTGGGCGACAAGATCGTCGGCTTCCAGGGGCAGCCCGTCGACGACTGGTCCACGCTCCAGTCGAAGATCCGCGAGACCATCGGCCCGGCCACCATCACGGTCGAGCGCGACGGCAAGCGGGTGGACCTGCACGCCAACCTGATCAAGAACCAGGTCAGCAAGACCGACGGGGACGGTGGCTACGTAGAGGGCAAATACGTCTACGCCGGCTTCCTCGGCTTCACCCCGGCCACCGGCATCGTCCAGCAGGGCTTCGGCGACTCCGTGGACCGCATGGGCGACATGATGGAGAACGGCGTCGAGTCGCTCATCGCCCTGCCGTCCAAGGTCCCCGACCTGTGGGACGCGGCCTTCGGGGACGGCGACCGCAAGCAGGACTCCCCGATGGGCGTCGTGGGCGCGGCCCGCGTGGGCGGCGAGGTCTTCACCCTGGACATCCCGCCGGAGAACCAGATCGCGATGATGCTGTTCTTGGTCGCGGGTTTCAACCTGTCGCTGTTCCTCTTTAACATGCTTCCGCTGCTGCCGCTGGACGGCGGGCACATCGCGGGCGCCCTGTGGGAGTCGGTGCGTCGGAAGGCGGCCAAGCTCCTGAAGCGGCCCGACCCGGGCCCCTTCGACGTGGCGAAGCTGATGCCGGTCGCCTACGTGGTCGCGGGAATCTTCATCTGCTTCACGATCCTGGTGCTGATCGCGGACGTGGTGAACCCGGTAAGGATCTCCTGAGAAGGGCCTGATTAAGCGAAGTTTGCGGCGGCCGGGCACAGTATGTGTCCGGCCGCCCACTATTGGGTGGACTCCGGGGCGTGATGTGCCCGAGCCCTATGGGGTGCCGTAATCTCGAAGCCTGGAGCCCGCCGATCTCGGGACCTTGATCCACACTGTGATCCACACTCTTGGGGATGCTCGCCAGATGACTGCCGTATCGCTCGGAATCCCGTCCGTTCCGACCAAGCTCGCCGACCGCAGGGTCAGCCGGAAGATCCAGGTCGGAACGGTCGCCGTCGGCGGGGACGCACCGGTGTCGGTGCAGTCGATGACGACGACGCGTACGTCCGACATCGGGGCGACGCTGCAGCAGATCGCCGAGCTGACGGCGTCCGGCTGCCAGATCGTGCGGGTGGCGTGCCCGACGCAGGATGATGCGGACGCGCTGTCGACGATCGCGCGCAAGTCGCAGATTCCGGTGATCGCCGACATTCACTTTCAGCCGAAGTATGTGTTCGCGGCGATCGACGCGGGCTGCGCGGCGGTGCGTGTGAACCCGGGCAACATCAAGCAGTTCGACGACAAGGTCGCGGAGATCGCGCGGGCCGCGAAGGACACGGGCACGCCGATCCGGATCGGCGTCAACGCGGGTTCGCTGGACGCGCGTCTTCTTAAGAAGTACGGCAAGGCGACGCCCGAGGCGCTCGTCGAGTCGGCCCTCTGGGAGGCGTCCCTCTTCGAGGAGCACGACTTCCGGGACATCAAGATCTCGGTGAAGCACAACGACCCGGTCGTGATGGTCAACGCCTACCGCCAGCTGGCCGCGGCGTGCGACTACCCGCTGCACCTCGGCGTGACGGAGGCCGGTCCGGCCTTCCAGGGCACGATCAAGTCGGCGGTCGCCTTCGGTGCGCTGCTCTCCGAGGGCATCGGCGACACGATCCGCGTCTCCCTCTCCGCCCCTCCGGCGGAGGAGGTCAAGGTCGGCATGCAGATCCTGGAGTCGCTGAACCTCAAGCAGCGCCGCCTGGAGATCGTCTCCTGCCCCTCCTGCGGCCGCGCCCAGGTCGACGTCTACAAGCTGGCCGAGGAGGTCACCGCGGGCCTCGACGGCATGGAGGTTCCCCTCCGCGTCGCCGTCATGGGCTGCGTCGTGAACGGCCCCGGCGAGGCCCGCGAGGCCGACCTCGGCGTCGCCTCCGGCAACGGCAAGGGGCAGATCTTCGTCAAGGGCGAGGTCATCAAGACCGTGCCCGAGTCGAAGATCGTGGAGACCCTCATCGAGGAAGCGCTGAAGATCGCCGAGCAGATGGAGAAGGACGGCGTCCCGTCGGGCGAGCCGTCGGTGGCGGTGGCGGGCTAGCCGCTGCGCGCGCTTGAACCGTGACGTGGGCCCCGCCACCGGGTGGCGGGGCCCACGTGCGTTCGCCCCTGCGAGGGCGGCTGCGCGCACTTTGACCGTTACGTGGGGCCTTGCCGCCGGGGGTGGCGGTGCCCCCGCCCCTGCGGGGGCGGCTGCGCCTGGCGTCGTGCCGTCTGCGTCCTGTCCCGCCGCTCCGCGCCGGATCTGTCCCACGCGCCCACCCGTTCACCCCGGGGTCCGGGGGGCTGGTTTCTTCCGGACTGGCATGCGGGGCGGACGGGGTCGGGGTGCCGGGCCTGGCATGCGAGGGCGGCTGCGCCTGACGTCCTGTCGTCTGCGGGCTGTCTCCCTCCTGTCCCGCCGCTCCGCGCCGGATCTGTCCCACCCACCCACCCGTTCACTCCGGGGTCCGGGGCGCGGGCTTCTTCCGGACTGGCATGCGGGGCGGATGGGGTCGGGGTGCTGGGCCTGGCATGCCGGGGCGGCTTCGCGCCCGATGTCCTGTCCGTCTGTGGGCCGTCTCCCTCCTGTCCCGCCGCTTCGCGCCGGATCCGTCCCGCCCACCCACCCGATCACCCCGGATCTGTCCCACCCACCCCGTTCACCCCGCCGGGCAATCGGGCGGGTGGGCGGGAAACCCGCCGCGGAGCGGCGAAGAAGCCGCCCTCGCCCCGGGCCACGGGTGGTGAAGTAGCCGCCCCCGCGCCGGGCCACAGGCGGTGAAGTAGCCGCCCCCGCGCCGGGCCAAAGGCGGTGAAGTAGCCGCCCTCGCCCCGGGCCAAAGGCGGTGAAGTAGCCACCCTCGCCCCGGGCCAAAGACGGCGTAGAAGCCACCCCCGCCCCGGGCCGCGGGCGGTCAAGCAGCCACCCCCGCCCCGGGGCAAGGAGCGAGGACGAGCCAGCCCCGGTAGGGGCCAAGCGGACGCCCCGGCACAAGGCGCCCCCGCCAGGTACAGTGCGGAGATCAGCAGCCCGTCCCCGTGAGGCCCCCCGCTCGTGTTGACTCAGACCACCTCCCGGGTCCTCGAACCGAGCGACCTGGACGCCGCGCTCGCCGTGCTCGACCGCGAGCCGGTGGCCAACGCCTTCGTGACCTCGCGGGTCCGCGTCGCGGGCCTCGACCCGTGGCGTCTCGGCGGCGAGATGTGGGGCTGGTACGAGGACGGAATCCTTGAGTCGCTCTGCTACGCGGGCGCCAACCTCGTCCCCATCTGCGCCACCCCCCGCGCCGTACGCGCCTTCGCCGACCGCGCCCGCAGGGCCGGCCGCCGCTGCTCCTCCATCGTCGGCCCCGCCGAACCCACGGCCCAGCTGTGGCGCCTGCTCGAACCGTCCTGGGGCCCCGCCCGCGAGGTCCGCGCCCAGCAGCCGCTGATGGTCACCGACCGGCTCCCGCAGGACATCACGCCCGACCCGTACGTCCGTCGCGTACGCAAGGACGAGATGGAGACGATCATGCCGGCGTGCGTGGCGATGTTCACCGAGGAGGTCGGCATCTCGCCGCTCTCCGGCGACGGCGGCCTGCTCTACCAGGCAAGGGTCGCCGAACTGGTCGGCGCGGGGCGCTCGTTCGCCCGCCTCGACGGCGACGGCAAGGTCGTCTTCAAGGCCGAGATCGGCGCCGCCACGGCGCAGGCCTGCCAGGTGCAGGGCGTCTGGGTAGCCCCCGAGTACCGCGGCAAGGGCCTTGCCGCCCCCGGCATGGCCGCCGTCCTGGCCTACGCCCTCGCGGACGTTGCCCCGGTCGTCAGCCTCTACGTCAACGACTTCAACACCGCGGCCAGGGCGGCGTACCGGCGCGTGGGGTTCCAGGAGGTCGGGGCGTTCATGAGCGTCCTGTTCTAGCGCCCCGACGTCTCGTACCGCGCCCCTCACGCACCCCCGTCCGCGAGTTAAAGTTCGGCGCATGACTGACGACGTCGTGATCGGGCCCCTGGACCTCGCCACGCACGTGGACGACGCGCTGCGCGTGCAGGCCCACGCGTTCGGGCTCAGCGACGACGAGGTGGCCGTGCGGCGGCAGATCGTGCTGCGGCACATCACCTACCCCGGCGCCCGCGCACTCGGCGCCCGCACGCCCGAGGGGCGGCTCATCGGCTTCGTCTACGGCATGCCCAACGACCGCTCCCACTGGTGGTCCACGGTCGTCGAGCCGTATCTGCGGGCCCGGGACCTGGACGGCTGGCTCGACGACTCCTTCGTGATCACCGAGCTCCATGTGCAGCCAGGCCACCAGAACCGCGGCGTCGGCCGCACGCTCATCACCACCATCACCGACAGCGCCGCGCAGCCCCGCTCGATCCTCTCCGCGATCGACATCGAGAGCCCGGCGCGCGGCCTCTACCGCTCCCTCGGCTACACGGACCTGGCCCGCAACGTCCTGTTCCCCAGCGCCCCGAAGCCGTACGCGGTGATGGGCGCGCCCCTGCCGCTCAGGCGGCCCGGCGCCTAACCGATTTCCGCACGCGCCCGGCCCCCGGCTAACCTCCTGCACATCATTCTTTCCACGCAGGAGTTCACCATGGCCCAGGTCCAGCGCATGTCCCGATTGATGATCAAGACACTGCGCGACGACCCGGCGGACGCCGAGACGCTCAACCACAAGCTGCTCGTGCGGGCCGGATACGTCCGCCGCACCGCCGCCGGCATCTGGTCCTGGCTGCCCCTCGGCAAGAAGGTCCTGGAGAACATCACCCACGTCGTGCGCGAGGAGATGGACGCCATCGGCGCCCAGGAGGTCCTCCTGCCCGCGCTCCTTCCCAAGGAGTCGTACGACGCGACGGGCCGCTACGACGAGTACGGCGACCTGCTCTTCCGCCTCAAGGACCGCAAGGGCGCGGACTACCTCCTCGGCCCCACGCACGAGGAGATCTTCACCCAGATCGTCAAGGACCAGTGCTCGTCCTACAAGGACCTGCCGGTGATCCTCTACCAGATCCAGACCAAGTACCGCGACGAGGCCCGCCCCCGCGCCGGTGTGCTGCGCGGCCGCGAGTTCCAGATGAAGGACTCGTACTCCTTCGACACCACGGACGAGGGCCTCGCCGAGTCGTACGCCCTGCACCGCGCCGCGTACATCAAGATCTTCGAGCGCCTCGGCCTCGACCACCGCATCGTCTCCGCCGTCTCCGGCGCGATGGGCGGCTCGGCCTCCGAGGAGTTCCTGGCGCCCGCGCCGGCCGGTGAGGACACGTTCGTGGACTGCCCCGCGTGCGACTACGCGGCCAACACGGAGGCCGTGTCCTTCGTCGCGACCGAGGCTGTCGACGCGTCGGCGCACGGGCCCGTCGAGGACCTGGACACCCCCGACACCCCGACGATCGAGACGCTCGCCGCGCACCTCGGCGTGCCCGCGTCCGCGACCCTGAAGAACCTCCTGGTCAAGGTCGACGGCGAGATCGTCGCCGTGGGCGTCCCCGGCGACCGCGAGGTCGACCTGGACAAGCTCGGCGAGCACCTCGCGCCCGCCGTCGTGGAGCTCGTGACGGCCGAGGACTTCGTGGGCCGCGACGATCTCGTACGCGGATACGTCGGCCCGCAGGGCCTGGAGAAGGTCCGCTACATCGCCGACCCGCGGGTGGCGGCCGGTACCGCCTGGATCACCGGCGCGAACAAGATCAACACGCATGCGAAGAACGTCGTCGCCGGCCGTGACTTCGAGGTCGACGACTACCTCGACGTCGTGGTCGTCGAGGAGGGCGACCCCTGCCCCAAGTGCGGCACCGGCCTGAAGCTGGACCGCGCCATCGAGATCGGCCACATCTTCCAGCTGGGCCGCAAGTTCGCCGACGCCTTCCAGCTGGACGTGCTCGGCCAGCAGGGCAAGCCGGTGCGCGTGACGATGGGCTCGTACGGCATCGGCGTCTCCCGCGCGGTGGCGGCGCTCGCCGAGCAGACGGCGGACGACAAGGGTCTGTGCTGGCCCAAGGAGATCGCCCCCGCCGACGTCCACGTGGTGGCCGCGGGCAAGGCGCTCCAGACGGAGCTCGCGCTCGACGTCTCCGAGCAGCTGAACGCCGCGGGCGTCCGTGTCCTGGTCGACGACCGGGCGGGCGTCTCGCCCGGCGTGAAGTTCACCGACGCGGAGCTGATCGGCGTCCCGACCATCCTGGTCGCGGGCCGCCGCTCCGCCGAGGGCGTCGTGGAGCTGAAGGACCGCCGGACCGGGGAGCGGGAAGAGCTGACCGTGGCTGAGGCTGTCGCGCGGCTGACGGCCTGAGTCGGGTGGGGGCCCGGGGGCTCTGCGCCCCCGGGCCCCCTTTCACTTACCCGGCATCACGCCGACGCGCCGTCGTCGGCCGCGGCGCCGTACCGCCGCTTCGCGGCGAAAGCTTTCCCGCCCACCCACTCGGTTACCCGGCGTGGCCCGCCCTTTCAGCCCGTCCGGTGTATGAGGAGCAACTCGGCGGAGCCGGTGAAGCCCCGCAGGGACTGCCCCCTACAGCCACCCCGCGAACTCCAGCAGCAGTTCCGCGTCCTGTTCGCGGCCGACGCGGCGTGCCCGTACGCCCGACTCCACGGCCCGGAACAGCGTCCACCCCCGCAGCCGCTCCTGGTCGACGTCCAGGGACTCCGCCAGCTTTTTCACCCGGCGGCGGGTGATCGACGCCCCCGAGGGGGACGCGATCAGGTCCTCCACCCGGTCCCGCACCAGGCGGGCCAGGTCGAAGGCGGGCTCCCCGACCACCGGGCCGGGCCCCACCGCCAGCCACGGCACCCGGTCCCCCTGAAGCACCTTGCTCTGCCGGAACGTGCCGTGCAGCAACCGCACATCCGGCGCCCCGGCAAGCAGCTCCTCCCGCGCCGCCAGCGCCGCGTCCACCAGCGGCGCGACCTCCCCGTCGGCGGACGCCGATGCCCGCATCGCATCCGCCTGCCGCCCGGTCCGCTCGGCGACCGTCTCGAAGCGGTGGTCCGGCGGCGGCTCCACCCACAGGCGGCGCAGCGTGCCCGCCGCTTCGAGGAGCGCCTTGGCCTCGGGCAGCGAACGTACCGACACGTCGCGGTGCAGCCGTTCGAGGAGCAGCGCGCCGTCCGTGGCGGACGGGTCCAGGAGCCGTACGGCACCGAGCCCGGCCCAGTGCGCAAGGGCCGCCCGCTCGCTCTGCGGCCGCGACCGCGGCGGCACCAGTTTCAGGACGGCGGGCGTGCCGTCCGCGCGCCGTACCAGGACGACGAGGCTGCTGCGCCCGCCGGGCACATGGACCCGCTCGACGGTCAACTCGCGTAGCGCGACGGCCTGTTCCACCGCCTGGGGCAGCTTCTCCAGCCAGTCGTCGCCGTCCTGCGCCGTCTCACCGAGTGCGGTGATCAGACGCTGCGGCGGTTCGAAAGCCATGCGCGAGTTGTTTCCTTCCTGAGCGGCTCATGAGCGGGTCATGAGCGGGTCATGAGCGGTCATGCCTGAGGTGCCGAAGAGCCGGACGTGGCGGACCGCTCGGCGAGACCAGGGAAGGTTACGCTCCCGCCCCGCCAGCGCGCCGCACGGACCGCCGCCTCCCGCAGCGCCTCGGCGGCGCTGCCACGCCGGGCGCCGGTGGAGGCGCGTACGAGATCGGAGTAGACCGCCGCGACCCGCTCCTCCAGCTCCGTTGCCAGCCGCACGGCGGCCGCCGAGTCCGGCACCGCGAACGGCAGCTTGTAGGCGGCCGCCGAGGGCTCGGGCTCACCGCCCAGATCGCGTACGGCGCGCTGCAGCTCGTCGCGGCGTGCGCGATGCGCGTCGTACGCCGTGCGCGCCTCCCCCTTGCGGTCCTTGCCGATCCGGCCGCCGACGACCCCGTAGCCGTACACGGCGGCGTGCTCGGCACCGAGAGCGGCCTGCACCGCTTTCAACTCGTCCTTGGAATCGCTCACTTGGCGCCCTCCGTCAGCAGATACGCATGTGCCGCGCCAGCCGCCGCCACCGACGCGAGGAGCCTGGCGAGCTCGGCGGGCGCGTCGAGCAGGTCGCTCGCCCGCTGCCCCGCAAGGTCGCGCTCGGCCTTCGCCAGATCGCGTACGGCGGCCTTCTCGTCCCCGGGCACGGACGGGGAAGGGGCCGGCGACGACGGTGCGGAGGCCGATGCCGACGGGGACGGCGGAGCGGTCTGGCCCTCGGCGAACGCCGCCTGGTGCCGCTTCACCTCCGCCCGCAGCGGATCGAGCCGTGCGGCCAGCGCGGGATGGGCGGCGAGGACGGCGTCGTACCGCCCCAGAAGCTCACCGCTGTCCCGGGCGCCACGCGCGCGCAGCCGCCCGGCGGCGGAAGGACGCTCGTCCGCGTCCTCCGTGGAGGTGGAGTCCGAGCAGCCCGAGAGCAGCACGGCCCCGGCCGCGCCGGCGGCCCCGGTCAGCAGGCTCCTCCGGCGCGGCCCTGAACGGTGGCGCGAGGGGATGGGATACGACGGCACAGCAGACGTCCTCGGAAGGAAGGCCAGCAAGGCGGGCAGTCAGCAGGGGGAGGTGAGGGGGCGGGAGGGGAAGCGGCGAAAGCGGCGGAAGCGGGCAGAGGCGGGGCGGGTGACGGGGCCGGGGAGTTCGAGGCCGCCGTCAACCTGGTGATCACCGTACCTTCGGCCTGGCTTCGTACTCGCGAGCGGCTCGGCGCCGGTCGGACGACGGTGCGACAACCGGGCGACGGCCGGACGACAACGGGCCGACGACGGCCACCGGCGGGCGGCAACACCCTTCGGGACCGGATACCCTTTGACCTGACACGCGACGATCCCACAACAGCACACGCGGCCGAGGAGTCACCCGGATGAGCACCACCCAGAGCGAGAGGCTGCGAGAACTGCTGGAACCGCTCGTCAGCTCGAAGGAACTGGATCTCGAAGAGATCGAAGTGGCCTCGGTCGGACGCAAGCGAGTGCTGCGCGTCGTCATCGACTCCGACGACGGCGTGGACCTGGATCAGATCGCGGAGGTCAGCCGCGAACTCTCCGAGAAGCTCGACGAGAGCGACGCGATGGGCGAGGGGGAGTACACCCTCGAAGTCGGCTCCCCGGGCGCCGAGCGCCCGCTGACGGAGCACCGCCACTATCTGCGTGCCGTAGGCCGCCTCGTGAAGTTCCAGCTGACGGAGGGCGGCGACGAGCTGATCGCCCGCATCCTCGAGGTGGACGACGAAGGCGTGGATCTTGAAGTACCGGGCGTGAAGGGGCGCAAGCCCACCGCCCGCAGGCTCACCTTCGACGCGATCGCCAAGGCGCGCGTCGAGGTCGAGTTCAACCGCAAGGACAAGAAGGAAGAGGAGGCGTAGCCGTGGACATCGACATGAGTGCCCTGCGGGGTCTGGTCCGGGAGAAGGAGATCTCCTTCGACCTGCTGGTCGAGGCGATCGAGTCGGCCCTCCTCATCGCCTACCACCGCACCGACGGCAGCTTCCGTCGCGCACGCGTGAAGCTGGACCGCGACAGCGGCCATGTGACGGTGTGGGCGACGGAGGACCCGGCGGACCTCGAAGAGGGCCAGGAGCCCAAGGAGTTCGACGACACCCCGTCCGACTTCGGCCGTATCGCCGCGACGACCGCCAAGCAGGTCATCCTGCAGCGGCTGCGCGACGCCGAGGACGACGCGACGCTCGGTGAGTACGCGGGCCGCGAGGGCGACATCGTCACGGGCGTCGTCCAGCAGGGCCGCGACCCGAAGAACGTCCTGGTCGACATCGGCAAGCTCGAAGCCATCCTGCCGGTGCAGGAGCAGGTGCCCGGCGAGGAGTACCCGCACGGGATGCGCCTTCGTTCGTACGTCGTCCGGGTGGCCAAGGGTGTCCGCGGCCCCTCCGTGACGCTGTCCCGTACGCACCCGAGCCTCGTCAAGAAGCTCTTCGCGCTCGAGGTGCCGGAGATCGCCGACGGTTCCGTCGAGATCTCGGCCATCGCCCGCGAGGCAGGACACCGCACGAAGATCGCGGTCCGGTCCACCCGCTCGGGGCTCAACGCCAAGGGCGCCTGCATCGGTCCGATGGGCCAGCGCGTGCGCAACGTGATGGCGGAGCTGAACGGCGAGAAGATCGACATCGTCGACTGGTCGGACGACCCCGGCGAGATGGTTGCCCACGCGCTGTCCCCGGCGCGGGTCAGCAAGGTGGAGATCGTCGACCTCGCGGCCCGTTCCGCGCGGGTGACGGTGCCCGACTACCAGCTGTCGCTAGCGATCGGCAAGGAGGGCCAGAACGCCCGCCTCGCCGCGCGGCTCACCGGCTGGCGGATCGACATCCGCCCGGACACCGAGCAGCCCCAGGGCTCGGCCGACTCCTGACCGAGTGCCCACCGAGATCTGATCAAGACAACAACCGTTCGATTTTTGCCCCAAAGGGGTGAGGTCGGTACGGGGAGGTAGACTTAATCGTGTCTGGCCGGACGCAAGCCCGCGCATGCCCTGAGCGCACCTGTGTGGGGTGCCGGGAGCGAGCGGCCAAGAGCGATCTGCTGCGCATCGTGGCGAAAAGGGGCGCCTGCGTCCCTGATCCAAGCGGTACGCTGCCCGGCCGGGGTGCCTATGTACACCCCGTCCCGGTCTGTCTCGACCTGGCGGTCCGCCGCCGGGCGTTCCCGAGGGCCTTTCGAGGACCGGGTCCGCTCGACACGGCGGAGTTGCGCCGAGTCGTCGAGTCAGTTGCCCAGCAGGCAACACCGTAAGGAAGGTCGCGCGGAACCCCGCGCGGCCCTGGTATTCCGCGAGTTGGAAGTAGGTCGAGATTGCGATGAGCACTCGATGAGCACGCGATGAGTACGCCCATGAAGTAGCGACGGTCCGGCGTAACCCGGACCTAAAAGGAGCGAAGTGGCTAAGGTCCGGGTATACGAGCTCGCCAAGGAGTTCGGCGTAGAGAGCAAGGTCGTCATGGCCAAGCTCCAAGAACTCGGTGAATTCGTACGTTCGGCGTCCTCGACGATCGAGGCGCCCGTAGTACGCAAACTGACTGACGCATTGCAGCAGGGTGGCAACGGCAAGCCCGCCGCCGCCAAGCCGGGAGCGCCGCGCAAGCAGGCCGCCCCCAAGCCGGCGACGCCGTCGGCACCGTCCCCCGCGCAGGCCGCCCGTCCGGGTCCGGCCGCGCCCAAGCCGCCGGCGCCCAAGCCCGCCGCCGCGGCCGACAAGCCTGCCGCATCGCCTGCGGCTCCCGGCCCGCGTCCCGGCCCCAAGCCGCCGACGCCCAAGCCGGCTCCGGCAGCCCCCGCGGCTCCGGTCACCCCGGCAGCGCCTGCCGCCCCGGAGTTCACCGCTCCGCCGGCCGCTCCCGCTGCCCCGGCCGCCTCCTCGGCGCCGGCCGGTCCCCGTCCGGGCGCCCGCCCGGGTGCCCCGAAGCCCGGTGGCCGTCCGGCCCCCGGCCAGGGCGGTCAGGGTCAGGGCGGTCGTGGCGACCGCGGCGACCGTCAGGGTGGCGCTCCGCGTCCCGGCGGCCAGGGTGGCGCCCCGCGCCCCGGTGGCCGTCCGGCAGGACCGCGCCCCGGCAACAACCCCTTCACCTCTGGTGGCTCCACCGGCATGGCGCGCCCGCAGGCGCCCCGTCCGGGCGGCGCCCCGCGCCCCGGCGGCCAGGGCGGCCCCGGTGGTCCCGGCGGCGCCCCGCGTCCGCAGGGCCAGGGCGGCCAGGGTGCTCCCCGTCCGCAGGGTCAGGGCGGCGCTCGCCCCAGCCCCGGTGGCATGCCCCGCCCGCAGGGTGGCGCTCCGCGCCCCGGTGGCGGTGCGCCCGGCGCCGGTGGTAACCGTCCGAACCCCGGCATGATGCCGCAGCGTCCCGCTGCGGGTCCGCGTCCCGGTGGTGGCCCCGGCGGTGGCCGTGGTCCCGGCGGTGGCGGTCGTCCCGGCGGTGGCGGCGGCGGTCGTCCCGGTGGCGGCGGCGGCTTCGCCGGTCGTCCCGGTGGTGGCGGCGGCGGTGGCTTCGCCGGTCGTCCCGGTGGTCCCGGTGGCGGTGGCGGCGGTGGCTTCGCCGGTCGTCCCGGTGGCGGCGGTGGCCGTCCCGGCTTCGGTGGCCGTCCCGGTGGTCCGGGTGGCCGTGGTGGCACGCAGGGCGCCTTCGGTCGTCCCGGCGGTCCCGCGCGTCGCGGTCGCAAGTCGAAGCGGCAGAGGCGCCAGGAGTACGAGTCGATGCAGGCTCCGTCGGTCGGCGGCGTCATGCTGCCGCGCGGCAACGGCCAGGCGGTCCGCCTGTCCCGTGGTGCCTCGCTGACCGACTTCGCCGAGAAGATCAACGCCAACCCGGCGTCGCTCGTCGGCGTGATGATGAACCTCGGCGAGATGGTCACTGCCACGCAGTCCGTCCCGGACGAGACGCTGAAGCTCCTGGCGGACGAGATGAACTTCGTCCTGGAGATCGTCAGCCCGGAGGAGGAGGACCGCGAGCTGCTCGAGTCCTTCGACATCGAGTTCGGCGAGGACGAGGGTGGCGAGGAACTGCTCGTCGCGCGTCCGCCGGTCGTGACCGTCATGGGTCACGTCGACCACGGTAAGACCCGACTTCTGGACGCGATCCGCAAGACGAACGTCATTGCGGGCGAGGCCGGCGGTATTACGCAGCACATCGGTGCGTACCAGGTCTCTTCCGAGGTCAACGGCGAAGACCGCAAGATCACCTTCATCGACACCCCCGGTCACGAGGCGTTCACCGCCATGCGTGCCCGTGGTGCGAAGTCCACCGACATCGCGATCCTCGTGGTCGCGGCCAACGACGGTGTGATGCCGCAGACGATCGAGGCGCTGAACCACGCCAAGGCGGCCGACGTGCCGATCGTGGTCGCGGTCAACAAGATCGACGTCGAGGGTGCCGACCCGACCAAGGTGCGCGGTCAGCTCACCGAGTTCGGTCTGGTGGCCGAGGAGTACGGCGGCGACACGATGTTCGTCGACATCTCCGCCAAGCAGGGACAGAACATCGAGTCCCTCCTGGAGGCCGTGGTCCTGACCGCGGACGCCTCGCTCGACCTGCGGGCCAACCCGGAGCAGGACGCGCAGGGTATTGCGATCGAGTCCCACCTGGACAAGGGCCGCGGCGCCGTCGCGACCGTCCTCGTCCAGCGAGGCACCCTGCGGGTCGGCGACACCATGGTGGTCGGCGACGCGTACGGCCGTGTCCGCGCGATGCTCGACGACAAGGGCGAGAACGTGGAAGAGGCGGGTCCCTCGACCCCGGTCCTCGTCCTCGGTCTCACCAACGTCCCGGGCGCCGGCGACAACTTCCTGGTCGTCGACGAGGACCGTACGGCCCGTCAGATCGCCGAGAAGCGTGCCGCCCGTGAGCGCAACGTCCGCTTCGCCCGCAAGGGTGTGCGGTTCTCCCTGGAGAACCTGGACGAGGCCCTCAAGGCCGGTCTGGTGCAGGAACTCAACCTCATCATCAAGGGCGACGCGTCCGGTTCGGTGGAGGCTCTCGAGTCCTCGCTGCTCCAGCTCGACGTCGGCGAAGAGGTCGACATCCGCGTCCTGCACCGCGGCGTGGGTGCGGTCACCGAGTCGGACATCGACCTGGCGACCGGCTCCGACGCGATCGTGATCGGCTTCAACGTCCGTGCGGCCGGTCGTGCCGCGCAGATGGCCGAGCGCGAAGGCGTGGACGTCCGGTACTACTCGGTCATCTACCAGGCGATCGAAGAGATCGAAGCGGCCCTCAAGGGCATGCTCAAGCCGGAGTACGAAGAGGTCGAGCTCGGCACGGCGGAGATCCGCGAGGTCTTCCGCTCGTCCAAGCTGGGCAACATCGCCGGTGTTCTTGTCCGCTCCGGCGAGGTCAAGCGCAACACCAAGGCGCGCCTCATCCGCGACGGCAAGGTCATCGCGGAGAGCCTCAACATCTCCGGTCTGCGCCGCTTCAAGGACGACGTCACCGAGATCCGCGAAGGGTTCGAGGGCGGTATCAACCTCGGCAACTTCAACGACATCAAGATCGACGACGTCATCGCGACGTACGAGATGCGCGAGAAGCCTCGCGGCTGATCGACGCAGCTCGAACCGGGGCCGGTCGAGGGGAGGTAAATCCCGTCGATCGGCCCCGGCCGTTCCGTGTACGGTTCTTGTGTCCCTGCCAAGCGGTTGGCGGGGCACGAACCCGAACCGGCGGGACATCCGGACATACATGTATGTGGGGACACTGTCCTTCGATCTGCTCCTCGGCGACGTTCGATCGCTGAAGGAGAAGCGCTCCGTCGTCCGCCCGATCGTCGCCGAACTCCAGCGCAAGTACGCGGTGAGTGCGGCGGAGACCGGGAACCAGGACCTCCATCGCAGGGCCGAGATCGGCCTGGCGATCGTCTCCGGGGAGACGGGGCACCTCACCGACGTACTGGACCGGTGCGAGCGCCTGGTCGCCGCCCGTCCTGAGGTGGAGCTGCTCTCCGTTCGACGCAGGCTCCACAGCGACGAAGACTGATTGCACAGCAAGGCGAAGAAGGAGACGGAGCAGTGGCCGACAACGCGCGCGCGAAAAGGCTGGCGGACCTCATCCGAGAGGTGGTTGCCCAGAAGCTGCAGCGCGGGATCAAGGACCCGCGGCTCGGTACGCATGTGACCATCACGGACACCCGGGTCACGGGTGACCTGCGGGAGGCGACCGTCTTCTACACGGTCTACGGGGACGACGAGGACCGCGCGGCTGCCGCCGCGGGCCTGGAGAGCGCCAAGGGCGTCCTGCGTTCGGCGGTCGGCGCGGCGGCGGGCGTGAAGTTCACGCCGAGCCTCGCCTTCGTGGCGGACGCGCTGCCGGACAACGCCAAGGCCATCGAGGACCTCCTCGACAAGGCCCGGATCTCGGACGAGAAGGTGCGCGAGGTGTCCGCGGGCGCCGAGTTCGCCGGCGACGCGGACCCGTACCGCAAGCCCGAGGACGACGAGGACGGCGACGCCTCTTCATGAGCAACACCAGCAACAAGACGCCGGACGGACTTGTCATCGTCGACAAGCCGTCCGGCTTCACTTCGCATGACGTGGTCGCCAAGATGCGCGGGATCGCCAAGACCCGCCGCGTCGGCCACGCGGGCACCCTCGACCCGATGGCGACGGGTGTCCTGGTCCTCGGCGTCGAGCGGGCCACCAAGCTCCTGGGCCATCTCGCGCTGACGGAGAAGGAGTACCTCGGCACGATCCGGCTCGGCCAGAACACGGTCACGGACGACGCCGAGGGGGAGATCACCTCGTCCGCCGACGCCTCGCGCATCAAGCGGGACGCCATAGACGCGGGGATCGCCAAGCTGTCCGGCGACATCATGCAGGTGCCGTCGAAGGTCAGCGCCATCAAGATCGACGGCAAGCGGTCGTACGCGCGCGCCCGCAAGGGCGAGGACTTCGAGATCCCGGCGAGGCCCGTGAAGATCTCCTCGTTCACCGTGTACGACGTCAGGGACGCCGTCGCCGATGACGGCACCCCCGTACTCGACCTGGTCGTGTCGGTGGTCTGCTCGTCCGGGACGTACATCCGGGCCCTGGCCCGCGATCTCGGTGCGGACCTCGGGGTCGGCGGCCATCTGACGGCGCTGCGGCGCACCCGCGTCGGGCCGTACAAGCTCGACTCGGCGAAGACCATCGACCAGCTCCAGGAGGAGCTGACGGTGATGCCGGTGGCGGACGCGGCCGCCGCCGCGTTCCCGCGCTGGGACGTCGACGAGAAGCGGTCGAAGCTGCTGCTCAACGGCGTGCGGATCGAGATGCCCGGTGAGTACGCCGGTGTGGGCCCCGTCGCCGTGTTCGATCCGGAGGGCCGCTTCCTGGTCCTGGCCGAGGAGCTGAAGGGCAAGGCCAAGAGCCTGGCCGTCTTCGCCTGAGGCCCTCTCGGGCTCGGCACCTTCAGCGTGGAGCGGCGGGCAGCCGCCCGCCGCTCCACGCTTCCCCCTCCCCCCCACCCCAAGGTGTATCCACCGCTCGTCGCCGATTCACCCCATCAGGCAGGCGCTCGGAGTGAACCGAGGGGGCGGAAGGGGGCGCGTTCGCCGCGCGTTCTGTCCCGCTGATCACCGCCGACCTACCGTCGGAAGGACGGGGCGCGTGGCAGGGAGGTTCGGGCATGACGGGACAGGGGGACCCGGCGGCCCTCGACAGGACCCTGGTGCGGATATGCGACCTGGCGGGGCGTCCGCGCGGGACCGGATTCGCCGCCGACGACCAGGGCACGGTGATCACCAGCCACGAAACGGTCGACGGCCTCGCACGCCTCGTGCTGCACGCCGAGGGTGAGCGCGTCTGCGTGGTGACCGCCGATGCCGTGGCGCCTCTCCCGGGAGTCGATCTGGCCCTCGTCCGCACGGAGGGTCTCGGGCTGCGCCCGCTGCCCGTCACCGTGCGCGAGGCCGTTCCGGTCGGCAGCTATGTGCGGATCGCCGCGCGCGGCTGGCGCGAGGCACGCATCCTCGGCCCGGCGTCGGTGACCTACACCGCCACGGACCGCTTCCATCTGGTCGACGCCGCGCTGGAGCTCGCCATCGGCACCGACGGCGCGGACGCGCTGCGGCTCGGCGGCGGGGCAGCGGGCGGCCCGGTCGTCGACGCCTCGTCCGGAGCCGTGCTCGCCGTCCTGGGCACCGCGCTGCACGGCGAGCACAGCTCGGCGGGGATCGCCGTGCCGCTGCGGGACGCGGCGGCCGCCGATCCCGGGGGACCGCTCGCCGAGCTCCTCGTGCGCAACGCGGCGACCGTTCCGGCGTACGGCAGGGATCTCAACCTGGCCGGCGCGCTGCATCTGACGGCGACGTCGCTGGGCTCCGACGGGCCGCGCGCCGCCGTCCTCGAACCGGTCGAACGCCCGGACACGGCAAAGGAGTTGGCGGAGTTCACCGACGGCCCCGCACAGGTGCTCGGCCTGGTCGGCGACCCCGGCACCGGCCGGACCACCGAACTCGTGGCCCTCGCCGCGCGCCGGGCGCGGGGCGCCGAGCCGGCCCCCACGCTGTGGCTGCGCGGTGCGGACCTGCAGGGCGCGGACACGGGCGTGGGCGACGCGGTGGAGCGGGCGCTGGAGCGGGCCGGGCGCATCGTCGAGGCCTCGGAGGACCTGCTCGCCGGGGCGGACGACGGCCTCGGGGACATCTCGGCGGGGCGGGTCGCGCGGCTCGTGCGGGACCGGGGGCGGCCGTTGCTGCTGCTGCTCGACGGGCCCGAGGAGATGCCGCCGGTGCTCGCGCACCGTCTCGCGGAGTGGAGCGACGGTACGGCCGAGTGGCTGCGGGACACCGGTGCGCGGCTGGTCGTGGCCTGCCGCGCGGAGTACTGGGAGCAGGCGGGGGAGCACTTTCCTGCCGAGCTGCTGCAGGAGTGTGTGCGCCTCGGGGATCTGCCCGAGCGGCAGGCGCGGCTCGCCCGGGCGCGGTACGGCATCCCGGAGGGCGCGCTGGCCGCCGCCGACGCCCGCCATCCGCTGGCGCTGCGGCTCCTGTCCGAGGTGCGCGCCGCGCTGCCGGACGCGCCGCCGCCGGGACGGCCAGGGCGCGAGGAGATCTTCGCCGCCTATCTGGACCTGCTGTGCCTGCGGGTCGCGGTGCGGCTCGCTGCTTCGCAGGGGCTGCGGGGCGGGGCGGTGCGGCGGCTCGCGGCGAAGGTATCGGGGCAGGTGCACGAGGCTGCGCGGCGGTGTCTGGGGCCGGGGCAGGGGGAGTTGGACCGGGCTTCGTTCGAGGAGGTGTTCCCGTGGGGGACGGGGTGGGCCTCCGCGGTCCTCACGGAGGGGTTGCTGACCCCTGCGGGGGACGGATACCGCTTCGCGCACGAGGAGGTTGCGGACTGGATCCAGGGGATGCATCTGGATGTGGACGGGGCGTTGTGGTCGTTGGTGCATCGGTACGGGGCGGCTGCGCCGCGGGCCGGGGCGGCGTCCTTGCCGGTCCCCCGCCACCGGATCGGCCCGGTCATCCAGGCCCTGCTGCAGCTGGGCCCTGCCGAACTGGAGCCTCGGCTACGGGAGTTGGCCCGGTTCGGGGAGGGCTCTGTACTGCCCGGTGCATCGGAGCCCGGCAGTGGGCGTTGTGCCCACCCGTTCCGCCGTGCGGAACGCCTGCCCACAACGGAGGCGGAAGGCGTCGCCGCCCTTGCTGTGGGCAATCGTCCCGCAGGGCGGGACGGGTGGGCACAGCCTCCGCTGCCGGGCACCGATGCACCGGGGTGGTGGGCAAGTCACCTGCTGAGCGAGACGCTAGCCAGGGTGCCCGACGCGTCGCCGTACCGAACCCTGCTCGCCGAGCTGGCCCGGCAGGGGCGGTACGACGCCGAGTTCTGGCTCGCCCTCCCCCTCCCGGAGGGCGACCGCTTCGACCTCCTGCGGGACGCGGTGATCCACGACCCCCCGCCCGGCTCCCCGCAGGGCAGCCGCTGCCTAGACGCCGTCGCCGAGCTCCTCGCCCGGAACCCCGCCAAGGCCCAGCCCCACCTGACCCGCTGGTTCACCGACGAACGCCCGCTCGCGGCGACCCCGCAGGCGACCGTCGCCTCCGCCGCCCAGGCCCTGCTCCACACCCACCGGCACCGCGCCATCGATGACCTCACCGAAGCCCTCGTCGACTCCGCACACCCCCGCGCCGACGAACTCCTCGCGGTGCTCGCGGAAGAGGAGCCCTCCGCCATCTGCCGGGCCGTCGACCGCTGGGTCCACGACGAGCGGCCCGCCCGCCGCGTCGCCGCCGTCGCCTACGGCCTGCGCGCCGCCCCGCACGCCACCACCGACGCCGACCGCGAACTCCTGCGGTACGCGGCGTTCGCCCTGCTGGCCCGCCCCGGCGACGAGACCCTGCACGGCGCCGCGCTCGCCCTCCTCATCCGCGACCCACAGACCCGCACCCGCCATCTGCCGCCCGCCCTGCGGCATTTCACCGCCGGGGATCCGCAGCTGCCCGCGAGCGCGCTGGTCGCCGCCTTCGGCACCCACCCCGAGCCGGTCATCGCCGCCTTCCGCAAGCGTCTGTACGGTCCGGGCCCCGCGCCGGGGGACGTCCTGCGCAGCCTGGCCGACGTGACGGCGCCCGGGCTCGCGCGGCGGGTGGCCGATCTCGTACGCGATGTCCTGGAGCTCCGTCCCGACCTGGCGGGGCATGTGGCGGCCTACCTCGATCTCCGTCTTGAGCAGGGGCCGGGCGTCCGCGCCGTCCTCCTGCCGCTCGTGATGGGGCTCCTGAACAGCCGTCCGCCCGCCGTGCGCGCCGCCCTCGCCGCCGCCGTCGCGGCCCCCGGCACCGACGCATCGCGGGCCCTGCGCGGCGAACTGCTCGACGTACTGCTCGACCGGGAGCGGGAGCCCGAAGTCCTGGACGCCGTGCTGTGCGCGGCCGCGGCCGGCGGCGACGAGAGCCGGCTCCGTGCTCTTGTGCACCGCACGGGCCAGCTGCTCGTCCGCACCCCGGACGGCGCGACCTGCTTCGACCGCCGCCTGGTCGAGCTGGCCCGTTCCGTCCCCGGCTTCGCCGCGGCCGTCGCCCGGTGGATGTGCGACGCCCCGCAGGAATGGGCCGCCCTCGTCGGCCCGAGCGCCCGCCGCATGATCGAGAACGTCGCCGGGGCGCGCGTACCGGCGTGAGGTCCGCCACCCCATCCGATGCGATCCGGATCGCGCGGGCATGGCAGTCTTAGACCTGCGCAATGGGCAATGGGACGTACACACACGTACACGGGTTCGGCGAGGAGCAAAGACAGTGCAGCGCTGGCGTGGCTTGGAGGACATCCCCCAGGACTGGGGGCGCAGCGTCGTCACCATCGGTTCCTACGACGGCGTACACCGCGGGCACCAGCTGATCATCGGCCGTGCGGTCGAACGAGCGCGTGAGCTCGGCGTGCCCGCCGTCGTCGTCACCTTCGACCCGCACCCCAGCGAGGTCGTGCGTCCGGGCAGCCACCCGCCGCTGCTCGCCCCGCACCACCGGCGCGCCGAACTCATGGCCGAGCTGGGTGTGGACGCGGTCCTCATCCTGCCGTTCACCACGGAGTTCTCGAAGCTGTCGCCCGCCGACTTCGTCGTCAAGGTGCTCGTCGACAAGCTGCACGCGCGCGTGGTCGTCGAGGGCCCCAACTTCCGCTTCGGCCACAAGGCCGCGGGCAATGTCGCCTTCCTGACCGAGCTCGGCGCGACGTACGACTATGAAGTCGACGTCATCGACCTCTTCGTGAGCGGTGAGGCGGGCGGTGGCGAGCCCTTCTCCTCCACGCTCACCCGGCGCCTGGTCGCCGAGGGCGATGTGGAGGGCGCGGCGGAGATCCTCGGCCGCCCGCACCGTGTCGAGGGCGTCGTCGTGCGGGGCGCGCAGCGCGGCCGCGAACTGGGCTTCCCCACCGCCAATGTGGAGACGCTGCCGCACACCGCCATCCCCGCGGACGGCGTCTACGCCGGGTGGCTGCACGCGCAGGGCGAGGCGATGCCCGCCGCGATCTCCGTGGGCACGAACCCGCAGTTCGACGGGACCGAGCGGACGGTCGAGGCGTACGCGATCGACCGCGTCGGGCTCGATCTGTACGGCCTGCACGTGGCCGTGGACTTCCTGGCCTTCGTGCGGGGCCAGGCGAAGTTCGACTCGATCGACGAGCTGCTCGTCGCCATCGCGGACGACGTGAAGAAGGCCCGCGAGCTCATCGAAGCCGCCGATTCCGGCAACGGCCTCCCGGAGTAGGGGGCCGAAAGCGGGGCTCCCGCCCCCGGCCCTGCGCGCCTACCGGACGTGCGGAAGGGCGACGCTGTTGACCAGCGGGCCTTCGACGGTGACTCCTTCGGTGATCAGCGACTCGACGGGCGGCAGCGGTGGGGCGGGGTTCGCCGTGTGCTGTGCCGCCGAGGCCGGAGCGGTGATCGCTGTGACGGACAGGGCGAGGGCTGCGAGCAGCGTGCAGGTCAGGACGCGGCGATGACGCATGAGGTCTCTGCTTTCTTCCGTGTTCTTCCGGTTTCCCCGGCGTCCGACGACCCGTTCGTATGATCGTCAGTGACTTCTTGGTCGTGCCCGGGGTTACGCACGACGAGCGGGCAGCGACCGGCGGCCCGCACATGCACGGTCCAAGGAGGCTGCAATGAACGGCAGTTGGGTGCAGATGACGTCCCGTTGGGCGCTGGTCGCGGCGATGGCGGTGGTGCCATCCGCCCTGTGCTCCGGCGCGGCACACGCGGATGAGACGCACGCGAACTCGCACAACGCGCCCAGGGTCGCGCTGATCAACACCGGCCAGATCGATGACCCGTTGGAGGACGTGCTGGAGCACACCCTCAACTTCGGGGACGGATACAGGTGGGACTGACGGGGTGAACTGCTCGTGGTCGCACCGTACTTGCGCGGGTTCCCGGGCGGCCGCGCAAGTACGTCACGATGCGGGGGTGTTCAGGTCACGGGGCGAGGCACGCCGTGCCCGGCACCTCGGAGGGGACGCCGGGGCTGGCCGGATCGACGAGCGAGGTGACGTCGCCGGCCGACTGCGCCACGCAGTCGACGGTCCCGACGGGGTCCGGGACGGCGCTGGCGGGCACGGCGAGGGCCCCCATCAGTGCGAAGGCCCCGAGGATGACGGCGGCGGAACGGCGCATGGAAATCTCCTTCATTTCAGTGGAGTTGGAGTTGCTCACGGTCCGTCATTGGCCCGGAGCACTCTGTGACTCCCCAGCGCTCACGCCCGATAGGCTCCGTATCACCCGAACGTGGAAGAGGTAACGATCCGCCGCCTCAGGGCGTCGCTCCGCCCTTCCCGCAAGGCGGTACAACCCCCGGTCAGACCCCGGACGCGCTGACGTCGGCCGTCGCCCAATGGCACGCCACCTGCGTCTCGCCGGCGCCGGACAGCACCGGCAGATCCTCCGTCCGGCAGCGGTCCGCGACGCCCGCCCGCTCTGCCTCGCCGGAGGCAAGCACCTGGCAGCGGGCGTGGAACCGGCAGCCGCCCGGGATGCGGGACGGGTCCGGCGGCTCGCCCGCGAGGACCACCGGATCGCCGGGAGCCTCCGGGAGGACCGACAACAGGGCCTGGGTGTACGGGTGTTGGGGCGAGGTCAGGACCTCCTCCACCGTGCCCGTCTCGACGATCCGGCCCAGGTACATCACCGCCACGCGGTCCGCGATGTTCCACGCGAGGCCCAGGTCGTGCGTCACCACCAGTGCGGAGAGGCCGAGTTCGTCGCGCAGGCGCAGCAGCAGGGCGAGGATCTCGCCGCGTACGGAGGCGTCGAGCGAGGCCACCGGCTCGTCCGCGACGATCAGTTCGGGCTCCAGGACCAGCGCGCCCGCGATGACGACGCGCTGGCGCTGACCGCCCGACAGCTCGTGCGGATAGCGCAGGAAGAACCGCTCCGGCGGGCGCAGTCCGGCCCGCGAGAGCGCGTCGGCGACCGCCGCCTGCTCGTCACCCCCGTACCCGTGGATGCGCAGCCCCTCGGCGACCGCCTCGTACACGGTGTGGCGGGGATTCAGGGAGCCGCTGGGATCCTGGAGCACCAGCTGGACGCGCTTGCGGTACGCCTTGAGCGCGCGGCCCGAGTAGTCCAGCGGCTTGCCGCCGAACGTCACCTTCCCGGAGGTCGGCGCCACCAGGCCGAGCAGCGAGCGGGCCAGCGTCGTCTTGCCGCAGCCCGACTCGCCGACCAGGGCGACGATCTCGGCGGGCTTGATGTCGAGGTCCACGCCGTCCACCGCGCGCGCGGGCGGCGCGCCGCGGCGGCCGGGGAACGTGATGTGCAGATCGCCCGCCGAAAGGAGGGGCTCGTCGGTGGTCATGCTGCGCCGCTCCTCGGTGCTGGGGGTCTCGGTCACGGTGTACGCTCCGCCGTCGCCGGCGCCGATGTCGGCTGCGCCGGGAGCTGAGAACCCGCGTGTACGCAGGCCGCCCGGTGCCGGGGGCCCGCGTCCCGCAGCACCTGGTCCTCCGTGGTGCAGGAGTCCAGGGCGACGGCGCAGCGCGGATGGAACGTGCAGCCCGTGGGGAGCAGGGACGGGTCGGGCGGGTCGCCGGGCAGGCCGCGCGGCGCGAAGCGCGACGCCGTGTCGCCGATGCGCGGGAAGGCCGCCGAGAGGGCCTTTCCGTACGGGTGCTGGGCGTTCTCGTAGACCTCGGAGGCCGGGCCCTCCTCGACGACGCGGCCCGCGTACATCACCGCGAGCCGGTCGCAGGTGTCGGAGAGCACCGCGAGGTCATGGCTGATCATGATCAGGCCGAGGTCCTGCTCGGCAACCAACTGCTCGATCAGGCGCAGGATCTGAGCCTGGATCATCACATCGAGGGCCGTCGTCGGCTCGTCGGCGATGATCAGCCGGGGGTCGCAGGCGAGCGCCATCGCGATCATCACGCGCTGGCGCTGGCCGCCCGACAGCTCGTGCGGATAGGCGTCCGCGCGGGCGGCCGGCAGACCCACGTGTTCGAGCAACTCCCCGGCCTTCTTCTTCGCGCCCGCCGGCGTCGCCTTCTTGTGCAGCAGGATCGGCTCGGCGATCTGGTCGCCGATGCGGTGCACGGCGTTGAGGGAGTGCATCGCGCCCTGGAAGACGACCGATGCGCCCGCCCAGCGGACCGCGCGGACCTGGCCCCACTTCATGGTGAGGACGTCCTCGCCGTCGAGCAGTACCTCGCCGGTCACCTTCGTCCCCGCCGGCAGCAGCCGCAGCAGGGCGAGCGCGAGCGTGGACTTGCCGCATCCGGACTCGCCCGCGACGCCGAGCTTCTGGCCCGCGTCGACCGTGAGGTTCACACCGCGCACGGCGGCGGCCCCGGACGCGTACGTCACTTCGAGATTTCTTACGTCGAGGAGGCGCTGATCCGCTGCCTTGGTCTCTGCCACCTTGGTCTCCGTCACCTTGTTCGATCCACTCAACGGGAGACCCCCAGCCTGGGGTTGAGCACGGACTCCACGGCGCGCCCGCACAGCGTGAACGCGAGCGCCACGACGGCGATGGCCAGGCCGGGCGGGGCGAGATACCACCAGTCGCCGGCGCTGACCGCGCCCGCCTCGCGCGCGTCCTGGAGCAGCCCGCCCCAGGAGACGACCGTCGGGTCGCCGAGGCCGAGGAAGGCCAGGGTGGCCTCGGTGAGGATCGCGTTGGAGATGACGAGTGTGGTCTGCGCGAGGACGAGCGGCATGACGTTGGGCAGCACGTGCCGGCCCATGACATGGCCGTGGCCGCCGCCGAGAGCCTGGGCGCGTTCGATGTACGGGCGCGACTCCACGGCCAGGGTCTGGGCGCGGACCAGACGTGCGGTCGTCGGCCAGGTCGTCACGCCGATCGCCAGGATGATCGTCCAGATGGACTTGGACATCACCGAGGCGAGCGCGATGGCGAGCACCAGCGTCGGCATCACCAGGAACCAGTCCGTGACGCGCATGATCACGGTGGCGTACCAGCCCTTGAAGTGCCCCGCGGTGATCCCCACGATCGTGCCGATGGCCACCGAGAGCACGGCGGCGAGCAGCCCGACGGTGAGCGAGATCCGCGCGCCCCACACCAGAAGCCCGAGCAGATCGCGCCCGAACTGGTCGGTGCCCAGGGGGAATTCGCCGCTCGGCGACTCCATGGGCTTGCCCGGCGCGTCGGTCACGCTCTGCGCGTCCGAGCCGACGAGGAGCGGCGCGAAGACGGCGACGAGCGCGAACACGACGAGTGCGGCCAGGCCGAAAAGACCGGCCCGGTGCGTGCGGTACTCGCGCCAGAAGCGGGCGACGGAGTGGCGTCTGCGGGTCCACGCGAGCGCCCGCGGGCTCTTGGCGACCGGGACGTCGGTCTTCGTTGCATCGGTCGTCATCGGCCCACCCTGGGGTCGAGCAGCGGATAGATCACGTCGGCCAGGGTGTTCATCAGGATCACTGCGGCGGCGAACACGAAGAACAGACCCTGGACGAGCGGCAGGTCGGGCACGCTCAGCGCGGAGTAGAAGAGCCCGCCGAGCCCCGGCCAGGAGAAGACGGTCTCGACGAGGATCGCGCCCGCCACCACCGTGCCGAGGTTCACGAACATCAGCGTGACCGTGGGCAGCATCGCGTTCGGGACGGCGTGCCGACGGCGTACGAGATCGTCCCGAAGCCCCTTGGCGCGGGCCGTCGTCAGATAGTCGCTGCCCATCTCGTCGAGCAGCGAGGAGCGCATCACGAGGAGCGTCTGTGCGTAGCCGACGGCGACGAGCGTGATGACGGGAAGCACCATGTGGTGCGCGACATCGATGACGTACGCGATGCCGGTCTCGCCGCCCGATTCGAGCCCGCCGGTCGGGAAGAGCCCCGGAATGGGGCCCGCACCCACCGAGAAGGTGATGATGAGGAGGAGACCGAGCCAGAAGGACGGCACGGAGTAGAGGGTCAGCGCGAGGCCGGTGTGCACGCGGTCCCCGAGCCCGCCGTTGCGCCAGGCCGTGCGGGTGCCGAGCCAGACGCCGATGAGGGTGTAGAGGACGAACGCGGTGCCGGTGAGAAGGAGCGTCGCGGGCAGCGCGTCGGTGATCTTGTCGATCACCGGGGCGTGGAACTGGTACGAGGTGCCGAAGTCGCCCGTCAGCGCGTTGCCGCAGTAGTCGAAGAACTGCGTCATCACCGGCTGGTCGAGGCCGAACTCCTTGCGCATCGCGGCCAGTTGCTCGGCCGAGACGCGCTTTCCGCCCGTCATCTGCTTCACCGGGTCGCCCGGGATGAGACGGAACAGGAAGAAGCTGGTGACGAGGACGGCGAACAGCGAGACGGCGGCGCCGCCCAGCTTGCCCGCCACATACTGGAGATAGGCGCGGGTGCCCGGGGCCCGGGGGCCGCGGCCCGACGGCCCGGCGGGTGCCGGATCGTCGGTCGCCGCGGCGCCCTCGGTGTCGAGCAGTGCGGGATTGCTGTCAGCGGTCATGCGTTACTCGCGGTCCTCTGCGGTCGAACGGCGGCGCAGGGCGAACAGGACTCCACCGCCGACGAGCACCACCGCGGCGGCGGCGATACCGATGATGACACCGGTCGAGCTTCCATCCTTGGAGGAACTCTTCCCATCCGCGGGCACGGCGGACCACCAGCTCCAATATCCGTCCTGGCCGTAGATGTTGCCCGCGGCCGTCGGCATGGTGGTGATGGACTTGATCTGGTCCGTGCGGTAGGCCTCCACGGCGTTCGGGTACGCGAGCACGTTCATGTACCCGGAGTCGTAGAGCCAGGACTGCATTTCCTTGACGGTCTCGGCGCGCTTGGCCGGGTCGTAATCGGCCAGCTGCTTCGCGTAGAGGTCGTCGTACTTCTTGTTGCAGATGAAGTTGTCGGTGGCGGCGCTCTCCTTGGCCTTCTTCGGGAGCGCGGCACAGGTGTGGATGCCGAGCACGAAGTCCGGGTCGGGGTTGACGGACCAGCCGTCGAAGGCGAGGTCGTACTCACCCGCGTACCAGGGCACGGAGACGTCATCGAGGCAGTTGACCTTGAGCCCGACGCCGAGATCCCCCCACCACTCCTTCAGATACTTGCCCACGGCCTTGTCGTTCGGGTCCGTGGCATGACAGAGGATGCGCAGGTCGAGCGGCTTGCCGTCCTTGCCGACGCGCTTGCCGTCGCCGTTCTTCTTGTAGCCGGCGTCGTCGAGGAGCCGGGCCGCCTTCTTCGGGTCGTACGCCAGTTCCTGGTCGGCCGAGGGCTTCCAGGCGTAGTCGGAGAAACGCGGCGGAATGTAGCCCGCGCCCTCGACGGCCTGCCCCTGGAACACCTTGTCGACGAGCGCCTTCCGGTCGACGGAGAGGAAGAGCGCCTGACGGACCTTCTGGTCGAGGAGGGCCGGATGGCCGTCGCCGAACTTCTTGCCGTCCAGGGTCTTGGCGCCCGGGTTGGTGGCGATGGCGAAGAAGCGGCGTCCGGGCCCCTCGTTGACCTTGACGTTCTCTTCGTTCTTGAGGGAGGCGGCCTGCGCGGGAGTGAGCGCGGGCTGTCCGGCGACGAACGACACCTCGCCCTTCCTGAGGGCGGAGACGGCCGCGTCCTGGTCCTTGTACGTCTTGAAGACCAGCTCGTCGAACTTGGGCGCGCCGCGCCAGAAGTCCTTGTTGGCCTTGAGCTTCACGTACTGGTCGACCTTGTAGTCCGTCAGGATGAACGGGCCGTTGCCGACGACGGGGAAGTCCTTGTCGTTGTTGAACTTCGAGATGTCGTCGACCTTCTCCCAGACGTGCTTGGGAACGATCGGCACATCGAGCGCGGCCATCGTGGCCTGCGGCTCCTTCAACTCGATGACCAGCTTGGTGGGGCTGGGCGCGGTCACCTTCTTGAAGTTGGTGACGAAGTTGGAGTTCGAGGTGGCGGTGCCCTCCTTGGACATCACCTTGTTGAACGTCCACGCGGCGTCCTCGGCGGTCGCCTTCTTGCCGTCCGACCACTTGGAGTCGTCCCGGATGGTGTACGTCCAGGTCAGCTTGTCGGCGGAGGGCTTCCAGTCGGTGGCGAAGCCGTCGATCGCCTTGTTGTTCTTCGCGTCGTAGTTCGTCAGGTACTCGTACGTGAGGCGGTGGATGCTGGTGCTGAGCAGCCGCTGCGCGAGGAAGGGGCTGAGCGAGTCGACGCTCTGCGCCACGGCGACGGTGAGGACCTTCTTCCCGCCGTCGGCCTTGGCCTCGGCCTGCTGGGGCGCCGGGTTGAGCGGCGTGGCGAGGCCTGCGGTGAGGGTGAAGGCGGCGGCTGCGGATGCAAGGAGGATGCGGATCCGGCGGGGGTCGCGGGTGCGGCTCGTGCTCCGTGGTGGTGCCTTCGCCGGGGTGTGGGACCGTACTCTGCCGTGCTGATCTTGTGTGTCCATGGGTCGGTGACCTCGCGTCATCACTCGCACAGGGATGGCTAGTTGATCAAGTAACGCCAGCTGGTTGATGTGTGTGTCTACCAGCGCCAGTCTGCGTCAGTCAACGGCAGGTGAACCCCATGTGGCCTGCGGAAATAACGAGTTGACCCGGATTTCATCCGCATTGGTCAAGACCTGTGAAGCGTGGCTGGTCGGGGGGTGGCGGTGGGGGGAGGGGCAGGTGGGGGGCGGTCGGTGGGGCGGTGGTCCTGGGGGCGTCCGCGGCACCCCCCACCTTCCCCAACCCCGCGGTACCCCCCACCTTCCCAAACCTGCGGCACCCCCACCTCCCCATCCACCTCGGCGAGCCGCCCCGCTGCCGTCCGTTGCTGTGGGCAGGCGTTCCGCAGGGCGGAACGGGTGGGCACAGCCCCAGCTGCCGGGTGAGCGATGAACGAGGCGGCTGGGAAACGGGGAGGGCCCGCACCGAGGAGCGGTGCGGGCCCAGTTGGGTCAAGTGAGGCTACTGCTGGGGAGGCTGCGGCGCGTCCGGCGCCTGGGGCTGGCCCGGCTGGAACGGGGCGCCGGGCTGGTACGGCTGACCGGGCTGCACCGGCTGCTGCGCCTGTGCGGGGGGCAGTTGCCCAGGCTGCGGCTGGCCCGGCTGCGGTTGCGGCTGAGCCTGGTACGGCTGCTGCCCCGGCCCCTGCGGCGGACCCGCGTTCTGCCACCCCTGCGGGGCGCCCGGCTGCGGGTACGGCTGCTGCTGCACCGGCGGCTGAGGCTGCACCGGCTGCTGCGGCTGAGGCTGTTGCGGAGCGTACGGCTGCTGCTGAGGCTGCTGCGGAGCGTACGGCTGCTGCCCCGGCACGGGGTAACCCCCCTGCCCCGGCATCGGCGGAGCCACAGTCGGCGGCGGATTCCCGTCCGAAGTCCACAGCCCCTGCTGCTGCTGAGCCCGCACGAAGTCCTCGGCCACCAGCGCCGAGAGGTTGAAGTACGCCTCCCGCACCTTCGGCCGCATCATGTCGAGATCGACCTCCGCACCGGCGGCGAGGTGCTCGTCGAACGGAATGACGACAACGCCCCGGCACCGCGTCTCGAAGTGCGACACGATGTCATCGACCTTGATCATCTTTCCGGTCTCGCGCACTCCGGAGATGACGGTGAGGGACCGCGACACCAGATCGGCGTACCCATGGGCCGACAGCCAGTCCAGCGTCGTGGACGCGCTGCTGGCCCCGTCCACGGACGGAGTCGAGATGATGATGAGCTGGTCGGCGAGGTCGAGAACACCCCGCATGGCGCTGTAGAGCAGCCCGGTGCCCGAGTCGGTCAGGATGATCGGGTACTGCTTTCCCAGTACGTCGATGGCGCGCCGATAGTCCTCGTCGTTGAAGGTGGTGGACACGGCCGGGTCGACGTCATTGGCGATGATCTCGAGCCCGGACGCGGCCTGCGAGGTGAACCGCCGGATGTCCATGTACGAGTTGAGGTACGGGATCGCCTGGACGAGGTCACGGATGGTGGCCCCGGTCTCGCGCCGGACGCGGCGCCCGAGCGTACCGGCGTCGGGGTTGGCGTCGATCGCGAGGATCTTGTCCTGCCGCTCGGTGGCGAGCGTGGAGCCCAGCGCGGTGGTGGTGGTCGTCTTGCCGACGCCGCCCTTGAGGCTGATGACGGCGATGCGGTAGCAGGACAGCACCGGGGTCCGGATCAGCTCCAACTTCCGCTGCCGCTCGGCCTCTTCCTTCTTGCCGCCGAGCTTGAACCGCGAACCGCCGGACGCGGGCCGGCTGCTCTTCGCCTTCGGCTTGGTGTTGCGCAGCAGCCGGTCGGAGGAGAGCTCGACGGCGGCCGTGTACCCGAGGGGCGCGCCGGGGTTGGTGCGCTCCCGCTGATCGTGCTGCACGGCCTGCGGCCAGGCGGCACCGGTACGGGGGTCGATCGGCGGCTGCGGCTGCGGCTGCTGCTGGCCGGGCTGCGGGGCCTGCGGCTGCTGCGGCTGAGGCTGCTGCTGGGCCGGAAGCGGCTGCTGTGCCTGCGGCTGTACGGGGGCCGGGGGCTGGGCCGTTGCCTGCGGGACGGGCAGGTTGGGGGTGGGGTTCGGGTTGGCCGGGGCGACGGGCTGCTGCGGCTGCGGCTGCGGCTGTGCGCCGGCGGGCGGCAGCGGCTGCTGTGCCTGCGGCGCGGGCGGCTGCGGGAACCCGTAACTTCCCTGCGGGGCAGGGGAGTTGGGGTTGGCGGCGGGAGCGGGTGCACCCTGCTGTGGGAAGCCGTAACTGCCCTGCTGAGCAGGGGCGACGGGCGCGGGAGCCGGGGCAGGCGCGGGATTCGGCGCAGGGGCGGGGGCAGGCGCAGGGACCGGAGCCTGGGCCGCCGCTTGCGGGAAGCCGTACCCGGTCGGCGGCACGGGCGCATCGGCGGCAGGTGCGGGCGCGGGAGCCGGAGCAGGCGCCGGCGGAACCGGAGTCGGAGCAGGAGCAGGAACCGGAGCACCGGCCTGCGGGAACCCATACCCACTCGGCGGCACAGGAGCGTCGGCAGCCGGAGCGTTCGCGGCCGGTGCCGGTGCCGGTGCCGGTGCCGGAGCCGGAGCCACGGGCCCGGTGGGCGCGGGCCAAGCGTGCGGCGCGGGCTGCGGAGCCTGCGGCTGAACAGGCGCGGGGGCCGGCGCGGCCTGCTGCGGAACCTGCGGCTGCACCGGCTCGGGAGCGGGCGCCGGCTCCGCGGGCGACTCGGCCTGCGCGGGAACCGGCCACTGGGGCGCGGAAGTAGGCGCTGCAGGCTGGAAGGCGGGCGGCAGCGGCGGCAGCCCACCGTGCGGGGCGGGCGGGGGAGTCCAGGAGGGCGGCACCGAGTCCTGCACGTCGTCGACGGGCACGGCGGGCACGGCGTCCTGAGGAGCGATGCCCTCAGGAGCGGCATCCTGCGGACCGGAATCCTGCGGACCGGCATCCTCCGGAGCAGCGTCTTCAGGGACGACGTCCTTCGGGGCGGCGTCCACCGGAACGGCGTCGCTGATCTCGGCGGAGCCGTCGAGCCCATCGACGTCATCGAGCCCCCCGACACCTACAAGGGCATCGGAATCGCCATCGCCACCGTCGCCGGCCCCATCAACATCAAGATCAAGGGAGGGCGGAACAGAGTCGGACACCGCGTCCTCATCGCTGCCTTCGTCGCCACCACGGTCACCGAGACCCGCAACGGGCTCAACGACAGAAACAGAAGAGGACTCATCCTCGGAGGGGGACTCCTCCGCAGCAGCCTCAACCTGTCCCTCAAGGCCGCCGCCATCACCTACGTCACCCGCATCCCGCTCAACCTCAACCTCAACGTCCTCGGAGGTCACGTCAGCGGACGCGGCGGGAGCCTCATCCGCCTCCGCGGCGGCGGCCCGCTCCTCGATCTCCCGCTTCAGGGCGACAGCGGAGAACCGCATGGTGGCGCCACTCTCAAGATCGCCACTGCCAAGGTCCTCGGAAACGGACTCATCCTCGGCCGGGGCCACAGGCTCAGGCGCAGTCTCAGGCTCAGGCTTCGGAACGACCCCAGTCACATGCACGGAAGAGGCCACACCGGCAACGGCACCACTCCAGTCGGCGGCACCCCCCGAGGGCGAAACACCTTCGGAAGAATCGGAAGAAGGTGCAGCGGGCTGCGGCTGGAACCCGCTCCCCACAGGCAGCTTCGGCACAGCAACAGGCGGCCCGACGGGCGGAACCGGAGCAGCAGACGGAGCGGAAGCGGCTGGCGGAGTGGAAGCAGCCGGCGGAGTGGAAGCAGCCGGCGGGGCAGAAGCAGCCGGCGGGGCAGAAGCAGCCGCCGGAGCGGAAGCAGTCGCCGGAGCGGAAGCAGCCGGAGGCTCAGCAGCAGCCGGCGGCGCCGACGGAGTCTCCCCCGCGCTGCCGGACGCATTCTGCGTGTACCAGGCGGGCGGGGCGTAGTCGATGGTGAACTCGCCCGTCGTCTCGGCAGCGGACTCCGCGTCGGACTGATCATCGACGGGTGAGTCCCAGCCCCCGCGGATCTCGTCCCGATCGCTGTTCACAATGCCTCCTGGTGTGGTCGAGCACCCTCGTGCCGTGGTGGGGGGCGACCGTTCCTGTCGTCCGATCCGCCTTGGCTCTCCCCGTGAGAGACGCGAACGACCCGCTCGCGGGTTCTTGAGTCGCGCCCTGTCCCAGCCTAATCACCAAAAGCACCAGCACGGCAGGGCAGCCCGCCCCCCGAACGCTGTCCTTTCCATCACGCCCGACCCCGAAGCTCTCCGCACCCTCAAAAGGCCGTGGCCAAACCACCCCAACAGGCACCAACAGGCATCAACAGGCGGCAAATCAAGACGTCTTGCCGCAACACCACCGGAGCGGCGCGACTACTCCGCCAACGCCCCGCCATTACGAGGAGACGGCTCCAGATCGAACTCCCCGTCCCGCGCCCCGAGTACGAACGCCCGCCACTCCGCCTCGGTGTACCGAAGCACTGTCTCCGGCTCGACGGACGACCGCATGGCCACGGCGCCCGCGGGGAGGTACGCGATCTCGACCCGCTCCTCGTGCGTCTCGGTGCCCGGCGCGCTGTGCCACTCGACGTCGGAGATGTCCAGGGCGTAGAGCTCGTTCTTCTCGCGTTCCTTGCGGGCCTTCTCCTGGGCGTCGGTCATAGTGGAACGGTCCCTTCGCGACGTACGTATGAGCTGTCGGCCCACAGTACTGGCGTGCTCCGCCGCTGTTCAGGGGTTTGCCAAGCCCCTGTCAGCCGTCCGCGGACCGCCTGGTACCCTGTGTAACGGCCGTATGTGTACGCGCCCCCGGATCACCTCGAAGAGGACCTGGAGGCAGCGCCCAGCGGACCTCGCCTCCCGAGTAACGGAAGCTCCCCTGAGACTTAGACCAGGGGCACTCGGTGGCCACGTAAAGACTACGAGGAGTAAGCGTGTCGCTCGACGCCGCTACGAAGAAGCAGATCATGACCGAGTTCGGCCAGAAGGAGGGCGACACCGGCTCCCCCGAGGTCCAGGTCGCCATGCTCTCCCGCCGCATCTCGGACCTGACCGAGCACCTCAAGACCCACAAGCACGACCACCACTCCCGTCGTGGTCTGCTGATCCTGGTCGGTCAGCGCCGCCGTCTGCTGCAGTACCTGGCCAAGAAGGACATCCAGCGCTTCCGTGCGCTGGTGGACCGTCTGGGCATCCGTCGCGGTGCGGCGGGCGCGAAGTAAGACATCGTGAAGGGAGCGGTTCCCCACGCAAGAGGGGGCCGCTCCCTTTGCTGTATGCAAGCGTGCCGTACGTGATGTACGCATGCTCTACGTGCGAAGTGTCACCGGCCCTTTGTAGTCTGGTCGCACAACGTCATACGCACACCCATACCGGACTGGGCAGAATCGGACTGCACGGTTCAAAGACGTAACGGCGTCGCACGGAGCGACGAGACGACGTCACACGAACGAGGAGAAGCGCACCTCGAGGAACGCCGCCGCCGGTCCTCGGTAGTGGCCCCCGGGGTACGGCGAAAGCTAGAGCGTCGAGGAGAACTCGCGCATCGAGCAATCGCGTACCGCCCGGGTGCTTCGATCGAAGACCGGCCCGCACCAGAAGGGCGCTTCTCCGCCACCGTCCCCGTGCCACACGGGCCAAGGGACGAAGACGAGGAGAAAACGCTAGTGGAGAACGAGACCCACTACGCCGAGGCTGTTATCGACAACGGCACTTTCGGCACCCGCACCATCCGCTTCGAGACGGGCCGCCTGGCCAAGCAGGCCGCAGGCTCCGCCGTCGCGTACCTGGACGACGACACCATGGTGCTGTCGGCCACCTCCGCTTCCAAGCGGCCCAAGGACCAGCTCGACTTCTTCCCCCTGACGGTGGACGTCGAGGAGCGGCAGTACGCCGCCGGTAAGATCCCCGGTTCGTTCTTCCGTCGTGAGGGCCGTCCCTCCGAGGACGCGGTCCTGACCTGCCGCCTGATCGACCGCCCGCTGCGTCCTTCCTTCAAGAAGGGCCTGCGCAACGAGATCCAGATCGTCGAGACGATCATGGCGCTCAACCCCGACCACCTGTACGACGTGGTCGCGATCAACGCCGCCTCCTGCTCGACGCAGCTGGCCGGCCTGCCCTTCTCGGGCCCGATCGGCGGCACGCGCGTGGCGCTCATCAAGGGCCAGTGGGTCGCCTTCCCGACGCACACCGAGCTCGAGGACGCCGTCTTCGACATGGTCGTCGCCGGTCGCGTCCTGGAGGACGGCGACGTCGCGATCATGATGGTCGAGGCCGAGGCCACCGAGAAGACCATCCAGCTCGTCAAGGACGGCGCCGAGGCGCCGACCGAAGAGGTCGTGGCTGCCGGTCTTGAGGCCGCCAAGCCCTTCATCAAGGTCCTCTGCAAGGCCCAGTCGGACCTCGCCGCCAAGGCCGCCAAGCCCACCGGCGAGTTCCCGGTCTTCCTGGACTACGAGGACGACGTCCTGGAGGCGCTCACCGCCGCCGTGAAGTCGGAGCTCTCCCAGGCGCTGACCATCGCCGGCAAGCAGGAGCGCGAGGCCGAGCTGGACCGCGTCAAGGAGATCGCCGCCGAGAAGCTGCTCCCGCAGTTCGAGGGCCGCGAGAAGGAGATCTCCGGTGCGTACCGCGCGCTGACCAAGAAGCTGGTCCGCGAGCGCGTCATCAAGGACAAGGTCCGCATCGACGGCCGTGGCGTCACGGACATCCGTACGCTCGCCGCCGAGGTCGAGGCCATCCCGCGCGTGCACGGCTCGGCGCTGTTCGAGCGTGGCGAGACCCAGATCCTGGGCGTCACCACCCTCAACATGCTCCGCATGGAGCAGCAGCTCGACACCCTTTCCCCGGTGACGCGCAAGCGCTACATGCACAACTACAACTTCCCGCCGTACTCGGTCGGCGAGACCGGCCGTGTCGGTTCGCCCAAGCGCCGCGAGATCGGCCACGGCGCGCTCGCCGAGCGCGCGATCGTTCCGGTCCTGCCGTCGCGCGAGGAGTTCCCGTACGCGATCCGTCAGGTCTCCGAGGCCCTCGGGTCGAATGGCTCGACGTCCATGGGTTCGGTCTGTGCCTCCACGATGTCGCTGCTGAACGCCGGTGTGCCGCTGAAGGCCGCCGTCGCCGGTATCGCCATGGGGCTCATTTCCCAGGAGATCGACGGTCAGACGCACTACGTCGCCCTCACCGACATCCTCGGTGCGGAGGACGCGTTCGGCGACATGGACTTCAAGGTCGCCGGTACGAAGCAGTTCGTGACCGCGCTCCAGCTCGACACCAAGCTCGACGGCATCCCCGCCTCGGTCCTGGCCGCCGCGCTGAAGCAGGCCCGTGACGCGCGTCTGCACATCCTCGACGTGATGAACGAGGCGATCGACGTTCCGGACGAGATGTCCCCGAACGCGCCGCGCATCATCACCGTCAAGATCCCGGTGGACAAGATCGGTGAGGTCATCGGCCCGAAGGGCAAGATGATCAACCAGATCCAGGAGGACACCGGCGCCGACATCACGATCGAGGACGACGGCACCATCTACATCGGTGCCGCCGACGGCCCGGCCGCCGAGGCTGCCCGCGCCACGATCAACGGCATCGCCAACCCGACCATGCCGGAGGTCGGCGAGCGCTACCTGGGCACGGTCGTCAAGACGACCACCTTCGGTGCGTTCGTGTCCCTGCTCCCGGGCAAGGACGGTCTGCTGCACATCTCGCAGATCCGCAAGCTCGCCGGCGGCAAGCGCGTGGAGAACGTCGAGGACGTCCTCGGTGTGGGCCAGAAGGTCCAGGTCGAGATCGCCGAGATCGACTCCCGCGGCAAGCTCTCCCTCATCCCCGTCATCGAGGGCGAAGAGGGCGACGACCAGAAGGACGACACCGACAAGTGACGTCGCGTAGCACCACGACGACGGCCCGCCCCTCTTCGGAGGGGCGGGCCGTCGCCCGTACCCAAACCCTCCTCAAGGGCAAGGACGGCATCGGCACGGTCCGCCGTACGACGCTTCCGGGCGGCCTCCGCGTCGTCACCGAGACCCTGCCATCCGTACGCTCGGCGACCTTCGGGATCTGGGCGAACGTCGGCTCCCGCGACGAGACGCCGTCCCTGAACGGCGCCACGCACTACTTGGAGCACCTGCTCTTCAAGGGCACCAAGAAGCGCAGCGCGCTCGACATCTCGGCCGCGCTCGACGCGGTCGGCGGCGAGATGAACGCCTTCACGGCGAAGGAGTACACGTGCTACTACGCGCGCGTGCTCGACACCGACCTGCCGCTGGCCATCGACGTCGTCTGCGACATGCTGACGGGCTCCCTGATCCTCCAGGAGGACGTCGACGCCGAGCGCGGCGTCATCCTCGAAGAGATCGCGATGACCGAGGACGACCCGGGCGACTGCGTGCACGACCTGTTCGCGCACACGATGCTCGGCGACACCCCCCTCGGCCGCCCGGTCCTCGGCACCGAGGAGACGATCAACGCCCTCACCGCCGACCGGATCCGCCGCTTCTACAAGAAGCACTACGACCCGACGCGTCTGGTGGTCGCGGCCGCGGGCAACATCGACCACAACAAGGTCGTACGCCAGGTCCGCGCCGCCTTCGAGAAGGCGGGCGCCCTCCACCGCACCGACGCGACGCCGGTCATCCCGCGCCAGGGCTCCCGCGCGCTGCGCACGGCGGGCCGCGTCGAGGTCATCAACCGCAAGACCGAGCAGGCCCACGTCATCCTCGGCATGCCGGGCCTGGCCCGCACCGACGAGCGTCGCTGGGCCCTCGGGGTCCTGAACACCGCGCTCGGCGGCGGCATGTCGTCCCGCCTCTTCCAGGAGGTCAGGGAGAAGCGCGGCCTTGCGTACAGCGTGTACTCGTACACGTCGGGCTTCGCCGACACCGGCCTCTTCGGCGTGTACGCGGGCTGCCGCCCGAGCCAGGTGCACGACGTACTGAAGATCTGCCGCGACGAGCTCGACCACGTAGCCGAGCACGGCCTGAGCGACGACGAGATCGGCCGCGCGATCGGCCAGCTCGCGGGCTCCACCGTCCTCGGCCTCGAGGACACCGGCGCGCTGATGAACCGCATCGGCAAGAGCGAGCTGTGCTGGGGCGAGCAGATGTCGGTCGACGACATGCTGGCCAAGATCGCGGCGGTCACCCCGGACGAGGTCCGTGAGGTCGCCCGCGACGTCCTCGGCCACCGCCCGTCACTGTCGGCCATCGGCCCGCTGAAGGACAAGCAGGCCGCCCGCCTGCACGAAGCGGTCTCCTAACCCCCTTAACTCCCTTAAGGAATCAGGCACATGAGCAAGTTGCGCGTGGCGGTCATCGGGGCCAAGGGCCGGATCGGCTCCGAGGCCGTGCGAGCCGTCGAAGCCGCCGACGACATGGAACTGGTCGCGGCACTCGGCCGCGGCGACCAGCTGGAGACGCTGGTGGAGACCGGCGCCCAGGTCGTGGTCGAACTGACCCACCCCGACGCGGTGATGGGCAATCTCGAGTTCTGCGTACGCCACGGAATCCACTCCGTGGTCGGTACGACGGGCTGGACCGACAACCGCCTCGCGCAGCTGAAGACCTGGCTGGCCGCGTCCCCCGAGACGGGTGTCCTGATCGCACCGAACTTCTCCATCGGCGCGGTCCTCACCATGAAGTTCGCGCAGATCGCCGCGCCGTACTTCGAGTCCGTCGAGGTCGTCGAGCTGCACCACCCGAACAAGGCCGACGCCCCCAGTGGCACGGCCCAGCGCACCGCCCAGCTCATCGCGGCGGCGCGCGCGGAGGCGGGCAGCGCCCCGCAGCCGGATGCCACGGTGACGGCGCTCGACGGTGCCCGTGGCGCGGACGTCGACGGCGTTCCGGTGCACTCCGTGCGGCTGCGCGGCCTCCTGGCCCACCAGGAGGTCCTGCTCGGCGGCGAGGGCGAGACCCTCACCATCCGGCACGACTCGCTGCACCACAGCAGCTTCATGCCGGGCATCCTGCTCGGCGTACGCCGTGTGGTGAACACTCCGGGCCTCACGTTCGGCCTGGAACACTTCCTTGACCTGAACTGACGCGAGCTGAACCGAGTTGAACTGACCGTCATGCGAGCAAAGATCACTTACGCCGTCACGGCTGCCGTCCTGGTCGTCTATTTCGTCCTGGTCGGCAGCCGCGGCGTGCTCCTGATAAAGCACGGCACCGCGCTCACCGTCACCTTCGGTGTCGCGGTCCTGATCCTGCCGGTCATCGGCGTCTGGTTCCTCTGGAAGAACACCCAGTTCGTCCAGCGCGCCAACCGTCTGGCCGCCGACCTTGAGGCCGAAGGCGGCCTCCCCGTCGACGAGTTGAAGCGCACCCCGGGCGGTCGCATCGACCGCGACTCGGCCGACGAGGTCTTCGCCAGGCGCAAGGCCGAGACCGAGGACTCACCGGACGACTGGCGCTGCTGGTTCCGCCTCGCGGTGGCGTACCACGACGCCAGGGACACTCCGCGGGCACGCAAGGCGATGCAGCGCGCGATCGCCCTCCACGCGGGCAGGCCCGTCAGCGCCTAGCGCCTAGCGCCTCAAGCCGTGCGGCGGTACTCGTCGGCCCACACCTCGATGGAGTCGGCCGCCCGGTCGAAGGCCTCGTGCCGGGCGAGGAAGTCGGCGTTGCGGTCGGTGAGCAACGGCGCCTGCCCGTCGGCCTGCCGATCACGGCGTACGAGCACGAGTGCCTGCCCCTGCACGGTGCGGGGCAGCCCCATCCACCGCACGGGCTGCTGTGTCGTACGCACCGTCACGACCTGCTCCCACGGCACGGTCTGCGTCGTGAGGAAGGCGACCCGGCGCAGCCCGTGCGCGCTCACCCACGTGCCCATGCGCAGCAGCCGCAGCGCGCTCGCGATGATGGCCACCGCGAGCCCCGCGCAGACCGCCGCCCCCGCGAGGGAGTCGGCGAACGCGATGATCACGGCGGCGACCAGGACGTACGAGGCGAGCAGCAGAAGCAGCGCCGCGGCCCCCACCCGCCACGGTCCCGGCCGGTAGGGACGCCGCCAGTGGTCGCGATCGTCGAACGGCAGGGCGGTGTCTTCCGCTGCCTCGTCAAAGGCGCGGTCCGCCGTCAGGAAGGGCAGGGGCACGACTGAACCTCACTCAATCCACGCATGGGCTGTGCCCGGTGAGGCTACCGAGCCCCGCTGTCGCCAGCCACCCTTGGGGGTCCGGATGAGTCAGGGGGCGCCTACGACGGTCAGCGGCCGTCGGAGGCTTCCGACTGCTGGTTCTGCGCCGGCGACTGGTCGGGCGACAGGGCGGGCATGCCGAAGAGCATCGACCCCACGAGCCCGGCGACCACGACGAGTCCGACCAGGGTGCGGCCCACGATCTGACTGGCCGATGCGCGCTCACGGGGCGGTGGAGTGACATTGCTGCGGAACTTGTCGGCTTCGGCGATGAAGGCGAACGGAACGGGCTCGCGCCGACGGAACATGGGTTGCGCTTCTCCTCACACGGATCACACACGGGGCTCACGTGAATCGAACGTGACTCTGTTGACTAGACAGACGCTCGAATCGTCCAAAAGGTGCCCTGTTTCGGCAAATTGGTCGAAGAATGTCGTAGCGGGTCACCGAGGGACCGATTGTCAGTGCCGGGCCATAGAGTGGGCGCCGCCCGAGTGATGCACATGGAAGGACCCCGCCAGTGAGCGAGACCCCCACCGAAGACCTCAAGCCCAGCTTCCGCAGCGAGGTCACCGTCGAGCTGGTGAAGCACGCCGCGACCGACTCCGACGTCCTGTGGGCCGCACGCGTCTCGACCGCCGGTGAGCAGTCCCTCGAGGAGCTCCAGAAGGACCCGGAGCGCTCCAAGGGCCTGATCAACTACCTGATGCGGGACCGCCACGGCAGCCCCTTCGAGCACAACTCGATGACGTTCTTCATCAGCGCCCCGATCTTCGTCTTCCGCGAGTTCATGCGGCACCGCGTGGGCTGGTCGTACAACGAAGAGTCGGGTCGCTACAGGGAGCTCCAGCCGACGTTCTACGTCCCGGACGCCTCCCGCAAGCTGGTCCAGGAGGGCCGCCCCGGCAAGTACGTCTTCGTCGAGGGCACTCAGGCCCAGCAGGAGCTCACGGGCCGCGTCATGGAGGACTCCTACCGCCAGGCGTACGAGGCGTATCAGCAGATGCTCGCCGCGGGTGTCGCCCGCGAAGTCGCCCGCGCGGTCCTGCCGGTCGGCCTGTTCTCGTCGATGTACGCGACGTGCAACGCCCGTTCCCTGATGCACTTCCTGGGCCTGCGCACCCAGCACGAGCTCGCCAAGGTCCCGTCCTTCCCGCAGCGGGAGATCGAGATGGTCGGCGAGAAGATGGAGGAGCAGTGGGCCCGGCTGATGCCGCTCACCCACGCGGCCTTCAACAAGAACGGGCGTGTGGCTCCGTAAGGCACTGATGTACGGATGAGCCGAGCGAGGTGTCCGTATTGCGGCACTTCGAGAAGTTCATCTAGCCTGATCAAACGGACCCGGCACTGCTTGAACCCCCGAGCAGGCAGTGCCGGGCTCCTCACTTGTCAGGTCCGCACACATCCCCCGAGGGGGGACCACGCGCTGAGCAGCGAGTAGCGTGTTACCCATGGCTCCGACCTCCACTCCGCAGACCCCCTTCGGGAGGGTCCTCACCGCCATGGTCACGCCCTTTACGGCGGACGGCGCACTCGACCTCGACGGCGCGCAGCGGCTCGCCGTCCACCTGGTGGACGCAGGCAATGACGGCCTCGTCATCAACGGGACCACCGGCGAGTCCCCCACCACCAGCAACGCGGAGAAAGCCGAGCTCGTTCGAGCCGTAGTGGAAGCAGTCGGAGACCGCGCCCACGTCGTCGCGGGCGTCGGCACGAACGACACGCGCCACAGCATCGAGCTCGCCCGCGACGCCGAGCGGGTCGGCGCGGACGGCCTCCTCACGGTCACGCCGTACTACAACAAGCCCCCGCAGGAGGGCCTGCTCCGGCACTTCACCGCGATCGCGGACAGCACCGAGCTGCCGGTCATGCTCTACGACATCCCCGGACGCAGCGGCGTACCGATCAACACCGAGACGATCGTCCGCCTCGCCGAGCACCCCAGGATCGTCGCCAACAAGGACGCCAAGGGCGACCTCGGCCGCGCCAGCTGGGCCATCGCCCGCTCCGGCCTCGCCTGGTACTCCGGCGACGACATGCTCAACCTCCCGCTGCTCTCCGTCGGCGCCTGCGGCTTCGTCTCCGTCGTCAGCCATGTCGTCACCCCGGAACTGCGCGCGATGATCGACGCGTACTCCACGGGTGACGTGCAGAAAGCCACCGAGATCCACCAGAAGCTGCTCCCGGTCTTCACGGGCATGTTCCGTACGCAGGGCGTGATCACCACCAAGGCGGCGCTCACCCTGCAGGGCCGCCCCGCGGGCCCGCTGCGGCTGCCCCTGGTCGAGCTGTCCCCCGACGAGACGGCCCAGCTCAAGATCGATCTCGCCGCCGGCGGGGTACAGCTCTAACCACAGACTTCACAACTGAATACGCGAAACACCGCAGGACACAGCTCCTGCACCCACACCAAACAACTGCTACTGCACGAACGTCATGCGCGCCACGTGCCCTGGAGGTACGTGGCGCGCGTGGTGAGGAGAGTCTTTTGAGTCATCCGCATCCTGAACTCGGCGCCCCGCCGAAGCTCCCGAAGGGCGGCCTGCGGGTCACCCCGCTCGGCGGCCTCGGTGAGATCGGCCGCAACATGACCGTCTTCGAGTACAACGGTCGCCTGCTGATCGTCGACTGCGGAGTGCTCTTCCCCGAGGAGGAGCAGCCCGGAATCGACCTGATCCTGCCGGACTTCACGTCCATCAGGGACCGCCTCGACGACATCGACGGCATCGTGCTCACGCACGGCCACGAGGACCACATCGGCGGTGTCCCGTATCTCCTCCGCGAGAAGCCGGACATCCCGCTGATCGGCTCCAAGCTGACCCTCGCGCTCATCGAGGCGAAGCTCCAGGAGCATCGCATCCGTCCGTACACGCTGGAGGTCGCCGAGGGCGACCGCGAGCGCCTCGGCCCGTTCGACTGCGAGTTCATCGCGGTCAACCACTCCATCCCCGACGCCCTGGCCGTCGCCGTCCGCACCCCCGCGGGCATGGTCGTCGCCACCGGCGACTTCAAGATGGACCAGCTGCCGATGGACGGCCGCCTCACCGACCTGCACGCGTTCGCGCGGCTGAGCGAGGAGGGCATCGACCTCCTTCTCTCCGACTCGACGAACGCCGAGGTCCCGGGCTTCGTCCCGCCGGAGCGCGACATCTCGAACGTGATCCGTGGCGTCTTCGCCGGCGCCCAGAAGCGGATCATCGTCGCGAGCTTCGCCAGCCATGTGCACCGCATCCAGCAGATCCTGGACGCGGCCCACGAGTATGGCCGCAGGGTCGCCTTCGTCGGCCGCTCGATGGTCCGCAACATGGGCATCGCCCGGGACCTCGGCTACCTGAAGGTCCCGCCGGGCCTGGTGGTGGACGTCAAGACGCTGGACGACCTCCCGGACAACGAGGTCGTGCTCGTCTGCACGGGCTCGCAGGGCGAGCCGATGGCGGCTCTCTCCCGGATGGCCAACCGCGACCACCAGATCCGCATCGTCCAGGGCGACACGGTGATCCTGGCGTCGTCGCTCATCCCGGGCAACGAGAACGCGGTCTACCGCGTGATCAACGGCCTGACCCGCTGGGGCGCCAACGTCGTCCACAAGGGCAACGCGAAGGTGCACGTCTCCGGCCACGCGTCGGCCGGCGAGCTGCTGTACTTCTACAACATCTGCAAGCCCAAGAACCTGATGCCGGTCCACGGCGAATGGCGCCACCTGCGGGCCAACGCCGAGCTGGGCGCCCTCACCGGCGTCCCGCACGACCGCATCGTGATCGCCGAGGACGGCGTGGTCGTCGACCTCGTCGAGGGCAAGGCGAAGATCGTCGGCAAGGTCCAGGCGGGATACGTGTACGTGGACGGCCTCTCGGTCGGCGACGTCACGGAGTCCTCCCTCAAGGACCGCCGCATCCTCGGCGACGAGGGCATCATCTCGGTCTTCGTGGTGGTGGACTCCAGCACCGGCAAGATCACCGGGGGCCCGCACGTCCAGGCCCGCGGCTCCGGCATCGACGACTCGGCGTTCACGGCAGTCATCCCGAGGGTCCAGGAGGTCCTCGAGAAGTCGGCCCAGGACGGCGTCGTAGAGCCCCACCAGCTGCAGCAACTCATCCGCCGCACGCTGGGCAAGTGGGTCTCGGACAACTACCGCCGACGCCCGATGATCCTGCCCGTGGTGGTCGAGGTCTGACCTGACACCGCGTGAACTCCGGAGCGGGGCGCCTCGATTTGCATCGGGGCGCCCCGCTCCAGTACGTTTACGTCTCCGCCTGAACGGGAAGCACCCGGCGCTCACGCGCTGGAAGCAATACCAAGGGGGCGGGGAATTCCGACTCAGAATCTCTGATAAAGTCGGAACCGCCGGAAAGGGAAACGCGAAAGGCCGAGAGGCCGGAGCGGAAACCTGAAAGGCACCGAGGAAATCGGACACGAAAGA
>NZ_JBFACK010000032.1:0-56625 GCF_040640795.1 Streptomyces sp. NPDC021622
GCGCGTCGGCCGCGTCACGGGCCGCAAGCCCCGCTGAGGCCCGCACCGGCCCCCTGCAGGGGGCCGGTGCGGGCCTCAGCGGGGCTTATTGATCATCCCCTTATGCCGGACTGAACCGGGCCCAGGCACACTGGAGCCATGACGACTGGCGTACCGCCCACCCGACCCGCCCGGCCCCGGCGCTCCCGCGTCCTGAGGTTCCTGCCGCTCGGCATCGCCGCGTGGCTGGTCCTGGAGATCTGGCTGCTGACCGTCGTGGCGGGCGCCGCCGGCGGGCTCACGGTCTTCCTGCTGCTCGTGGCCGGTGTGGTGCTCGGCGGCGTGGTCATCAAGCGCGCCGGACGCCGGGCCTTCCGGGAGCTCAGCGAGACCCTGCAACAGCAGCAGAGCGGCCTGACGGCCCCCACCCCCGAGCGGGGCGGCGGCAACGCCCTGACGATGCTTGGCGGGCTGCTGCTCATCCTGCCGGGGCTGATCTCCGACGCCCTGGGACTGGTTCTCCTGGTGCCGCCCGTCCAGAAGGCCGTCAGCCGTTTCGCGGAGCGGACCATCGAGCGCAAGGTCCGCGAGGCCACCCCCGGCGGCCTCGGCGACGCTTTCCAGCAGGCGCGCATGCACCGCCCGGACGGCAAGGTCGTCCAGGGCGAGGTCATCAGGGACGACGAGCCGCCGGCCCGGGGGCCGCGCCCGGACGACCCGCAGCTCCCGCACTGAGCCCGCAGCAGACGGGCACGCACACGAAGGCCGGGGCCCTGCTCAGCAGGGCCCCGGCCTTCGTGTGTGCGGTGTTGTTCAGTTCGCCGTCAGGCGGACTTGCGGCTGTCCCGCGGGTGCACCGCGATGTTCATGGCTCCCGACCGGAGCACCGCGAGGCGCTCCTCCAGGACCTCCTCGAGTTCCTCTCGAGTACGGCGCTCCATGAGCATGTCCCAGTGCGTACGCGCAGGCTTCCCCTTCTTCTCCTCAGGTCCATCGCCGTCAACAAGGAGTGCCTGGGCCCCGCAGACCTTGCACTCCCACTCCGGCGGGATTTCCGCCTCTACCGAGAAGGGCATCTCAAATCGATGCCCGTTCTGGCATGCGTACTCCACGGCCTGGCGCGGAGCCAAGTCGATGCCGCGGTCGGTCTCGTAGCTGGTCACCACGAGGCGCGTGCCGCGAAGAGCTCGCTCACTCATGAATCGTGCCTCCCGGGCTTGTCGCCCACAGGACAGGTGTCGCTGTCGTCGTCATCCGGTCAACGTCCGGTCGGCGGTAAAGATTCCCGTTCAGGGTCATGCGTCGCCGTCGTATGCCGCCCCTTGTTGTACCCACCAGCGCCCGGTTTGTCACATCTAGTCACAGATGTCACCCAGCGTTTCTGAATGCTCATCGCGCAGTAACGGTCCGCCTGGTAGGCCAAACGCGTACACTACCGGCCTTTGGCTTCAGTTGCTAAATCCTGTCCGGTACGAGATTCCCCGCGTCGCGCACCGCACGCCGTACGGGCACCCTCGCGAGCAGCACGAAACCGATCACGAAGAAGGCCACCAGCGAGATGATCGCGTCCCGATAGCTCCCCGTGAGCTGGAACGTCAGGCCGAACACCAGGGGCCCCAGCCAGGCCATGCCGCGATCGCTGATCTCGTACGCGGAGAAGTACTCCGCCTCCTTCCCCGCAGGAACCAGATGCGAGAACAGGGACCGCGAGAGGGCCTGGGTGCCGCCGAGCACCAGACCGATCCCCGCGGCGAGCACGAAGAACCACACCGGCGCCCCCGAGGGCAGGAAATACCCGGCGCCGATCGTCACCGTCCAGGCGACCAGCGAGCCCAGGATCGTGCGCTTGGCCCCGTACGTACGGGCGAGCCGCCCCATGCCGAGCGCGCCCGCCACCGCGAGCAGCTGCACCAGCAGGACCGCCACGATCAGCGTCGACTGGCCGAGGCCCAGCTCCTCCGAGCCGTACACGGACGCCTGGGAGATCACGGTCTGCACGCCGTCGTTGTAGACGAGGTACGCCAGGAGGAAGGCGAGGGTGTGCGGGTGCCGGCGCATGTCGCGCACGGTCGACGCCAGCTGCCGCAAGCCGCGTCCCGCCGTCTCCGAAGGCGGCGCCTTGCGGTCGCGCAGCCTTCGAAGTGGTACGAGCGTGAACGCGCCCCACCACACACCCGCCGACGCCAGACAGATGCGCACGGCCGTCGCCTCGGAGACACCGAAGGTGTCATGCGCCAGGAACAGGACCAGATTCGCCACCAGGACGAGCGCGCCCGACGCGTAGCCGAACGCCCAGCCGCGCGAAGAGACAGCGTCGCGCTCCTCGGGGGTCGCGATCTGGGGCAGATAGGAGTTGTAGAGCACCATCGACACGGCGAGCGAGGCATTGGCGACGATCAGCAGGAACCCGCCGAGCAGATAGCGGTCGCCGTCCAGGAAGAACATCCCCGCCGTCGCCCCGGCCCCCAGATAGGCCGCTGCCGCAAGGAGCGGCTTCTTGCGGCCCGAACGGTCGGCCGCGGCGCCCGCCAGCGGCATCACGAAGATCGAGACGAGCACCGACGCCGAGACCGTGTACGCGAAGAACGACCCGGCGCTGACCGGGACGCCCAGCGGATGGACGTACCCGTCCGCGTCCGCGGCCGCCTTGGCGATCTCCGTCAGATAGGGGCCGAGGAACACCGTCAGGACGCTCGTCGAGTAGACGGAACAGGCCCAGTCGTAGGCGTACCAGCCGCGCTGTTCGCGCCGCCGCCCTGCGGCCTCCTCGTCGGCCGTCCGCTCTGCCCGCACGGTGTCGCTGCCCACCCGTGCCCCCTCGCTGTTCCCCGTGGTCCGCTGCCCCCGCCAAGGCGGTCAGGCCCAGGTGCCCCGGTCCTTCAGCACCTCGCGCAGCGTCTCGATGTGATCGGAAATGATGCCATCCACTCCGAGGTCGAGAAGGGCCGTCATACGGTCCGCGTCATTGACCGTCCAGACATGGACCTGCAGCCCGCGCGCGTGGGCCGCGCGCACGAAGCGGTGGTCGACCACCCGGATCCCGCCGTGCGTCTCGGGCACCTGCGCGCACACCGCGGACGCGCGCACCATGGCCGGCACCCCGTAGGAGCGCAGCCGGAGCGCCGCCACACCCCGGGTCCCGTACGAGGTGGCCAGGCGCGGCCCCGCAAGGAGCTGTGCCCTGGCCACCCGGGCCTCCAGGAACGAGCCCACGCACACACGGTCCCAGGCGTTCGTACGGCGCAGCAGATCAAGCAGCGGGAGCAGGGCGGTCTCGGCCTTGACGTCCACGTTCCAGCGGACGTCCGGGAACGACTCCAGGAGCTCTTCGAAGAGGGGCACCGGCTCACGGCCCGCCACGCGCGCGTGGCGCACGTCCTCCCAGGGAAGGTCGGCGATCCGGCCTGCCCCGTCCGTCACCCGGTCCAGCGTCGCGTCGTGGAAGGCGACGAGCCTGCCGTCCGACGTGGCGTGCACGTCCGTCTCGATATAGCGGTAGCCCAGGCCGACGGCGCGCCGGAAGGCGGCCGCGGTGTTCTCCAGGCCGTCGGCCGCCCCGCCGCGGTGGGCGAAGGCGAGCGGGCCCGGATGGTCGAGATAGGGATGGCGTACGCGCTGGGTCACCGCTGCAGTATCGCCTGCTCCGGTTGACCGCCGGCAGCCACCACATCACCCCCGGATGGAGCAGGGACGGCGAAGAAGCGCAGGAAGAACTGGGCGAGCGGTCCGATCGCCAGCGCGTACAGGATCGTCCCCACGCCCACCGTGCCGCCCAGCGCGAAGCCGGTGGCCACCACCGCCACCTCGATCAGCGTCCGCATCAGCCGGATCGAGCGGCCCGTGCGCTGATGCAGGCCCGTCATCAGACCGTCCCGCGGCCCCGGCCCGAACCTGGCCGAGATGTAGAGCCCGGTCGCCACACCGTTCAGGACGATGCCCGCCACCAGGAGCGGGACACGGGCGGCGAGCGCGTGCGCGTCCGGAAGCAGCGCGAGGGTGCCGTCCATCGCCAGGCCCACGACGAAGACATTGGACACCGTGCCCAGACCGGGACGCTGCCTCAGCGGTATCCACAGCAGCAGCACGGCCGCGCCCACGAAGATCGAGACGACGCCGATGGACATCCCGGTCAGCTCGGCCAGACCCTGGTGCAGCACGTTCCACGGCTCGAGGCCGAGCCCGGACTCCACGAGGAGCGCGGAGCTCGCCCCGTACAGCGCAAGGCCCACGTACAACTGGATCAACCGGCGCGCCAGATGCGCCGTGGGCTTCGTCGTCGGCTTCGTCGTGGGCTTCGTCGTGGACAAGGAATGCCCCCCGCTAGTGGTAGTGGCCTGATGCATGACACTCTGTGGCTTGCAAAGGGATGCCAACCATGGCCAATTCCGGGAAGGTGGACTGGGAATCATGGCTCAGTGGACTTCGGCGGTGGGCGCCACACAACTCGCCCGGCTGCTCACCTCTCAGCAGACCCGCCCCGCGGGCCCGGGCAGCCGCAGGCCGCCCGCCTACCGCGCCCTCGCCGACGGCATCCGCATGCTCGTCCTCGAGGGCCGGGTCCCCGTCGCCGCCCGGCTGCCTGCCGAGCGCGAACTGGCCGTGTCGCTCTCCGTCAGCCGGACCACCGTCGCCGCCGCGTACGAGGCGCTGCGCACCGAAGGATTCCTGGAATCCCGCAGGGGAGCGGGCAGTTGGACCGCCGTCCCCGCCGGCAACCCGCTGCCCGCGCGCGGGCTCGAACCACTGCCGCCCGAGGCACTCGGCTCGATGATCGACCTGGGCTGCGCGGCCCTGCCCGCACCCGAGCCCTGGCTCACCCGCTCCGTCCAGGGCGCCCTGGAGGAACTGCCTCCCTACGCCCACACCCACGGCGACTACCCGGCAGGACTGCCCGAACTGCGCCAGATGCTCGCCGAGCGCTACACCGCACGCGGCATCCCGACCATGCCCGAACAGATCATGGTCACGACCGGCGCGATGGGCGCCATCGACGCGATCTGCCACCTCTTCGCCCCGCGCGGCGAACGCATCGCCGTCGAATCCCCGTCGTACGCCAACATCCTCCAGCTCATGCGCGAGACGGGCGCCCGCCTCGTCCCCGTCGCCATGGCCGATGGACTCGGCGGCTGGGACATGGACCGCTGGCGCCAGGTGCTGCGCGACGCGGCGCCCCGGCTCGCCTATGTGGTCGCCGACTTCCACAACCCCACCGGCGCCCTCGCCGACGAGGACCAGCGGCGCCAACTCGTCGACGCGGCCCGCTCCTCCGGCACCGTCCTCGTCGTCGACGAGACGATGAGCGAACTGCAGCTCGACACGGACCTGCCGATGCCGCGCCCCGTCTGCGGATTCGACCCGGCGGGCTCGACCGTCATCACCGTCGGCTCGGCGAGCAAGGCCTTCTGGGCGGGCATGCGCATCGGCTGGGTACGGGCCGCCCCCGATGTGATCCGCAGCCTGATCTCGGCCCGCGCGTACGCCGACATGGGCACCCCCGTCCTGGAACAGCTCGCCGTGAACTGGCTCCTGAACACCGGCGGTTGGGAGTCGGCCGTGGAGGTGCGCAGGGCCCAGGCGCGCGAGAACCGCGACGCCCTGGTCGCCGCCGTCCGCCGCGAACTGCCCGGCTGGGAGTTCGAGGTCCCGGCCGGCGGCCTCACCCTCTGGGTGCGCACCGGCGGCATCTCCGGCTCCCGCCTCGCCGAGGTCGGCGAACGCGTGGGGGTCAGGGTCCCGTCAGGGCCGCGCTTCGGAGTGGACGGCGCGTTCGAGGGGTATGTGCGGCTGCCGTTCACCGTGGGAGGCGCGGTGGCGGACGAGGCGGCGGCGCGACTGGCGGCGGCGGCCCGGTTGGTGGAGACGGGGGCGGGGGCCGGGGTGGAGACGCCTCGGGCGTTTGTGGCGTGACGTCTGCTGACATGTAGCGGATGAGAGAAGACGGGTCGGATGACGGGTGACAGACGCTGAAATCTGTCACCCGTCATCTGTCACCCGTCATCCGTTCTTCAGCCCTCGGCGGGCACCGGCTCAGGCTCCGCCCCCGCCCCTGCCCTCGCCACCGGCTCAACAGCGTCCGCCGGTGTGCTCCGCCCCGGCAGCAGCTCCAGGACCGCCTGTCGGTGCGACTCGCTGGTCGCGTCGTCGTACGGGTCGGGTGTCGCCGGCACCTGGAGGCGGTGCACCGCGGCCGTGCCGAGCCGGGCATAGCCGCGGCCCGGCGGGACGTGGACCGTGGGGGTCGTGTGCGGCGGTACGCCGAGGACGTCCTCGAGCTGGTCGGGCGTCGCGGGGCCGAGCACCACGCGCGCGCGGGTGTGCTGCCGTACGGAGTCGCTCAGCGAGTCCAGGCTGTCGAACTGGTCGGCCACGACGACCGTGACCGCGGCCGCCCTGCCGTGCCGCAGCGGTACCTGCAGTAGTGACTGCGGGTCCTGGTGTCCGTCGGCCGCCGCCAGGTGGCCGAGGACGCTCGGGCGGTCCAGGAGGATCCATAGGGGGCGCTTGGTGTCCTCCGGTGCCGGGTGGCCGGCCTGCCGGGCGCGGTTGGCGGAGATGAGGCGCCGCTCCGTCTCGTGTGCCGCCCACTCCAGGCTGGCCAGGGACCCGGCGAGCCCGCACTCGACGGCAAGGACGCCGTCACGGCCGGTCAGGCAGGCGTAGTCGCCCGTGCCGCTGCCCTCGACGATCAGGACGTCGCCGTGCTGGAGCGCCTGCAGGGCGATGGACCGCAGCAGGCTTGTGGTGCCGCTGCCGGGCTGGCCGACCGCCAGGAGGTGCGGCTCGGTGGAACGGGGCCCTGTGCGCCAGACGACGGGGGGTACGTCGCGCTGGTCGCCGCCGTCGGCCACGGGCAGGGTGCGCTGGACTCCGGTGGGGTCGGTGAAGCCGAGCACGGTCTCGCCGGGGGCGGTGACGAATCGCTGGGCGGCGATGTCGGTGGGCAGCGGGGGCAGCACGTTCACCGTGAGCTGGTTGCCCTCCTCGTCCCATGCGAAGTGGTATTCGCGGCCGCGTCCCGACTTGGCGTGCAGGAGCTGCTCGATCCGTGCGCGGGACTCGGCCTCGCCGTCCGTGAAGTACGCCGGGTAGCTCACCACCAGACGGGAGACGCGCCCGGAGTCGTCGAACTCGTACGAAGTGAAGGCCTTGTCCCACTCGCCGCCGTGCGCGAAGAGCGGGGCGGGGTCCTCGGGGACGGAGAAGTACGGGACGAGTGCTTCGTAGAGGGACTGCAGCCGCTGGATCTGCGCCTCGTCGGGGCCGGTCGGCGCGGGCGCCGTGCGCTCCCGTCCTGTCCACCCGGCGGCCGCCATCAGGCAGATGGCGGCGAGCAGCGGACCGTACGGAATGAGCGCCACGACCAGAACCACGGAGGCCACGAGGAACAGCAGAGGTCCGCGCCGGTCCTTGGGTGTGTCGGCCCACTTGCGCCGCCCGGCTGAAGCCAGCCGGCGCAGTCCACGGGTGATCGTGATCAGCGGATGGAGGACGTCGGTGGCGCTGTCGGCGGCCGACCGTGCGAGCTCCCGGCTCCGGGCGATCGGGGCAGTGCCGTTGCTCAGAATGCGGGGGAGGGGGCGCCGGGCCACTTCAGTCTCCTGTTGGTGCGAACGAAGTACTACGGGGGGCAGGGGACGTCAGAACTTGATCCCGCCGAGAAGGCTCGCCAGGCTCGCACTGCCGGCCTTGATGCTCGGGGCGATGGCGGTCCCCGCCATGAAGAAGCCGAAGAGCGCGCAGACCACCGCATGGGACGCCTTGAGGCCGTCCTTGCGGAAGAACAGGAAGACGATGACTCCGAGCAGCACGACGCTCGAGATGGAAAGGACCATGGGGGTTCTCCTGGTTGGTGGGGACAGTCACCATCAGTACTTCCAGGCTCACAGCATGTATCCATACGATAAAAGGTGCAAATGGGGGAATTCAGCGTAATTTCCCTCGAATGGCCGAGGGTTGCAGGGCCACCCGTGCGCAGGTCGTGAGGTGTATGTGCCCCTTGTGATCTTTGCCGTGGGCGGGCCCGGTCATGTGCCCGGACGGGCAGTACCCTGTCGATTCACTCGTACGGCCGCACCGAGCGCCGTACGCCCCCCGAATCACCCCGCACTCGAAAGGCGGTCCGGTCCATGAGCGAAGCACCCGACCCGGAAGTCGTGGAGCTGGCGACCAAGATCTTCGATCTGGCGCGGCAGGGCGACACCGCGGCGCTCGCGGCGTACGTGGACGCGGGCGTTCCGGCCAACCTCACCAACGACAGCGGCGACTCGCTCGTGATGCTGGCCGCCTACCACGGGCACGCCGACGCGGTCCGTGCCCTCCTGGAGCGGGGCGCCGAGGCCAACCGCGCCAACGACCGGGGGCAGACGCCGCTCGCGGGTGCCGTCTTCAAGGGTGAGGACGCGGTGATCAGGGTGCTGCTCGACGGTGGTGCCGATCCGGCCGCGGGAACTCCTTCGGCGGTTGACACCGCCCGGATGTTTGCCAAGACGGAGCTGCTCGAGCTGTTCGGGGCGGCCTGAACGGGGTAGCTGACCAGCAACAACGGGGGCGCTGGAAATGTGGTCGCGGCGGGCTGAACCGCTGGGTCATCATGACGACGTGATTTACGGACGCGACGGCGGGGCAGGTGTTGCCGCACCGCGCGGACCGTGAGCGGCCCGCCCCCGGACCTTCCGTCCGGGATCCCTTCGGGCCACCGACGAGAGGCAGAGGAAGATGGTCTACAACAAGCAAGAGACGGCGGGCGGCCCGACCTGTTGGCGCACGGCCAGGTAATTCACGATTCCCGGTTGCGTCGACGCTTGATGTGAGGCTGTTTCCCATGTTCGATCCGGTCATAGCGCCCAGCGGTACGCTGCTCGGCCTGCTGCAGCGGGGCCGCGGCGACGGCACGCTGCACGCACTCACGGCACCCCGATCCGAGGCGCTCGCCGCCCTCGACCACTGTGTGCTCCACGACCCCCGCCACGACTGGCAGGTGGAGAACCGCTCCCTGTACTTCGCCCGCCTCTACCTCGATCTGCGCGGCGAGATCAAGGGCATCGAGCGGCACCTGTTCGACCCCGAGGACGTCCTGGACACGGACGACTCACGCACCGGCCTCGCGCTCTCGGTCCTTGGCCACCTGGCCTCGTACGGCAGGCGTGACGCCCTGGAGCTGCTGCGCAGGTACGCGGCGTTCGGTGCCAACTGGGCGTGGGCCCTCGACGAGCTGGCGCTGCGGGACGACGACGCGGGCCTGCGCGCCCTTGCCGCCCCCGTGCTCGCCAGATTCCCCGCCGACGCGGAGGGCGAGGCCGAACTGGCCGCCGCCGTGCGCGACGCCTACGAACCGCGGCCCTGGCGGCTGTGGGAGGAGGACCCCCGCGCCGATATCGGTGCCCGTGTGCGTGCCGCACGGGAACAGGGCTCCTTCGACCGCTGGCAGCGCCAGATGCGGCCCTCGGGGCCACGCCCCGGCTGGAGCGTCCAGGCCGTCTTCGACTGGGCGCAGGAGGGACTTGAGCGCGGCGCCGTCCTTCACGTGCCGGCCGCCCGCTGCCTGACCGCGGTCGCCGGACCCGACGACCGCGCCGAGATCCTCGAAGCCGCCCGTAACGGCTCCGACGGGGCGCGCGGCACCGCCTTGCGCTACTTGGCCGACGCCCATGACCCTGACGTCTTCGAGCTGATCGAGTACGCCGTCCAGAGCCCCTCCCAGGTCGTCGTGGACGCGGCGGCCGAGGCTTTCGAACGGATGCGCAGTGTCGCCGCCGTGGAGTGGGCCCGCCGCTGGGCGTACCGGCCCGACGCCCTTGGCGCCGCCGCCGGACGGGTGCTCGCCTGCAGAGGCGGGGCCCACGACAGCAAGCTGGTGCTCGCCGCGCTGCGGGAAGCGGTCCGCGGCGAAGGCCCGGACGCACCCACCCTGTGGACCCTCGTGGACGGAGCAGGACGGCTCGGTATCGCCTGCGCGGCCCCCGTCCTTCGCCACGTCTACCGCGAGACCGCCTCGTCCCATCTGCGCGGCCGCGCCGCCCGCGCGCTCGCCGCCACCGACCCGTCCTTCGCCGCCGGATTCGCCGTCGAGTGCCTGTGGGACTGCGAGGAGTCCACGCGCGAGGTCGCCGCACGGCATGCCGAGACCGGTGACGCCCGCGTGGTCACCCAGCTCAGAAGGCTCGCCGCGGACCCCGCCGAAGAGGACGACGTACAGAGCGCGGTGCGCAGCAGAATCGACCCCGACGCGGCCGAGGTGTGACCCGGCGGTGACGCCGGGGCCGGGCGTGGAGGGGAACGCTCATGGGACGTTCCCCGCCAGGAAAGATCCACGTTGACGTGCCCACGCCCCGCACGACGACAACACGGGTATGCGTGTCGTCATCGTCACCGAATCCTTCCCTCCCGACGTCAACGGTGTGGCGCACTGTGCGCTGCAGACCGCCCGGCAGCTCGTTGCCCGCGGTCACGACCCCCTCGTCATCGCCCCGGCCCCCGCGGCCGGGGCGGACGCCGATGAAAGCGCGCCCTGCCCCGTCGTCCGCGTGCCCTCCCTGCCGCTCCCCGGCTATCCGCAGGTCAGGGTGGCGCTGCCGAGCCGTCGCCTTTCCGCGGCGCTGAGCGCGCACCGGGCCGAACTCGTCCATCTCGCCAGCCCGTTCGTCCTCGGCGCGCGCGGCATGGCGGCCGCGGCCCGGCAGGGCGTTCCGGCCGTCGCCGTCTACCAGACGGACCTGGGCGGCTACGCCCGTACGTACATGGGCATGGGGGAGTCCACCGCCTGGCGGCGCATCCGCGCCGTGCACACGGCGGCCGACCGCACGCTCGCCCCGTCGTCGGCCGCCCTGCGCGACCTCGTGGCGCACGGCGTGCCACGGGTGCGGCTGTGGCCGCGCGGCGTGGACACCGCGCGCTTCAGGCCCTCCCTCCGGGACGCCGCGATACGTCGTGAACTCGCTCCGAACGGTGAGCTGATCGTCGGCTACGTGGGCCGCCTCGCCCCCGAGAAGCAGGTCGAACTCCTTGCCGGGGCCTGCGGCCTCGAAGGCGTGCGCGTCGTCGTCGTGGGCGACGGGCCCAGCGAGGACTCCGTGCGGGCGGCGCTGCCGGGCGCGCTCCTCCTGGGGCGCCGCACCGGCGACGAACTCGCCAGGATCTTCGCCTCGTTGGACCTGTTCGTGCACACCGGGCCGTACGAGACGTTCTGCCAGACCGTGCAGGAGGCGATGGCCAGCGGAGTGCCGGTGGTCGCGCCCGCTGCCGGCGGACCGCTCGACCTCGTCATGCCGGGACGCACCGGCGTCCTCGTGCCGCCGCGGGACGCCCTCGCGGTGCGGGACGCGGTGTGGGCGCTCGCCGCCGATCCAGGGCTGCGCGCCGCCTACGGAGCGGCAGGACGCGCCGCCGTCGAAGGGCGTACCTGGGGTGCGGTGGGCGAGCAGCTCGTCGGCCACTACGCCGAGGTGCTCGCGACGCGGACGGCGGTGGCGGCATGAGGGCGGCGGCATACCGGGAGGCGGCGGCTTCCCGCGAGGCGGCGCGGTCCGGCGCACGGCCCGCGGAGGGGCTGCGGATCGTGCGGCTCGCCAACTTCGTCGCGCCCTCGTCGGGCGGACTGCGCACGGCACTGCGCGAGTTGGGCCGCGGCTACCTGGCGGCCGGGCACGAACCCGTCCTCATCGTTCCCGGCGAGCGGGCCTCGGTGCGCGACACCGAGCAGGGACGCGTGCTGACCCTGCCAGGCCCCGTGCTGCCAGGCACCGGCGGCTACCGCGTCCTCAAGGACCGCGTGCGGGTGGCCCGGCTCCTGGAGCGCCTCGCCCCCGACCGGCTCGAAGTCTCCGACCGCACGACACTGCGCTGGACCGGCGCGTGGGCCCGCCACCGCCGCATCCCGGCCGTGATGGTCTCCCACGAGGCGACCGACGCCGTCCTCAGGACCTGGGGCCTGCCTCCCGGGGCCGCGCTCCGTGCAGCCGACGCGCTCAACTCCCGTACCGCGCACGCGTACGCGCGTGTCGTGTGCACCACGGAGTGGGCGGAGCGCGAGTTCGTCCGCATCGGGGCACGCAATGTCGTACGTGCTTCACTCGGCGTCGACCTGGAAGGACGTCACCCGGGGCTGTACGACGCCCGCGTGCGGGCCCGCCACGCGCGCGTGGACGAGGTGCTTCTCGTGCTGTGCTCACGGCTGTCCGTGGAGAAGCGCCCTGGCACGGCGCTGGACGCCCTGGAGGCGCTGCGCGGGCGGGGTGTACGGGCGGTGCTCGTCGTGGCGGGGGACGGCCCTTTGCGCGGCCGCCTCGAACAGCGGGCACGCGATCGGCGGTTGCCGGTGACCTTCCTCGGCCATGTCGCGGACCGCGCGGCGCTGGGGGCGCTGCAGTCGGCGGCCGACGTCTGCCTGGCGCCGGGCCCCTGCGAGACGTTCGGCCTGGCGGCCCTGGAGTCCCTTGCCTGCGGCACGCCGGTGGTGGCCAGCGCGTCGTCGGCGCTGCCGGAGATCGTGGGCGGGGCGGGCGCCGTCGCGAAGGATGGCGGCAAGGCGTTCGCAACCGCCGTCCAGACACTTCTTGCGCGACTCGAAGGCCAACGCCGGGAGGCCGCACGCGCGCGTGCGGAGTGTTTCGGCTGGGAAGCGGCGGTAGCCGCGTTCTTGGCCGCACATGAAGTGCCTAGTGGTTGTGGGCAGGCGTCCCGCAGGGCGAGTGGGGTCTCCCCTGCTCGAGCGGAGCCGAGAGCTTGGGGAAGGGTGGGCACAACCCCCCTGCCGGGCACGGATGCACCAGGCGGCGGGGCAAGGACGGCAACGAACAACACAGGGTACGCATCATGAGCCCCCTGCGTTTCGTGGCCATGGGTGACTCCCTCACCGAGGGGATCGGGGACCCCGTAGCGGAAGGATGGCGCGGCTGGGCGGCGCTGCTGGCCGCCGGGCTCACGGGGGACGAAGCGGGCGTGGAGTTCCACAACCTGGCCGTCAGCGGCGCCCAGACCTCGGATGTCCTGCACCGCCAGCTGCCCGCGGCACTGGGCCTGCGGCCAGCCGTCGTCTCCGTAGTCGTCGGCGTCAACGACACCCTCCGCTGCACCTTCGACATCCACGCCGTCGCCGCCCGCCTCGATCAGATCTACGCCTCCTGCACACAGCAGGGCGCCCTGCTGCTCACCGCCTGCCTGCCCGACCCCGGGGCCATGCTCGGCCTGCCGGGCGCCCTGGCCCGCCCGCTGGCAAGGCGCCAGCGCGGCGTCAACGCGGTCGTACACGCGCTGTCCGAGCGGTACGGCGCGGTGCACCTGCACGCGGCGGAGGGCGACTGGGTGGCCGACCGCGGCCTGTGGAGCGCGGACCGGCTGCACCCTGGCGAGCGCGGGCACCGGCTGCTCGCCGCCCGCTTCCACGCACTGCTCGCGGCACGCGGCACCGCGGCCGGCAGCCCACCGTCCCGCGAGCCTCAACTCCCGCAGCCCACCCGGTCGGCGAGCATCTGGTGGCTGGCCACCGCCGGCACCGGGTGGGTGGCGCGCAGGTGCACCGATCTGCTGCCCCAGCTGCTCACGCTCGCCGCCGACGAGGTACGCCACCAGGTGCGGGGCAGCAGCGCCCGCCTCGACCTGATCGCCAGCCACGCAGTGGCCACGGCCCTCGCCGCGCTCTCGGCCGCCGAGCAGCCGGACGCGGCATAGCGGCTCTCACGTACGCGGCGCTCAGGTACGCGGCGCCCCCGTGACGAAGCGCAGCGGCGTGCCCGGCACCGCCTGGGCGGCCGCGCCGAGGTCGGCCTCTCTGACCACCGCGATCACCGGGTACCCGCCGGTCGTCGGGTGGTCGGCGAGGAACACCACGGGCCGGCCGTCCGGCGGCACCTGGACGGCGCCGAGGACCATGCCTTCGCTCGGCAGCTCGCCGGTGAACGCCCGCTCCAGGGAAGGGCCTTCGGTGCGCAGGCCGATGCGGTTGCTCGCCGACGACACCCGGTACGCGCGCGTGGTCAGCGTGCGCAGGGCGCCGGACGTGAACCAGTCGGCGCGTGGTCCGGGCGTCACCCGCAGGACCAGTTCGTGCGGTGGTGCCGGGTGCGGGACGGTGTCCACGCGCGCGTGGGGCGCGACAACGCTCCCCAGAGGAAGGACGGTTCCGTCCGCCAGGAGCGGTGGGCCTAGGCCGGAGAGCAGGTCCGTGGAGCGGCTGGCGAGCACGGGTTCGACGGCGACGCCGCCGCCGAACGCGACGTAGGACCGTACTCCGGAGACGGCCGCCCCGATGTCGAGCAGTGCCCCGGCCGGGACCCGCACGGGCGCACCCCACGCTGCGGGACGGCCGTCGACGCGCACCGGGCACGGCGCGCCGGCCACCGCCACCGTCACCTCGCAACGAGGACGTACGGAACAGCCGTTGAGGGTGGTCTCCAGGACGGCGGCGTCGGGCGGGTTGCCGACCAGGCGGTTGGCCAGGCGCGCGGCAGCCGGATCGAGCGCTCCGGAGCGCGGCACCCCCAGGTGCGCGTGCCCGGGGCGGCCCTGGTCCTGCACCGTGGTCAGCGCACCGGCCCGTACGACGGCGAAGGCACGGTCGGTCATCGTGCCTCCGGGACGAAGCGCACCCGTACGCCGGGAGCGAGCAGCGCGGCGGGCACGCGCGCGTGGTCCCACAGCACGGCATCGGTCGAACCGATCAGCTGCCAGCCACCGGGCGACGGGCGCGGGTACACCCCGGTGTAGGGCCCGGCGAGGGCGACGCTGCCCGCCGGGACGGTCGTGCGTGGAGTGGCCCGGCGCGGTACTTCGTAGTGGCCCGGCAGCCCGGTCAGATAGCCGAAGCCGGGCGCGAATCCGCAGAAGGCGACCCGGAATTCGGCCGCCGAGTGGATCCGTGCGACCTCCTCGGGCGGCACACCCCAGTGCGTCGCCACCTCCGCCAGGTCGGGGCCGTCGTAGCGGACCGGGATCTCCAGGACCGCCTCGTCGCGCGCCGAGAGCGGCGGGATCTCCAGACCGGCGAGCTCCGCCCCGACGCGGCCGGGGTCGTCAAGGCCGTCAAGGAGCACCGTGCGGGCCGCGGGCACGAGTTCGCGCACCCGGATGAGTCCCGCGGCCCTGCGGCGCAGCAGCTCGGCGTGGAGCGCCTGCGCCTCGGCCCCGTCGGCGAGTTCGACGAGCAGCGCCCGGCCGCCGACCGGAAGCACCCTCACGCGAACGCCTCGACGCCGACGCCCGCTGCTTCGAGCCGTGCCCGGATCTCGCGGGCCAGGCCCACCGCCCCCGGAGTGTCGCCGTGCAGGCACAGCGAACGCGCGCGGACGTCGATCCGCCGCCCGTCCTGGGCGGCGACGGTCCCGGACCGGGCCATGGAGACGGAGCGTTCGACCACGGCGGCCTCGTCCGTGATGACGGCGCCGTCCCGGCCGCGCGGCACGAGCGTGCCCTGCGGGGTGTACGCGCGGTCCGCGAAAGCCTCGGTGACGACGGGAAGGCCGGCCTTGCCGGCCACCTCCAGGAAGCGTGAACCGGGCAGTCCGAGCACCGGGAGGGTGGCGTCCGCGAGCAGCACTCCGTCCACGACGGCACGCGCCTGGTCCTCGTCGTGGACGACGCGGTTGTAGAGCGCGCCGTGCGGCTTCACATACGACACGCGCGTGCCCGCCGCCCGTGCGAAGACCTCCAAGGCGCCTATCTGGTACGCCACTTCGGCCGCCAGCTCGTCGGGCGGCACGTCCATCGCGCGCCGCCCGAAGCCCGCCAGGTCGCGGTAGGAGACCTGCGCACCGATCCGTACCCCGCGCTCGGCCGCCTGTGCGCAGACCCGGCGCATGGTGGCCGCGTCCCCCGCGTGGAACCCGCAGGCCACATTGGCGCTGGTGACCACGGAGAGGAGCTCCTCGTCGTCGGTCAGGCGCCAGCGGCCGAAGCCCTCACCGAGGTCGGCGTTGAGGTCGATCACGGCGTCGGCCTGCGGTCCTGCAGCGGCGTCGGTCATCTACGTAGGTCTCCTGTTTCGCTGTGTGACAGACCGGGCTGGTTTCAACCCGGCTGGTGTTGATCGTGGAAGACCTGATGGCGCATCGGGATGGAGGCCCCGGTCACAGCAGCTCCTTGCCCCGCGTCTCGGGGAGCCCGAGGAGGGCGAGGACGGCGATCGCGTAGCCCACGGCGCCGAAGACCAGCGCACCGCCGACGCCCCAGCTGTCGGCCAGGAAGCCGACCATGGTGGGGAAGACGGCGCCCACGGCGCGCCCGGTGTTGTACGTGAAGCCCTGGCCCGTGCCGCGCACGGCGGCCGGATACAGCTCGCTGAGGAACGAACCGAACCCGCTGAAGATCGCCGACATACAGAAGCCGAGCGGGAAACCGAGCACCAGGAGAAGGCCGTTGGCGCCGTCGGGGATGTTCGTGTACGCCAGGATGCTGGCCGCGGAGAGGAACGCGAAGAGCGTGATGTTCCGTTTGCGGCCCAGCACATCGGTGAGATAGCCGCCTGCCAGATAGCCGATGAAGGCACCGGAGATGAGGAAGGTGAGATACCCGCCGGTGCCGACGACGGTGAGCCCGCGCTCGGTCTTCAGGTAGGTGGGCACCCAGGTGGCGAGCGTGTAGTAGCCGCCCTGTACGCCGGTCGAGAGCAGCACGGCGAAGAGGGTGATCCGCAGCAGGCCGGGCTTGAAGATGGCGGTGAACGAGCCCTTGTCGGCGCTCTTCTGGCGTTCCGCGGCCGCTTCGGGGGCGTCGTGGACGTTGCGGCGTACGTAGACCACCAGGAGGGCGGGCAGCGCGCCGGTCCAGAACATCACCCGCCAGGCGATGTCCTCGTCCAGGAACTGGAACACCAGGGTGTAGACGATCACCGCGAGCGCCCAGCCGACCGCCCAGGCGCTCTGGATCGCGCCGAGCGTGCGGCCGCGGTTCTTGGCGGTGGCGTACTCGGCGACCAGGATCGCGCCGACCGCCCACTCGCCGCCGAAACCGAGGCCCTGGAGGGCGCGGAACACCAGCAGCGTCTCGTAGTTGGGCGCGAAACCGCAGGCGACGGTGAAGACGGCGTACGTGATGACCGTGATCATCAGCGCCTTGACCCGGCCGATCCGGTCGGCGATGACGCCCGCGACGGCGCCGCCGATCGCGGAGACGACGAGGGTGACCGTGGTGAGCAGGCCGGTCTGGCCGCTGTCCAGGCCGAAGTACGCGGCGAGCGCGACCATGCTCAGCGGCAGCGTGAAGTAGTCGTAGGAGTCGAGGGCGTAGCCCCCGAAGGCGCCGGCGAAGGCGCGGCGGCCGCGCGGACCGAGGTCGCGCAGCCAGCCGAACGCGCCGCCGCTTTCGGGGAGTTCGGCTGCGGCGGGGCGTGCCTCGGTGGAGACGGCCTGTGGTGGAGGGGGTGTGCTCATGGGCACCTCGCAGGAGGGGGACGGAGGGTGCGGAGTGGGCCGAGCGTGTCGCGTGGGTCGGGCATCGCGGGCTTACGGAGCGGGTGGGGACCGTGCCGTGCCCGCCAAGGTAGAGGATCGTTGAACGATCCCTCAATACCCATGTTGTTTCGTTCTTCTGTCTGCGATTGAATCCGGGCATGACCGAGGGAATCGCTGGCGCGAGCGGACTGGCCGACGACCGGGCGCTCCTGGGGCGTACGAGCACGGCGGAGCGGGTCTCGGACATCCTTCGCGGCCGGATCGCGGAGGGCTACTTCCCGCCCGGGGTGCGGCTGTCGGAGGACAGCATCGGCGGCGCCCTCGGCGTCTCGCGGAACACGCTGCGCGAGGCCTTCCGGCTGCTCACGCACGAGCGACTCCTCGTCCATCAACTCAACCGCGGGGTATTTGTCCGAGTTCTCACCATTGAGGACGTGGAGGACATCTACCGCACCCGGCGCCTCGTGGAGTGCGCGGTCGTCCGCGGACTCGGCGACCCGCCCTTCGCGCTCGACGGGCTCGCGGGCGCCGTCGCGGACGGCACCAAGGCGGCCCGCGAACGCGAGTGGAAGGGCGTCTCCACCGCCAACATCCACTTCCACCGCGAGCTGGTCGCGCTCGCCGGCAGCGCCCGCACCGACGAGGTCATGCGCAGCGTCTTCGCCGAACTGCGCCTGGCCTTCCACGTGGTGGACGATCCGCGACGCCTCCACGAGCCGTATCTCGTACGCAACCGGCAGATCCTCGACACCCTCCGGGCCGGGGACGCCGCCGAGGCCGAACGGCTGCTCGCGGAGTATCTGGACGACTCCCGCAACGGGCTCGTCGAGGTGTACGGACGCCTGGTGCCGACCGAGGCCTGAGCCGGTCGCTTCTGCGCTGTTTCGACCGTTGTCAGACCGAGGACCTAGTCTGTGCACCGTGACTTCGCCTGCCGTTACGGACACCGCTCCGCCCCAGCTCAGCGCGGGGCCGAGGCCCGCTCTGGGCCCGGCCGCCGACGAGGGCCTGGCGCGGCGGCTCCGCGCGCTCGCCTGCACGGCGCCGCTGCACGACCTGGACACGCGCAAGGCCAACCTGGCGGGCGAGTACACCGTGTACGCGATGGCGGAGGTGGCCCTCTCCGCCATCGACCTCGTCACGCTCAACATGGACTTCGACACCGGCGCCGACCATGAGCAGATAGTGGCCAGGCTGCTCCCGCGCGTCGCCGCGCAGGCCCCGCGCCGCCCCGCCGCCGAGCACGAGCGGGTGGCCCGCTGGGTCCTGGAGAACCTGATCAACGTCGGCAGCGTCGACCGCGGCTTCCGAGCGGTGTACGGCACCTTCGCGCCCGACGGCACGTATGTGCGCAGGGACTACGACTTCAAGCTGATCGAAGAGGTCCCCGGTTACGGGGGCGGCGTCTACCTCCGCACGACCGACGAGGCGGTCAACGTCCTGGTGGGCGCCCTCGACACGGACGTCACCAGCGCCCAGATCGCCGCCGAGGTGAAGCTGGAGGTCCTGATCAGCCGCGGCCGTCTCGCCGACGCCCAGCTCGCCGCCGAGCAGGCGCGCTATCGGACCGTGCAGTATTCGGAGACCCTCCGCAAGGCCCTCGACGCGACCCGGCGCAATGTCCGCGCGGTGGACTGGCTGCAGGCCGTCCCCGACATGATCGCCGAGGCGCTCGACCACGTCGCCGACCGCTACCGCCACGAGAACGCGATCCTGACGAACATCCGCAAGGCCCGCGACGAGACCGAGGACCCCGAGCACAAGCGCCGCGCCGCCGAGCTGGTCGACATCGTCAAGGACTGCATCCGCCGCCATACGCAGCTGCAGTCCCGGCTCCTCGAAGCGGGTCCGCTGTTCCGCGCCGAGCAGGACCGCCAGGCCTTCGCGGCGCCCACCGCCCGCACCGGCCTCGACCTGTACGGCCAGCTCGTCGCGCCGCTCCTGCCGCTCCCGGTCGAGCAGGCGAGCCGCGTCACGGGTGCCTTCTTCGCGCGTGGGACGGGGCTGCGCACACCCGTCTCCGTACGGGTCGGGGACCTGGTCGACATACTGCTCACGCCGCCGCAGGAGCGCGAGCACCTGGGCGTGGAGATGCCCGAGCCCGACCTCATCGCGACGCCCGACGACAGCCGCTTCAGCGAGGAGCAGCTCGCGAGCGCCATGGAGCTGCTCGACCTGCCCGCCGACGCGCCCCGCCGCCTCTCCGGACTGCTCGCCGACGCCCGCTGCCGCGACGCCGAACTGCCCTATCTGGTCGCCCTCCTGGCCGTCCACGCGGCGAGCCCGCCGGTCGGCACGGCCTACCGCCAGGGCGAGGAGAAGCTCCTGTTCGCCGTGGACGACGGCACGGAGCTCGACGACCCGGAGTTCGGCGGCGCGGACCTCATCGTGGGCACGGCCCTGCTCGACGCCGCGGGCATGGCCGCCGACCGGACGGAGGCCGCGTGAGCACTCCCGCCCCTCCCAGGACTTTCCCGTACGACCGCCGCAAGGAGCACAAGCCGTGACCGACCACCCCGCAGAGCACGCCGCGTGGGGCGAGCCGGGTCCCCCGACGGCACCTGTGGCGCCCGCCGCGACCGCGGCCGTCACCCCGGCCGACGCCGCCGACGCCGCGCGCCTCGTCGCCTTCGGGCTGCAGCCCAAGCTGCAGCCCGCCCGCGACCAGGAGTACGCCGAACTTCTCCGCCGATACCGCGAGGACCCGCCCTTCGCGCGGCTCGCCGACGCCGTCGCCACCGGGCTCGGCCTGGTCGTCCTTGAGGTGTCCCCGCGCGCGGGCATGGCAGTGACGGCCGCCGAGGACTCCGTGTTCGCCGTCCGCATGGGCGACTACGCGCGCAGGACCGCCGCCGACTCCACCGACCGCTTTCTGCACGGCCTCGCCCATCTTGCCGTCGCCGCCATGGCGTTCCCGCGCCCCGAGGACCTCGCCGACGACGGATACATCGGCCGGGTCACGGTCAACGGCGTGGACGCCTTCGTACGCCAGGCCTGCCACCGCCTGGAGGAGCGCGCCGAGGAGCAGGGCGAGAACACCGACCCGGCGACCGACGCCCCCGGCCTCGAAGCCGCCTGGCGGATCTGGGCGCGGCGCAGCTCCACCGGCGCCACCAAGGACGCCCGGCGGCTCGCCGGTTCGACCACCGGGATCATCGGCAAGGCCGTCGCGTTCCTCACCGACTCCGGGTTCCTGCAGCGCACGGGCGACGACTCCGGCGGGACGTACCGCACCACCGCGCGCTATCAGCTGCAGGTCCGCGACATGGCGGGCGGCGCGGCCATGGCCGAGCTCATCGAACTCGGCATCGTGCCCGTCACGGACGGGTCGGCGACCCTGCTGCCCCCCGACGAGACCGACGACCTGGAGCTGGCCGCCGACGCGGGCCTGCCCTTCCACTCCTGACGTCACCGCCGCCCTTAACTTCCTGCTGTTCCTCACGACTTACGACGAGAGTCCGCCGCCATGTACGAGCTGTCCCGGGTCCGCCTCTACTCCATCGGCCCCGCCGGTGCGCGCTACGCCGACACCGTGCTTGACCTGCGCGGCGTGGGCGCGGAGGTGCCCGACCCCGCGCCCGCCCAGGCGGAGTTCTTCGAGGAGGAGCCGGTCGGCCCGCCGCGCCGCCCGGCGCCCGCGGGCGTGCTCTTCCTGGAGAACGGCGGCGGCAAGTCCGTCCTGCTCAAGCTGATCTTCTCGGTGATGCTGCCGGGCCACCGCAATACGCTCGGCGGCGCCAGCTCCGGAGTGCTGCGCAAGTTCCTCCTCGCCGACGACTGCGGGCACGTCGCCCTGGAGTGGCAGCACACCCTGACCGGCGAGTGCGTCGTGGTCGGCAAGGTCAGCGAGTGGCGCGGGCGGCAGGTCTCCAACGACCCGCGCAAGTTCGCCGAGGCCTGGTACTCCTTCCGGCCCGGACCCGGTATGAGCCTGGACTCGCTGCCCGTCGCCGAGTCCACCGCGGTGCGGCCGCCCGTGGAGGGCGCGTCGGGCGCCCAGGGGCGGCGGCGCACGATGAAGGGCTTCCGCGACGCGCTGACCGAGGCGGTCAAGGCGTACCCCCACCTCGAAGTGCACTGGGAAGAAATCCACGACCGCTGGAACGAACACCTCGGCGACCTGGGCCTTGACCCCGAACTCTTCCGCTACCAGCGGGAGATGAACGCCGACGAAGGAGAGGCTGCGGGTCTCTTCGCGGTCAAGAAGGACTCCGACTTCACCGACCTGCTGCTGCGTGCCGTCACGGACACCCGCGACACGGACGGGCTCGCCGACCTGGTCCATGGCTTCGGCAACAAGCTGGGGCGCCGCTCCGAGCTCATCGCCGAGCGGGACTTCACCGCCGGGTCCGTCGATCTGCTCGGGCGGATCGTCGACGCCGCCGAAACGCGGGCACGCGCGCGTGACGTGCACGCGGGCGCCGAGCGGCGCACCCGGACGCTCGCCCGCCGGCTCTCCGCGCGGGCCGTCGCCGAGCGGGGCCGCGCCGCCGAGCTCGCCGAACGGGTCACCGCAGCCGCGCACACCGTCACGACGGCCGAGCAGGCACGCGGCAGGTCCGCGCTGATCTCCGCCGAACTCGCCTTCCGGCACGCCTCGTTGGCGCTCACCGTCGCCGAGAAGGCCGCCGCGGCCCAGCGCCGCGAGCTGGCCGACGCGCGCCAGCTGCACTCCGCCTGGCAGGCCGCCGAGGCCGTACTGCGCCACCGCGCGGCCGCCGACCGCTCCGCGCGCGTGGCCGCCGCGATCCTGGAGGCCGAGCGGGACGCCGCGCCCGCGCTCGCCGCCCGCGCCAAGGCGGCGGCCGATCTCGTACGGGTCCTGCACACCGCGGCCGAGGGCGCCGAGTCGCTCGCCAACGAGGAGGAGGAGCGCTCGGCCGCACTCCAGGAGACCGGCGAGGCCGCCCACCGCGACGCCACCGCCGCCGCGACCGAGGCCCAGCGCGCCCGCAGCGAGGCAGGCCACCTGCGCCAGCGTCTGGCCGAGGTCGAGCAGGAGACCGCCGAGGCCGTCCGCGCGGGCTGGCTCGACGACACCGCCCCGGACGCCGACCCGGCGCGCGCGGCACTGGCCGCAAGCGACGCCGAGAAGACCGCGGTCGCCGCCTGGGAGACCACCCGCGAGGCCGCGCTGCGCTCCGCCGAGCACGCCAAGGAGGCGGGCGCCGCCGAGGCCCGCGCGGAACTCACCGCGGCCCGCGCGTCGGACGCCGCGGACGCCGCCGAGCACGCGTACGACGCCGAGCGCGGGGCCGCCGAATCGATCGCCGACGACGAGCGCCTCGCCGAGCTGCTCGGGCTGCCCGGGGTGGGCTCCCCGGGCGGGGTGCCGCAGCCCCGGCAGGGGGTGAGGGGCGGCGCGGGTACGGACGGCAACGGGACCGCGCACTCCGGCGACGCCACCGGCGAAGGCTCCCCGGCGGACGAGGTCCCCGGCTCCGCCGCGGGGTCCGGCACGCGCGGCGGCTCCAGCGCCACCGCGGGCTCCGCCGCTCAGACCGGTTCGGCCGCGGCGGCGAGCGCAGGCACCCTCACCCATCCCCCGGCCGAAGGCCCTCTCTCCGTAGCGGAGTTGGACCGCAGCGCCGACGACCTGCGCACGCTCCTGGAGGACGGCGTCGGGTCCGCCGAGCGGCAGCTCTTCGAGCTGCGGACCGCCGCCGCCGACGACTCCCGCATCCTGGGCGCCCTCGGTGACGGCGGGCTGCTGCCGCCGGGCCCCGACGTCCTGGCCACCGTCGAGTTCCTCGGCGAGCACGGCATCCCCGCGCTGCCCGGCTGGCGCTATCTGGCCCAGGCTGTCGACCCGGTCGACCACGCGCGCGTGCTCGCCGCCCGGCCCGAGCTGGTCGACGGCGTCGTCATCACCGACCCGGCCACCCACGCACGCGCCCGCGAAGCCCTCGACGGCGCCGCACTGCTGCCCCGCTCGGCGGTCGCCGTCGGCACCGCCGCGGCCCTCCTCGCCCCGACACCGGCCGATGAAGCAGGCGATGCGGGAGTCTTCCTCGTACCCCCGAACCCCGCCATGCACGACGAGCACGCCGCCGACGAGGAGCGGCAGACGCTGCGCGCACGGGCCGCGCGGCGCGACGAGGAGATCAGGGCGCTCGCCGTCCGCCTCGCCAAGGACCGTGAGCTCGCCGCGCGGCTCGCCTCCTGGCGCACCGGCTGCCCGGCGGGACGCCTCGAGGAGCTGGCCGCCGCCGCACGCGGCGCCCGCGCCTTCGCCGAGGAGGCCGAGGCCGAGCTCGCCGAGGCCCGGACCATCCGCGCCGAGGCCGACGAGGCGGCCGCCGAAGCGGCACGCGTGCGTGACGAGCGGCAGGAGGCCGCCCAGCGCGCCCGCCGCGTCGCCGACGCCCTGGCGGGGCTCGCCTTCCGGCTCCGCGAGCGGGCCGGCTGGCAGACCAAGCTGCGCGAACTCGCCGACGACGCCATCGAGTCGGAGTCCCGCGCCCAGACCTGTCTGGACCGTGCCCGCGCCGCCGACGAGGACCGCCGCGCCGCCCAGCGCGCCGCCGACGACGCCCGCCGTACCGCCCGCGCCCTGCGTGCCGAACGTGCCGAGATCGCGGGTGCCCCCGAGGACGTGCCGGAGGGCACCGACGCCCCCAAGGCCTCGTTGCCCGCCCTGCGCGAGGCCTACCGCGCCGCGTCCCAGCTCTACGAAAAGGTCGGCGTCGGCGCCGACCTGCGCGCCGAGCAGGCCCGCGCGGAGAGCGACGAGAGCGGCGCCCTCGCCGAACTCGACCGGCTCAGCAACAAGGTCCGCACCCGCGCCGCCCTGCTCCTCGAAGGCACGGACGGCTCCGACGGACCGTCCCGGCAGGCCGCGGCCGCCCGCGCGGAAGCCCAGGTCCAGCTCATCGAGACCCGCGCGTCCACCGCGAGCGAGCAGCTCGGCAGGCTCCGTGGCGAGGCCGAGCGGCTCGCCCCCGAGGACGGCGACGCGCACACCGAGCTCCCCGAAGACCTCGTGCCCGCCGACGCCGAGCAGGCGCAGACCCTCCTGCGCACCGCCACCGGCGAACTGGCCGCCCACACCGATGCGCTGACCCAGGCCAAGGACGCGCACGCCGCCCTGCTGCACTCCCACCGCGCCACCGAGGACGCCGCAGGCGGCTTCGACGAGACGGCCGCGCTCCTGCGCGACCTGCTGCGTGAGCACCAGGACGAGGAAGGGGCCGAAGAGCCCGAGCCGTTCCCCGGCTCCCTCGAAGAGGCCCGCCAGTCGGCGGCCGAGACCCGCCGCTCGCTGCGCGGCTGCGCCGCCGACCTCTCCGCCGCCGAGGCCGCCGTCCGCGAGGCGAGCGACATCCTCGTACGCCATGCGAACTCCACCCGCTACGAGCAGGTACGCACCCCCGCCCGCCAGCAGATCCGCGAGCTGCCCGCCTCCGCGCTGCCGGAGCACGCCAAGAAGTGGGCGGACGCCTTCGCACCCCGACTGCGCGTCCTCACCGACGAGTTGGAGCAGCTGGAGCGCAACCGCGACAGCATCGTCGACCGGCTGCGCGGCTTGGTCGAGTCCTCGCTCGCCACGCTCCGTTCCGCGCAGCGCCTCTCCCAGCTGCCCGAGGGCCTGGGGGAGTGGTCGGGCCAGGAGTTCCTGCGGGTCCGCTTCGAGGAACCCGACCAGGCGACGCTGACCGAGCGCCTCGGCGAGGTCATCGACGAGGCCACCCGGGCGGCCGTGAAGAAGAACTCCGATCTGCGGCGGGACGGCATGTCCTTGCTCCTTCGCGGAGTTCAGGCCGCCCTGGAGCCGCGCGGCATCGCCGTGGAGATCCTCAAGCCGGACGCGGTGCTCCGTGCCGAGCGGGTGCCCGTCGGGCAGATGGGCGACGTGTTCTCCGGTGGTCAGCTGCTCACCGCGGCCATCGCCCTGTATTGCACGATGGCCGCGCTGCGCAGCAACGACCGGGGCCGCGACAAGCACCGGCACGCCGGCACGCTGTTCCTCGACAACCCCATCGGCCGCGCCAACGCGACGTATCTCCTGGAGCTCCAGAGGGCCGTGTCGGACGCGCTCGGCGTGCAGCTGCTCTACACCACGGGCCTGTTCGACACGACCGCGCTCGCCGAGTTCCCGCTGGTCATCCGCTTGCGCAATGACGCGGACCTGCGGGCGGGCCTGAAGTACATCAGCGTCGAGGAGCACCTGCGGCCGGGCCTGCCGCAGCAGGACCCGGCCGAGGAGACGGTGCACGGGGAGATCACGGCGACGCGGATGTACAAGAGGCCCGCCACGACTTCTTAGGACAGGACGACTTCCTAGGGCAGGACGACTTCCTGGGACAGCCGCTCGGCCAGCCACTGATGGAAGATCCCGATGTGATGCTCGGTCGGCACCAGCACCCCGCCCCCGCGATAGGCGCGTGACGCCATCGCGGGCTGGGTGCGCTCGCAGGCCGCGAAGTCCTGTTCGTTGACCCGGTGGAAGAGCTCTACGGACTTGCCGAGGTCGGCGCCCGAGGCGACGACGTCGGGTGCGTACAGCCAGTCGCACTCGACGACCGTGCGGTCCTCGGCGAGGGGGAACATCCGGTGCAGGATCACATGGTCGGGGACGAGGTTGACGAAGACGGTCGGCTTGATGGTGATCGCGTAGTAGCGGCGGTCCTGGTCGTCGGCGACCGCGGGCAGTCGGCCGAAGCCCGCGCTGCCGTCGACGGTGAAGCCGCTGACCTCGTCGCCGAACGAGGCGCCGTGCCCGACGTAGTACTGGGCGGCGAACCCGTCGGCGAACTCCGGCAGGACCTCGGTCAGTTCGGGGTGGATGGTCGCGCAGTGATAGCACTCCATGAAGTTCTCGACGATGAGCTTCCAGTTGGCGCGCACGTCGTAGGTGATGCGCTTGCCGAGGGCGAGCCCTTCGGTCCCGTACCGCTCGATGGACGCCGCGTCGCCGAGCCGCTCCACCGCCGCCCCGACGACGCTCTCCTCGAAGGAGGGCGGCTCATCGGCCAGGCACACCCAGGCGTAGCCGAGCCATTCCCGTAGCGCGACCTTGACCAGGCCGTACGCGGTGCGGTCGACGTCGGGCATCTTCACCAGGTTGGGCGCGGCGATCAGCCTGCCGTCGAGGTCGTACGTCCATGCGTGGTACGGGCATTGCAGGTTGCGGCGCACCTCGCCCGACTCCTGGGTGCAGAGCCGCGCGCCGCGGTGCCGGCAGATGTTCAGGAAGGCCCGCAGCTCCCCGGAGCGGGACCGGGTGACCAGGACGCTCTCGCGGCCGATCTGGACGGTGCGGAAGGCGCCGGGCTTGTCGAGGTCGGCGGAGCGCACCGCGCAGAACCAGAGGGACTCGAAGACGCGTTCCTGTTCCTGCCGGAAGATCTCCGGATCCGTGTAGAAGTGGCCCGGCAGCGTCGAGACGAGGCTGTCGGAGATGGGGGTCGTCGTCACGGTGGCGTACTCCTCCAACGGCGGACAGGCGATCAGCGGCGGATGCGGGTCATCTTCGGGTCGAACAGCGGCTCCTCGGCGACGGTCGCGGGAACCTTCTCGCCGAAGTACTCGATGTGCGTCGCCGTTCCCGCCTCCAGGGGCGGCAGCCAGGCGTACGCGACGCAACGGCCCAGCGTGTAGCCGTACGAGGCACTGGTGACATACCCGGCGGGGACACCGGCCCCGTCGATGGACACGGGCTCCTTGCCGAGGACGACGGCGGCCGGGTCGTCGAGCAGCAGCGCGGTGAGCCTGCGCTCCGGGGTCCCCTTCGCCTCCAGGGCCGCACGCCCCACGAAATCGCCCTTGTTCATCCGGACGGCGAAGCCGACGCCCGCCTCGAACGGGTCGTGCTCGGTGGTCATGTCATGGCCCCAGGCGCGGTAACCCTTCTCCAGGCGCAGGCTGTTGAACGCGGACCGTCCCGCGGCGATCACGCCGTGCCGCTGCCCTGCCTCCCAGAGCGTGTCCCAGAGCCGGAGCCCGGTGTCGGCGCCGGTGTACAGCTCCCAGCCCAGCTCGCCGACGTACGACAGGCGCATCGCCGTCACCGGGACATGCCCGATGTAGGTCTCCTTGGCCTTGAAGTAGCCGAACCCCTCGTGTGAGAAGTCGTCGCGGGTGAGCGGCTGGACGAGCTCGCGGGCGAGCGGCCCCCAGACGCCGATGCAACAGGTGCCCGAAGTGATGTCCCGCAGGTGGACGCCGTCCGGGGCGTGGCGAAGCAGCCAGTCCAGGTCGGCGGGGGAGTTGGCGCCCACCTGGAAGCGGTCGGGCGCGAGGCGGGCCACGGTGAGGTCGGACCGGATGCCGCCCGCCTCGTCCAGGAGCAGCGTGTACGTCACCGAACCGGGCTTCTTGGCCAGGTTGTTGGAGGTCATGCGCTGCAGGAAGTCGAGCGCGCCGGGCCCTGACACCTCAAGGCGGCGCAGCGGCGTCATGTCGTAGAGGGCGACCTTCTCGCGCGTGGCCTTCGCTTCGGCGGCCGCGATCGGCGACCAGTGGCGGGCCGACCAGGCGTCGCGCTCGGGCACCTCGACGCCCGCGGCGAGCGGGGCGTTCGCCTCGTACCAGTGCGGACGCTCCCAGCCGCCGCCCTCCAGGAAGACCGCGCCGAGCTCCTGCTGACGGGCGTAGAAGGGACTGACCCGCAGCGGCCGGGGCTGCTCCATCGGCTGCAGCGGATGGATGACGTCGTACACCTCGACGAACTGCTGTGCGCCCCGGTCGGCGACGTACGCGGGCGAGCGCTGGGCGTCCTCGAAGCGGGTGAGATCACAGTCGTGTACGTCGATGGAGGGCCGTCCGTCGACCATCCACTCCGCGACGGCCTTCGCGACCCCCGCGGAGTGCGTCACCCACACCGCCTCGGCCAGCCAGAATCCGCGCAGCGCACGGGATTCGCCGAGCACCGGCATGCCGTCCGGCGTGAAGGAGAAGACGCCGTTGAAGCCCTCGGCGACGTCGGTGTCGCGCAGCGCCGGCAGCAGCCAACGGCAGTCCTCCCAGCTCGGCGCGAAGTCCTCCTCGGTGAAGGGATACGAGGACGGCATCTCATCGGCGTCGTCGTACGCCGGGACGGTGAACGCGTCGACGGGCAGCGGCCGGTGGGCATAGGAGCCGATGCCGATGCGGTCGGTGTGCTCACGGAAGTACAGATCGCGGTCCTGGAAGCGCAGGATCGGCCTCGACGCCTCCGTGCGGGGGTCGTTGACGCCCGCGAGCGCGGGCAGCGGCTCCGTCTTCGCGTACTGGTGCGCGAGGGGGAGCAGCGGTATGTCGATCCCGGCCATCCGCCCGATCACCGGGCCCCAGAAGCCGGCGGCCGACACCACGTGGTCGGCGGGAAAGGTGCCCCGGTCGGTGACGACGGCGGTGACGCGGCCACCTGTGGGGCCGTTGGGGCCGTCCTCCCGCTCGATGCCCGTGACGGTGTGCCGGTCGAGAAAACGGGCTCCACGCGCGCGTGCCCGCTCGATCTGCGCGCGGCAGGCGAGCACGGCGCGGGCGAGCCCGTCGTCGGGGGTGTGCAGACCGCCGATGACCCGGCTCTCGTCGATGAGCGGCCACATCTCCTTGCACCGCGCGGGCGAGACCAGTTCCGCTCGGATCCCCCAGGACGCGGCGTATCCGGCCTTGCGGTGCAGGTCGGCCCAGCGTGCGTCGGTGGTGGCGAGTTCGAGGCCGCCGACCGGGTTGAAGCAGGAGAGGCCGTCCACTTCGAGGGACCCGAACTTCTGGACCGTGTACGTCGCGAAGGCGGTCAGCGTCTTGGACGGCCCCGTCTGGAAGACGAGCCCGGGGGCGTGCGACGTGGAGCCGCCGGGGGCGGGCAGCGGCCCCTGTTCGAGGACGGTGACATCGGTCCAGCCGCGGGCGGTCAGCTCGTCGGCGAGGGAGCAGCCGACGATGCCGGCGCCGATGACGACTACGCGGGGAGCTGTGGTCTGCGTGGTCACAGGACCACCACCGAACGCAGGACCTCGCCGCGCCGCATCCTGCCGAACGCCTCCTCGACCTGGTCGAGAGCGATGGTCTCGGAGACGAATCCGCCGAGGTCGAGCCTGCGGCTGAGGTACTGGTCGATGAGGATCGGGAAGTCACGGCTCGGCAGACAGTCGCCGTACCAGGAGGACTTGAGGGCGCCGCCGCGCGAGAACAGGTCGATCAGCGGCAGGTCGATCGACATCTCCGGGTCGGGCACGCCGACCTGGACGAGCACACCCGCGTGATCGCGCATGTAGAAGGCCTGTTTGTACGTCTCCGGGCGGCCGACCGCGTCGATCGCGACGTCGACGCCGAAGCCGCCGGTCAGCTCGCGCACCGCGTCGACCGGATCCGTGCCGCGGGAGTTGACGGTGTGCGTGGCGCCGAACCGGGTCGCGCCGTCGAGCTTGCCCTCGTCGATGTCCACGGCGATGACGCGGCGCGCCCCGGCCAGCGAGGCGCCGGCGATCGCGGCGTTGCCGACCCCGCCGCAGCCGATGACGGCCACGGTGTCGCCGCGGCCGACCCGGCCGGTGTTCACGGCGGCCCCGTACCCGGCCATCACGCCGCAGCCGATGAGCCCGGCGGCCTCGGGGCGGGCCGCCGGGTCGACCTTCACCGCCTGCCCGGCGGCGACCAGGGTCTTCTCGGCGAAGGCGCCGATGCCGAGGGCGGGGCTGAGGGGGGTGCCGTCCAGGAGGGTCATCGGCTGGGCGGCGTTGCGCGAGTCGAAGCAGTACCAGGGGCGGCCGCGCAGACAGGAGCGGCAGGCTCCGCAGGGGGCGCGCCAGGCGATGACCACGTAGTCGCCGGGGCGGAGATCGGTGACGTCGTCGCCGACCGCCTCGATGGTGCCGGCTGCCTCATGGCCGAGCAGGAACGGGAAGTCGTCGTTGATCGCGCCCTCCCGGTAGTGCAGATCCGTGTGGCAGACCCCGCAGGCCTGCACGGAGACGAGTACCTCTCCCGGTCCGGGATCTGGCACGACGATCGTCTGCACCTCGACGGGTGCGCCCTTCTTCACGGCGACGACGGCACGGACCTCGTGTGGCACGGCCAGGCTCCTCTGCTGTTGCGCACTGCACGACGGGTTGCGCTATGAGAGACATAGTGGGAACGCCATCAAGAGGCCGTCAAGGGGTGGGAGTTAAGCCTTGGCAAATCGGCTGGGCACGGCGAAACACGATCGACACGCGACCGGGGCGGATGCGGATTCGCGACGGGGGCGCGTGCGGGAACGCGACGGTGCTTGTGCCGAAACGCGGGGAGGGCGCGTGCGAAAACGCGGCGAGGGCGCGTGCGGAGATGCGGGGAGGGCGCGTGCGGAAACGCGGCGAGGGCACATGTGGGAATGCAGCGAGGACACGTGCGGAAACGCGACGAGGGCGGAACCAGGAATCCCCGGTTCCGCCCTCGTCCTCCGTGTCCAGTGCGGGTCCCTCAGAAGCCGTAGCCCATCCGCCGCGAGAGCTCCACCGCCGCGACGACCGTGCGCTTGGCGAGCTCGGTCAGCCGTTCGTCGGTCAGGCGGTACACCGGCCCCGACGCGCTGAGCGCCCCGATGACCTTGCCGTCGTGCGCGCGCACCGGGGCGGCGACGGCGGCCAGGCCCACCTCCAGCTCCTCCACGGCGATCGCGTACCCCTGCTCGACGACGGTCTCCAGCTCGCCGCGCAGCGCCACCGTGCCGGTGACCGTGTGCTCGGTCAGGCGTGGCAGCGTACGGGCGACAAGCCCCTCGCGCAGCGTCGTCGGCAGGTGGGCCAGGAGGATCTTGCCGCTGGACGTGGCGTGCAGCGGAGTGCGTCTGCCCAGCCAGTTCTGCGCGGTCACGGAGGCCGGGCCGCGGGCCTGCATGATGTTGACCGCGGCGTCGTCGTCGAGGATCGCGATGTTGACCGTTTCGCCCAGCTCGTCGGCGAGTTCACGGCAGACCGGGCCGCCCTCCTGGGAGATGTCCAGGCGCACTGCCGCCGCCCCCGCGAGGCGCAGTACGCCGGCGCCCAGGAAGTACTTCCCGCGGTCCTTCGCCTGGCCGACCAGACCGCGGTTCTCCAGGACGCCGAGCAGCCGGAACGCCGTCGACTTGTGCACCCCCAGCTCGTCGGCGATCTCGGTGACCCCGGCCTCGCCGAGCCGGGCGAGTATCTCCAGGACGCTCACGGCGCGGTCCACGGACTGGACGGACCCGGGCGCCGCCTTCTGCTGCTTCTCGCGTGACTCCCCGGGCTCGTTCTCGGGCGGCTCCTCGTTCTGATCAGGCTGTTTCCGCGTGCGGGTCATATCTCAACTCTCACCACCTTGCGGCCTCTTGAAGCCGCATCTGCGGGAAGCCCTTGACGCGGTGGGCGTCCCGCCCGGATTCTGTTGCGCATAGCGCTCCCTCGTGCGCCATGTGAAACATCATGTTACCGAAGGGTCCTGTACCGAGAAGGTCTCAGGACCGGGCCAGCGAGATCTACGAGAGAGATCAAGAGAGGGGGGCCCATGATTCCCGTCTGCCGCCTTGAAGACCTCCCCGTGGGCGAATCCGTCCGTGTCGACACCACACCGCCCATCGCGGTGTTCAACGCCGAGGGCGAGATCTACGCCATCGACGACACCTGCAGCCACCAGGACGCCTCTCTCTCCGAGGGGTGGCTCGAAGGCTGTCTGGTCGAATGCCCACTGCACGCCGCCTCATTCGATCTCCGTACCGGGCGGCCGACCTGCCTGCCCGCACGCCGCGCCGTGCGCACCCACCGGGTGAGCGTCGACGACGGAACGATCCATGTCCATCTGGCAGCCGAGGAGGGCTCCGCCGCATGAGGACCATCACCGTGGTGGGCGCCTCGCTCGCCGGGCTCTACGCGGCGCGTGAGCTGCGCGCCCAGGGATTCGACGGCCGGCTCGTGATCGTCGGCGACGAGCCGCACCAGCCGTACGACAGGCCCCCGCTCTCCAAGGACTTCCTCACCGGCAGGTCGGGCGAGGCCCAACTGGCCCTCACCGACGGCGAGGAGACGGCCGAGCTCGCCGCCGAGTGGCTGCTCGGGACGCGCGCCCGCGGCCTCGACCCGCGCGGCCGCACCGTCCTCCTCGACGACGGCAGGACCATCCCGAGCGACGGCGTGGTCATCGCCACCGGGGCGTCCGCCCGCCGCCTGCCGGGGCCCGGCCTCGCGGGCGTGCACACCCTGCGCACGCTGGACGACGCCCGCGCCCTGCGCGCCGAACTGGCGACAGGACCGCAGCGGGTCGTCGTGATCGGCGGCGGATTCATCGGCGCCGAGACCGCGTCCTCGTGCGTGGCGCTCGGGCACGACGTGACGGTCGTCGAGGCCGCTCCGCTGCCGCTGCTCCCGCAACTGGGCCCGGAGCTGGCCGCTGTGTGCGCGGGACTGCACGCACGCGGCGGCGCGACGCTGCTGACCGGCACGGGCGTGGCGGCATTGCGCGGCGACACCGCCGTCCGCGCGGTGGAGCTGTCCGACGGCAGGCTGCTCCCCGCCGACGTGGTCGTCGTCGGCATCGGGGCCACCCCCAACACCGGCTGGCTCGCGGGCTCGACCCTCGCCCTGGACGACGGGGTCCTCTGCGACGACGGCTGTGTCACCGGGCTGCCGCACGTGGTCGCCGTGGGTGACGTGGCCCGCGTCGGCGGCAAGCGCGCCGAGCACTGGACGAGCGCCACCGAGCAACCCCGCGTCGCCGTACGCAATCTGCTGGCCGCGAGCACCGTCGAAACGGTCCGCCCGCTGCCGTACTTCTGGTCCGACCAGTACGGCTCCCGCATCCAGTTCGCGGGCCTGCGGCAGGCCGACGACACCGTGCGCCTGGTCGAGGGCTCGCCGGACGAGGGTGGCTTCCTCGTCGCGTACGAGCGGGAGGGGCGGACCACGGCGGTCCTCGCCGTCGACCGGCCACGCCCGTTCATGCGGATGCGACGCGCACTGGCGGCGGCCGCCGCGGAGCCGGCGGGGGTGCCTGCCGGGGTGTGAGCGGCTGAGGGGCGGCCCTCGCCCCTTCGCCCCCACAGGAATGGGACAGCTCAGGAATGGGACAGCTGCCCCGCCCCGCCCCGACTCCGTATGCGCTCCTTGCCGCGCTCGGCGGCCCGCGCCTGCCTCCGGGCACGGCGCCGCTCACGCCGCAGCCTGCGTGCCGTGCTGCTCGGCACCGACACCACTCCGTGCCGCTGGTTGTACACCTGCCGTGTCACCCATACGTCGAGCACGCCCCAGGTGGCGACCACGGTGCTGGCCACGCTGCTGAGCACCATCGGGAAGGACAGCCAGGATCCCGCCACCGCGCTCAGGAACGCGATCATCGCCTGTATCAACGTCAGCGACACGATGATGACGGCGCGCACGGCGGCCGTACGCACCGGATCCGGCAGCCGCCGCCTGCGTGCCGGCTCCTCGATCCACAACCCCCTGCGACGCTCGCCGTCATCACCGACCGCGTCGTATGACTCCTCCGCAGCCGCGCCGTACGACTCCCCGGATGTCTCGACGTACGACTCCTCCGAAGCCTCGCCGTACGACCGCTCCGAAGTCGCGTCGTCCCGACGCCCGCCGTGCTGCTGCTCAGGCGCCCGCTGGCGCTCCGCCGTGCCCATCAACTCGTCACTCCCCCCGCCGCCCCGCCTGTGCCCCGTGGCCCACTCGCTGAGATGTCATCGGACCCGGCCCCTCGGTGGCTGCCCGAAATACTCGGCTTTACGCCACCTCGGCACGGCATGCGGTCTCGGCGCACGCTGTCCCCAACTCCCTTACTGACAGACGAACGAGCGCCCCGGAAGATTCCCGAACGGCTTCGGCAAAGCGAAGAGATCCGGCCAACTGGGCACATCCGCACGGGGATTGTGCCCAGCGGCATGTGCCACACGCGGGATGCAATCTCCCGTAATGGAGGGACAACTTCGGACGCCTCTTTCGCGTCACGGCTGAAATCCGTCCGGACGTGCCTTCGAGTTGCCCCTGGGTCGGTAGTAGGCTCACGCCGTTTGTTGACGCACATGTGTGCCCCTGGCCATAGCGCGGCCGCAGGGGGCCGATCTGGGGGAGGCCATGCGCTTTCGCGGGAAGTCCATCCGCCGGAAGATCGTGGCATTGCTGCTGGTGCCGCTCATTTCGCTGACCGCGTTGTGGGGCTTCGCCACCTACGTCACCGGTCAGTCGGCCAAGAACCTGATCGACGTCGCGAACCTCGTCGACACGATCGGCTACCCGGTCGACGACACCGCCCAGGTCGTCCAGCAGGAGCGCCGCCAGACCCTCGTCTATCTCGCCGACCCCCGGGCCTCCGACGCGCTCGCCGCGCTGCGCCGCAGCCGCGCCGCCACCGACGACATGGTCGCCCAGGTGAAGCAGCGGGCCAAGGACCCGGACGTGCGCGACGCGGTGTCCGGACAGTCCGCCGACCGGCTCGCCTCGATCCTCGACGCCTTCGACGGCATCGAGTCGCTGCGCCGCACGGTCGAAGAGGGCACCATCACCCGCGCCGGCGCGCTCAAGATGTACACGAAGCTGATCGACCCCTGCTACGGCTTCCTGATGACCCTCCAGGGCCTCGACGACGCGAAGCTCGACCGGCAGGGCCGCGCTCTCGTCGGAGTGGCACGCGCGCGTGAACTGCTCTCCCGCGAGGACGCGTTGCTCGGCTCCGCGCTCGTGGCCCGCCGCATCACCAAGTCCGAGATCCGGGAGATCGCCGACCTGCGGGCCCAGCGCACGCTGCTGTACGAGGTCAGCCTCGGCCAGCTGCCCGAGGACGAGCGCGGCCACTACGAGCGCTACTGGAACGGCGCCGAGACGACCCAGCTGCGGGCCGCCGAGAAGGCCGTGGCCGAGTCCGCGGCCGGCACGCCGCGCGTGGTCACTTCGGCGCGCTGGGACGCCGCGGCGGGCAAGGCGCTCAAGGACCTCGCCGAACGCGGCGACGCGGCGAGCGACCGCCTTCAGGACCGCGTCGAGCCGGTGGCCGTCGGCGTGATCATCCGGGTCGCCGTGGCCGGCGTGTTCGGTCTGCTCGCGCTGCTGTTCTCGGTCTTCATGTCCCTGCGCATCGGCCGCAGCCTCATCCGTGACCTGCGCCGACTGCGCCTGGAGGCCCACGAGGCGTCCGGCGTCCGGCTGCCCGGCGTGCTGCGCCGCCTCGCGGCCGGCGAACAGGTCGACGTGGAGACCGAGGCGCCCCGTCTGACGTACGAGAAGGACGAGATCGGCCAGGTCGGCCAGGCGCTCAACACCCTGCAGCGCGCCGCGGTCGAGGCCACCGTGAAACAGGCCGACCTGCGCCGCGGCGTCTCCGAGGTGTTCGTCAACCTCGCACGGCGCAGCCAGGTGCTCCTGCACAAGCAGCTCACCCTGCTCGACACGATGGAGCGCAGGACCGAGGACACGGACGAACTCGCGGACCTCTTCCGCCTCGACCACCTGACGACCCGTATGCGGCGGCACGCCGAGGGTCTCGTGATCCTCTCCGGCGCCGCCCCCTCGCGGCAGTGGCGCAAGCCCGTCCAGCTCATGGACGTCGTCCGCGCGGCCGTCGCCGAGGTCGAGGACTACGAACGCATCGAGGTGCGCCGCCTGCCGCGCATCGCCGTCACCGGCCCCGCGGTCGCCGACCTCACCCACCTGATGGCCGAACTCCTGGAGAACGCCACGGTGTTCTCGCCCCCGCACACCGCGGTGCAGGTCCTCGGGGAGCACGTCGCCAACGGCTTCACCCTGGAGATCCACGACCGGGGGCTCGGCATGGCCGCCGACGCACTCCTGGACGCCAACCTCCGCCTCGCCGAGACCCCGGAGTTCGAACTCTCCGACACCGACAGGCTCGGCCTCTTCGTAGTGAGCCGCCTCGCGCAGCGACAGCGCGTACGCGTCTCCCTGCAGCCCTCTCCGTACGGCGGGACCACCGCCGTCGTGTTCATCCCCGAGACGCTGCTCACGGACGACGTACCGGACACGAACGGCATCGGATTCCGGCTCGACCGGCCGCAGGCCAAGGACGCCGTGAACCGCGACAAGGCGGGGGACAAGGCGGCGGCCCTCGGTCAAGTGCCCGTCCAGCTGCCCGGGTTGCCCGCGTCCGTCCTCGACGGTCCCGTCGAGCTGGAGGCGCCCGTCGGCATGGCGGACCTCGACGGCTTCCCCGGCGCCCTGGGGGACGAGGACAGCGAGCGCGGCGGCCTCTTCCGCCCGCGCCGCCGCGTCGCCGGGGTCCCCGGGGACGAGCAGCACCAGCAGGCCCGCGACGAGCGGGAGGCCGGCCAGCGCGAATCCGTACGCCCCGACGACTCGTCCCCGGACGACGACCCCGCGGACGAGGGCCACCCCACCGATCCGGTGCCGCTGCCCCGCCGCAGGACCCCGAAGCTGGTCTCCTCGCACGGCCGCCCCGTGACGCACACCAGGAACCGGGGCACGGCCGCGGAGGACGAAGCGGCCCCCGAGAGCCCGGTGGGCCGCCCCCAGGGCGGCATCGCGGTGGAGAACACCCCCGTGGGACGTCCCCAGGGCGGTGCCGTGAACGCCGATCTCCCGGTACGGGACAGCGGCTCCGACGCCGAAGGCGGCCCCGAGGCGGTCGTTCCTGAGCTGCCGAGCCGGCGGCGCTCCCGTACCGCGACGGACGCCGTGGATCTGCCTCGCCGCCCCGAACAGCAGTCCGCCTGGCCCGACCTGTCGCCCCCGCACCGCGACGTCACCGCGTCCGACCAAGCGCAGCCGGAGCTCCCCAGGCGCAGCCGGCGCACGGAGACCCCGGAGCGCACCGCGACGTCCACGGAGACCCCCGAGCGCACCGCGACGTCACCCGACGCCGGACAAGTGCCCCCCCAAGCCCTCGGCGGACTGCCCCGGCGCGTCCGCCAGGCCAACCTCGCGCCTCAACTGAAGGACGGTCCCGACCAGCGCCCGGAGCGCGCACCGACGGCCGCGACCAGGCCGCAGGAGCGTGACGCCGACGAGGTACGCAGCCGGATGGCATCGCTCCAGCGTGGCTGGCAGCGCGGCCGTGAAGAGAACGCCGCGGGCGACGACGCCTCCGACGGCACAGCACCAGGAACGACATCTGAGGGGGACGGTCGATGACCGCACCGAAGGCCGACGCACGCATCGCCATGCCCGGGGGATCGGGAGAGCTGAACTGGCTCCTCGACGACCTGGTGCAGCGGGTCGCCAGCATCCGCAAGGCGCTCGTGCTCTCCGGCGACGGCCTGCCGACCGGCGTATCGAAGGACCTGACCAGGGAGGACAGCGAGCATCTCGCGGCCGTCGCCTCGGGGTTCCACAGCCTCGCCAAGGGCGTCGGACGCCACTTCGAGGCGGGCAGGGTCCGCCAGACCGTGGTGGAGCTCGACGACGCCTTCCTCTTCGTCACGGCCGCGGGCGACGGCAGCTGTCTCGCCGTCCTCTCGGACGCGGACTCCGACGTCGGTCTGGTCGCGTACGAAATGACGCTGCTGGTCAAGAGGGTGGGTGTGCATCTGGGTACGGCGCCGCGCACCGACCTGCCCACGGGAGGGTAGCGGGAGGGCATGAGCGAAGACGGTCAGGGGACGCAGGGGACGCATCGCTGGTTCGACGACGACGCCGGGCCCGTGGTGCGTCCGTACGCCATGACACGCGGCCGCACCACCAGTCCGGCCCAGCACCGCCTCGACCTGATCGCGGTCGTCATAGCCGAGGCCAGGGCCGACGACCCGGAGACGGACCAGACGCTGTCCCCGGAGCATGTGGACATCGTCGGGCTCTGCCGTGACAGCCCTCAGTCGGTCGCCGAACTGGCGGCCGAACTCGACCTTCCCATCGGCGTGATCCGGGTCCTCATCGGCGATCTCGTCGACGACGAACTGGTGCACGTGACACGTCCCGTACCCCCCGCGGAACTGCCCGACGAGAGTATTCTGCGCGACGTGATCAACGGCCTCCGGGCGCTCTGAACAGCGCGGAAGCGGGGAGTGAGACGTGACTGGCTGGCAGTTCTGGGTCGACAGGGGCGGCACCTTCACCGACATCGTCGCGCGGCGTCCGGATGGCCGGCTGCTCACCCACAAGCTCCTGTCGGACAACCCCGCGCGGTACGCAGACGCGGCCGTCGCGGGGATCCGTGAACTCCTCGCCGACACCCCCGGCGCGCCTGTGGAGGCCGTCCGCATGGGGACCACCGTCGCCACCAACGCCCTCCTGGAGCGCAAGGGCGAGCCCACCGCCCTGATCATCACCCGCGGCTTCGGCGACGCCCTGCGCATCGCGTACCAGAACCGTCCGCACATCTTCGCGCGCGAGATCGTCCTGCCCGCCTCGCTGCACGAGCGGGTGATCGAGGTCGACGAACGCGTCACCGCAGACGGCGACGTGCTGCGCGCGCCCGACCTGGAGGCCCTCGCGGGACCGCTCCAGAAGGCGTACGACGACGGGATCCGCTCCGTGGCCGTCGTCTGCCTGCACAGCCATCTGTATCCCGCGCACGAGCGGGCGATCGGCGAACTCGCCGCGCGGACCGGCTTCCCCCAGGTCTCGCTCTCCAGCGAGGTGAGCCCGCTGATGAAGCTCGTGCCGCGCGGTGACACCGCCGTCGTCGACGCCTATCTGTCGCCCGTACTGCACCGCTACGTCCAGCAGGTCGCCGACGAACTGCGGGGCGTGCGGCTGATGTTCATGCAGTCCAACGGCGGCCTCACGGAGGCAGGCCAGTTCCGCGGCAAGGACGCCATTCTGTCCGGTCCCGCCGGCGGCATCGTCGGGATGGCCCGCATGTCGCGGCGCGCGGGCTTCGACCGGGTCATCGGCTTCGACATGGGCGGCACCTCCACGGACGTGTCGCACTACGCGGGCGAGTACGAACGGGTCTTCACCACACAGATCGCGGGGGTGCGGCTTCGCGCGCCGATGCTGGACATCCACACCGTCGCCGCGGGCGGCGGCTCCGTGCTGCACTTCGACGGCAGCCGCTACCGCGTGGGCCCCGACTCGGCGGGCGCGACGCCGGGCCCGGCGAGCTACCGGGGCGGCGGACCGCTCACGGTCACCGACGCGAACGTCGCGCTCGGCCGTGTCCAACCCGCCCATTTCCCAAGCGTGTTCGGACCGGACGGCGACCAGCCGCTCGACGAATCGCTCGTCCGCGAACGCTTCGCCGCCCTGGCCCGCGACATCCGGGAGCGCACCGGCGACGACCGCACCCCGGAGCAGGTCGCCGAGGGCTATCTGCAGATCGCGGTGGCCAACATCGCGGGCGCCGTCAAGCGCATCTCGGTCCAGAAGGGCCACGACGTCACGCGCTACGCCCTGACGACGTTCGGCGGAGCGGGCGGCCAGCATGCATGCATGGTCGCCGACTCGCTGGGCATCCGCACCGTCCTCGTACCGCCGATGGCGGGTGTGCTCTCCGCGCTCGGCATCGGCCTCGCCGACACCACGGCGATGCGCGAGCAGTCCGTGGAGGTCCGCCTCGAGCCGTCCGCGATGCCGCGCGTCCTGAAGACCGCCGACGACCTGGAGGAGGCGGCCCGCGCCGAACTCCTCGCCGAGGACGTGCCCGTGGACCGTGTGCACGTCACGCGCCGTGCCCAACTGCGCTACGACGGCACCGACACCACGCTCACCGTGCAGCTCGCCGAACCGGACGCCATGATCCGTGCCTTCGAGGACCGCCACCGCACCACCTACTCCTTCACCCTGGACCGGCCCGTCGTCGTCGAGGCCCTCTCCGTGGAGGCCACCGGAGTCACCGAGCAGCCGGATCTCTCGGTGCTCGCCGGCGAGGCCCGGCGTGGCACACCGGAGACCGTCCGCCTGCACACGGGAGGCGCCTGGCGCGACGTACTCCTGCACCGCCGCGAGCAGTTGCCGCCGGGGGAGACCGTCACCGGACCCGCGATCATCACCGAGGCCAGTGCCACGACGGTCGTGGACGACGGCTGGCAGGCGGCCATGACCGACGAAGGACACCTGGTCATGGAACGCGTGGCGGAGCCCGAGGGTTCCACCGTGAGCACGGAGGCCGACCCCGTCCTCCTCGAAGTCTTCAACAACCTCTTCATGTCCATCGCCGAACAGATGGGCGCCCGCCTGGAGTCCACGGCCCAGTCGGTCAACATCAAGGAGCGGCTCGACTTCTCCTGCGCGCTCTTCGACCCGGACGGCAATCTCGTCGCCAACGCCCCGCACATCCCCGTGCACCTGGGCTCCATGGGGACGAGCGTGAAGGAGGTCATCCGGCGCCGCGGCACGACCATGCGCCCCGGAGACACGTACGCCGTCAACGACCCGTACCACGGAGGCACCCACCTCCCCGACGTCACCGTCATCACCCCGGTCTTCGACGCCCCGGGGGAACACGGCACCCCGGGGGAGCGGATCCTCTTCTACGTGGCCTCCCGGGGGCACCACGCGGAGATCGGCGGCATCGCCCCCGGCTCCATGCCCGCCGACAGCCGCACCATCGAGGAGGAGGGCATCCTCTTCGACAACTGGCTGCTGGCGGAAGGCGGCCGCTTCCGCGAGGCCGAGACCCTGGCCCTGCTCACCGACGCCCCCTACCCCTCCCGCAACCCGGCCACCAACCTCGCCGACCTGCGCGCCCAGATCGCCGCCAACCAGAAGGGCGTCGACGAAGTCGCCCGCATGATCGAGAACTTCGGGCTCGACGTGGTCCAGGCGTACATGCGGCACGTCCAGGACAACGCCGAAGAGGCCGTACGCCGCGTCATCGACACCCTCGAAGAGGGCGAGTTCGCTTATCCAACCGACTCCGGAGCCGTGATCCGGGTCCGCGTCACGGTCGACCGCGAGAACCGCTCGGCGACCGTCGACTTCACCGGTACGTCGCCCCAGCTCGCCACGAACTTCAACGCGCCCTTCGCGGTGGTCAACGCAGCCGTCCTGTACGTCTTCCGCACCCTGGTGGCCGAGGACATCCCGCTCAACGACGGCTGTCTGCGCCCCCTGCGCATCGTCGTGCCGCCGGGCTCGCTGCTCGCCCCCGAACCGCCGGCGGCCGTCGTCGCCGGAAACGTCGAGACCTCACAGGCGATCACCGGGGCGCTGTACGGCGCCCTGGGCGTCCAGGCCGAGGGCTCCGGCACGATGAACAACGTCACCTTCGGCAACGACCGCCACCAGTACTACGAGACCGTGGCGTCGGGATCCGGAGCCGGCGACGGGTTCGACGGGGCGTCCGTCGTCCAGACCCATATGACCAACTCCCGGCTCACCGACCCCGAAGTCCTCGAGTGGCGGCTGCCCGTGCTCCTGGAGGAGTTCGCGGTGCGGCACGGCAGCGGCGGCGAAGGGCGGTGGCGCGGCGGGGACGGGGCCGTACGGCGCATCCGCTTCCGCGAGCCGATGACCGTCTCCACGCTGTCGCAGCACCGCAGGGTGGCGCCGTACGGCATGGCAGGCGGCAGCCCGGGAGCCCTCGGCACGGGCCGCGTGGAGCGCGCCGACGGCGGCGTGCTCGCGCTCGACGGAAGCGACTCGGCCGACCTGGGCGCCGACGACGTACTCGTGATCGAAACCCCTGGCGGTGGCGGATACGGACCGGCCCCGCGCGACACCACAGACGCACGTGACACCCCCGACGCACGTGCCACCACTGATGCAGGAGAAGCGAGCGATGATCTTCAAGCGTTCTGAGCGCGGCAAGGCCCCCGTCGAGCCGGTCACGCTGAAGATCCTGGTGGCAGGCGGGTTCGGCGTCGGCAAGACGACCCTCGTCGGCGCGGTCAGCGAGATCAAACCGCTGCGCACCGAGGAGCCGCTCAGCGAGGCGGGCCGCCCCGTCGACGACACCAGCGGCGTCTCGGGCAAGCACACCACCACGGTCGCCATGGACTTCGGCCGCATCACGCTCCGCGAGGACCTGGTGCTCTACGTCTTCGGCACCCCGGGACAGGACCGCTTCTGGTTCCTCTGGGACGAGCTGGCCACCGGGGCGCTCGGCGCCGTGGTCCTCGCCGACACCCGCCGCCTGGAGGACTGCTTCGCCGCCGTCGACTACTTCGAACGGCGCTCCATACCCTTCGTCGTCGGCGTCAACTGCTTCGACGGAGCGTCCCGTTACCCCGCCGAAGCCGTGCGCCAGGCGCTCGACCTCGACCCCGAAGTGCCCGTGCTGCTGTGCGACGCCCGCGAGCGGCAGTCCGTCAAGGAGGTCCTGATCGGCGTCGTGGAGCACGCGATGTCGGTGGCCGCCGCGGCCAGGGAGCCCGCGACCACCTGACTCCGCAGGAAGCGTCACGGCCCGTACCCCCGCCGACCGGGGTACGGGCCGCGGTCATTCTCGGCTCAGCCTGCGCCGTCCTCGTGCCAGCCGAAGCTCCGCTCCACCGCCTTGTGCCAGTTGTGGTACTCGCGCTCACGCGACTCCGCGTCCATCACCGGCGTCCACTCCACGTCCCGCTGCCAGTGGGCCTTCAGCTCGTCCAGGTCGTTCCATACGCCGGTCGCGAGCCCGGCGGCGTACGCGGCACCCAGACACGTCGTCTCGGAGACCCGCGGCCGGATCACCGGAACGCCGAGCACATCCGCCTGATGCTGCATCAGCAGATTGTTCTTGGTCATCCCGCCGTCCACCTTCAGGCTCCGCAGCTGCACCCCGGAGTCCTGGTACATGGCGTCGACGACCTCGCGGGTCTGCCAGCTGGTCGCCTCCAGGACGGCGCGTGCGAGGTGCGCCTTGGTCACGTACCGGGTGAGGCCGGTGACGACGCCGCGGGCGTCCGAGCGCCAGTAGGGGGCGAAGAGACCGGAGAACGCGGGCACGATGTACGCGCCGCCGTTGTCCTCCACGCTCGCGGCGAGGGGCTCGATCTCGTCGGCGCTGCGGATGATGCCGAGCTGGTCGCGGAACCACTGCACCAGGGCGCCGGTGATCGCGATGGCCCCTTCGAGGCAGTAGACGGGCGCCTCGGAGCCGATCTTGTAGCCCATCGTGGTGAGCAGCCCGCTCTTGGAGGGGACGGGCCTGTTCCCGGTGTTGAGCAGCAGGAAACTGCCCGTTCCGTACGTGTTCTTGGCCGTCCCCGTGTCGTAGCAGGCCTGGCCGAAGATCGCCGCCTGCTGGTCGCCGAGCGCGGAGGCGACCGGCACTCCGGAGAGCTGCCCGACCGCCGTGCCGTACACCTCGGCCGACGACCTGATCTCCGGCAGGATCGCCTCGGGGACGTTCATCGCGGACAGGATCGACTGGTCCCACTGGAGCGTGGCCAGGTTCATCAGCATGGTGCGCCCGGCGTTGGTGACGTCGGTGACGTGGACGCCGCCGTCCGTGCCGCCGGTGAGGTTCCAGATCAGCCAGGAGTCGATGGTGCCGAAGGCGATCTCCCCGCGCTCGGCGCGGGCCCGCAAGCCCGGCACGTTGTCGAGCAGCCAGGCGGCTTTGGGCCCGGAGAAGTAGCTCGCGAGCGGCAGACCGGTCTGCTCACGGAACCGGTCCTGGCCGTCCGCGCCGCCCAGTTCGTTGCAGAGCGCCGACGTCCGGGTGTCCTGCCAGACGATCGCGTTGTGCACGGGCTTGCCCGTGGCGCGGTCCCACAGGACCGTCGTCTCGCGCTGGTTGGTGATGCCGAGGGCGCTGAGCTGGTCGGCACGCAGCCCGGCCTTGGCGATCGCCCCGGCGACCACCGCCTGCACCTTGGACCAGATCTCGGTGGCGTCGTGCTCCACCCAGCCCGGCTTGGGGAAGATCTGGCGGTGCTCCCGCTGGTCGACGGCGACGATCTCGCCCGCGTGATTGAAGATGATGCAGCGGCTTGAGGTGGTGCCCTGATCGATGGCGGCGACGAACTTCTCGGAGTTGTCCGGCATGGCTACCCCTTGCGTCAGCTTGAGTCAGAAGGCTGCGTTGTAGATGAGACCTGCGATGGCTCCGCCGATCAGGGGCCCGGCCACGGGGATCCAGGCATAACTCCAGTCGGATGTGCCCTTGTTCGGGATCGGCAGGAAGGTGTGCACGATGCGCGGGCCCAGGTCGCGGGCCGGGTTGATGGCGTAGCCCGTGGGCCCGCCCAGGGAGAGGCCGATGCCGACGACCAGGAAGGCGACGATGAGGACGAGCGTGCCGGACTCGCCGAGGCCCTTGGTCAGGCCGAAGGCGAGCAGCGGAAGCACCAGGCCGATGGTCGCGATGATCTCGGTGAGCAGGTTGGCGACCGGGTTACGGATCTCCGGGATGGTGGAGAAGATGCCCAGGGTCGGCAACGGCTCGTCCACGCTCTCCCCGTCGCTCTTGCCGCCGCGCGGCACATTGGCGTTGAACTGCGCGAAGTAGACGAGGTACGCGAGTACGGCACCGATCATGGCGCCGATCATCTGCCCGAGCAGATAGATCCAGACCTTGTCCCACTTCTCGGTGTCGACGGCGATGCCTATCGTGACGGCCGGGTTGAGGTGGCCGCCGGAGAGCGGCGCGGCGGTGTACGCGCCCGCGAGCACGCCGAAGCCCCAGCCGAAGGCGATGACGATCCATCCGGAGGCTTTCGCCTTGGAATAGTTCAGGGTGACGGCGGCGCATACGCCGGCGCCGAAGAGAATCAGAATCGCGGTGCCGATGATCTCACCGACGAAGATGTCCCCATTCGAGTACATGGCGGCTCCTAGGCCCTCGCCCGGGGCGCTGGTCCCCGGTCCTCCGTGCAGGGTGCGTTCCCACGACTACTGCCTGGCTACGCCCAGCGACTTCAGCCGAGGGCAGGAGTGTCCCGCGCCCCGCCCGGCATCGATGGCGAGCGTGCCGTCGCAGTCGAATCGCCCATGGGGGATGACCCGCTGAACAGGCCCTTCGTGCAGACCCTTCGCGCGTACAGCGGCCCTGAATGGCGCGGAGCCGAAGTGCGGCGATGCCGACTGACACCGGAAGTGTTCACCGGTGGTGATGGAGCGTCAAGGTCGCCGACGGCAACGGTTAACCGGCGCGAGGCCTTCCTCCGTACAGACCTGCCGATGACCGGTGGCAGGACTCAGCGCACCGCCACGACCGAGGATCCGTGGCCGAACAGTCCTTGGTTCGCGGTGATCCCCACGCGCGCCCCCGGCACCTGCCGCGCCCCCGCCGCACCGCGCAACTGCCAGGTCAGCTCGCACACTTGGGCGATGGCCTGAGCGGGGACGGCCTCTCCGAAGGACGCGAGTCCGCCGCTGGCGTTGACCGGTATGCGACCGCCCGGAGCGGTCGCCCCCTCTCGCAGCAGCTTGGCCCCCTCGCCCTCACCGCACAGCCCCAGGTCCTCGTACCACTGCAGTTCAAGAGCGGTGGAGAGGTCGTACACCTCCGCCAAGGAGAGGTCGTCCGGCCCGATGCCCGCTTCCTCGTACGCGGCATGCGCGATGGAGGCACGGAAGGTCAGGTCGCCCGGCGGCACGGCGGCCGCCGAGTCCGTCGCGATGTCCGGCAGGTCCAGGACGGTGTTCGGGTACGTCGGCGTGACCGTGGACACCGCGCGGAGCCGCACCGGGTCCGCCGCGCCGTGCCGCCGTGCGAACTCCATGCTGGAGAGCACGAGCGCCGCCGCTCCGTCGGAGGTCGCGCAGATGTCGAGTAGCCGCAGCGGATCGGCGACCGTGGCGGACTCGGCCACTTCCTGCGCCGTGACGGTCTTGCGGTAGCGCGCGTTCGGATTGAGCGATCCGGCGGCCGCGTTCTTCACCTTGACCTGGGCGAAGTCCTCCAGCGTGTCGCCGTGCACGGCCATCCGGCGGCGCGCGTAAAGGCCGAAGTAGGCGGGGTTCGTTGCCCCGAGGACACGGAACCGGAGCCAGTCGGGGTCGTCGTGACGGTCCCCGCCCGCGGGCCGGAAGAATCCCTTGGGCGCGGCATCGGCCCCGACCACCAGGACGACATCGGCCAGGCCCGAAAGGATCTGCGTACGCGCCGTGTTGATCGCCTGGGCTCCGGAGGCGCACGCCGCGTACACGCTCGACACCCGCGCGCCCTGCCAGCCGAGCGCCTTCGCGAACGTGGCCCCCGCCACGTACCCCGGATACCCGCCGCGCACGGTGTCCGCGCCGACGATCGAACCCACCTCGCGCCAGTCGACCCCGGCGTCGGCGAGGGCCGCGCGGGCCGCCGCCGTGCCGTACTCGATGAAGCTCCGGCCCCACTTGCCCCACGGGTGCATGCCCGCGCCGAGCACCGCCACCTCGCTGGTCATGCGCTCACCCCCACCGGCCGCCAGTACCACGTCGTCCAGGTCGTCTCCGCGTCCTCGTTGAGCACGCCGGGGACGACCTCCACCTCCATGCCGACCTCCAGATCGGCGACGGTGACCTCCGGAACCGACTGTCCGAGCACCACCATGCGCTCGGCCTCCAGCTCCACAGCGATCAACGTGTAGGGGCGCCAGGTGAGTTCCGGATCCGACACATAGGGCGCGGGAGGCCGGTAGTGGCTGTCGGTGTACGACCAGACGCGGCCGCGCCGCGAGAGCGGCACCTCGTCGAGGTCACCGCCCGAGCAGCCGGGATTGCGGCAGAAGCCGTCCTCGCGGGGGAAGAAGACACAGGCGCATGCCGAGCAGCGCGTGCCCAGAAGACGGAAGTTGTCTCCCTCCCCGGCGAACCAGTCGGCCACCACGGGAGTACGCGTACGCGACAAGGCTCCTCCACGACACTGGATCTGACGGAACGTCAGAAGTGTGCCACGGGCAACGACCGGCGTGCCACGGGGAAGTCGAAATAGGTGTCCGGGAAGAGTTCGGGCTTGTAGGTGAAGTGCCACCACTCCTCGGGCAGGTTCACGAACCCGACCCCGGTCAGCGCGCCCCCCAGCAGATCCCGGTTGGCCCGCTGCTCACCGGTGATACGCGGGTCGTCCGTGTGGGAGAGGGTGTCGAAGCAGTCGAACCCTGTGCCCATGTCCACGGAGTTGTCGGGGAAGCGCTCGCCCTGGGGCCCGTAGCAGGGTGTGAGCGCCTCTCCGGGGACGTAGGGGCGCGTGGGCAGGGCGGGTAGCTTCACGACCGTCAGATCGAGCGTCGAGCCGCGGCTGTGCCCGGACTTCGCGGCGATGTAACCGTCCTCGAACAGCCGCGACTTGTCGACATGGGGATAGAACTCCGCCTTCATGCGCTCGTCGTCGAGGTCCTCGGCCCAGTGCACGAACTGGTCGACGGCCCGCTGCGGCCGGTAACAGTCGTACACCTTCAGGGAGTAGCCCTCGCGCAGCAGCTTGCGCTGGGCCTTGTGCAGTGCCTTGGCCGCCGGCTCCGTGAGGATGCACATCGGCTTCTTGTAGCCGTCGATGGGCTCGCCCACGAAATTGTGCGGCGTGACGTAGCGCATCTCCTGGATGATCGTCGGGTCGACGTCGCGCAACGCCACGAACCCGTCAGGGGCCTTGGGTTCGGGCTTCGCGTGGGCGGGCGCGGAGGTGGCGGCCACGGCAAGGAGAGCGGTGGCGGTGACGGCGAGATTCCGCAGGGCGGAGGCGATTCCTGTCATGAACCCTGCATCTATCAGGACCAGGTCCCGGAGCGAAAGACCGGCACCAGGGCGATCGGATACAGTCCGCGGCGTGTCCGCATCCCAGCACCGCGCCAACCCCGTTCCGGACTCCCACTGTTCGAGCTGCGGGGCGCCCTACGGAGAGCACCTGACCGGCTGGCCCCGCACGTGCCAGGACTGCGGCGCCGTGGCCTACCGCAATCCGCTGCCCGTAGCGGTGGCCCTTCAGCCCGTGTACGACACCAAGGGCACCGCCCTGGTCGTCGTGACCCGCACCATCGCCCCCGCGCGTGGGGGAGTCGCCCTCCCCGGAGGCTTCATCGACGACCGGGAGGACTGGCGGCACGCCGTCGTCCGCGAGCTCAAGGAGGAGACGGGCATCAGCGCGGCGAGCCACGACGTCCGCCTCGCCGATGCGCTGAGCGCACCCGACGGATACCTGCTGCTCTTCGGCCTGCTCCCGGAGCGCCCGGCGGCGGAGCTGCCCCGCTCCGCCCCGACGGACGAGACGGACGGCTGGAGTCTCCTCCACCGCCCGGCCGAACTCGCCTTCCCTCTGCACACGCTGGCGGCGCGCGCCTGGTTCGACGGGCGCTACTGACGCCCTGGGGGGAGCGCCACCAGCCGTCGCCGATGGCTACGGGGAAGCCTGCGCCACACCTCGGACCGTCACCGGCAGCCCCACATCGCCCGCGTCCTCATCGCCGTCCCTGCCGTCCCGTTCGACCACCACACGCCCGTCGGTCCACCGCGCGGCGAACCGCTCGATCTCCGGCTCATGCCACCCGTCACCGGCGTCCCTGATCACCAGGCCGCCACCGGTACGCCCCGGAGCGGGCGCCCACACCTCCAGTTCGAGCCCTCCGTCGGCGCCCCGCACCGGCAGCACCGCACCGGCCCGCGCGAGCACCGGCACCCGGGAGAGCGGCGCCTCCAGGAGCACCCGGGCAGGTCCTTCGTACGCCTTCCCGGTGGCCGTGTCGTACCAACGCCCCCGAGGCAGCCGCACCGTGCGGCGGACGGCTCCCGGTTCGAGCACCGGCGCCACCAGGAGACAGTCCCCGAGCAGGAACGCGTCCTCGCAGTCACGCAGCCCCCGGTCCTCCGGACTGCCCCACCACAAGGGCCGCACGTACGGCGTCCCCGTACGCCGCGCCAGGTGCGACAGCGTCACGAAGTACGGCAGCAGCCGCCGGCGCTCGACGAGCGCCACGCGCGCGTGCTCCAGCACAGCGGGGCCGAACTCCCAGGGCTCCCTGCGCCCGGCTCGCAGCGCCGCGTGCGTACGGAACAGCGGCAGATACGCCCCCAGTTGGAACCACCGCAGATACAGCTCGGGCGACGGACTGCCGTCGAACCCGCCCACATCAGGTCCCGAATACGGAACACCGCACAGCCCCAGACCGAGGACCAGCGCCAGCGAGGCCCGCAAGCCCGGCCAGCCCGTGGCCACATCCCCGGACCAGGTCCCTCCGTAGCGCTGCATCCCCGCCCACCCGGAGCGCGAGAACACGAACGGCCTCTCCTGGGGATGCAGTTCACGCAGCCCCTCGTACCCGGCACGGGCCATGCCGAGGCCGTACACGTTGTGCGCCTCCCGATGGTCGCCGCCGCGCCCCTCCAACGCGTGCCGGGCCGAACGCGGCAACGTCGGCTCCCCGAAGGCGGCGAACGACACCGGCTCGTTCATGTCGTGCCAGAAGCCCGCGAAACCCTGCGCAAGACGCTCCTTGTAGAGCCCGCCCCACCACTCGCGCACCCGCGCGTCGGTGAAGTCCGGATACACCGCCTCACCCGGCCAGACGACCCCCCGCACCGTCCGCCCCGCGGCGTCCCGCACAAACGCGTCGGACGTGGTGCCGCTGTCGTACACCTCGTTGCCCCGTTCGGCCTTCACCGCCGGGTCGACGATCGACACCAGCCGCACACCGCCTTCGAGCAACTCGTCGGCCAGCTGCGGCAGATGGGGATAGGTCTCCTTGTCGACGGTGAACACCTGATGCGCTTCGTAGTGGTCGATGTCCAGATGGACGGCGTCCAGCGGCAGCTCCCGGTCCCGGTAGCCCGCCACGATCCGCCGCACCTCCTGCTCACCGCCGAAGCCCCAGCGGGCGTGGTGGTGCCCGAGCGCCCAGGCGGGCGGCAGCGCCGGCGGCCCCGTCAGGGAGGCCCAGGTGTGCAGCACGCGCGCGGGAGTGCCCACCATGACCCAGCACCGCAGCGGCCCGCCCGCCATGCGCACCTCGCACGAACCCGCCCGGTCGTGCCCCGATCCCGCACCCTCCCGGCCCTCGCGCACCGCCACGGTCCCGTCCCACGTGTTGTCGTGGAAGACCAGATGGCAGCCGACGTCGGCCACCACCAGCTGCACGGGCATGGTGATGTACAGCGGTCCGTCACCGGGCCCGAACGCACCCCCGGGGTCGGAGTTCCACAGCCGGTACGTCCCGTCCCGCAGCCGCGGCCCCTGCGCACGCCCCCCGAGCCCGAAGAACCGCGCGTCCGCCGCCACTTGCGACCGCTGGAACCAGCGCGCCGCGCCCCCGCCGACCGGCTCCCACCAGCGCGGCGGCAGATCACGGCGCAGCATCAGACCGCCGGGTGTGCGCAGCTCGACGGCACCGTGCCGCGAGATGACAACCGTCGCCCGCTCCGACACCACCCGCCAGCCGCCCTCCTTGTCGGGCTCGAGGACGGCCCGCGGATCCGCCTCGGGACTCCCGTTCACCAACGCGTACGAAGGATCGGGCTCCGCCCCGTCCCACCCCCAGAAGACGGCCCCGCCCGTCGTGACCCGCACCCGCAGTTCGGAACGGGCGAACCGCACGACCCCGCCCCCGGGCCCCGGCTCGACGCCCGTCACCGGACCGGGCACCCGCGCGCGCTCGACACCCCGGGGGGTGAGCCCGGCCGCGTCCGCCCGTTTCATCCGCCAAGAGGACCGCACCGTACGCAACCCCTGCGCCGTACCGACCAAACCGACCGCCTTCATCGAACGCACCAGGTCACGACCGTTCATGCTGCTCACCCTGCCACCGAAGAAGCCGCGTGTGTGGATCGTTCAACTGCCGTTCACCTGGAGTGACGGCACACAGTCGCCGCGCCGACTGTGTGAGGCTCACCCTGGTGCCGAAATCGATCACATGGCATCGTCCTTTTCAGCCGTGTCGCGCGCACACCAGCACGCGCGCACCACACACGCATACGACGCGTAAAGCCCGGGAGCCGCCCCATGTCCTCAGCGAACCCTTCAGCGCTCTGGCAGCCCGACCAGGATCGGATCGCCGGCGCGCGGATCACACGCTTCCAGGCGTGGGCCGCCGAGCACTACGGAGCGCCCGCCGACGGAGGCTACGCGGCATTGCACCGCTGGTCGGTGACGGAACTGGACACGTTCTGGAAGGCCGTGACCGACTGGTTCGACGTACGGTTCTCGACGCCCTACGCGCGCGTGCTCGGCGACCGCTCCATGCCGGGCGCCGAATGGTTCCCCGGGGCCACCCTCAATTACGCCGAACACGCCCTGCGCGCGGCGGAGGATCCCACGCGCGCGAGCGACCCCGCCCTCCTCCACGTTGACGAGACCCACGAGCCGGTCCCGGTGACCTGGGCAGAGCTGCGCCGCCAGGTCGGCTCCCTGGCGGCGGAGCTACGCGCACTCGGCGTACGCCCCGGAGACCGCGTCAGCGGCTACGTCCCGAACATCCCGCAGGCCGTCGTCGCCTTCCTGGCCACCGCCGCCGTCGGCGCCGTCTGGACCTCCTGCGCCCCGGACTTCGGCGCCCGCAGCGTCCTTGACCGCTTCCAGCAGGTCGAGCCGGTCGTCCTGTTCACCGTCGACGGCTACCGCTACGGCGGCAAGGAACACGACCGCCGCGACGCCGTCGCCGAGCTGCGCCGCGAACTGCCCACCCTGCGCGCCGTCGTCCACATCCCGCTCCTTGGCACCGAGGCCCCCGAAGGCGCCCTGGAGTGGTCCGCACTCACCGCGTCGGACACCGCCCCCGTCTTCGAACCGGTCCCCTTCGACCACCCCCTGTGGGTGCTCTACTCGTCCGGCACGACGGGCCTGCCCAAGGCCATCGTCCAGTCCCAGGGCGGCATCCTCGTCGAACACCTCAAGCAGCTCGGCCTGCACTGCGACCTGGGCCCAGACGACCGCTTCTTCTGGTACACGTCCACCGGCTGGATGATGTGGAACTTCCTCGTCTCCGGCCTCCTCACGGGCACCACGATCGTCCTCTACGACGGCAGCCCCGGCTATCCCGACACCGGCGCCCAGTGGCGCATCGCCGAACGCACGGGAGCCACCCTCTTCGGTACCTCCGCCGCGTACGTCATGGCCTGCCGCAAAGCGGGCGTGCACCCGGCCCGCGACTTCGATCTCTCGCGCGTCCAGTGCGTCGCCACCACCGGCTCCCCGCTGCCGCCCGACGGATTCCGCTGGCTGCACGACGAGTTCGCGGACAGGCCGGGCGGCCTGTGGATGGCCTCCGTCAGCGGCGGCACCGACGTGTGCTCCTGCTTCGCCGGCGCCGTGCCGACCCTGCCCGTCCACATCGGCGAACTCCAGGCCCCCGGCCTCGGCACCGACCTCCAGTCCTGGGACCCCCAGGGCAAGCCCCTCGTCGACGAGGTCGGCGAACTCGTGGTCACCAACCCGATGCCGTCCATGCCGATCCACTTCTGGAACGACCCCGACGGCAGCCGCTACCACGACAGCTACTTCGACACCTATCCCGGAGTCTGGCGCCACGGCGACTGGATCACCCTGACCTCGCGCGGCTCGGTCGTGATCCACGGCCGCTCCGACTCCACGCTCAACCGCCAAGGCGTACGCATGGGTTCGGCCGACATCTACGAGGTCGTCGAACGCCTCCCGGAGATCCGCGAATCCCTCGTCATCGGCGTCGAAGAACCCGAAGGCGGCTACTGGATGCCCCTCTTCATCCACCTAGCCGCAGGCGCCACCCTCGACGACGCTCTGCGTGACCGCATCAAGCAGTCGATCCGCACACAGCTCTCCCCGCGCCACGTGCCCGACGAGATCATCGAGGTCCCCGGCATCCCGCACACCCTCACCGGCAAGCGCATCGAGGTCCCGGTCAAGCGCCTGCTCCAAGGCGCCGCACTGGACAAGGCGGTCAACGCGGGATCGGTGGACAACCTCGAACTGCTCCGCTTCTACGAGGAACTGGGCCGCCGACGCTCATGATCAACTCCCGTCCCGCGGTCGTTGTCAGTGCCTCCCGTTACTGTGAGTGAGCATTGATCAGCAGATCGCAGGGGGAATCATGGGCCGCACGCAACACAGCACCATGCGACGCGCACTGCGCCGCGAAGTCGCCGGAACCATCGGCCTGTTGGCCGACGAGGAGGACTTCGCGGCGATGCGCCGCTACCGCACCTTCACGTTCGACGACCACACCACCTACCTGAGCCAGGCCGAAGGCCTGCTCCGCTCCCTCGCCTCCGACGGCCGGCACACCACCATCGCGCTCTTCGACCCAGAGGAGTACGAGGAGTACTGCGCAGACAGCGGCCTGGAACCGGACGCACCGGCCAGCCGCACCCGCTTCACCGCCGAGCTGGCCTCCACCGGGCCCACCGTCCCCTACGACGGCCAGCCGCTCTCGGACCTCCTGCCCGACCTCGTCGACGAGGCGGTCCGCCAGGCCACCTGGGAGTACGCCACGATGCTCCTGGCCGGGCTCGGCGCGTGCGCGGTCTGTGGCGAGGACATCGGGAGGGCCGCCTTCGACCGGGCATCGGACCTGCTCGTCCGGCTCCTCGAAACCACAGGGCCCGGCACCCGGCACCTGGTCTGCAGCCTGCCCGCCGCCCAGGAGACGCTCCTCGCCGCGCTGCACGTCGAACAGGACACCGAGGCCATCACACGGCTCGACGAATCCGAAGCCCTGGAGTTCACCACGGTCCTCGCCGTCGGCATCGCCACCCACGGCGCCGCTGGCCTGGTGATGCGCACGACCGCCGACGGCAGGCCGGACCGCGTCCAAGGCTGGCGCCTGCACGGCGAGCGCCTGCTGCCCCTCACCGCGGCCGAAGTCTTCGACGCGTACTGCACGGACGCCATCTCGGGCGACCTCGTCGCCCCGGAATCCGGCGTCGACTACTGCGCGGCCCCGCCCATCGGAGACGACGCATCCGAAGGGGGACACCGCCACTGAACGCCCGAGGGGCGCCCCACCCACATCGGATGGAACGCCCCTCGCACGTCATTCAGCGGACCGAGCGGCCCGCACGGCACCTGTCTACTCGCCGGACAGAACCGCCTGAGCGGCCTTCCGCGCGTCCTCGGCGCTGTCCGCGGCACGCGCGGCGGCCGCCGCGCGCTCGCACTGGGCCAGCGTGTACTTGCCGAGCGTCGCCCGCACATAAGGAATCGACGCCGCACCCATGGAAAGGGAGGTGACGCCGAGACCGGTCAGCACACACGCGAGCAGCGGGTCGGACGCCGCCTCGCCACAGACACCACAGCTCTTGCCCTCAGCCTTGGCCGACTCGGCGGACAGCGCGACCAGGTCGAGCAGCGCGGGCTGCCACGGGTCCTGCAGCCGCGACACCGCGCCCACCTGGCGGTCGGCGGCGAAGGCGTACTGGGCCAGGTCGTTGGTGCCCAGCGAGAGGAACTCGACCTCCTGCAGGATCGAGCGCGCCCGCAGCGCCGCCGACGGAATCTCCACCATGGCGCCGAACTTGGCCTGCAGCCCCGCCTCGCGGCACGCGTCCGCGAACGCCTTGGCGTCGGCACGGTCCGCGACCATCGGAGCCATGACCTCGAGGTAGACAGGCAGCCCCTCAGAGGCCTTGGCCAGCGCGGTCAGCTGCGTACGCAGCACATCGGGGTGCTCGAGCAGCGACCGAAGCCCCCGCACACCGAGCGCCGGGTTCGGCTCATCGGCGGGCGTCAGGAAGTCGAGCGGCTTGTCGGCGCCCGCGTCGAGCACACGCACCACGACCCGGCCCTCGGGGAACGCCTCGAGCACCTTGCGGTATGCCTCGACCTGCTTCTCCTCCGACGGCGCCTTGGTGCTGTCGTCGAGGAACAGGAACTCGGTACGGAAGAGACCGACACCCTCGGCACCGGCCTCCACCGCCGCCGGCACGTCGGCGGGACCGCCGACGTTGGCGAGCAGCGGCACCTTGTGACCGTCGGACGTCGCACCCGGACCGGTCGACGCGGCGAGCGCGGCCTTCCGCTCGGCGGCCGCGGCCTCCATCTGGCTCCGCTTCTCCGCACTCGGGTCGACGAAGATCTCTCCGGTGCTGCCGTCCACGGCCACAACGGTGCCCTCGGCGAGCTCACCCGCACCCGGCAGAGCGACAACGGCGGGCACCCCGAGCGCCCGCGCGAGAATCGCGCTGTGACTGGTCGGCCCGCCCTCCTCGGTGACGAAGCCGAGCACCAGCGCGGGGTCAAGGAGCGCCGTGTCCGCGGGCGCAAGATCGCGCGCGATCAGGACGTAGGGCTCATCGCTGTCCGGCACACCCGGCATCGGAACGCCGAGCAACCGCGCGACGATGCGATTCCGTACGTCATCGAGGTCAGCGACACGACCAGCCATGTACTCGCCGGCACCGGCAAGCAGTTCGCGGTAGTGGGAGAACGCGTCGTAGATGCCGCGCTCCGCCGTGCTGCCGACCGTGATGCGGCGGTCGACGTCGGACATGAGCTCGGGGTCCTGGGCGATCATCGCCTGCGCCTCGAGTACGTGCTGCGCCTCCCCACCGGCCAGATTGCCGCGCGCGATCAGATCGGCCGCCACAGCCTCCACGGCCTGCCGGGCACGCCCCTGTTCGCGCTCGGCCTCTTCCGCGGGAATCTGCTTGGCCGGCGGCTCGAGCACCGCCGTCCCCATGTGCCGAACTTCGCCGATCGCCACACCGTGGCTCACGCCGACGCCTCGCAGCGTTGTCTCCATTTCACCCGTCTCCAATAGAGCGACGGGCCCAGCCGCCGCGGTGGATGTCCTACTTACCGTCAGGGACGGCTGTGACGTCACTTCCAGCTGAAGAGAGCGTCCCCGGCCTTGACGTCACCCTCCTCGACGAGCCCGCCGAGGGACTCGGCGGTGGCCTCGAGTGCCACGATCGGGCAGATAGGAGACTTGCCGGCCGCCTCGACGCTCGCCGGGTCCCAGCGCACGATCTCCTGGCCGCGCTGCACGGTGTCACCCTTGTTGACGAGCAGCTCGAAGCCCTCACCATTGAGCTGTACGGTGTCGATGCCCAGGTGCGTCAGCACGCCGTGCCCCTGGTCGTCCACGACGACAAAGGCATGGGGGTGAAGCGAGACGACGATGCCGTCGACGGGGGCGACAGCCGCCGAGGGCTCCCGCGCGGGGTCGATGGCCGTACCGGGGCCGACCATCGCACCGGAGAACACGGGGTCCGGTACCGCGGCGAGCCCGATGGCGCGTCCTGCAAGCGGTGACGTCACGCTGGTCATGGCATGCCTCCCAGGGGGCGGAGATTCGTAGCCGCCGTCACTGCCTGTCCCGGACGGCGCACTGTTCAGAAGCGTAAGTCATAAAAAGTCCCGGTTCCGCGCGAGAGGTCCCGGTTGACTGAGTAGGGGCACTGCACAAACGATTTGCGGCTACCCAGCGCCCCCATGTACAGTCGGACTCCTGCCTGAGGCAAGCGACGCGGTCAAGCGCCCGGACTCGGCAGCACCTATCAAGTCAGATCCTAATCCCTGGGTCAGCTTCTGCGTGCTCGCAGATGAGTGGTCAGGGAGTCGAAAAAGACCTGATAGAGTTTGGAACACAACGAAGGGAAGCGCCCGGAGGAAAGCCCGAGAGGGTGAGTACAAAGGAAGCGTCCGTTCCTTGAGAACTCAACAGCGTGCCAAAAGTCAACGCCAG
>NZ_JBFACK010000033.1:0-42526 GCF_040640795.1 Streptomyces sp. NPDC021622
GAGAAGACCACGAACTGCGGGGGCGTCTGCCCCGGCTCCAGCGGAACGGGCTTGGCGGGCTGCCGGGGCTGCTGCCCCGTAAAGGCCGTCGAACCGTCCCCGATCGGCTTTGCCGATTGCTTGTCGCCGCCGTTACCGCCCTTGGCAGGACCTGCCGAATGACTGTCGCCGCTGCCGCCGCCCGTGCCACAGCCCGCAAGTCCCAAAGCGGCCGCGGCGCCGGCCCCGAGGCCCAGCATTCCCCTGCGACTGATGTCGCGCATTCCATCCCCTGTTCGTCGCGCCCTCGCCCCGCCCATGCAGGTCACGCAGGACGGACGCCTCGTTAGAGGGCACGAAGAACAGAGGGGTTCCGACAACTAGGCACATATTGAGCGCCTTTTACCAAGAATGGACATAAAGTCGCGAACCGATTACCCGGCGTAGGCGCCCCATTAGGGGCGCGGGGAACTGCGCGACAAGCCACAACGACGCCGCAGATGAAATACGGCACGTGTCACGGCTATTCCAGCGGAGCGCTCACGCTCCGAACGCCTTGTCCTTCCCCTTCACCGGTTTGGCCCCTGCCAGGAGATGCACGGGGACGAGATCCCGCGCAGGCTCCGTGTACCCCACCGACACGATCTTGTCGCCGCGGTACGTGAACGTCGTCAGCGAGGCCAGCGTGCACTGCCGCTTGCGCGGGTCGTGCCACAGCCGCCGCTTCTCCACGAAGCTGCGCACGACCCAGATCGGCAGCTGGTGGCTGACGCACACCGCCTCGTGCCCGCGGGCCGCGTCCTTCGCCGCGTCGAGCGCGCCCATCATCCGCACGACCTGCTCGACGTACGGCTCGCCCCAGGACGGCTTGAAGGGGTTGACCAGGTGCTTCCAGTTCTCCGGCTTCTTCAGCGCGCCGTCGCCGACGCCGAAGGTCTTGCCCTGGAAGACATTGCCCGCCTCGATGAGCCGGCCGTCCGTCGCGAGGTCGAGGCCGTGCACCTTGGCGATCGGCGTGGCCGTCTCCTGCGCGCGGTCCAGCGGAGAGGCGACGACATGCGTGATGTCCCGGGACGCGAGGTGCTCGGCGACCCGGTCGGCCATCTGCCGGCCGAGCTCGGAGAGGTGGTAGTCGGGAAGGCGTCCGTAGAGGATCCCCTCCGGGTTGTGCACCTCGCCGTGGCGCATCACGTGGACGACGGTGAGCTCGTCGCCCGCTGCCGTACCGCTCATGCGGTGACCTCCGTAGCTTCCGCGGCCGCGCGCGCGGCACCCGGCAGGGCGGCGGCGATCCGCTCGATCGCCCGCTCGTCGTGGGCGGTGGACACAAACCAGGACTCGAACGCCGACGGCGGCAGATACACGCCCTGCGACAGCATCGAGTGGAAGAAGGCGGTGAAGCGGAACGACTCCTGCGCCTTCGCGTCGTCGTAGTTCCGCACCTCACGCTCGGTGAAGAAGACGGAGAACATGTTGGAGGCGTTCTGCAGCCGGTGCGCGACGCCCTCCTTGGTGAGCGCCTCCGTCACGAGTCCGCGCAGCCGCTCGGACACCGCGTCGACCTTCTCGTACGCCGCGTCGTCGAGGAGCCGCAGCTGCGCGAGGCCCGCGGCCGTCGCGATCGGGTTCCCGGACAGCGTGCCCGCCTGGTAGACCGGCCCGACGGGCGCGAGGTGCGCCATGACATCGGCGCGACCGCCAAAAGCGGCGGCCGGGAAGCCGCCGCCCATGACCTTGCCGAAGGTCATCAGGTCAGGACGTACGCCGTCGACGCCGTACCAACCCGCCTTCGACGTGCGGAAGCCGGTCATCACCTCGTCGGAGATGTAGAGGGCGCCGTTCTTGGCGCAGGCGGCCTTGAGGCCTTCGTTGAAGCCCGGCCGCGGCGGCACCACGCCCATGTTGCCCGGCGACGCCTCCGTGATCACGCACGCGATCTCTCCGGGGTACCGGTGGAAGACCTCGTGCACCGCTTCGAGATCGTTGTACGGGACGACGATGGTGTCGCCCGCCTGGGCGCCGGTGACGCCGGGGGTGTCCGGAAGGCCGAGGGTCGCGACGCCGGAGCCGGCGGCGGCGAGCAGGGCATCGACATGCCCGTGGTAGCAGCCGGCGAACTTGATGATCTTGGCGCGGCCGGTGAATCCGCGGGCGAGGCGGATGGCCGACATCGTGGCCTCGGTGCCACTCGACACGAGCCGCACCTGCTCGACGGGCTCGATGCGGGCGACGATCTCCTCGGCGAGCGCGACCTCGCCCTCGCCCGGCGTGCCGAAGGACGTGCCGCGCGAGACGGCCTCCTGGACGGCGGCGATCACATCGGGGTGGGAGTGGCCGAGGATCATCGGCCCCCACGAGCAGACGAGGTCGACGTACTCACGGCCGTCGGCGTCCGTCAGGTACGGACCGGTACCGGACACCATGAAGCGGGGCGTACCGCCCACAGCGCGGAACGCGCGCACGGGAGAGTTCACACCGCCGGGCGTCACGGCCGCCGCACGGTCGAAGAGAGTCTGCGAAACTGGGGCGCTATACGGGAAGCTCACATGAACCATGGTGTCAGAGGCTCCGGGCATCGTGTTCGGGCCCTGGTCCGGTCTCGGTCCGGGCCAGGTGCGCGGGCATCCTGCGGACAGGTGTTTCACCCCACGTTTTAGCGGGTGACCGTGGGGGAGGTCACTGACACGATGATCGGGTTGCGTGGCGGGCGCCGCGAGGCCTAGAAAAGCAGGGGCGGGGCGCCCTGGAAAAGCAGTCGGGTGGAGATATGCATCGCGGTGGCGGACTGGGCGAGGGGACCGACGGCCTGGGTCCCCGGCGTGCCCGGCGGATCGGCAAGCACCGGCGCGAGGCGGAAGCGGCCGACAAGCAGACTCCACGGACGTCGGAGCTGGGCGATTCGGAGCAGGACCGGGCGGCAACCAGGAGTGGCCGGGTGGGCGGGGTGACGTACAAATACTTCGGAGCCCCGGACGGCGCGACCGCCGCCCGTGTGCCCATTTCGATGCGCCCCGAGGAGCTGGGCGGCGATGAGCTCGGCATGGGCGGCATGTTCACGAAGATCAAGCCGGAGACGGTGGCCGCGATGGTCCTGACCGGCATCGAGGGCATACCCCTGCACAAGGTCCCCCCGCTCGAACTGGTCGTCCTGCACCCCGACTACGCCGTGGTCAAGCTCCCCATGACGGTCGTCGACCCGCTGCGCGGCATCGGCGAGGAGTCGGTCGGCGCCGCGGCGTTCATCTGGTCCACGGTCCCCGACCGCGGCGGCCCGCGCGACGCGTTCAACGTGTACCAACTCCTGCACGAATGGCAGGACTTCAGCCACCGGCTGCATGACGCGGGGCATCAGGCCTACTGCCTGGTGTGGCCCTGAGGCCCCGCGCCTCCCTCTTGGCGCGCCGCCCTACTCCGCCCGCAGCGCCGCGAGCTGCCTCTCGAAGGGGATCAGCTCCTCTTCCCGGACCGGCGCGGGCCGCATGATTCCGGCCAGCTCTCCGGCCGCCCGCTCGATGCGCTCGTCGAGTCCGTCCGCTCCCCAGTCCTCGGACGCCGCGTACACGGCCGTCGGCAGGACGACCGCCCGCAGGTAGGCGAACAGCGGGCGCATCGCGTGCTCCAGGACCAGCGAGTGCCGTGGGGTGCCGCCGGTCGCGGCGATCAGGGCCGGCGTACCGGCGATACGACGACGAGCTTCATGCGGTGGCCTCCTCGGTCTGTGCGGTTTGTGCGGCCGCCGCCACGCGGGCGGCGTGCGTCGGTGCGTCCGGGACGTTCGCCGGGCGGTTCTTGGCGAACTCCTCGCGCAGGACCGGGACGACCTCCTCGCCGAGGATGTCCAGCTGCTCCAGGACGGTCTTGAGGGGCAGGCCCGCGTGGTCCATCAGGAACAGCTGGCGCTGGTAGTCGCCGACGGTGTCGCGGAAGGACAGCGTCCGCTCGATGACCTCCTGCGGGGAGCCGACGGTCAGCGGGGTCTGGGACGTGAACTCCTCCAGGGACGGGCCGTGCCCGTAGACCGGGGCGTTGTCGAAGTACGGGCGGAACTCCCGCACCGCGTCCTGGGAGTTCTTCCGCATGAACACCTGCCCGCCGAGCCCGACGATCGCCTGCTCGGGCGTGCCGTGGCCGTAGTGCGCGTACCGGTTGCGGTAGAGCTCGACCATCTTCTTGGTGTGCTCCTGCGGCCAGAAGATGTTGTTGTGAAAGAACCCGTCGCCGTAGTACGCGGCTTGCTCGGCGATCTCCGGGGAGCGGATGGAGCCGTGCCAGACGAAGGGCGCCACGCCGTCCAGCGGGCGGGGCGTGGACGTGAACGACTGGAGGGGCGTACGGAACTTGCCCTCCCACGTCACGACGTCCTCGCGCCACAGGCGGTGCAGGAGCGCGTAGTTCTCGACGGCGAGGTTGATGCCCTGGCGGATGTCCTTGCCGAACCACGGGTAGACCGGGCCGGTGTTGCCGCGGCCCATCATCACGTCGGCCCGGCCTTCGGCGAGGTGCTGGAGCATCGCGAAGTCCTCGGCGATCTTCACCGGGTCGTTCGTGGTGATGAGGGTGGTGGAGGTGGAGAGGATCAGGTTCTCGGTGCGGGCGGCGATGTAGCCGAGCATCGTGGTGGGCGAGGACGGGACGAACGGCGGGTTGTGGTGCTCGCCGGTCGCGAAGACGTCGAGCCCGACCTCCTCCGCCTTCAGCGCGATGGCGACCATGGCCTTGATTCGCTCGTGCTCGGTGGGGGTGCGGCCCGTGGTGGGGTCCGGCGTCACGTCGCCGACGCTGAAGATCCCGAACTGCATGCCGGATCCGGACTGCATGGCTGACTCACTCTCCGCAGGTTGTTGACTGTTCAACTATGCCTACGGAACGGTGGGGGTGGTGGGGGGTATTCCCGGGGGGTCGGCTAGGCGGTCGCGGGGGTCCAGCGGGGGTCGCGGCCGGTGTCGGCGAGCAATCGCTCCAAGGCGGTGGCGTCTGCGGGTGCCGCGACCGGCTCCCCGAAGACGCCCATCTTCCGGGCCGTCGGACCGAAGCCCGCGACCGCTTCCTGGAGCGTCTCCAGTACGCCGCTGCCCTCCGGGGCAGGCCGGTACTCCTGCCCCGTGGCCCGTGCCAGGTCCCAGGCGTGCACGGTCAGGTCGAGCAGCGCCATGCAGCCGACAGTACGTGCGGGCATGTCCATCGCGCCCGTGGTGCCCTCGTCGGCGCCGGGCGCGGACCAGGCGGCCACCAGCTTTCGGGCTTCGTCCGCGAAGCGGTCGCGCCAGTCGGCGCCCTCGGCCACATAATCGGGGCTCTCGCTGAAGTCGGAGTTCCGCTTGGCGGCCAGCTCCTGGAACTGGACGATCACCTGGAGGAGGTGGTTGACCAGGGCCTTCACGTCGTAGTCGGCGCACGGGGTGGGGGCGGCGAGGCGGTCGTCCGGGATCGCGCGGACCACCGGGACGGCCTGCGCGGCGGCGGCGCTCAGCAGGTCGCCGATCTTGTACGCAGGGGTGTCAGAGGTGTCAGTCATGCCCCGACCGTAGGAGGGATCCCTGCCCGACGGCTTGAAGAAACGCGACGCCGGCACAAGCACCCCGCCTTACGATCCAGCCATGGCCGACGCCGCCCCCACCCCAGACGGCATCCCGCACAGCACTCCCCGCACCGACACCAAGGGCATCGTCGACGCGGCCGGGCTCTTCGCCCACGCGCGCTTCCGCCGCCACCTGGCCGCCCCCGCGCTGCGCCCCTACGTGGAGCAGTACTGGCTGATCGACTGGGACCTGACCCAGCCCTACGCCTCGCACGTCGTGCCGCACCCGTCCGTCAACGTCGTCTTCCAGGCACTCGCGGGACAGGAGCCCTTCGCCGAGGTGGCAGGCATCGGGCTCGACCTCTTCACCCAGAAGCTGGAGGGCCGCGGCCGGGTGTGCGGGGTGAAATTCCGGCCCGGCGGCTTCCGGCCGTTCGCGCCGTCGGAGCCGGTGTCCGCCTGGACGGGACGGCGAATGCTCCCCCTGACGGAGGTCTTCGGCGACGTACGCGAGGACCACTGGGTCGACGCGGTGCTCTCCCCCGACGACGAGCACGCACGCGTGGCCGCGCTCGACGCCTTCCTGCTGAGCCTGGGCCCCACCCCCGACCCGCAGGCGGACCACGCGACGGCCCTCGCCGAACGCATCCGCACGGACCGCACGATCCGCCGCGTCGGCGACTTCGCGCGCACCGAGGGCATGTCGGTACGGGCGCTGCAGCGGCTCTTCGCGGCGTACGTGGGGGTGGGCCCGAAGTGGCTGATCCTGCGGCACCGGATCCATGAGGCACTGGAACGCGCAGAGTTGGAGACGGACGTGGACTGGGCCGACCTGGCCGGCACGCTCGGCTACGCCGACCAGGCCCACCTGATCAGGGACTTCACCGCGACGGTGGGGGTCCCGCCGACGGCGTACGGAAATTCCGGCCCGTAAGCCCGTAAGCCCGTAAGCCCGTAGACCCGTCAGCCCGTAGGCCCGTAGGCCCGTCAGCCCGTCAGCCCGTCAGCCCGTCAGCCCGCAACTGAACCGCCTTGACAGCACCGGCCCCTCTCCCGCACATTTATCTGCGTCACGCAGCTTCTGCACAGCGCCGCGCAAATCTGACCCTGCCCCGCTGTGGCCGCGTACCCCAAGACCTCTCACATCCCGTATCCCGCAGATGAAGGACCCACCGTGCACACGGACTCCGCCACGCCCACCGGCGCGGCCACGACCAAAGACCACCCCCCGACGACCCCGAGGCGAGCCTGGGCCGTCCTCGCCGTCGTCCTCGCCGCCGACGTCCTCGACCTCGTCGACGCCACCATCACCAACGTCGCCGCCCCCACCATCGCCGAGGACCTCGCCGGCGGCCCCGCCCTCGTCCAGTGGCTCGGCGCCTCCTACGCGCTCGCCCTCGGCGTACTCCTCGTCATAGGCGGCCGCCTCGGCGACAAGTACGGCAGACGGCGCCTCTTCCTCCTCGGCCTCGCCGGATTCACCGCCGCCTCCGTCGCCTGCGGACTCGCCTTCAGCCCCGAATCGATCGTCGTCGCCCGGCTCGCCCAGGGCGCCTTCGGCGCGCTCGTCATCCCGCAGGGCTTCGGCATCCTCGGCGCGGTCTGGCCACGCGAGGAGATCGGCAAGGCGTTCAGCCTCTTCGGGCCCGTCATGGGGCTCTCCGCCGTCGGCGGCCCGATCCTCGCCGGATTCCTGATCGACGCCGACATCGCGGGCCTCGGCTGGCGCCCCATGTTCCTGATCAACCTCGTCCTCGGCGGCGCCGCCCTCATCGCCGCCGCCCGGCTCCTGCCCAAGGACTCCGGCGACCGCGCCACCTCCGTCGACGGCATCGGCTCCGCACTGCTCGGCGCCACCATGCTCGGACTGCTCTCCGGCCTGATCGAGGGCTCCACCAACGGCTGGTCCACCGCCCCGGTCGCCCTGATCGGCGCGGGGCTCCTCTCCTTCGCGCTCTTCTGCCGCCGCCAGCGCACCGCCGCGAGCCCGCTGATCCAGCCCTCGCTGCTGCGCAACCGGGGCTTCACATCGGGCCTCGTCCTCGGCGTCGTCTTCTTCGCCGCCATATCGGGCCTGCTCTACGTCGTCTCGCTCTTCCTGCAGACGGGCCTCGACCGCTCGCCGTCCGGCGCCGCACTGAACCTGATGCCGCTCTCCGCGGGCATCGTCATCGCGTCCATCGCCTGCTACCGCCTCATCGGCAGGTTCGGCCGCACGCTCATCCTCGCCGGGCTCCTGATCACCCTGGCCGGCACGGGCTCACTGCTCGCGCTGGTCGCCATCTCCGGTACAGGGGTGAGCAGTTGGGCGCTCGTGCCGTCCATGCTCGTCATCGGCCTCGGCATGGGCACCTGCTTCGGCACCGTCTACGACGTCACCATCGGCGACATCGCCCCCGCCGAATCGGGCAGCGCCAGCGGCTCACTGAGCGCGGTGCAGCAGCTGGCCAACGCGATCGGCGCGGCGACCGTCACCACGGTCTTCTTCAAGACCGTCCACGACGGCCCCGCCCACGCCATGACCGTCAGCCTCGCCGTGGTCGCGGGCATCACGCTGCTCTGCTGCCCCCTCGTACGACTGCTTCCGCGCAGGGCGCAGGAGGAACAGCATCACTAGCCGCCGATGGCCGGGGCGTCCAACTCCCCGCCCCGCAACCGCGCCACCTGCGCCGCACTGAACTCCACGGTGCGGCGCATGTGGCCGATCAGCAGGGCCAGTTCATCGTCGTCGTACCGCTCGAAGAGCGCGAACCAGCCGCCGCCGAGCCTGTCCCACATCCGCCCGAACTCCGCCACCTTCTCCGGCACGGTCGAGACCAGAACCCTGCGCCGGTCGGCGGCGTCCCGCTCGCGCACGACATAGCCCGCCTTCTCCAGACGGTCGACGAGCCGCGTCGCCGAGCCGGTCGTCAGACCGGTCAGCTCGGCGATACGGCCCGTGGTGACGGGCTCGGCCTCCAGGCTGAGCAGGTTCACGCACTGCAGATCGGTGGGGTGCAGCTTCAGATGATCGGCGACGGCCTGATTGAAGAGGGCGTACGAGGCCATGTAGCGCCGCGACTCGACGGACAACTCGTCCACCAGAGCCGCACGCCGCCCACCGGTCTTCTTGCTGGCCACGACGGACCACCCTCCTCAACCCATCAGAGATCCGCTTCAGACATCCGCGTCAGACATCTGCGTCAGACATCTGCGTCAGACATCTGCGTCAGACAGAAATCGTACGACGCAGAGATCTGGACGGGAGGCCCAGGGCGCGGCACATGCCACGATCTCCCCATGCTCATCGCCCGCTCCGCCGCCCTCTTCGCCGTCGCAGCCCTCTTCGAGATCGGCGGCGCATGGCTCGTCTGGCAGGGCGTGCGCGAGCACAAGGGCTGGGCCTGGATCGGCGCCGGCGTCATCGCGCTCGGCGTGTACGGCTTCGTCGCCACCCTCCAGCCGGACGCCGAGTTCGGCCGCATCCTCGCCGCGTACGGCGGCGTCTTCGTCGCGGGTTCGATCGCCTGGGGCATGGTCGCCGACGGCTACCGGCCCGACCGCTGGGACGTGACAGGCGCGCTGATCTGCCTCGCGGGCATGGCAGTGATCATGTACGCCCCGAGAGGCCGCTGAGAGTACGGGCGCTCCCGCCTATTCTTGGCGAAGGACAGGACAGGAACGTACGTACGTACGCATCAGAACGCCCAAGGAGCAGCCATGACCGCCGCGAACGCCGCGCCCGCCTCCCGCATCGCGATCGTCACCGGCGCGAGCAGCGGCATCGGCGCCGCCACCGCACGGCAGCTCGCGGCCGCCGGCTACCGCGTCGTCCTCACCGCCCGCCGCAAGGACCGCATCGAGGCACTCGCCGCGGAGCTCACGGCCGCGGGCCACGACGCGATGGCGTACGCACTCGACATCACCGACCGCACCGCCGTGGACGAGTTCGCGACCGCCTTCCGCAAGGTCGCGGTCCTGGTCAACAACGCGGGCGGCGCACTCGGCGCCGACACGATCGCCGCCGGGGACCCCGCCGACTGGCGCCAGATGTACGAGACGAACGTCATCGGCACCCTGAACGTCACCCAGGCCCTGCTCCCCGCACTCACCGCGAGCGCCGACGGCACGATCGTGGTCCTCTCCTCGACGGCCGGCCACGGCACATACGAGGGCGGCGGCGGTTACGTGGCCGCCAAGCACGCCGAACACGTCCTCGCCGAGACCCTCCGCCTGGAGATCGTCGGCACCCCGGTCCGCGTGATCGAGGTCGCCCCCGGCATGGTCAAGACGGAGGAGTTCGCCACGACCCGCTTCGGCGGCGACACGGAGAAGGCGGCGAAGGTCTACGCGGGCGTGGCCGCCCCCCTCACGGCGGACGACGTGGCGGACACGATCACCTGGGCGGTCACCCGCCCGCCCCACGTCAACATCGACCTCCTGGTGGTCCGCCCCCGCGCCCAGGCCTCGAACACAAAGGTCCACAGGGAACTGTGATGCCGACCCCCGAGGAGACACCGTCCCCTGGGCCGGAACCGACCGCCGAACAGCAGCGGCTGACCCAGGAGACGAAGAACGAGAAGCTGATGTGGTGGTACCTGGCGTACTTCCTCTTCGGCATCCACATCATCGCGTTCGTGATGATCTTCGCGATCAAACACGCGGAATGACCCCGAGGACCACGCGGAACTCCCCCTGCGGGCACGCGACTTGACCCCTGCCGACCTCCCGACATGCACCTGGTCCAGCTCCAGCGCTCAGCCCTTCACACAGATGACCTGCTTCAGCTTCGCGACGACCTGAACCAGATCCCGCTGCTGGTCGATGACCTGCTCGATCGGCTTGTAGGCGCCCGGAATCTCATCCACGACGCCCGAGTCCTTGCGGCACTCGACGCCCCGCGTCTGCTCCTCCAGGTCCTGCGTCGAGAAGCGCTTCTTCGCGGCGTTACGGCTCATCCGCCGACCCGCGCCGTGCGAGGCCGAGTTGAAGGACTTCTCGTTGCCGAGACCCTTCACGATGTACGAGCCCGTGCCCATGGACCCCGGGATGATGCCGAAGTCACCGCTGCCGGCGCGGATCGCGCCCTTCCGGGTGACGAGCAGATCCATCCCGTCGTACCGCTCTTCACTGACGTAGTTGTGGTGGCAGGAGATCACCGGCTCGAAGGTCACCTTCGCCTTCTTGAACTCCTTGCGGACCACGTCCTGGAAGAGCCCCATCATGATCGAGCGGTTGTACTTCGCGTACTCCTGGGCCCAGAAGAGGTCGTTCCGGTACGCCGCCATCTGCGGGGTGTCCGCGACGAAGACCGCCAGGTCACGGTCGACAAGGCCCTGGTTGTGCGGCAGCTTCTGGGCCACGCCGATGTGGTGGTCGGCGAGTTCCTTGCCGATGTTCCGGGATCCGGAGTGCAGCATCAGCCAGACCGAACCCGACTCGTCGAGACAGAACTCGATGAAGTGGTTTCCGGACCCGAGCGTTCCCATCTGCTTGGTCGCCCGCTCCTGACGGAACTTGACCGCATCGGCAACCCCATCGAACCGCCCCCAGAAGTCCTCCCACCCCGAGGTGGCGAACCCGTGCAGTCGCCCCGGGTCGACGGCGTCGTCATGCATCCCACGCCCCACCGGAATCGCCTGCTCGATCTTCGACCGCAGCCGCGACAGATCCCCCGGCAGGTCGTTCGCCGTCAGGGACGTCTTGACCGCCGACATTCCGCAGCCGATGTCCACGCCCACCGCCGCGGGGCACACCGCGCCCTGCATCGCGATCACCGAGCCGACCGTCGCGCCCTTGCCGTAGTGGACGTCCGGCATGACCGCCAGGCCCTTGATCCAGGGCAGCGTCGCGACGTTCTGCAGCTGCTGCAGCGCCACGTCCTCGACCGAGGCCGGGTCCGTCCACATGCGGATCGGCACCTTTGCCCCGGGAACCTCCACGTACGACATAACGTCCTCATTCCCCCGTAGTTCAATCAAAGTGTTGAAAGTCTTGAAACGCAAATACCGGCGCCAAGGTCAACGAAAGGGATGACGGACCGGCGTCCACGGCTGTGCGTGCGATACACATTGTGTCCACCGGTCGCCCACCAGCGGCAACCGAATATCCCCCGACATCCCCGGCGAGAAGGAGCCCATACGGTGCAGCGGAAGGCCTACGTACCAGGCGTCGCGGCTCTCCTCGCGGTGCTGCTCGCCGGCTGCACCGGCGGTGGCGGGCTCGGCGGAGAAGCCGACGACTCGAAGCCCGGCGAGCCCGGCAGCTCCACCGCGGCCGCCGAGCCGGGCAAGTACCGCACGCTCCCCGAGCCCTGCGGCGAGGTCGACCCCGCCACGCTCGACTCGATGCTGCCGGGCATCACGGAGATGCCGGACGAGGAGCAGCAGGAGAAGGCGTACGAGGGTGAGCCCACCGTCACGTACGACACCGACCGGCATGTGGGCTGCCGGTGGAAGGTGGAGTCCTCGGACGCCACGCACCACCTTCTCGTCGACTTCGAGCGGGTCGTGTCGTACGACACCGCCGTCAGCGATGACACCCGCGCCACCGAGGTCTATGCGTCGAAGGTGCAGAAGGCGGATCTGCCTGAGCCTTCCGGTAGCGCGTCGAGCGATGCCGACGCCGACGCCGATGCCGACGCCGACGCCGGTGGCGAGCCTTCGGACGGTGCGAGCAGTGCGGACTCGGGTGAATCCGGCAAGTCGGGTGACGAGGGCAAGGGGAAAGAGAAGGAGAAGGGGGACGGCGAGGCGAGCGGCAGTGCCTCCAGCGGTTCGCCCGAGGACGCTGCCACCCCGGCCGGGCTCCAGCCCCGCGTCCTCGACGAGTTCGGCGACGAGGCCTTCCTCGACGACGCCCTCACCACCTCCGCCTCCGCCACCCGGCACCGCACGGTGACTGTGGTGTTCCGCACGTCGAACGTCATAGTGACCATCGAGTACGACGAGCAGCCGGGGCGTCGCACCGACATCCCCGACAGCAAGGAAATGCAGGACAAGGCGCAGGAACTGGCGAGCAGCCTGGCCGACGGTTTCGCCGACTAGCGGCGGTTCGGACGGGCGACCGGCTCACGGGAAGCGGAGTCGTCCGCCGCGAGCACGGCGTACCGTGGCCCATCGAACCGATGATGTAGCCGTCCTGAGTGACTTGAGTGAAGGAACCATGCACCGACCAGCACAGCGACTCACCCGCATACTCACCTGCGCAGCCGCCGTACCGGTGATCCTCGTTGCCTCCGGCTGCTCCTCCGACTCCGACTCGGGCTCGGACGGGGCCAAGAAGGACTCGGGCTCGAAGGCCTCTGCCCCGGCCAAGGCGGGCGACAAGCCCGCGGCGGTGGAGAAGGCCGCGTTCGGCAAGCTGCCCGAGCCGTGTGAGGTCCTCTCGAAGAAGACGCTCGAGGACCTGGTCCCGAAGGCGAAGGACAAGTCGGGCAAGGCCGGCGACTCCGACGACACGTCGACGCGCGGCACCTGCACGTGGGACAGCCTGGAGAACAACGGCGTCGACGGCTCGCAGTTCCGCTGGCTCCGTGTCTCGCTGATGCGTTTCGACTCGGACGCGTCCCTGGGCAGCGGCGAGAAGCGCGCGCAGCAGAGCTTCGCCAACCAGGTCGCGGACGCGCAGAAGACGAAGGACGCGAAGGACGTCAAGACCGAGCCGGTTCCTGGCGTGGGCGACCAGACGACGACCGTCCGGTACGACCTGAAGAAGGACAAGGAAAGCTTCAAGCAGCAGACGGTCGTGACGCGCGTGGAGAACGCGGTCATCACGATCGACTACAACGGCGCGGGCCTCGCGGGCGACAAGGCGCCGGACGCGAAGGACCTGACGAAGGACGCGCAGAAGGCCGCGAAGGAGGCCGCCGCGGCGGTCGTCTCGGCGAACAAGTCGGCCGGTTCGGGCAGCGGCTCGGGCAGTGGCTCTGGTTCCAGCGCGGGCTCCGGCTCCGACTCGGGTTCGGGCTCCGGTTCCGACTCGGGCAGCGACTCGGACGACTCGTCCAGCCCGAAGAAGCGCAAGAGCTAACGCAAGAGCCAGCGCATCCGCTGCCTGCCTCGCGGGCAACTCGCAGCGCAGCAAAGGCAGTTGTGGAGCCCGGCCCCTGATGGGCCGGGCTCCTGCCGTACCGGCACACCTTCTTCCGCATACGTGTGCCAGGCTGTCGCTCGCAATAAACCGAACAGGGAGGGGTTCGCGGGTGGCCGCGATGCAGCTGACACGCACGCACCGAATACTCATCGGCGTGGTCGTCGCCGGTGCGGTCGTCATCGCCGGTATCGGTTTCGCGGGGTCGTACGCGGCCGTGCGCGAGCTGGCCGAGAAGAAGGGCTTCGGCAGCTTCTCGGTGGTCTTCCCGATCGGCATCGACGCGGGCATCTGCGTCCTGCTGGCGCTCGATCTCCTCCTGACGTGGATCCGTATCCCCTTCCCGCTGCTCCGCCAGACGGCGTGGCTCCTCACGGCCGCGACGATCGCCTTCAACGGCGCGGCGGCCTGGCCGGATCCGCTGGGCGTGGGCATGCACGCCGTCATCCCGATCCTGTTCGTGGTCGCCGTGGAGGCGGCGCGTCATGCGGTGGGCCGGATCGCGGACATCACCGCGGACAAGCACATGGAGGGCGTACGCCTCACCCGCTGGCTCCTCTCCCCCGTGCCCACGTTCAAGCTGTGGCGCCGCATGAAGCTGTGGGAGATCCGTTCGTACGAGCAGGTCATCCAGCTGGAGCAGGACCGCCTCATCTACCAGGCCCGTCTCCAGGCCCGCTTCGGTCGCTCCTGGCGCCGCAAGGCTCCGGTGGAGGCGCTGATGCCGCTGCGGCTCGCGCGGTTCGGCGTACCGCTGTCGGAGACGGCGCCCGCGGGGCTTGCGGCGGCGGGGATCGAGCCTGCGCTGCTTCCGCCCGTGCCGGTCTCGGCGTCGGCGGAACAGGTGACGGCGGAGCCGCAGCAGCCGGAGCTGACCGCACCCCCGACCCAGGCGGATCCGCTGACGGTGGAGACGGTGGAGTCGCCGGAAGAGCAGCAGCCCGCGGCCACGCACGAGAGCCCGTGGTTCGCGGCCCAGCACCCTTCATACGTTCCTGAGGAGCCGCACGATCAGTGGTACGCGGAGCAGCAGGCGTACGCGGATCAGCAGGCCTATGCCGAGCAGCAGGCGTATCTGGAGCAGCAGCAGGCGTACTTCGACGAGCAGGGCGCGGGTGCTGCGCCCGCCGCCGAGCCCGAGTTCCCCGTGCCCGCGGGTCCGGGCCGGACGAGGCAGCTCGGCGGCCAGCATCTGATTCCGGGCCCGCGCGAGGAGCAGGCGCCCGAGGAGGCACCGGAGACGCTGCCGGACGACGTACCGGGGCTGCCGGACGACGTCTCGCGTGACGACGCGTACTTCTCGGCGTTCCGCAAATACGTGAGCGAGCTCGGGGACTACCCCAACGCCCGCCAGTTCGGCCTGTACCTGATGGATCTGTACGGCGTCACGGGCCAGGCGGGAGGCCCTCCCGCGGAGAGCACCCTGCGCCCGTACCTGCGTGACTTCCGCAGCCGCTACCAACAGGAGCTGGACGCGGGCGCGGAGCACATCGCGTAGCGCGTACGACGGCCGCCGCGGGCTCTCTTGTCCGCGGCCAATCCGGACCGGGACCGCCCTCCACGGCGGGCGTCTCCCGCCCACCCACCCCGAACACCCCCGGGCAATCGGGCGGGTGGGCGGGAAAGATCCGCCGCGAAGTGGCGGTCCAGTCCGCGGCACGCAAAGCAAGGCGGCACCCCCAGAACCCCGACCCCCGGCAGCCAGGCCCCGCGGCACGCGAAAGGGCGCCGCCCAGACCACTGGACGGCGCCCCCGTTCACGTACCGCTAAGAGCCAAGCAGCTTCCGCACCCGCTCCGCACCCACGGCCAGCAGCAGCGTCGGCAGCCGCGGCCCCGTCTCCCGGGTCACCAGCAGCCGGTAGAGCAGCGCGAAGAACGACCGCTGCGCGACCTTGATCTCCGGCGGCAGTTCCTTCGCCGTGGCGTCCGCGGAGAACCCGGCCCGCACCTTCGGCACGCCGTACACCAGGTGGGTGAGACCGTCGAGGGACCAGTGCGAGTCCAGGCCCTCCAGGAGCAGCCGCAGCGACTCACGGCTCTCGTCGTCCAGGGACGAGAGCAGCTCCGCGTCCGGCTCCGAGCGCACGATCGTCCGCGCGTCGGCCGGGACCTGGGTGGTGATCCAGTTCTCGGCACGGTCGAGCCGCGGCCGCGCCTCGTCCAGCGAGGTGATCGGGTCGGACGGGTCCAGGTCCCGCAGGATGCGGAGCGTCTGGTCCTCGGCGCCGGCCGTGATGTCCGCGACGGACGCGAGCGTCCGGTACGGCAGCGGGCGCGGCGTCCGGGGCAGATCCCCCGCGGCGGTGCGCACCGCGCGGGTGTGCGCGGCGGCGTCGGCGGGCAGCACGGACCCGTCGGCGACCTTCGCGTCGAGCTTGTCCCACTCGTCGTAGAGCCGCTGGATCTCCTGGTCGAAGGCGATCTTGAAGGCCTGGTTGGGCTTGCGCCGCGCGTAAAGCCAGCGAAGCAGCGGCGCCTCCATGATCTTCAGCGCGTCGGCCGGGGTCGGCACGCCGCCCTTCGACGACGACATCTTCGCCATCCCGGAGATGCCCACGAACGCGTACATGGGACCGATCGGCTGCACGCCGTCGAAGATCTCGCGGACGATCTGCCCGCCGACGACGAAGGACGACCCGGGAGAGGAGTGGTCCACGCCGCTCGGCTCGAAGATCACGCCCTCGTACGCCCAGCGCATGGGCCAGTCGACCTTCCAGACCAGCTTGCCCCGGTTGAACTCGCTGAGCCGCACCGTCTCGGTGTGCCCGCAGTCCGCGCAGACGTACGCGAGCTCGGTGCTCTCGTCGTCGTACGAGGTGACGGTCGTCAGGTCCTTCTCGCAGGCGCCGCAGTACGGCTTGTACGGGAAGTACCCGCTGGTGCCGCCGCTGCCGTCGTCCTCGCTCGCGGCGCCGGAGCCCTCGGCGGCCTCCAGCTCGGCCTCGTCGACGGGCTTCTGCGACTTCTTCGCCGGGGCCTTCTTGGTGCGGTACTGGTCGAGGATCGCGTCGATGTCGCCGCGACGCCTCATCGCGTGCAGGATCTGCTCGCGATAGACCCCGGACGTGTACTGCTCCGTCTGGCTGATGCCGTCGTACTCGACACCCAGCTCGTCCAGCGCCTCGGTCATGGCCGCCTTGAAGTGCTCGGCCCAGTTCGGGTACGCGGACCCGGCCGGTGCGGGCACCGAGGTGAGCGGCTTGCCGATGTGCTGGGCCCAGGACTCGTCGATGCCGGGGACGCCGGCCGGGACCTTGCGGTACCGGTCGTAGTCGTCCCAGGAGATCAGGTGGCGTACCTCGTACCCGCGCCGCCGGATCTCGTCCGCGACCAGGTGCGGGGTCATGACCTCGCGCAGATTGCCCAGGTGAATGGGGCCGGAGGGGGAGAGTCCGGACGCGACGACGACCGGTTTGCCCGGGGCACGACGCTCCGACTCGGCGATGACCTCGTCCGCATAGCGGGAGACCCAGTCGGTGGTATCGGTGCTCTGAGCCACGATCGGCACGCCTTTCTTCTTCTACGTGAGTACCGCTTGACGCAGCCATTCTCCCAGCTCCACCCGCAACCGCGAAAACCGCTTTTCCCCCGCCCGCCCAGACCTCCGCCCGCGAAAACCCCTTTACCCCCCGTGGGATACTGGCCGGGTCTATCTGCACCTCGAGGAGAACGGCATCCACTCCATGGCCTCGGTCACGTCCCTCACCGCCTCCGTCCACCAGCGCCTCGCGGACGCCCTCTCGGCTGCCCTGCCGGAGGCCGGCTCCGCGGACCCGTTGCTGCGACGTAGCGACCGGGCCGACTTCCAGGCCAACGGGATCCTGGCCCTCGCCAAGAAGGCGAAGGCGAACCCGCGGGAGCTTGCGACGCAGGTCGTCTCTGCGATCACCGCCCCCGACCTGATCAAGGACGTCGAGGTCTCGGGCCCCGGCTTCCTGAACATCACGGTCACCGACAAGGCGATCACCGAGAACCTCGCGGCGCGGTACGCCGACACGGACCGCCTCGGCGTTCCGTACGCGGAGCACCCGGGCACGACGGTCATCGACTACGCCCAGCCGAACGTGGCCAAGGAGATGCACGTCGGCCACCTGCGGAACTCGGTCATCGGCGACTCGGTGGTCCAGATCCTGGAGTTCACCGGCGAGAAGGTCGTCCGGCGCCACCACATCGGCGACTGGGGCACCCAGTTCGGCATGCTCGTGCAGTACCTGATCGAGCACCCTGACGAGCTGGGCCACGAGCACACCGAGGGCCAGCAGGCGGGCGAAGAGGCGATGTCCAGCCTCAACCGCGTCTACAAGGCCTCGAAGGTGCTCTTCGACGCCGACGAGGAGTTCAAGACGCGGGCCCGGCGCCGGGTCGTGGACCTGCAGGCGGGCGACCCGGAGACCCTCGCGATCTGGCAGCGGTTCGTCGACGAGTCGAAGGTCTACTTCTACTCGGTCTTCAACAAGCTGGACGTGGAGATCGCCGACGCCGACATCGTCGGCGAGTCCGGCTACAACGACATGCTGGCGGAGACCTGCCACATGCTGGAGGAGTCCGGCGTCGCGGTCCGTTCGAACGGCGCGCTGTGCGTCTTCTTCGACGACGTGAAGGGCCCGGACGGCAACCCGTCCCCGCTGATCGTCCAGAAGTCCGACGGCGGCTTCGGGTACGCGGCGACCGACCTCTCCGCGATCCGCGACCGCGTCTTCAACCTGAAGGCGGACACGCTGCTGTACGTCGTGGACGCGCGGCAGTCGCTGCACTTCAAGATGGTCTTCGAGACGGCCCGCAGGGCGGGCTGGCTGACGGAGAACGTGAAGGCGGTGCAGCTCGGCTTCGGCACGGTCCTCGGCAAGGACGGCAAGCCGTTCAAGACCCGTGAGGGCGAGACGGTGCGCCTGATCGACCTCCTCGACGAGGCGATCGACCGCGCGTCGGCCATCGTCCGCGAGAAGGCCCAGGACCTCTCCGACGAGGAGATCGCCGAGCGCGGCGCCCAGGTGGGCATCGGCGCGGTGAAGTACGCGGACCTGTCGACGTCGGCGGTGCGGGACTACAAGTTCGACCTGGACCAGATGGTGTCGCTGAACGGCGACACGTCGGTGTACCTCCAGTACGCGTACGCCCGTATCCAGTCGATCCTGCGCAAGGCGGGCGACGTACACCCGAAGGCCCACCCGGAGCTCGAACTGGCCGACGCCGAGCGGGCGTTGGGCCTGCACCTGGACCAGTTCGCGGAGACGGTGGCAGAGGTCGCGGCGGAGTACGCACCGCACAAGCTGGCGGCGTACCTCTACCAACTGGCGTCGCTGTACACGACGTTCTACGACAAGTGCCCGGTCCTCAAGGCGGACACCCCGACCCAGATCGAGAACCGCCTGTTCCTCTGCGACCTCACGGCCCGCACCCTCCACCAGGGCATGGCACTGCTGGGCATCAGGACGCCCGAGCGGCTCTGAGCATCACGTGACGGTCCCGCGCTTCATACGAGGCGCGGGACCTGAGCGCCCCTTTAGGGGCGCGGGGAACTGCGCGACCAGCCACACACGACCCGCAGCCGACTACCCCCGAAGCGCACCCCCCAGCCTCCGCAGCCCTTCAGCAATCTCATCCGGCGTCTGCGTGACAAAGCACATCCGCAGGGTGGAGACATCCGCCTCCCCCGCCGCATAGAACGGCACCCCGGGAACGTAAGCCACGTCATGCTCGACGACCCCCGGCAGCAGCGCAGCCGTGTCGTACCCCTCAGGCAGCTTCGCCCACACGAACATCCCGCCCTCGGGCCGAATCCAGCTGGCCCCGTCAGGCAAGGCCGCCCCGAGGCCGCCCAGCATCGCGTCCCGGCGCACCCGATACTCCCCCGCGACGCGAGCCACATGCGCGTCGAGATCGTTGTCCGCCAAGTACCGCGCCGCGGCAAGCTGGTTGACGGTGGGCGTATGCAGATCCGCGGCCTGCTTGGCGATGACGCAGGCCCGCAGCAGCGCCGCAGGCCCCCGCAGCCAGCCGAGCCGCAGGCCCGGCGCCATCACCTTGGAGAAGCTGCCGAGCAGTACGGTGCGGTCCTCGGCCCCGGGGTACGAGGCGATCCACGGCACGCGCTCGCCCTCGAAGCGCAGCTCTCCGTACGGGTCGTCCTCGATGATCCATAGCCCCCTGCGGGCCGCGACGTCCGCGATCGCGGCGCGCCGCTCGGCGGGCATGGTGCGGCCGGTGGGGTTCTGGAAGGTGGGGACGGTGTAGAGCAGCTTGGGGCGGTGCAGGGCGACCAGTTCGTCGAGGGCGGCCGGGTCGATGCCCGCCTCGTCGCAGGGCACGGGCACGATGCGCGCGCCGGCGAACCCGAAGGCCTGCAGCGCCGCCAGGTAGCAGGGGCTCTCGACGAGTATGGTCTCGCCGGGCTCGATGAGGGCGGTGGCGAGGAGCGAGAGCGCCTGCTGCGAACCGGTGGTGATCACGAGGTCGTCGGCGCCGGTTGCCAGCCCGCGCACGTCGAAGCGTTCGGCGATGGCGGCACGCAGCGTCGGCTCGCCCTCGGTCGTGGAGTACTGGAGCGCGCGTTCGGGCTGCTCGGCGAGGACCGCGGCGAAGGCGGCGGCGATGCCGGCCTTGTCGAAGAGGCCGGGGGCGGGCAGACCGCCCGCGAAGTTGATCACCTCGGGCCGCGCGGTGACGGCCAGGATGTCCCGTACCGGCGAGCCGCCGACCGAGGCGGCACGCGCGGCGAGCGGCGGCGTGGGGACTGCGGCAGGGGCGGGCTCGGTCACGGTCACGGCGGCGGCTCCTTCGGCTCGGACAGCTGTGCCCGCACCCTAAGCACGTAGGTGTCGCCTACACGCGCCATTCCGGGATACGGACGGGCGGCCGCCGCCGCGGACTTCCTCGGCGCTCACCCGTCGAGGACGCTCACCCGTCGAGCGGGGCGATCCACTGCGAGCCGCCGTTGGGCCAGCCGTACGTCGGCCGCCCCTCGCGGCCGCTGGTGCGGAACGGCTTGCCCTGGTCGTCGATGCGGAGCACCCCGTGCCGTTCGCCGCTCGACCACTCCAGTTCCAGATACCAACGGACGTCGTGCGCCTCGGCGTTGGCCTTGATGTAGAAGACCTCGGGGTCGCTCTCGCTCACCTTGTACGGGAAGTCCCGCTGCCCCGCCTTGGGCGCGACACGCGGCGCGGCGTCGTCGAGGTCGACGCCGAAGGACTTGGTGTCGACGCCGCCGCCACAGCCGACTCCCATCGCGTAGTCGTTCCAGTCCAGTGGCGACGCGGTGCTCTGTACGCGGACGTCCATGCCCTGCAGTACGACGGTGTCCTTGCCCATGCCCTGCAGGGTGACCTCGATGAACTGCTCGCCCGACGAGACGGCCCCGAGGTCGGCGGCCCAGCCGGGGGCGTCCTGCTCGACCGGCGGCCGGGGCACCTGGTTCGGCTTGCGGTCGATCAGGAAGTGCTGGCTGCAGGGCTCTTCGTAGACGTACGGCCTGGTGCGCGCGGCGAGGGGCACGCCGAGGTCGCCGCCGCGCTCGTCCCCTTGCGGGGAGGGGGACTTGGCGCCGCCGCCGGCCGCGCCGCCCTTGCGCCCTTCAGAGGCGGAGGCGGAGGCGGAGCTCTTCTTCTCCTTGCCGTCGGGCGCGTGCTCCGCACCCTTGGAGGGAGAGGCGGAAGCAGAGGCCGAGGGCCCGCCGCCGGCGGTCACGGCCCCCTTCCGCTTGCCGCCGTCTCCATCTCCATCTGCATCGCCCTTGCCCGGAACTCCGTTCAGGGCAAGGGCGGTTGAAGCGAGGACCACGGCTACGGCCACAGCGGCGAGAGCAACGGCACGCCGCCGCAGGCCCCGAGGCCGCGCTGCCGGCACGTCCGCCGCTGCTGGCTGCTCTTCCTGCGGGTCGGCGAGCGCGGGCCTGGCTACCGGACCACCAGGGTCGGCGAGCGCAGGCCCAACTGCCGGGCCACCAGGGTCGGCAGAGCCCCGCTTCCCCCGCCCCGCGTCGGCAAGAATCCACCGCCGGTGGACCTCGACCAGTTCCTCCGGCGACGCATCGCACAGCCGGGCCAGCTTCTCCACCGTCGCGAACGCCGTGGGCACCGCATCCCCGTTGCAGTACCGATGCAACGTGGACGTGCTCACATGCAGCCGCTTGGCCAACGCCCCGTAACTGAGCCCGGACCGCCCCTTGAGCTCCCGCAACAACTCCGCGAAGTCCCCCGCGCCGCCCACCGAGCCCCTCCCCTGCCGTCAACCCCCGAGATCCATCCAAGCACGCCGCCGGACGGGAGGGGTGAGGCAGTTCGGGCTACCGGCCACTTCTGGTCACCCGAACATGCCGGGCTCGTAGTCGCCCGCCGGCTGCTGCACGATGACGTTCACGCGGTTGTAGGCGTTGATGAGGGCGATCAGGGACGCCAGCGCGGCCAACTGCTCCTCGTCGTAGTGCTTGGCGGCGTTCGCCCACGCCTCGTCGGTGACCCCGCCCGCCGCGTCCGCGATACGGGTGCCCTGCTCCGTCAGCTCCAGGGCGGCACGCTCGGCGTCGCTGAAGACCTTCGCCTCGCGCCAGGCCGCGATCAGGTTGAGGCGCACCGAGGTCTCACCGGCGGCGGCAGCGTCCTTGGTGTGCATGTCGGTGCAGAAACCGCAGCCGTTGATCTGGCTGGCGCGGATCTTCACCAGTTCCTGCGTCTCGGCAGGCAGCGTCGAGTCCGAGATGACCTTGCCCGCCGAGTTGAAGTGCCGCACGAGCTTGTTGGTGACCTCGTTGCCGAACAGGTTCAGCCTGGCTTCCATGACGAACTCCTCTGTATCGCTTCTTTGTGGCTACACATGTCTGACGGACGGGCTCGGCAAGATGTGACATCCCCCTGGTCCACCGCCCTGACCAGCTCACACACCATTCGGTAAGTACCGCACCAAAAAGTCGGTACTTGTTCTGTCCGAAGGACCCCCCGAGGATCAAGGCATCCCCAGACGCCCTTCCGAAGGAGCCTCCGTGCCCAGCGACAACGCCCCCGTATCCGTCCTCGGCCTCGGCCTGATGGGCTCCGCCCTCGCCGCCGCGCTGATCAGGGCGGGCCACCCGACGACCGTCTGGAACCGCACCGCCGCCAAGACGGGCCCTTTGGTCGCCCAGGGCGCGACCCCGGCGGCGACCGCCGCGGAGGCCATCACGGCCGCCCCGCTCGTCATCGTCTGCCTCACCACCAACGACGGCGTCCGCGCCCTCCTCACCCCGGAGACGGACGCCCTCGCGGGCCGCACGGTCGTGAACCTCACCAACGGAACGCCCGGCCAGGCAAGGGAGTTGGCCGACTGGGCGGCGGAGCACGGCATCACGTACATCGACGGCGGCATCATGGCCGTACCGCAGATGATCGCGACGCCCGCCGCGTACATCCTCTACAGCGGCACGGACGAGGACGCCTTCGCGACGCACCGCCCCACTCTCGCCGCGCTCGCCGACACCAAGTGGGTCGGCAAGGACCCCGGTCTCGCAGCCCTCTACGACCTCTCCCTGCTCACCGGCATGTACGGCATGGTGATGGGCGTCGTCCAGGCCTACGCCCTGATCGGCAGCGCGGGCGTGCCGGCGACCGAGTTCGCGCCGCTGCTCAAGGACTGGGTCGACGCCATGACGGACGGTGTCGTCCCCGGTGTGGCCGAGGCACTGGACTCCGGGCAGCACCTCACGGACGTCTCGTCGCTCGAGATCAACCAGGCCGCGCTGCCCAACTTCCTTACGGCGTACGCCCAGGCCGGCATCAGCGACGAGCTGTTCGCGCCGCTCCAGGGTCTCCTGGACCGCTCGATCGCCGAGGGCCACGCGGCGGACGGACTCTCGCGCCTGGCGACCCTGCTCAAGAAGAACTGACCGGTGCTCCCCGCCCCGTAAGGGGCGCGGGGCTCTGACATGTGCGGCTCCGCCGCGTGGGCACGACCAGCCCCCACCAACCCGCAGTTCATCACCCGCAAACCCAGCAGAGCGCTACGGCACGAGCACGACCTTGCCCGTGGTCTCCCGCCGCTCCATGGCCGCATGGGCCAGGGCCGCGTCCGCCAGCGGGAACGTCTGCACCGCGGGCACCAACTCCCCCTTGGCGGCGGCCTCCAGGGCCCGCCGCTCGTGCCCGGGCCCGTCCTCGGGGTGCTCCATCAGCCGCAGCAGGGCGTTGGCGACAGAGATCCCCCGCCGCTCCGCCACACCCGCGTCCGGCTCGAAGCCCTCCTGGGACGACCACCCGATGACCACGTACCGGCCGCCGTCACCGATCAGACCGAAGGCGGCAGCGGACTTCTCGCCGCCCACCCCGTCGAGTACGACGCTCACGCTCCGCCCGTCGAGGCGCTCCCGCACGAGATCGGTCCAGCCGGGCTCGTTGTAGTCGACGGCGAGATCGGCGCCGAGCCCCCAGACGGCCTCGACCTTGTCGGGCCCGCCGGCGGCACCGATCACGACGGCTCCGAGCTCCACGGCGTACTGGACGACGAGCCGCCCGACCCCGCCGGCGGCGGACGTCACCAACACCACGTCGTCGGAGGTGAGTTGAGCGACATCAAGCAGCCCCATGGCCGTCACCCCGGTCATCACCATCGACACGGCGGCCTCGTGTCCGAGCCCGTCCGGCACCTCGTGCAGCTGCCCCGTATCGGCCACGGCCAGCTCGGCGTACCCGCCGGGCACGCTGCGCGGGGTGACGACGGCCCGCCCGAGCCAGCCGGGATCCACATCGGGCCCGACCGCGTCGACGACCCCCGCGACCTCCCCGCCGAACACGGCAGGCAGCTCGGGCAGCGGCGGCGCCATGTCGCTCGCGTCGCCCCGCCGCATGACGGTCTCGACGAAGTGAACTCCCGCCGCTCGCACGGAGATCCGCACCTGGCCCGGCCCCGCGACGGGGTCGGGCAGGGTCTCGTACGTCAGATTCTCGGCGGGCCCGAACTCATGCAGAACCACGGCGCGCATATGTCCTCCTCAGAACGTCTATGCACACCACCCTGCAACCTCAAGCAAGCTTGAGGTCAACCTGTCACAGCTGCTTGGCGACCTCGGTGGCCCAGTAGGTGAGGATCATGTTCGCGCCCGCCCGCTTGATGCCGGTGAGGGACTCCATGATCGCCTTGTCCCGGTCGATCCAGCCCCGCTCGGCGGCGGCCTCGATCATCGCGTACTCGCCACTGATCTGGTACGCCGCCACCGGCACGTCCACCGCGTCGGCGACCCGCGCCAGGATGTCCAGGTAGGGTCCGGCCGGCTTCACCATCACCATGTCGGCGCCCTCTTCGAGGTCGAGCGCCAACTCCCTGAGGGATTCCCGGGCGTTGGCCGGGTCCTGCTGGTAGGTCTTGCGGTCGCCCTTCAGGGACGAACCGACGGCCTCGCGGAACGGGCCGAAGAAGGCCGACGAGTACTTCACCGTGTACGCGAGGATCGACACGTCCTCGTGGCCCGTCTGGTCCAACGCGTCCCGGACCACACCGATCTGACCGTCCATCATGCCGCTCGGACCCACCACATGGGCCCCCGCGTCGGCCTGGACCTGGGCCATCTCGGCGTACCGCTCCAGGGTCGCGTCGTTGTCGACACGGCCTTGCTCGTCGAGCACTCCGCAGTGCCCGTGGTCGGTGAACTCGTCGAGGCACAGGTCGGACATGACGATGAGGTCGTCACCGACCTCCGCGCGTACGTCCCGCAGCGCCAGCTGCAGGATCCCGTCCGGGTCCGTGCCGACGGTCCCCGCGGCGTCCTTCTTCTCCTCCTCGGGAACCCCGAAGAGCATGATCCCGGAGACCCCCGCCTCCAGCGCCTCGACGGCGGCCTTCTTCAGGCTGTCGCGGGTGTGCTGGACGACGCCGGGCATCGCGCCGATCTCCACGGGAGCGCTGATCCCCTCGCGCACGAACGCGGGCAGGATCAGATCGGCCGGGTGGAGACGGGTCTCCGCGACCATGCGCCGCATGGCGGGGGTGGTCCGCAGCCGACGGGGCCGCGCCCCGGGGAAGGATCCGTACTTGGTCACGATCTCTCTCACCTCACGCTGTTCTGTGTGATCCCCGGCCACACACAACCTCGATCCCGAAACGCCGGACGGGCTGGTTGCAACCAGCCCGTCCGGCGTTTGAGGACGAACTCGGCGAAGCCGGTGACTACGGTACGCCCGGCTCCGCCCGCCCCGCAGGGTCAGGGTGCCGTACGCCGCCTACGGGAACCCGGCCGCCGCTCACTCGGCCGCGTGACGGGATCACCGGCCTCCAGCGCGGCCGCCCTGCGGCGGGAACCGAACTCGGCCAGCGCCTCGGCCAGCTTGTGGACCGACGGCTCGGGAGCCATCACGTCCACCCGAAGCCCGTGCTCCTCGGCGGTCTTCGCCGTGGCGGGGCCGATACAGGCGATGACGGTCACGTTGTGCGGCTTGCCGGCAATACCGACCAGGTTCCGCACCGTGCTCGAAGAAGTGAAGAGCACGGCGTCGAAGCCGCCGCCCTTGATCGCCTCACGCGTCTCCGCCGGCGGCGGCGACGCCCGCACCGTCCGGTAGGCGGTCACGTCGTCGACCTCCCACCCAAGATCGATGAGACCGGCCACCAGCGTCTCGGTGGCGATGTCGGCGCGCGGCAGGAAGACCCGGTCGATCGGGTCGAAGACGGGGTCGTACGGCGGCCAGTCCTCAAGCAGGCCCGCGGCCGACTGCTCACCGCTCGGCACCAGATCGGGCTTCACGCCGAAGGCGATCAGCGCGGCAGCGGTCTGCTCGCCCACCGCCGCGACCTTGATCCCGGCGAAGGCACGGGCGTCGAGCCCGTACTCCTCGAACTTCTCGCGTACGGCCTTGACGGCATTCACCGAGGTGAAGGCGATCCACTCGTACCGCCCGGTGACGAGCCCCTTGACCGCACGCTCCATCTGCTGCGGCGTACGCGGCGGCTCGACGGCGATCGTCGGCACCTCGTGCGGCACGGCGCCGTACGACGTCAGCTGGTCGGAGAGCGAGGCCGCCTGCTCCTTCGTACGCGGGACGAGCACGCGCCACCCGAAGAGCGGCTTCGACTCGAACCACGACAACTGGTCGCGCTGGGCGGCGGCGGAGCGCTCACCGACCACGGCTATGACGGGCTGCCCGCCGTCGGGCGACGGCAGCACCTTCGCCTGCTTCAGGACCTGCGCGATGGTGCCGAGCGTCGCGGTCCAGGTGCGCTGGCGCGTCGTCGTACCGGCGACGGTCACCGTCATCGGGGTGTCGGGCTTGCGCCCGGCGGCCACCAGCTCACCGGCGGCCGCCGCGACGGAGTCGAGCGCCGTCGAGACCACCACGGTCCCGTCGGACGCGCCGACCTCGCTCCAGCAGCGGTCGGAAGCGGTGCGGGCATCGACGAAACGTACGTCGGTGCCCTGGGCGTCGCGCAGCGGAACACCCGCGTAGGCGGGCACACCGACCGCCGCCGCGATGCCGGGCACCACCTCGAAGGAGATGCCCGCGGCGGCGCAGGCCAGCATCTCCTCGGCGGCGTACGTGTCGAGGCCGGGGTCGCCGCCGACGGCACGCACGACCCGCCTGCCGCCCCTCGCTGCCTCCATGACAAGATTGGTCGCGGCTCGAAGAGAGGGCGCATCGGTGGTAGCTGACGCGTCGTCAACTGCCTGCGGGTGAGGTGTGTCCACACCTCCCCGGGCATGCGCGCGCACGACGTCGAGCACATCCGGCTCGGCGATCAGGACGTCCGCCCGGGCCAACGCCTCGACAGCGCGCAGAGTGAGCAGTCCCGGATCTCCGGGTCCGGCACCCAGGAAGGTGACGTGCCCGTGTGCGGGAAGGCCGGGAAGGTTCGAGGTGGGGCTCAAAGTACTCGCTCCCCCATCAGACCGGCCGCGCCCTTGGCAAGCATCTCGGCAGCGAGTTCGCGGCCGAGCGCCAAGGCTTGGTCATGCGTCTCGGGCACGGGACCGGTGGTGGACAGCTGCACCAGCGTCGAGCCGTCGGTTGTTCCGACGACGCCGCGCAGGCGCATTTCCTTGACAATCTGCCCGTCGGCCAGCAAGTCGGCCAGCGCGCCGACAGGCGCACTGCAACCGGCTTCCAGGGCGGCGAGCAGGGATCGCTCGGCGGTCACGGCGGCCCGGGTGTACGGGTCGTCGAGCTCGGCGAGCGCGGCGGTCAGCGACGCGTTGGACGCGGCGCATTCGATCGCCAGTGCCCCCTGGCCGGGGGCGGGCAGAACTGTGTCGACCGACAGGAAGTCGGTCACCTCGTCGATCCTGCCGACGCGGTGGAGTCCGGCGGCGGCGAGCACGACGGCGTCGAGCTCCCCCTTGTGCACGAATCCGATGCGGGTGTCGATGTTCCCGCGGATCGGCACGGTCTCGATGGTCATGCCGTGGTTCCGCGCATAGGCGTTCAGCTGCGCCATGCGGCGCGGCGAACCCGTGCCGATGCGCGCGCCGTTCGGCAGCTCCGCGAAGGTCAGGCCGTCGCGCGCGATCAGCACGTCACGGGGGTCCTCGCGCAGCGGCACGGCGGCCAGCACCAGGTCGTCGGGCTGGGCGGTCGGCAGGTCCTTGAGCGAGTGCACGGCGAAGTCGACCTCGCCGGCAAGGAGCGCGTCGCGCAGGGCGGTCACGAAGACGCCGGTGCCGCCGATCTGCGCCAGGTGCTCACGCGACGTGTCGCCGTACGTCGTGATCTCCACGAGCTCCACGGGGCGGCCCGTCAACTGGCTCACTGTTTCGGCCACTTGGCCGGACTGGGCCATGGCCAGCTTGCTGCGCCTGGTCCCGAGCCTGAGTGCCCTCTCGGTCATGCCCGGCCTCGATTCGGGTCGTTGTTCTCGTCGTGCTGGTCGTTCTGGTTGTTGAGGTGGTCGGCCCTGCTGACGGCGGCGACCGTCTGCGGGTCGAGGTCGAAGAGGGTGCGCAGCGCGTCCGCGTACCCGGCGCCGCCGGGCTCGCCCGCCAGCTGCTTGACCCGCACGGTCGGCGCGTGCAGCAGCTTGTCGACGACGCGGCGCACGGTCTGCGTGATCTCCGCGCGCTCCTTCTCGGCGAGTCCGGGGAGCCGTCCGTCGAGCCGGGCGATCTCGCCGGCGACGACGTCGGCGGCCATGGTGCGCAGGGCGACCACGGTCGGCGTGATGTGCGCGGCCCGCTGCGCGGCGCCGAAGGCGGCGACCTCGTCGGAGACGATCGCGCGGACCTGCTCCACGTCGTCGGCCATCGGGGCGTCGGCGGACGCCTCGGCGAGCGACTCGATGTCGACGAGGCGTACGCCGTCGATGCGGTGCACGGCGCCGTCGATGTCGCGGGGCATGGCCAGGTCGAGCAGGGCGAGCAGGACGTGCCCGGTCTCGACCATCGAGGGGCCACGGCGCTCGGGCACCCGCCCGGTGGCGGTCACGGCCGCGGCGAGCGCGGTGATGGTGCCGGCCTCGGCGCGCAGGTCGAGGGCCTCGTCGTCACGGCGCTCGGCGGGCGCGTTGTCGACCCAGGCGGCGTGCTGCTCCAGGGTCGCGGCATCCATCCCCGCGACGGCGTCCTCACCCATGACGGAGAACCCGACGCCGCGGTTGACGGCCGCGCCGTCGAGCGAACCACCGGTCGCTTCCACGCCGGCCCCCGACGACGCACCCGCGCCGGAGAGGCCGAGCGGGCAGGCTTCGTCCGCCGCGGCGCCCTCGGCACCTCGTGCCGCGGAGTCGTCGGCCGGGCGGCTCGCGCCACCCGTCACCGTCCCGAAGCGGGGGGCCGACCGCGGGGCCGCCACCGACGCGTGGGCCGTCGCCACGGCCGTCGGCGAAGCCGTACGGCCCGCCAGCGCCGCCGTCACGGCCTCCGCCGTCAGGACGAGCCCGGTCGCCCCGGTGCAGGAAACCGCCACATCGGCACGTGTCAGTTCGGCCGCCACCTGGTCCATCGCGACGGCGCGGGCGCTGGTGCCGTGGCCGCCGTCCGCCAAGATCTCGGCGAGCCGCTCGGCCCGCTCCAGGGTGCGGTTGGCGACGACGACCTCGTCGACCCCGGCCCGCGCGAGCGTCGCCGCGGCCAGGGAGGACATGGATCCGGCGCCGATGACCAGGGCGCGCTTGCCCTTGGCCCACGCCTCGACCGGCTCGCGCCCGGCGAGCTGCTCGAGGCCGAAGGTCACGAGCGACTGCCCGGCCCGGTCGATCCCGGTCTCCGAGTGCGCGCGCTTGCCGACCCGCAGGGCCTGCTGGAACAGGTCGTTGAGCAGGCGCCCCGCGGTGTGCAGCTCCTGCGCGCGCGCCAGGGTGTCCTTGATCTGCCCGAGGATCTGTCCCTCGCCGACGACCATCGAGTCCAGGCCGCAGGCCACCGAGAACAGGTGGTGGACGGCTCGGTCCTCGTAGTGGACGTACAGATAAGGGGTGAGCTCCTCAAGCCCCACACCGCTGTGCTGGGCGAGCAGCGTGGACAGCTCGGCGACGCCCGCGTGGAACTTGTCCACGTCGGCGTACAGCTCGATGCGGTTGCAGGTGGCGAGCACGGCCGCCTCCGCGGCGGGCTCGGCGGCGAGCGTGTCCTGCAGGAGCTTGGCCTGCGCATCGGGAGCGAGCGCGGCCCGCTCCAGGACGCTCACCGGAGCACTGCGGTGACTCAGCCCTACGACAAGGAGACTCATGCCGGCATCACGGCGGGGACGTCCCCGTCGGGTCCCTTCCGCTGCTGCTTGGCGTCGGCGGGCGGCATGGCCTCGTCGGCGGTCGCTTCCTCACCGGCCTTGCGCTGCTCGTGGAAGGCGAGGATCTGCAGCTCGATGGAGAGGTCCACCTTGCGTACGTCGACACCGTCCGGCACGGACAGAACGGTGGGCGCGAAGTTGAGGATCGAGGTCACACCGGCGGCGACGAGCCGCTCGCAGACCTGCTGGGCGGCGCCCGCCGGGGTCGAGATGACGCCGATGGAGACGCCGTTGTCCTTGATGATCTTCTCGAGCTCGTCGGTGTGCTGCACCGGCATGCCCGCGACGGGCGTGCCCGCCATGGCCGGATCGGCGTCGATGAGCGCGGCCACACGGAAGCCACGCGATGCGAACCCGCCGTAATTGGCAAGCGCCGCGCCGAGGTTACCGATGCCGACGATGACAACCGGCCAGTCCTGGGTCAGACCGAGCTCACGGGAGATCTGGTAGACGAGGTACTCGACGTCGTAGCCCACACCACGCGTCCCGTAGGAACCGAGGTACGAGAAGTCCTTGCGCAGCTTCGCGGAATTGACCCCCGCGGCGGCCGCGAGCTCCTCGGAGGAGACCGTGGGCACCGAGCGCTCCGACAGTGCGGTGAGGGCTCGGAGGTACAGCGGAAGCCTGGCGACGGTGGCCTCGGGAATCCCTCGGCTGCGGGTCGCCGGTCGGTGAGTTCGGCCAGTTGCCACGGTGCTCCTGCGGGTAGAGCGGGGCTGCAGGCGGTCACACGTCCCCAGACCGCCCCGTCGAATGCAGGCTATGTCTTTGTGAACGCGTGCACAAAGATGGTGTCCGATTTGCCCGGCCAACGTGACCGGGGTCACGCGCCCCCGGCGCACGATCCTGGAACCGGCGCTCAGACGGCGGCGTTGCTCACTTGATGGGGGCAAAACCGCACACTCTCCTCACGATCATCGCCCCCGAGACCAAAACCGCCCACGATCCTAAGGGACCTTTCGGGCCACTTGGACTCCTCAGTCAGTCTCGATCGGTCTCGATTCGGACTACTAGGCGAGCGCACGCCGAAGTCGATCTTCGTTCACCCGCCAGAAGGTGTGCTGTTCACCGTCGACCAGAACCACCGGAATCTGTTCCCAGTAGGCCCGGTTGAGCTCCTCGTCCTGCGTGATGTCCTTCTTCTCCCAGGCGACTCCCAGCTCGCCGCAGACCTTCTCGATCACCAGCTGTGCGTCATCGCACAGATGGCAGCCGGGCTTGCCGATCAAGGTGACCGTCCGGTCCTGCGGACGCTTCTTCTCCGTACGGCGAAAAATCGGGCTCATGACACCATTCTCGCTCCGCCGACGCGCCGCGCGGCCCGTCCGTTTAACGGTGCCGCCGCGAAGAGTTCACAGGGTCGAATCCTGCCGACTCCGGAACCACCGAACGAACTAGCTATGCTCACGGCATGGCCGCTCTCGGATGGCTCACCCCCCGTAGGCGCTCCGCCACGGCGCGGAGCGTGTTGGCAGGCGAGGCCTCGGCTGAGGCAGCGCGCAAGTCCTCCCAGGAGCTGGAGGAACTGGCGGAGGCCGCGCCCGACGAACAGGACCAGGAGCCGGAGTTCCCCGTCGTCGGCGACGACAAGGCCGCCGCCTTCTTCGACCTCGACAACACCGTGATGCAGGGCGCCGCGATCTTCCACTTCGGCCGCGGCCTCTACAAGCGGAAGTTCTTCGAGCGCCAGGAACTGGCCCGATTCGCCTGGCAGCAGGCGTGGTTCAGGCTCGCCGGCGTCGAGGACCCCGAGCACATGCAGGACGCCCGCGACAGCGCCCTGTCCATCGTCAAGGGCCACCGCGTCGCCGAGCTGATGTCCATCGGCGAGGAGATCTACGACGAGTACATGGCCGAGCGCATCTGGCCCGGTACGCGCGCCCTCGCCCAGGCCCACCTCGACGCGGGCCAGAAGGTGTGGCTGGTCACGGCCGCGCCGGTGGAGATCGCCACGGTCATCGCCCGCCGCCTCGGCCTGACCGGCGCGCTCGGCACGGTCGCCGAGTCCATGACCGGCATCTACACCGGAAAGCTCGTCGGCGAGCCCCTGCACGGCCCCGCGAAGGCCGAGGCCGTCCGCGCACTGGCCGGCGCCGAGGGCCTGGACCTGGCCCGCTGCGCGGCGTACAGCGATTCGCACAACGACATCCCGATGCTCTCGCTCGTCGGGCATCCGTACGCGATCAATCCCGACGCCAAGCTGCGCAAGCACGCCCGCGAGCGGGACTGGCGCCTGCGGGACTACCGCACCGGCCGCAAGGCCGCCAAGGTCGGCATCCCGGCCGCCGCGGGCGTCGGCGCGATCGCGGGCGGCACGGCCGCGGCCATCGCCCTGCACCGCCGCCGCCACTGAACATTCCGTCGGTCCTACCCCGTCCGGGCTCCCGCCAGTCCCGTTGGTAGCACTCGGCCACAACACGCCCCGCGCTTAGACGGAATGTGACCCGACCTGATCAATATCCGTTCACTGTCTGCTACTTGAACGGGCACGGATCGGCAACACAAGCGACGTAATCGGTGATTTAAGCAACTGGGTGTAGCGCCGCCTGTACGAAGCGTTATTCTCCTCAGACGCATAACGGACCTCACACGTCGCTACGACGAGTGAACGGTCCCGCACTGCACGTGATGGAAGCTCTGCCTCTGGGAGTCCCGTGTACCCACACGTCGGGGTTGACGCCTCGGGCCTGGCTACGCTGCGCGCAACGGTCGCCGACCGCTTGCGCGGCTTCGTCCCCACCGCGTACGCCGGCCCCGCCGTCCCCGCATTTGCCGTCCCCACGCCCGCCGGGCCGCTCTACGCCCTGGCGGACAGCGGCGCGGCGGTCAGCAGACGGACTCGTTCCGCCTCTGCCGCCACCTCAACCCCCACCCATCGCCGTCCCGCCGCGGACAGCGACAGCGCACGCATGATGGATCTCGTCGAGCGCGCCCAGGCCGGCGAGTCCGACGCCTTCGGCCGTCTCTACGACCAGTACAGCGACACGGTCTATCGCTACATCTACTACCGCGTCGGCGGCAAGGCGACCGCCGAGGACCTCACCAGCGAGACCTTTCTGCGCGCCCTGCGCCGCATCAGCACCTTCACCTGGCAGGGCCGCGACTTCGGCGCCTGGCTCGTCACGATCGCCCGCAACCTGGTCGCCGACCACTTCAAGTCGAGCCGCTTCCGCCTCGAAGTGACCACCGGCGAAATGCTCGACGCCAACGAGGTCGAGCGCAGCCCCGAGGACTCCGTCCTGGAGTCCCTCTCGAACGCCGCACTGCTCGACGCCGTGCGCCGCCTCAACCCCCAGCAGCAGGAGTGCGTGACGCTGCGCTTCCTGCAGGGCCTCTCGGTCGCCGAGACCGCGCGGGTGATGGGCAAGAACGAGGGCGCGATCAAGACCCTCCAGTACCGCGCCGTCCGCACCCTGGCCCGGCTCCTGCCGGACGACGCACGCTGACGCCACGGACCGCCGACGGCCGTCCATAGCCGTGGGTAGCGCTCAACTCACCTTCCGTGGCGGCCAGATGGCCGCCACGGACTTCTGGCGGTCCGATCATCCTTCGTCCGTAACCCAAGTGCCGCGACGCTCGTTGTGCGGGATGCAGGCTCCCTGTGGTCGCACCCTGATCACCTCCGCTCACTCATTCGTGTGGATGTGCTCAAGGTGTGCAACCCTCAGGACCCCCTGGGGAGTCGACCGTCATGACGAGAGGAGGTGCCGCCAGTGATCGCGAACGTATCGGCACACCGGCGGGCGAACGCCTTCGCCCAGGCCCTGGAGGAGCAGTCCGACCAGGACCCGGCGGCCGAGCAGACCGACGATTCCGTCACGCCCGATCCAGCGCTGTCCGAACAGGCGGCCCCGGACCGGATGTTGACCCTGGCGACCGGCCTCGGCGAGCTGCCGAAGCCGGAGCTTGATCCCGAGGTCAAAGTGGTCCAGCGGGCCCAGCTCGTAGCCGCCATGGAGGCCATGCTCCTCGAGGGCACGGCCGCGGGCGGCGGCACCACCGGCACATCGGTGCCCGAACAGCGGTCCCGCAAGGGCGCCCACCGGGCCACCGGGCTGCGCAAACTGCGGCCGCGCTCCCGGCTGTCCAAGGGCATCGCCGCGGGCGGGCTCACCGTCGGCGTCGCCGCCGGGGCGTTCAGCGGAGTGGCCGCGGCGAGCTCGGACGCGCTTCCGGGCGATTCGCTGTACGGCCTCAAGCGCGGCATGGAAGACATCAAGCTCGGCATGGCCGACGACGACGGCGACAAGGGCGAGATCTACCTCGACCACGCCTCGACCCGGCTGAACGAAGCCCGCCGGCTGATGGAGCGGGGCCGCACCGGCGACCTCGACCACGAGTCCCTCGGCGAGGTCAGGCGAGCGCTCTCCGGCATGCAGCACGACGCCGCCGAAGGCCACCGCCTGCTGCACGAGGCGTACGAGAGGGACGGATCGCTCGGCCCCATCCAGGCCCTGTCCGCCTTCTCCGAGTCGCACCGCAACAGTTGGAGCGACCTGCAGAGCCGCCTGCCCGTCCAACTGGGCGACGTGGGCGATCAGGTCAACTCGGTCTTCGACGCGATGGAGCAGGAAGTGGACCCGCTCCGCTCCCTGCTCCCCCGCACCCCGGACACCAGCGACACCCCGGACAGGCCAAGCCAGGGCTCCTCCGGCTCCTCCACCCCGGACGACCGCCCGTCCGCCCCCAAGTCTTCCCCCGGCGGCGGCTCGAGCAACGACAACAAGCCGCACCCGTCGAACTCGTACGGCAGCGGCGAGGACGAAGGCCTGCTCGGCGGCAACACGGGCGGCCTCCTGGACCCCCCGAAGACCGACACGACCCCGACCCCGTCGGACGGCAAGCCCGAGAACGAATCCCCCCCGGCCAAGCCGGGCGTAACAGTGCCCCCGCTCCTGCCGGGCCTGCTGCCGGGCTTGGAGATCGAGGGCGAGGACGAGTAGCAAGAACGCCGGCCGGGCTGGACATTCCAGCCCGGCCGACGTTTTGAGCCCCGTACACCGCCCCCTCAGAAGAACACGGACCGCCGCTGCACCAGCAGCTTGTACAGCGTGTGCTGAATCTGCTCCCGCACCTGATCCGTCAGGTTGAACATCAGCATCGGATCCTCGGCAGCCTCCGGCGGATACCCATCCGTCGGAATCGGCTCCCCGAACTGAATCGTCCACTTCGTCGGCAACGGCAACGCCCCCAGCGGCCCGAGCCAAGGAAACGTAGGCGTGATCGGGAAGTACGGAAAGCCAAGCACCCGCGCCAGCGTCTTCGCGTTCCCGATCATCGGGTAGATCTCCTCCGCCCCCACGATCGAGCACGGAACGATCGGCGTCCCCGTCCGCAACGCGGTGGAGACGAACCCGCCCCGCCCGAACCGCTGCAGCTTGTACCGCTCGCTGAACGGCTTCCCGATGCCCTTGAACCCCTCCGGCATCACCCCGACCAGCTCACCCCGCTCAAGCAGCCGCTCGGCATCCTCCGCGCACGCCAGCGTGTGCCCCGCCTTGCGCGCGAGCTCATTCACGACCGGCAGCATGAAGACCAGATCCGCCGCGAGCAGCCGCAGATGCCGCGCCTGCGGATGGTTGTCGTGCACGGCGACCTGCATCATCAGGCCGTCGAGCGGCAGCGTCCCCGAGTGATTGGCGACGATCAGCGCCCCGCCGTCGGAGGGGATGTTCTCGATGCCCTTCACCTCGACGCGGAAGTACTTCTCGTACAGCGGCCGCACCAGGGACATCAGCACCTGGTCGGTGAGCTCCTCGTCGTACCCGAAGTCGTCGACCTCGTACTCCCCGGTGAGCCGCCGCCGCAGGAACGCGAGCCCGCCCGCGATGCGCCGCTCCAGGCCGCCGCCGCCCCGCGGCTCGGGTGCGGTTCCCGGCTTCGGCGCCGGCTCCGCCGAAGGCACCGGCTCGGCCCGCTCCACCCCCGGCTCGCCGTCCTGCTGGGCCGGCATGGCCGTGACCTCACGCACGGCTGCCGGATCGTTCTTGCGCCGGGTCGCGCCCCTGCGCCGCGTCGGGCGCTGGGCGCCCCCGCGCGACCGGTCGTCGTCGAACGGAATGACCTTGGCGTCCGCCATCGTTGACGCTCTCCTCAGTTGGCGCTCTGGTTGCCCACGAAGGGCAGCGTGGCGATCCGGTCCAAGGCCCCGGCGACGGCCTGCGGCGGCAGAAGCCCGGGACCCCGACTGCGTACGAAATCCGCGAAGGTCTCCGCGGTGGTGTATTTGGGCCGGAAGCCCAGTGTCTCGCGCATCTGCCGTGTTGCGACCACTCGGCCGTGGGTGAGCAGCCTGATCTGCTCGGGCGAGAAGTCCGTCACGCCCACCGTGCGCAGCGCCTGGCCGACCCAGGTGACCGCGGGCATGAACACCGGGAGCGTAGGCCGTCCGAGCCGCCGCGAGCACTGCGAGAGCAGCAGCAGGCCGTCGCCCGCGATGTTGAACGTGCCGCTGTTGAGCGTCCCGCGCCGCGGGTCGTGCGCGGCCAGACGGAGTACCTCGATCGCGTCGTCCTCGTGCACGAACTGCAGCCGCGGGTCGTAACCGAAGACGGTCGGCAGCACCGGCAGCGAAAAGTACTCGGCGAGCGGTGAATCGGCGGCCGGGCCCAGGATGTTGGCGAACCTCAGCACACACACCGCCACGTCCGGGCGGCGGCGGGCGAATCCGCGTACGTACCCCTCGACCTCGACGGTGTCCTTGGCGAAGCCGCCGCTGGGCAGCGACTTCGGCGGTGTCGTCTCGGTGAAGACCGCCGGGTCGCGCGGCGCGGAGCCGTACACATTGGTCGACGACTTCACCACGAGCCGTTTGACCGTCGGTGACTTCTGGCAGGCGCCGAGCAGCTGCATGGTGCCGATGACGTTGGTCTCTTTGAGTGAACCCCGGCTGCCGCCGGCCAGCGCGGTGCCCGTGACGTCCATGTGCACGACCGTGTCCACGGAGAACTCGGCGAGCACCTTGGCGATCGCCGGCTGCCGGATGTCGGCCTGGACGAAGTCCGCGCCGCCCAGATGGTGCTCGGGAGGGACCGCGTCCACGGCGACCACCCGGTCGACCTCCGGATCGCGCTGGACGCGTCGGACGAACCGCCCGCCCAGTTGTCGAGCCACCCCGGTCACGAGCACGACCTTGCCCAAGATCAGCGCCTGCCTTCCCCAGCCCTCGAAGTCCTGACGCGCACCGTCATCACTCTCCCGGCACACGCTAGCGGGTCGATGTTGCGCTGTGATGACCGCCTGCTGCAGGAAGTGACGACAGCCACACCAGAGGCCCATAAAAGCCCAGGTGAACCCGGGAAACTCCGCGGAAAACGCCGAAGCCCTCCCGCCGGATGGCGGGAGGGCTTCGGGACGCGCTTGTACAGCTGTCGCTTACTTCTTGTTGCGACGCTGAACGCGGGTGCGCTTCAGCAGCTTGCGGTGCTTCTTCTTGGCCATCCGCTTACGCCGCTTCTTGATAACAGAGCCCACGACTACCCTCGCTCACTTCTCTTCACTAAGTGCGGGGCAGCAGACTGGGCCCACACGACCTACGTCGGCCTAGCCTACCCGCCTCTGAGTGAGGGACGTAATCGAGGTGGATCGAGGGACCCTGTCAGCCCGCCTCGACCCCTACATAGGACTCGCGGAGGTACTCATGAACCGCCTGCTCCGGGACCCGGAAGGACCTTCCGACCCGGATGGCGGGCAGATGACCGCTGTGCACCAAGCGGTACACGGTCATCTTGGACACTCGCATAACCGCGGCGACTTCCGCCACGGTCAGAAACGCAACCTCGTTCAGCGGCCTTTGGTCTGCAGCCATGACACCCCACCTGAACCTTCCGCACATGACGGGCACCGGCTTCCCCTTCCGGTGACTCTTCGTCCCTGCGCGCTCACTCCCAGACTAGGGGCGGATGATGCGAGTGGGGAAGAGGAGTAGCCATCGGCCGCCTACTGTGACAGACACGCTCGATTGAGTACATAGCGAGTAAGCGGTCGGTAGTAATCAGACCGCACAGCGTCATCAAGCGGAACGACGACGGACACCTGCCCCTCGGCCTCTCCGACGAACAGCGCGGGATCATCCGTATCCGCCAGACCGATCGCCTCAAACCCCAGCTGACCTGCCCCGCAGACCCATCCGTGGTCCCCGATGACCAGCTCGGGCAGGGGTCCCGGACCCTCCGCGGCGGCCGCGAGGGCGGCCCGAACCGGGAGCGGTGAGTGGGTGTGTGCGCCGGTCTCACTCCCGGTGGGACGCACGCCGGGTTCCCGCACCAGCGCGACTCCTTGTACGTAGTCAAGGTTGTACGTGCGTAGGCCGAACCGGGTCGTTATGTCGACACTGTTGCCCTGCGCGGGGGTGAGGACGGTGCACCCGGCCGCCGACAAGGCGTCCGCCAACGCGGCGTAGAACCCGAGCAGCCGGTGCGGATGCCCGGTCCCGAAGAGCACGGGAAGCCGCCGCCGCATGGCATCCGCGAGCCGCTCCGCAAAGGCGTCGAGCGCGGCCAGCGTCCGCTCGGGGTCGATGACATCGGCGCCCGTGGTGTGCCGGGGGTCCGCCGACACCCCGCACTTGTCGGCCATGAGCCCGAGCAAGTCCCGGGACTCCCAGTTCCATTCAGGGTCGAGCCCCAGCAGTATCCGCGGATCCCGGGCCGCGAAGAGCCGGTAGCTCCGCAGGCTCTCTTCCCGGGACGTGGCCACAGGCCCGGCCAACCGAGCCGCCAACAGATGCGCCCGCAGGGCGCCGGTGCTCAACACCCAGCCGATGCTGGCGCATCCCACCCCCCGGGACCCCCAAAACCCCGGAAACCCCCCACAGTTGGCGTAACGAGACGTACCCTCCCCGACAGGGCCCCAGCCGACGGCCAACCGTCCCGGATGCCCCCTACCCCCGCGGCCCCTCGCCTCGTTGTGGGCAGGCGCGCTCCACACCCCGCCGCCCTCGTTGTGGGCAGGCGTTCCGCACGGCGGAACGGGTGGGCACAACGCACAGCTACCGGGCACCGATTCAGCCATGCGCCCCCGCACGGGGCCCGGGGCGGAGCCCCGGATTACGCCAACAACCCCCGCAACGGAAACACCGCCCGCCGCGCAGCCAACACCGCCTGGTCAAGCCGATCGGCAGGGTCATACCCCGCCTCCCACTCCTTCCAGGAGACAGGCCACCGCCCATCCGTCATCCGCGCCGGCCCCAACTGCCTCGTACGGGCGAAGACTTCCTGCCGCCAGGCCTCCGGAATCACCTCGGAGGGCGAAATCTCCCGCCCCGCAGCGATGGCGACCAGATGCGTCCACGACCGAGGCACGACATCCACCACGGCATAGCCACCCCCACCCAGCGCGACCCACCGCCCCTCCGCGTACGCATGCGCCAACTCATGGCAGGCAACCTGCACCCCCCGCTGCGCATCCAGCGAAACGGCAAGATGCGCCAGCGGATCCTCGAAGTGCGTATCGGCCCCGTGCTGAGTGACAAGCACCTGCGGCCGAAAGTCCGCAAGCAACTCCGGCACCACGGCGTGGAACGCCCGCATCCACCCCGCGTCCCCGGTCCCCGCCGGCAACGCCACATTCACGGCCGACCCCTCCGCCGACGAAGAGCCCGTCTCCGAGGACCACCCCGTCTGCGGAAACAACGTCCGCGGATGCTCGTGCAACGAAATCGTCAGCACCCGCGGATCGTCCCAGAAGGAGGCCTGCACCCCGTCCCCGTGATGCACATCGACATCCACATAAGCGACCCGCTCGGCGCCCAGCTCCAACAGCCGCGCAATGGCCATCGACGCATCGTTGTAGATACAGAACCCCGAAGCGGCCCCCGGCATCGCATGGTGCAGCCCACCCGCGAAGTTCACCGCGTGCAGCGCTTCCCCGCGCCACACCGCCTCGGCCGCCCCAACCGACTGCCCGGCGATCAGCGCCGACACCTCGTGCATCCCCGCGAAGGCAGGATCATCCGGAGTGCCCAGGCCATAACTGCCGTCCGCCGACGACGGATCGGCGGACGCGGCCTTGACCGCCTCCACATAGTCCTCGCGATGCACGAGCCGCAGCGTCGAATCACCGGCACGCTTGGCCGCGACGACATCCATCTCACGGTCGAGCCCGAAGGCACCGACCAGACTTCTGGTCAGCGCGAGCCGGACCGGGTCCATGGGGTGCTCAGGACCGAAGTCATAGCCCGTTACTGCCTCGTCCCACATCAACTGTGCGCGGCCGCTCATGCCCGTCACCGTATCGGTCCGCTCCGGGGGCGAAGGACCGGGCATACAACAAGGTCACGAGCACCAACACCATGGGAACGAGCATCGCCCCGCGGTAGTTCCAGGCATCCCCCAGCGCCCCCACCAGCGGCGAACCGATCAAGAACCCCACGTAGTTGAAGACATTGAGCCGCGCCACAGCGGCATCCGACGCCCCCGGGAAGAGCCTCCCCGCCGCGGCGAAAGTCTGCGGGACGATCACGCACAGCCCGAGCCCCAGCACGGTGAAACCCAGGATGCCGGTCCACGCCCCGGGCGCCGCAGCCACGACCGCGAACCCGAGCGCGGCCACCACCGACCCAACCCGCACCACCGCCACGGCCCCGAACCGCCGGACCCCCAGGTCCCCGAGCCCTCGCCCCAGCAGCGTCATGACCATGTAGACGTTGTAGGGAACGGTCGAGACCTCTTCCGAGCTCCCCAACACATCCTGCAGATACTTCGCACTCCAGTTGGAGACGGTCGAGTCCCCGATGTACGCGAAGGTCATCACCAGACAGAGCGGAAGCAGCACCTTGAAGACGACGGGCCCGCCCTTCCCCTCACCGCCGTCACCCACAGCAGCCCCGGCACCGGCACTGGCATCGACGTACCAACGACTCCCCACCAACGCCGCGGGCAGCAGCACCACGACCACCGGCAGATACGACACGAACAGCGACAGATCCCAGTGCGCCCCCGCCCAAGCGATCGACGCCCCCGCGATCCCGCCCAGGCTGTACGCCGCGTGGAACCCGAGCATGATGCTGCGCCCGTAAGCCCGCTGCAGACTCACCCCGAGCATGTTCATGGACGCGTCGAGCGCCCCCACCGCGAGCCCGAACACCCCGAGCGCCACGGCGACCTGCCACAAGGAATCCCCCGCACCGACCCCGAGCAGCGCCAGGAGCACCACGGGCTGCGACCACCGCAGCACCCGGCTCGGCCGCACCCTCTTGACCATCCACTCCGTGCCGACGCTTCCGACACCGGCGAGGATCGGCACCGCGGCGAGGAAGACCGGCAGCAGGCCGTCGGATATCCCGTAGCGATCCTGAATGGCGGGAATCCGCGTCACCAGCAACGCGAAGGTGACCCCCTGCACCAGGAAGCTCAACGCCAAAGAGGCCCTGCCGCGCCGCAGCTCGTCCGTCATGGCTGCTGAGCGTAGAACCCCTGACTACTGGTGGGTAGATAGATCACCCACCCAATTCCTCGCACACGTCGCACGAAGCAGGGGCAGCCGGCGCCGCCCCTCACCGCCCGAGCCCGGCGACCTGCACCACCCCGCTCACGTCATACCAGCAGGTCAGGCAACTCCCCCATGTCCCCGAAGAGTTCAGTGGCCCCGGAAAGCCTCTCGGCGGGAGTCATCGCAGTGAACCCATACACATCCATCCCGGCGGCGACGGCGGCACGCACCCCCAGCGGACTGTCCTCGACCACCACGCACTTCTCGGGCGCGACACCCATCCGCTCGGCGGCGTGCAGAAAGAGATCAGGCGCCGGCTTCCCCCGCCCCACATCCTCGGAACTGAAGATCCGCTCGTCATCGAACCACCGGTCGAGCCCGGTACGCCGATGCCCGACCCTGATCCGCTCATGGCTCCCGGACGAGGCCAGGCAGTAAGGCACCCCGCCGGCGACGAGCTTCTCCAGCACCTCGAAAGCCCCCGCCACAGGCTCAAGATCCCGCTCAAAAGCCGCGAAGACCCGCGAGTGAAAGGCCGAGTCAAAATTCTCGGGCAGCCGCTGTCCGGTGCGCTCAAGAATCAGATCGTGTACGCGATGCATGGCGGCCCCCATGTAGTCGCGCAGGGAGTCCTCGTACGTGGTGGGGTGACCGAGCTCGGTCAGATAGCCCGCAAGAATGGTGTTGGAAATCGGCTCGCTGTCCACGAGAACGCCGTCATTGTCGAAGATGACCAGTTCGTATCGCATACCACGACCCTAAACGCAGAAAACCCCCGCACCGTATCCCGGTGCGGGGGTCTCCCATTCAAAAATAGTTCGGCGGCGTCCTACTCTCCCACAGGGTCCCCCCTG
>NZ_JBFACK010000034.1:0-24914 GCF_040640795.1 Streptomyces sp. NPDC021622
CCCGGCCGCCGGGGGGGGCGGGTGGTGACGCCCCCCCCGCCGGCCACCGCTGGGGCGGCCCCCGGCTTTTTGTGGGGGGGGCGCCTCTCTGCGTGTGCCGGGGTCATCGACCCCACCGCCTCAGTCCTCATCGGCGAGGATCAGATACAGCTTCTTGCGGGCGTCGTTGATGACCGTGACCGCCTTCTCGCGCTGCTCCTTGCTGCCGGTCTTCCAGACCTGGCCGAACGCCTCCATCAGACCGAAGCCGGCCTGCCGGATCTCGTTCAGCGTCTCCCAGTCGACCCCGCGCCCGGCTTCTTCCCAGGGCGCGTCGGGACCCTCGTCGGCCGCCTCGCGTCCGGCGCCGGTGAGCGAGAAGAGCTTCTTGCCGCCTTCGCTCGCACTGCTGATCAGACCCTCGTCCTCCAGGAGCTGGAGGGTGGGGTAGACCGAGCCAGGGCTGGGCTTCCATGCCCCGCCGCTGCGCTCGGCGATCTCCTGGATCATTTCGTAGCCGTGCATCGGCCGGTCCTTCAGGAGGGCCAGGATCGACGCGCGCACATCGCCGCGCCGCGCCCTGCCCCGGGGACCACCCCTGCCGCCACGCCCGCCGCCCCAAGGCCCACCGGGACCGCCGAAGCCGGGACCGAAGGGCCCGAACGCCGCACGCCGCCCCTCAAAACCGCCCCGGCCCTCATGGCCTGGGCCGCAGTGGCCACGCCCGTGCTCGTGTTCATGTCCGTGGTTACGCATCGCCATCACTCCTTTGATGTCATCGATCAATCACCTTGTCGTTGATCAGTCGCGATGCGTCAACGATATATCGGAACAGTTCGCCCGGCAAGCCCCTTCCTTCTGGGATGAGTCATTCGAGCGTGCCCTCCCGGTCCGGAAGTTCATCTCGTTCAAGGGGCAGAAGAACGTCACGGGCGACTGCTGGGCGGCGACCTCGCAGGACCTGGTGTGGCGTGCCAGTCGATGTCCGGCCGGAGAGTCTCGTCGACGAGGAGGCCGCCGAAGTCTTCGCGGCAACAGCGCTGCCACCGACGCCCAGTGGCAGCGACGATGCCGGTGGCGCGCCAGTCAGCGTTTGCCGGCCGCCAAGGCCCCACGGCTGGACCGCGCCCTGAAGAAGGTCGCCCGGCGGGGCGGCGTGGTGTCTGCCGGAGTGGTTCGGCCGGTGCAGCGCTGGGTGGGGATCAGGGTGCCCCCTGCACGTCCTCGCCCTGACCGACGAGCGGGGCCGGATGATCTGGATCTCCGCGGCTCGGCCCGGCCGCACTCACGGCATCACCGCCGCCCGCCGTGACCGCGCCCTGTCCCACCTACCCGCCGCCGGCCTCGGCACCCCGGTCGAGCACGGCTTTCATCTCAAGAACTGGCGGATCCTCACCAAGCTCCGCACCGATCCCGCCCCCGCGACCGGCCTGCTGCGCGCCCTGTTCGTCCTGACGAACCTCGAAGGAACCCGCTGACAGTTGAGCTACACCCGAGACATCCGCCCAACACCGGCATGACCACCCCGAACGACCTTCACGCCACCACCCCTCCGTCCTGCCAGCGGTAGAGGTCGCGCAGCAGGGAAATCTCGGCGCCGTGATGGATCAGCTCCCTGTTGACGTGCAGGATCCTGTTCTCCATGGGAAACCGCTCGGGACCCACCGTGGGCGGATTCTCCAGGTCGGCGTCCGAGAGTTCGCGGACCCCCGCGTTCCATCTCCCGTACATCTCATCGAGCTGCTTCAGCGCCTCGTCAGCGGTCCCCGCGTAGGCAAATGTCTCGGAGTCGACGTCCTGACCGCCGAAGTACCATCCGACCCGATAGCCCAGGCACGAGACGATGATGTGCGCCAGCCGCCAGGCAATCGTGGTCACCGGCGCCGGCACCGGGCCAGGGGACGCAAAGTCCATCGCCCACTCCCCCGAACCTGTCGACATCGGTGCGGCCGACGTGCCACGCGGGCGGATGCTCCAGCAGCCACGCACCGGCTCCCAGAAGTACTCCTCATCGGTAAGACCGTCCAGCCGCGGCCGCAGGTTCTTGTGCCAGTACCAGTCCACCTGCTCCGCGAGCCGCTCACTTCTTGTCATGTCCGCACACTACATACGACGGAAACCTGGCTGCGCCCATCACTCCATCGACTCCAGAATGCGGTCGAGTGTCCGGCGCCCCAGTCTGCTCATCGACGGATTGCTCTCGACGTAGTACCAGACAACACCCATCGCCTGTTGGAACGCCCATGCCTTGCCGCGCTCCCACTCCAGATCGTCACAGACCAGTGTCCGCCGGAGCACTTCCCGCGGGCCTGGCTGCAACAGATGCCAGGCACTGACCAGATCCAGCGCGGGGTCGGCCGGGCCGAAGCCGCCGGTGTCGAGTACGCCGCTGAGCCGGCCTCCCGCGACCAGTACATTGCCGGGAATCAAGTCACCATGGCTCATCACATCGGCACCCGTGCGTGGCAACTCCCGAAAATGGCTCCACACCTGGCGGAGCCGGGGCACGTCGAGCAGCCCCTCACTCTCCTCGAAACACTTCGCCACCCAATCGTCGTGGTCAGCGAGAACGCCGCCACGACCCTCGCCACTGAAAAGCCGTCCCCGCGTCTCGGCCTCCCGCAGGGCTGCGATGAAGGCCGCAAGGTCCTCGGCAAAAGCGTCCGACCCACTCGGGTCGGCATCAAAGGCGACCGTTCCCGGCAGCCATGTCTGGACCGACCACGGCATGGGGTAACCCGCTCCAGGCTTTCCCAAGGCGACGGGTTCCGGGGCGGGGAACCGAGACACCTGCGCCAGCTCCGCGCTCGCCCGGGCTTCCTGTTCCAGAACCGCCAGCGCCTCGGCGGCATCGGCCAGACGCAGCGGGAAACGCGCAGAAAGGTCGTTCCCTATGCGGAAGATGGCGTTGACCGTCCCGGTCGACGACACGAGTTGGATCGCCTTGCCACTCCACTGAGGGAACTGTTCCTCGATCAACGTCGCAACGGTTTCGGTGGTCACGTCCACTTGGTCATCGTGCATGGTCATCTCTCGGGCGCTCTTCCACTAGGCCGGCTCGAAACGTCGGAAGCAGACCAGATCAACTGAGACGGCAGCCAGTATTCATACGCCAGAGTCCAGATCAACTGAGATTCTCGGCCACCCAGGCGTCTCAACCGTTCTGGTCGCCCCAGTTCACAGCCGACTCGGCGCCGCCCTCGCCTACTACTCCACGCACCACAGCTCGTGCGGACCGGACTCACCGTCACAGCAAGGCTCATGGAGCAGCCCGACCCCGGGGCCAAGAGGACGATCGCCATCTTCCTGGCCCGGAAACCCGGAAGTCAGCCCATCTGGGACTTGACGTAGTCGATCACCTCGTGGAACTCCTTCGTGGGCGAGAAGTCGACGTACTCACAGTCCTCCAGTGCCTCCGGAGCATGGCCCGCCGCCCAGTAGAAGGCCTGGCCTGCCTCGTAGATCTCCTCGCCGGACGCCGTCCGCATCTTCAGGCGCCCCTTGAACAGATACCCCCAGTGCGGACACTGGCACAGGCCGTCCGGCATCCCGGTGAGCACCGGCGCCATGTTCGTGCCCTGCGGAAGCCGGGCGAACGCGACGGTCATGTCACCCCCGACATCCCGCATCCGCAGCTCCACACCGCCGCCTTCGATCGCGACGGGAGTGTCGTCCCGCGTCGTCGCCGTCATGGTTCCTCCTCTGCGGGCCCGCTCCCGGGCCCAGGGAATCCCTCTCCCTTCCAGCCTCTGCCCGCCGGGCACGGGACGCGAGGCGTGGCGTGATCGGCGAAGGGGCCAATCGGGCCACCCACCCGCAATTGGCCTTGGCCCGCCCCCACATTGGCCCGCTAGCGTCGTCGATATGCCGACCTCTCACCGCATTCGCGTCGTCGACGCCTTCACCGACCGCCCCTTCGCCGGCAACCCGGCAGGTGTCCTGCTCCTCGACGCCTTCCCGGACGACGCGTGGCTCCAGCACGTGGCCGCAGAGATCAACCACGCCGAGACGGCCTTCGCCCACCGCCTCCCCGCGCACGACGAAGCCGACTGGGCCCTGCGGTGGTTCACACCCACCACCGAGGTCGACCTCTGCGGCCACGCCACCCTCGCCACCGCCCATGTCCTGCACACCACGGCGGCCGCCACCGGGCCCGTGCGCCTCGCCACCCGCAGCGGCGTCCTCATCACCACCGCGCACGACGACGGCACCATCACCATGGACTTCCCGACCGCCCCGCTCACGCCGGCCGAGATCCCCGACGGCGTCGCCGAAGCCCTGGGCGCCCAGCCCCTCGCCGCGTACGACACCGGAGCGCACCTCGGTGACCTGCTCGTCGAGCTCGCCGACGAGAAGACGGTGCGCGCACTGACCCCCGACCACAAGGCTCTCGTCCAGCACTCCGAGCGCGGGATCATCGCGACCGCACGCGCCGAAGACCCCACCCGCGGCTACGACTTCGTCTCCCGCTGCTTCTTCCCGCGCGTCGGCATCGACGAGGACCCGGTGACGGGCAGCGCCCACACGGCCCTGGCCCCCTTCTGGTCCCGGCGCATCGGCCGCACCGAACTGACCGGCCTGCAGGCCTCGGCCCGCACCGGCCTCGTCCGCACCGAACTGCGCGGCGAACGCACCCTGCTTACGGGCAGCGCGGTCACGGTCATCGAGGGCGAACTGCACGCCTGACGGGACGGTGGGGACGTACAAAGCCGTGTCGTACGTCCCCACCCGGCCGCGCTACGGCGTCGGCAGCCACCCCACCTTGCCGGCCAGCAGGGCGTACCCGACGAACGCCCCGATATCCAGCAGCGCATGGGCCACCACCAGCGGACCGACCCGCCCCCACCTGCGGTAGAGCAGCACGAAGACCACGCCCATCGCCATGTTGCCGATGAACCCACCGATGCCCTGGTAGAGGTGGTAGGAGCCGCGCAGCACCGAGCTGCCGACCAGCGCGGCCATCGGCGTCCACCCCAACTGCCCACACCTGCGCAGCAGATAGCCGACGACGATCACTTCCTCCAGCACCGCGTTCTGCACCGCGGAGAGCACAAGGACCGGGTATTTCCACCACACGTCGGGCAGATCCTCCGGCACCACGGTGAGGTTGAACCCCAGCCCCCGAGCCGCCAGATAGAAGGCGATCCCGGTGCTGCCGATCGCCGCCGCGATCGCCGCCCCGCGCCCCAGATCGGGCCATGGGCGGCTCCGGTCGAAACCGATCGTCCGCAGCCCGGCGCCCTCCCGCAGCAGAAAGTGCGCCACCAGCGCCACGGGCACCAACGCGGTGGTAATTCCGAACAATTGCCACGCGAGATCAAGCCAGGGACGCCCCGGCGCGGCCGACGCGTTCATCGTCGCGGCCTGGTCCTTCAGACCGCCCGGTTTGGTGACCGATCCGACAAAGCTGATCAGCGCGGACACTCCGCTCGCGCCAAGTGAGAGCGCCAGGACGAGCAGCGTCTCGTCCCGGAAGATCCGCCGCGATGGCTCTTCCGGTCGAAAAGAACCAGCCAACGACCCGGGCTCCGCTTGCACTCCGCCTCCAGTTGAGTAATCCCGCCTCATCCTCACCCGCGCCCCGCTAGGGTCTCGAAAGAAGTTACGAAGATCGTGCGCGACAGGCCGAGGGGGACGGACGCCGATTGCGGTCATGCCACCCCCTCTTTCCTTGCTTCATCACTCAAGGAGGGGCACCACCGCCATGGGACGTCACAGCTTGCCCGATGAGCACGGAACGGTCGCACCCGACCCACGACCGCGCAGCCGCGGCCGCACCGTGGCCATCGCGACGGCGCTCGTCCTGGCGGTCGCCGCGGGCACCGCGTTCGCCGTCCGCAGCGACCTGCTCTCCTTCGGCGGATCGTGCAGCGACGACACGGTCCGGCTGAATGTCGTCGCCGCACCGGACATCTCCCCCGCGCTGCGCGCGGCCGCCGACGACGCCCGCGAGAACCAGGTCATGTCCGACGGGCACTGCATCGACGTACGCGTCACGGCCCGCGATTCGTACAAGGTGGCCGACGAACTCCGGGCGGGCAAGGGCGATCCGGAGTACGACGTATGGGTGCCGGACTCCGACCTGTGGGTGCAGCGCGTCGGGCTCGGCGGCAAGCAGACCAAGGTGGTCCCCGCGGGGAACATCGCGTCGTCGCCGGTCGGCATGGCCATGGTGCCGTCCGCCGCCGAGTCCCTTGGATGGCCCAAGAAGACGTACGCCTGGCCGGAGTTGGCCGGCGCCGCGATGAAGGGCGACAAGCTGCGGCTCGGCGCCGCCGACCCGGCGCGCAGCGCCACCGGACTGCTGGCCCTCGCCAAACTGAGCGCGTCGGCGAAGAAGTCGGGGGGCGCGGAGGGCGACACCCAGGCGGCCGGCATGGCCAAGGCGCTGTCCGCGCGGACCGCCGACAGCGACGGCCAGCTCCTGGACACGCTGGCCCGCGACGGCTCGGGCACCGAGCAGGGCAACCCGCGCCGCAATCAGGCGCTGATCCTCTCCGAGCAGGCCGCTTTCCGGCACAACGCGTCGGCGGGCGAGGAGAACAGCCTCGACATGTTCTATCCGAAGGACGGCTCACCACGCCTCGACTACCCCTACACGCTGGTCGAGGAGGACCGTCTCTCCACGGACCAGAGCCGGGCGGCCCTGCGCTTCATGACGCTGTTCAGCGACGACGACGGGCGCGCGATCCTGGAGAAGAACGGCTTCAGGACCGACCCCGAGCAGGTGTCGGAGAAGCTCGTCACGGCCGCCGGCGGCCGCACTCCGCAGCCGTACACGGACGAGGCGGCCGAGCCGCCGTCGGACAAGCAGCTCCAGGAGACGCTCGGCATGTGGACGATCACGGTCCAAAGTGCCCGGCTCAGCACGGTAGTCGACGTGTCGGACTCCATGAGCGAGTGGGTGCCGGGCCGCGAGCAGACCCGGATGGAGGTCACCAAGTCCTCGCTCCTGCAGGCGCTCGCGGGGTTCACCGACGAGGACGAGATCGGGCTCTGGGAGTTCGCCACCGGGCTCGACGGCGAGCGCGACTACCGCAGGCTCGTGCCGACCGAGCGGCTCGGCGACCGCAAGGGCGACGGCACCCAACGGGACAAGATCTCCGAGGCGTTCAGCGATCTGGAGCCCATACCGGGCGGTGCGACCGGTCTGTACGACACGACGCTGGCCGCGTACAAGGAGGCGACGTCGACGTACGCGAGCGGCAAGTTCAACGCACTGGTGGTGCTCACCGACGGCGCCAACCAGGACCCCGGCTCCATCTCGCGCAGCAGCCTCATCTCCCAGCTGCAGGAGCTCACCGACCCCAAGCGCCGGGTGCCGCTCATCGCGATCGCCGTCGGCCCGAACGCGGACAAGGAAGAGGTCAAACAGATCGCGGAGGCGACCGGCGGATCGGGGCACCAGGTCGACGACCCGGCACAGATCCACGCGGTCATCCTCAAGGCCATCATGGAGGCGGGCAGCCAGGGCTGAACCCCCGGCCCCTCAGCTGAGGACGGCGGGTTCCGGCAGCCCCACCGGCCAGGTGTGCACCGGGTCCCCCGAGTGCATCAGCTCGGCGTAGCGACGGGTGGTGGCGGCGAGCGCGGCCTCACGTTCGAGCCCGGTCTCCAGTGCCTGGTGGTACGTCGCCGCCTGCCAGGACGCCCCGTTCACCCGCCGCCTGCACCGCTCCTCGATCACTCCCAGGTAGAAGTCGCGGTCGGCGGGCTCCACACCCCATGCGTCCAGCCCGGCGGCGGCCAGCGGCAGCAGTTCGTCACGGACCAGCGAGACCGCGGGCACCTCGACGATCCCGCCGTATCTGCCGCGCCGCGGCCACTTCAGACGGGCCTCGATGCCGTGCCGGCACGCGGTGTCGAAGTTGTCGGCCGCGGCCTCGAAGGGCAGCCGGGTCCACACCGGCCGCGTCTCCTCGGCCAGGGCCCGTACGAGGCCGTAGTAGAAGGCGGCGTTGGCGATGACGTCGGTGACGGTGGGGCCGGCGGGCAGGACGCGGTTCTCCACGCGCAGATGCGGGACGCCGTCGGCGATGCCGTACACGGGGCGGTTCCAGCGGTAGACGGTGCCGTTGTGCAGGACGAGTTCGGCAAGGCTCGGCACACGGCCGTCGTCGAGCACCTCCAGCGGGTCCTCGTCGTCCATGAGGGGAAGGAGCGCCGGAAAGTACCGCAGGTTCTCCTCGAAGAGTTCGTACGCGTCCGAGATCCAGCGCTCCCCGAACCAGGTACGCGGCCGAACGCCCTGCGCCTGCAGTTCGGGCGGCCGGGTGTCCGTGGACTGCAGGAACAGCGGCGGCCGGGACTCGCGCCACAGCTCGCGGCCGAACAGGAACGGCGCGTTGGCGCCCACGGCGATCTGCGCGGCGGCCACACACTGCGCCGCGTTCCACACATCGGCGAACCGCCCCGGGGTGACCTGGAGGTGCAACTGCACGGAGGTGCACGCCGCTTCGGGCGCTATCGACGTGGACGTGCAGGTCAGCCGCTCGACGCCGGTGATGTCCAGCGTGAACTCCTCGCCGCGTGCCGCCACGATCTGGTCGTTCAGCAGGACGTAGCGGTCGACGTCGGAGAGGTTCCCATGGACCAGATCGTGGTGGCCGAGGGTCGGCAGAATGCCGATCATGACGATGCCGGCGTTCACCTCGTTCGCTTTACGGTGGGCATAGGCGAGGCCCGTGCGCAGCTCTTCGGCGAGGCGGTCGAGAACGCGGCCGCCCAATCGGTGCGGGGCGATATTGACTTCAAGATTGAACATTCCGAGTTCCGTCTGGAAGTCGCGGCTCGCGATGCGCTCGAGAACTTGCGCATTCATCATTCTCGGCATCCCGTCGGGCCCCGCGAGATTCAACTCGATCTCCACGCCCATCAGATTCTTGGGCCGGTCGAACCGCTCCTCGTCCAACAGCCTCCGCAGTCCCGCGAGACACTCCCTGAGCTTGCTTCGGTACCGGTTCCGCTCGGACAGGTCAAACGTTCCTGCCACGACCTTCTCCCCCATCGCAAGCGTCCCCTCCTCGGATGGGCAGCCAATGATCCGGCCGCTGCGTCTCGGAGGATGATGCCCTGCAATGTGATCGATAACGCCCCGCACATGCCCCCGTCCCAGTACGCTCGACAAGCGTCGTCACACGGCACATTCGCGCGGCATGACACACACCAGAAAATCGCCGCACCCGTGTCTGGTGAAAAACACCGACGAGAATCGGCCGTCCGCGTCACGGAAGTGAGCCGAGGTCAGAAGGGGCGCCCACATCCAGAATCGGGAGGAATCCCGCGAAAGGGCGACCGACAATCGACTTGCGAGCAATATTGGGCGCGGTTAGACGAAACACCGTCTGAACACGTGTCGTATAAACTCCGCAAACGAGGCAGAGAGTTGGCGCTCGCGGTCCCCCTGCCCCCGCCCCTCTGGCCCCAGAGCAGACAGCGTCGTCCGCACCTGCCCTCGATCCACCGTGCCTGTCGAATGAGAGAGGCGACCCACCATGCCGCTGCAAGTCCCCCCGGCTCCCGCGCCCGCCCTGCGCAGCGTCCTCGCGGCTCTCGGTTCACCCACCGCCGTACGCGAAGCCCGAACCCCGTCCCTGCGCGCCGCCCAGGGACCGGTGACCCCCGAACTTCCGCTGCCCGTCCACGTCCTGGACCGGATCACCCCGTCGGGCAGCACACCCACCCGGCTCGCGGGGTGGCGTTTCCTGATCCGCTGCGGCGAGCGAGCTGTCGCCGCGGCCGACACGATGCTCACGCCTGACGGGTGGACGTTCTCGCACTTCTTCGAGGGCCCGTACATCGCGGCCACCGAGCGCGCCCTGCGCCACGCCGAGAAGATGCCCCTGCCGTACCAGCCACGCCTGTTGTCCGTGCCCGAGCTCTACATGCTCACGCTCTGGCTGCACGGCGACTGCACGGCCGACGGCGCGGCCGGCCATCTCTCGGCCACCGACATCCTCGTACCCCTGGCGCCCGCGCCACCCGGCATCGCGGCCCACCGCCCGCACCACGCCGCCGAACTGCTCAAGGTCCTCACCCACCGACTGACCCCCGCGCCGCTGCTCGGCTCACCCGCCTGAGGCCGCCGCACCTCCCGTGCCCCGCCGCCCGACCGGCCGCGGGGCACGGCGCTGCCCGCTGCCCATACGGACTAGCCAGGTATGACCACCCCGAACCACCCGAAGAGACAGTGCAGTTGGGCTGAACCGTCCGGGCGGGTGATACGTCATTAAGCAGTAAGGAGCGCTGCCGTTAAATCCCTGCGGATTGGCGCCCGTAGGGCAACACTGGGATCGGACCGACTAATACACGGGGGGCGGTCATGAACACCGCATCGAGCCGCAGGACAGACGTCACAGCCATCACATCGCAGCGAAAGAACCCTTCCATGTGCCAGCACCAACCACCGTGCCCGACAGCCGACTCCGCCGACCGGGAAGCCGCGCTCCTCACGGCGAGCCACCCCGAGCAGGGCTGGAGCCTGCTGTGCAACGGCGTCCTGCTCTTCGAGGACACCGGTGAGCTGCTGCCGGACGGCCAGATCATCGCCCCGCACCGACCGCTGGGCACCGACGAGATCATGACGGCCGCCTGACGCGGCGGCACCACGGCACGGACAACGAAGGGGCCGACCCGGAGAAGCAATCTCCGGACCGGCCCCGACGCATGTGCTGGACCGTGAATCAGTCCTCGCGCATCAGTCCTCGTACGCATCCAGCGGCGGGCAGGAGCAGACCAGGTTCCGGTCGCCGTACGCCTGGTCGATGCGGCGCACCGGCGGCCAGTACTTGTCGGCCGCGACGACACCGGCCGGGAAGACGGCCTCCTCACGGCTGTAGCCGTGCTCCCACTCGCCGCTCAGCGCGGCCGCGGTGTGCGGCGCGTTGCGCAGCGGGTTGTCGTCGGCGGACCACTCGCCGCCGCCGACCTTCTCGATCTCCGCGCGAATGGCGATCATCGCCTCGCAGAACCGGTCGATCTCGACCAGGTCCTCGCTCTCCGTCGGCTCGATCATCAGCGTCCCTGCGACCGGGAACGACATGGTCGGCGCGTGGAAGCCGTAGTCGATGAGCCGCTTGGCGATGTCGTCGACGCTGACGCCCGTCTCCTTGCTCAGCGGCCGCAGGTCGATGATGCACTCGTGCGCGACGAGGTCGCCGGGGCCGGTGTAGAGCACCGGGAAGTGCGGCTCGAGCCGCTTGGCGATGTAGTTCGCGGAGAGCACCGCGACCTGCGTGGCGCGCTTGAGCCCCTCGCCGCCCATGAGACGTACGTACGCCCAGGAGATCGGCAGGATGCCCGCGGAGCCCCACGGCGCGGCGGAAATCGGTCCGACACCCGTCTCGGGACCCGCGGCGGGCTGCATCGGGTGGTTGGGCAGGTACGGCGCGAGGTGCTCACGCACACCGACCGGGCCGACGCCGGGACCGCCGCCGCCGTGCGGGATGCAGAAGGTCTTGTGCAGGTTCAGGTGCGAGACGTCGCCGCCGAAGTGCCCCGGCTTGGCAAGGCCCACCAGCGCGTTGAGGTTGGCGCCGTCGACGTACACCTGCCCGCCGGCCTCGTGCACCTCCGCGCAGATGTCGGCGACGTGCTCCTCGAAGACACCGTGCGTCGACGGGTACGTGATCATCAGGACGGACAGCTCGTCGCGGTGCTTCTCGATCTTGGCGCGCAGGTCGTCGACGTCGATCTCGCCGTCGTCGGCGGTCTTCACGACGACGACCTTCATGCCGGCCATCACGGCGCTCGCGGCGTTGGTGCCGTGCGCGGAGGACGGGATGAGGCAGACGGTGCGCTGCTCGTCGCCGTTGGCCCGGTGGTAGCCACGGACCGCGAGGAGACCCGCCAGCTCGCCCTGCGAACCGGCGTTGGGCTGCAGCGAGACCTTGTCGTACCCGGTGACCTCGGCGAGCCGCTCCTCCAGCTCACGGATGAGCGTGAGGTAGCCCTGCGCCTGCTGGGCGGGCGCGAAGGGGTGCAGCTGCCCGAACTCGGGCCAGGTGACCGGCTCCATCTCGGTGGTCGCGTTGAGCTTCATGGTGCAGGAGCCCAGCGGGATCATGCCGCGGTCGAGCGCGTAGTCGCGGTCGGCCAGCTTGCGCAGGTAGCGCAGCATCGCGGTCTCGGAGCGGTACTGGTGGAAGACCGGGTGCGTCAGGTACTCGTCGGAGCGCAGCAGACCGGCGGGCAGGGTGTCATCGGTCGCCGCGTCGAGCGCCTCGATGTCCGCCTCGACCCCGAACGCGGTCCAGATCGCGGTCAGCTGCTTGCGCGTGGTGGTCTCGTCGCAGGCCAGCGAGACGTGGTCGGCGTCGACCTGGTGGACGTTGACGCCACCCTCGCGGGCCGCGGAGACAAGCTCCTCGGCCTTGCCGGGCACCCGCACGGTCAGCGTGTCGAAGTACGCGCCGTGCACGACATCGACCCCGCCCGCGGTGAGGCCGGCGGCCAGCAGCGTCGCGTAGCGGTGGGTGCGCCGCGCGATGGACTTGAGACCCTCGGGCCCGTGGTAGACCGCGTACATCCCGGCCATGACGGCGAGCAGCACCTGTGCCGTACAGATGTTGCTGGTCGCCTTCTCACGGCGGATGTGCTGCTCACGGGTCTGCAGCGCGAGCCGGTAGGCCTTGTTGCCGTCGGCGTCGACGGAGACACCGACGAGCCGGCCCGGCAGGCTGCGGGCGAACTTCTCGCGCACCGCCATGTATCCGGCGTGCGGCCCGCCGAAGCCCATCGGCACACCGAACCGCTGCGTCGTGCCGACCGCGATGTCCGCACCGAGCTCACCGGGCGAGGTGAGCAGCGTCAGGGCGAGCAGATCGGCCGCGACGGAGACCACGGCCCCCAGCTCGTGCGCCTGCTCGATGACCGGCTTGATGTCGCGTACGACACCGGAGGCGCCCGGGTACTGGATCAGTACGCCGACGACACCGCGCTCGGCGACCTCGGCCGGGATGCCCTCGCTCAGATCGGCGACGACGATCTCGACGCCGGTCGGCTCGGCACGGGTCTGAATGACGGCGATGGTCTGCGGCAGCGCGTCGGCGTCAACAACAAAAACGCCGTCCTTGACCTTGCTCATGCGCCGCGAAAGGGCCATGGCCTCGGCAGCGGCGGTCCCCTCGTCGAGCAGGGAGGCACCGGAGGTGGGCAGTCCGGTCAGCTCGGCGACGACGGTCTGGAAGTTGAGCAGCGCCTCGAGCCGCCCCTGGGAGATCTCGGGCTGGTACGGCGTGTAAGCCGTGTACCAAGCAGGGTTCTCCATGACGTTCCGCAGGATGACGGGCGGCGTGAAGGTCCCGTAGTAGCCGAGCCCGATCATGGAATCGAGCACCTGATTCCGATCGGCCAGCGAGCGCAGCTCGGCCAGGACCTCGGCCTCGGTGCGCGCCCCGGGCAGATTCAGCGCCTCGGCGTTCTTGATCACATCCGGCACCGCGGCGGCGGTCAGCTCGTCGAGCGAGCCGTAACCGACCTGCGCGAGCATCTTGGCGCATGCCTCGGCATCGGGGCCGATGTGCCGCTGCTCGAAGGGAATGCCCTGCTCAAGCTGTGAGAGCGGGATGCGAGGGGTGGCGGTCATTGCGGAGGCCTCCTGGTCTGACGCTGGTCTGACGCGACCTGCGAGGGGCACCACGGCGCGGGTGCCCGGACGGCCTCCCCCTCTGTCATCTCAACCTGAGAGCTTCACAGACCCGCCCATGGACAGATCTGCTTTCACCGTCGGTGAGGAAGGGTCTCGAACGTGCCCGCCCGACGCCCGCCCTGCTTTCCAGAGTGACCTCGTCCGTGCGGTACAGGGTGCCTGAGAGATTCCGGGGAGGATTTGCTCCTTCGGCGCCTCCGGAATCACCTCCCGGAGAGCTCTCCCGCACGGGGTCAGCAGCCACCGCCAGCGTACCAGCGAGGACCGCGCCCGATCCCTCGAGTGGCCGCCCGCCCCGATGTGCTCTTTCGTAGTGATGACAAGCGAATAATGATTGGTTACGCGCCATTTCGACAAACTGCGACCAGTTGGAGGGCCTGTGCAGACCGACATCGATCCGCGCAACCTGATCGGCCGCAAGGCGTTCGACCGGGACGGGGCCAAGATCGGCACGATCGACGAGGTCTACCTCGACGATGCCACCGGCGCCCCGGAGTGGGCCGCGATACGCACGGGCCTGTTCAGCCGTGACGCCTTCGTCCCCCTGGAACCCAGCGAGGTCACGGGAGAGGGCACCCTGCGCATCCCCTTCGAACGCTCCCTGATCAAGGACGCCCCCGACTTCGGCGTAGGCCGCCACCTCTCCCCCGAACAGGAACTCCAGCTCTACCACCACTACGGCCTGGACATCGCACCCCCACCACCCCCCGACCAGGACTTCGGCAAAACCGCAGACGAAAACCCCTGACGCCGCGCCCTCCCCGGTACGCAACGCTCCCCCGACCGCCCGCCCTCGCTGTGGTCAGGCGCTCCCCCGGCTAACCCGCCCGCCCTCGCTGTGGTCAGGCGCTCCCGCGGCTAACCCGTCTGCCCGCCCTCGTTGTGAGCAGGCGCTCCCCCCCCGGCTCGCCCGACCGCCCGCCCTCGTTGTGGGCAGGCGTTCCGCAGGGCGAGTGGGGTCTCCCCTGCTCGAGCGGAGCCGAGAGCTTGGGGAAGGGTGGGCACAACGCCCACTGCCGAGCACCGCTACGCCAAGGGCGAAGGCCCAGCACGGCCCCCCGGCGGAGCCACCAGCGGCAACGGCTCCGCGGGAACAAGCTCCGGATCATCGACCCGAAACGTCCGCACCCGCCCCGGCGCCGACCCCGGAGTCTCAAACCGCACCGTCACCCGCCCAAGCCCACTCCCCTGCACCCACCCACACCCGTACACGGCATGCCGCACATCGTGCCCCGCGGCCCACCGCCGCGCGCCGAGCGCCACCTCCTCGACGGACGCCTCCTCGGCCTCCCCCGCACCCTCGACCTCAGTCACGGCTCCCGCAGCCTCGCCCTCCCCCCGCTCAAGCCCGTCGGCCCGAGCCTGCGCGAAGAGATCCTCCTGCGTGTAGTCCGCAAGCCCCGTGACCCCCACGCCAAGGAGCCGCACACCCCCCGTGGTGTCCACGGACTCCAGCAACCGCGCGGCAGCCTCCCGCACCACCCCAGGGTCGTCCGTGGGCCCCCGCAGCGTCTCGGACCGCGTCAGCGTCGAGAAGTCGAACCGCCGCACCTTCAGCACGATGGTCCGCCCCGAGTGCCCGGCAGCCCGCAACCGCTCCACACACCGGTCGGCGAGCCGCGCCACCTCGCCCCTGACCCGCACCCGGTCGTGAATGTCCACGTCATACGTGTCCTCGACACTGACCGACTTGGACTCCCGCTCCGCCACTACGGGCCGCTCGTCCCGCGCCTGCGCCATCGCGTACAGCGCGCTCCCGTGCGACTTCCCGAGCAGCCGTACGAGCTCGTCCTCGCCCGCCTCAGCGATCTCCCCGACCGTCGTGATCCCGCCCCGCCGCAGATGGTCCCCGGTGGCAGGACCGACCCCGGGCAGCGTCCGCACGGACATCGGCGCGAGCAGCTCCCGCTCGGTCCCCGGAACTATCAGCCGCAGACCATCGGGCTTGGCCTCCTCCGAGGCGATCTTCGCCAGCATCTTGGACGCGGCGAGCCCGACCGACCCCGCAAGTCCCGTCACCGTCTTGATGTCGGCACGCAACCGCTCCCCCACGGCCAGCGCCGACGCCTGGTCGTCGGCCACGCCGCCCGCCTCCAGGTCGACAAAGGCCTCGTCCAGACTGAGCGGCTCCACCAGCGGCGACAGCTCACGCAGCAGCGCCATCACCTGCTCGCTGATCTCCCGGTAGAGGCCGAAGCGCGGCACCAGATAGGCGGCGTTCGGCGCGAGGCGACGCGCCTGCCCCATGGGCATCGCCGAGTGCACACCGAGCTTCCGCGCCTCGTACGAAGCCGTGGCCACCACACCCCGCGGCCCGAGCCCGCCCACCACCACGGCCTTCCCGCGCAGACTCGGCTTCGCGGCCTGCTCGGCAGACGCGTAGAAGGCATCCATGTCGAGATGCAGAATCGTGGGCGCGGTTCTCACACCTCTGATGCTGCCCTACGCCACTGACAACGCCCCGAAACCGCCACCCCGCCGGCGATGATGCAACCGCCTCACACGGCCCGGTTGCGCCGCCGCGCGAGCTCGTCGGCGGGGTTCTGACGCAGCAGCGTCTCCCCGGTGTCGATGCGCTCCCCGTGCAGCTGCGAGAGCGCCGCCTCCACGTCCCGCCACACGACGCCCACGGCGATCCCGAAGACCCCCTGACCACCCTGGAGCAGATCGTGGACCTCGTCGGGCGACGTGCACTCGTAGACCGTCGCGCCGTCGCTCATGAGCGTCATCCGCTCCAGATCCCGGAAACCGCGGTCGCGCAGATGCTGGACCGTGGTCCGGATGTTCTGCAGGGACACCCCGGTGTCCAGGAACCGCTTCACGATCTTCAGGACGACGACGTCCCGGAAGCTGTAGAGCCGCTGGGTCCCCGACCCGCCCGCGGACCGCACACTGGGCTCGACGAGCCCCGTACGGGCCCAGTAGTCGAGCTGTCGATACGTGATACCGGCTGCCGCACACGCGGTCGGCCCCCGATACCCGATCTGTTCCTGTTCGGTCTGCCCGGACGTAGCGTCCCCGCTCCCCTGAACCGCCATCGGCCGCCTCGGAGAGTGATCGGCCGTGCTGCCGTGAAGCGGATACGGTCCGCCCATCGCCGTACCGTCGCCGCTGCTTCTCACGCCGACCTCCGTCCTTGACCTGCCTTCCCGACGGTAGGCAGTCACCAGGGGCTCGTCAACGATCGCCACACTCGGCACGCCGAGTGATAATCACCCTAAGAGTGGTTTGCCGCGCCTCACCGCCGGGAAAGGCTAGCCGAATGGTCCGTCGGGACCCTCCGGAGGCATCGGTTCACTGGCTGTTGGTGCCGAAGTCCTCGGGCGAGATCTGATCGAGGAACTCGCGGAACTTCTCCACCTCGTCCTCCTGCTCGTCCGGAATGGCGATGCCGGCGTCGTCCAGGACACCGTCACTGCCGTAGATCGGCGTTCCGGTGCGCAGCGCAAGCGCTATGGCGTCGGACGGCCGGGCGCTCACCTCGACTCCACTGGCGAAGACCAGCTCCGCGTAGAAGACCCCTTCGCGCAGGTCCGTGATGCGCACCTCGGTGAGCTCCTGACCCACCGCCTCCAGCACGTCCTTGAACAGGTCGTGGGTCAGCGGCCGTGCGGGCGCCATCCCCTGCTGTGCGAAGGCGATCGCGGTCGCCTCCCCTGGTCCGATCCAGATGGGGAGGTACCGATCGCCTCCCACTTCACGCAGGAGCACGATCGGTTGGTTGGAGGGCATTTCGACCCGGACACCTACGACGTCGAGCTCGTTCACACAGCAACCCTAGGACGTGCCCGGCAGGTTTGGGTAGTCGGGCACCCCTTGAGTCAGGGCAACCGCACCCCGAGAGCGGTCTGCACCAGTGCAGAGTGCAGCTTTCCGGTGAGCCCCGCCAGTTCCTTCGTACGGGCTTCCGCATGGGCCCTGGTCTGCGGATTACGGTGCCGCCGCAGGGGCGCCACGACCTGGTCGACGAGGCCGGCCTCGCGTTCGGCGGCGGTTTTCACGGCCCGCAGATGGCGCGGTTCGATGCCGAACCGGCCGAGTTCGACCACCAGGGCGGCGACCGTCACGGCCTCGGCGTCGTAACCACCTTCCGGCAACGGCGCGATGAGCCCGTACGTCTCCCACTCGTCGAGCTGCTCCGCGTCGATCTCGGCGGCCGCGAGCAGCTCGGCCCGGCCCACCCGGGCCGCCGTGGGCCCTTCGGCCTCACCGGGGCCCCAGGTGTCGCCGGACTCCCTCGGCTGCCCCAGGGAGGGCAGCGGGGCCGCTTCTCCGCGCTCCAGGGCGTCCAGGTGCTCCCGGATGACCTTGAGCGGCAGATAGTGGTCCCGCTGCATCCTCAGGACGTGACCGAGCCGCTCGACGTCCTGCGGGCCGAACTTCCGGTACCCGGACGGCGTGCGTTCGGGCTCGATGAGCCCTTCCGACTCCAGGAATCGGATCTTGGAGATCGTGACCTCGGGAAATTCGTCACGCAGCGCGTTCAGGACGGCGCCGATGCTCATCAGCCGACGGTCCTCGGCGGCGGTGCCGTTCCCGGCACCGCCCCTCGGTGTTTGAAGCATGGACCTTCCTGAAGGTGCCCCCGGACGAAGTCCGGGGGAGGGTCAGATGCCGACGCTCCGCTGGCTCGCGTAGAAGACCAGCCGGTACTTACCGATCTGCACCTCGTCGCCGTTCGACAGCGCGACGGAGTCGATGCGCTCCCGGTTGACGTACGTGCCGTTGAGGCTGCCCACGTCCGCGACGGTGAAGGAACCGTCCTGGACGCGACGGAACTCCACGTGACGGCGCGACACGGTCACGTCGTCCAGGAAGATGTCGCTCTGCGGGTGACGCCCTGCCGTGGTCAGCTCGCCGTCCAGGAGGAAGCGGCTGCCCGAGTTCGGACCGCGGCGCACCACGAGAAGCGCCGAGCCGAGCGGCAACGCGTCGACGGCGGCCTGGGCCTCCGGCGAGAGGGCGGGCGAGGCGGTCTGCCCCGTCACCTCCGCGTCATAGGCCTCGAGGCCCGAGATGGAGATCGTCGAGGTCGTCTCGGACGGACGCTCCGGCGCGGCCCCGGCCCGCAGCGGCGCGCCGCAGTTGGAGCAGAACCGGCTCGCGTCGGCGTTGCGGTTCCCGCACCTCGTACACACCAGGGCCATGGACGGATCCTCCTGCCGCGGCTGCCCCGCGGGGGCATTGGATGCGTACGGACCGGGGTTAAACCCTCCACCCGTACTTGAGGTTGACGGTTCTCCGAAACCTATGCGGCCCGCACCGGCAGGGTCAACAGACGACGCGCCCTGTCCGCCCGAAATGTCACCGCCAGGACCACCGACCTGATCACGGAACATCGGGCGCTCGCCGCCCTGGTCCTCGGCGGCGTCTCCATGGCGCGGCGCACGGTGCCGGGCAGTGGCGGGATTGCCGCTGTCCTCGCGCGAACGCTTGCCGAACAACTTCTCAAACAACTTCACGGGCGATTCCCCTTGACCGAAACAGACCCGCCCGTGGGGCAGGACGAACCCTGATTGCACACACCGGCGTACATCGGCGTACCAGACATCCTCACAACGTCCGTACCCGCCAAACAGTTTCCACCACGCACCACGCTTACAGTGCGCCGACCCCCCGCAACCTCATGCCCTCCCCGGACGGCCCCCATGCGCCCCCGCCTCACTGGGAGGACGACCGAGCGTAGTCAGGCCGCTTCGCGGGTCGCAAGGCGTCCACCACGATCTTCTCCGCTCGCGCCACGGTGACCGTGGCCTGCTCCTTTTCCAGAGTCTGCACCACCCCACCAGGGATGTTCAGCGCCGGCTCGAGGTCCTGCGGCTTGCCGATCACCTTGAAGCGATAGGGCTTGCCGACCTTGCGGCCGTCCACCCGTACGCCACCACCGTCCGTGTCCGACAGGTAGGTGCTTGCCACCACGCGCACGTCATTGATCTGGATGGCCTCGGCCCCCGCGGCGCGCAGCTCCTGAATGGCGTCGAGCAGCATGTCCGCCTCAACCGACCCCTTCTTGTCATCGATGGTCAGCGTGATGCCAGGACCCTGCGCTGCCACGGTGCCCGCCAGAATGCCGAGTTGTCTTTCCTTCTCGACCGTCTGCTTGCGGGCCTCCTCGGCCTGGTCCGAGCTGTTCTCGAGCCCGGTGCGCTGATCCTCCAGACGCTGCTTCTCATCTTCCAGACGCTGCGTACGGTCATCCAGTTCATCGAGGATGCGTACGAGATCTTCCTGGCGTGCTCCGCGCAGCGCGCTGCTGTCGTTGTTGGAGCGCACCTGGATGGCCAGGCCGAGCCCCAGTACGAACAGCAGCAGGGCGACGATCAGTTGGGGACGCGTGACACGCGGCGGCCACAACCCCGCCAGCAACCGCTGACGGCCGGTCATCGGCTGCTCCTCGCCCGGTGCGGGCGCGGCGCTGTCCGCAGGCTCCACGGGGGCGCTCTGCACCTCGGCGGGCAGTTCCTTGTGCCGGTTGTCGTTCCCGGGTGTCTCGTCCGTGGCCATCGGCGTCACGCCCGGAAGATGTGTCGGCGGATGGCGGCTGCGTTGGAGAAGATCCGGATGCCAAGGACCACCACGACACCGGTGGAGAGCTGAGCGCCTACGCCCAACTTGTCGCCCAGGAACACGATCAGGGCGGCCACGACCACGTTCGAGAGGAACGAGACCACGAAGACCTTGTCGTCGAAGATCCCGTCGAGCATCGCGCGCAGGCCTCCGAACACCGCGTCGAGCGCGGCGACGACGGCGATCGGAAGGTACGGCTCGACCACCGCCGGAACCTCGGGCCGGACCAACAATCCGGCCACGACTCCCACGACGAGGCCCAGTACGGCGATCACTATGTGCCCTTTCCTGCCTTCGGCTCTGCTGTACGTACGGTCACACTCGGTGCTGCCGGGAGTCGGACGCTTTCCTGTACGGAAATGCTGGTCCTGACCCCGAAGTTCTCCTGCAGAGCATGCAGATACTGACCGTCGCGACTGTTCTGGAATCTCGTGCTCAACCGCTGCCCGTCCCCCACGGCAAGCACCGTATACGGCGGCACCAGAGGCTTGTTGTCGACCAGTATCGCGTCACCCGCGGCCCTGATCGCCGACAGTGCAGTCAGCCGCTGGTCGTTGATGGCGATCGCCTCCGCGCCCGACTGCCACAGGCCGTTGACCACCCGCTGCATGTCGCGGTCCCGCACCCGTCCGGTGTCGGAGAACCCGCTGCTCTCCCGCGGTCCGCCACCACCCTGGTCTGCCGCCTTGGCGTCGTCCACGACAAGCTTCACGCCCGGCCCGTCCACCTCAGTGGCACCGGACAGTAGAGCCACCAACTCGCCCTGGCTTCCGCCGTGCTTCTTCAGCGCCTCACGCTGCCGCTCGCTCACGTCGTCGCGGAGCGTCTCGACGTCCTCTTCGAGCTTGTCCGCGTCCGAAGTCGCCGACTCGATCCGGTCGATGAGCTCCGCGCGCTCCTTGGCGACGACCGGAGCCGCTATCCGCGCCTGCGCGGCTCCCACGGTCACCACCAGGGCGGCGAGTACGAGCCCGAGTGCGAGCCCGAGCTTGGCGCGCAGCGGACGCGGAACGCCGGCGTCGCCCTTCTCCTTCTTGCGGGCAGCCGCCTCCGCGTATCCCTCGTCCAGGCTGTGGTCCATGACGGTGGTGAGCAGCGACATGGAGGCGTCCGGGCGCCGGGGGCGCGAGGGGGTGCTCCGAACGGGGGGCTGCTGCGGCATGCCGCACATCGTCGCACGTCGCGGGCGCTACCTCCGAATGGCCCCACCGGCGTGCCGGACGGCGCCTCTCGCAGGCGCCGTCCGGCCCTCGCCCATGGTCAGCGACCTGCGCTGTCCACCACGGCGGCCCATTCGTCGAGCAGTGCCTGCGCGGACGCGTCATCGGGCCCTTCTGCCCACAAATGAGTGACCGCCTCGGCGGGATCGGGCAGCACCAACACCCAGCGCCCGTCGGTCTCCACGACCCGCACACCATCGGTCGTGTCCACCGAACGCTCTCCCGCGGCCTCCACCACGCGACGCATCACCAGACCCTTGACCGCCCACGGAGTCGCGAGGTCACGCCGCAGCACATGGGCCCGCGGAATCCGCGCGTCGATCTGGCTGAGCGTGAGCTGCGTCCGCGCCACAAGCCCGATGAGCCGCACGAACGCCGCCGTACCGTCGAAGACGCTGCTGAACTCGGGGATGATGAAGCCACCGCGGCCGTCGCCCCCGAAGATCGTCGACTCGTCGCGCCCCACCCGCGTCAGATCGTCCGGCGACGTGGTCGTCCAGTCGACCTGCGTACCGTGGTACGCGGCCACCTGCTCGGCGATCCGCGTCGTCGTCACCGGAAGGGCCACACGCCCGCTGCGCCGCTCGGCGGCGACCAGATCGAGCATGACGAGCAGCGCCCGGTCGTCCTCGACGATTCGCCCCTTCTCGTCGACGAGCGAAAGACGCTCACCCACCGGATCGAAGCGCACCCCGAACGCGGCCCGCGCCGACGCCACGATCTCGCCGAGCCGCACAAGCCCCGACCTGCGCGCCTCGTAGGACTCGGTCGGACGTGATTCGTCGAGACCCGGGTTGATGGTCAGCGCATCGACCCCGAGCCGCCCGAGAAGGCTCGGCAGCACAAGACCCGCGCTGCCGTTGGACGCGTCGACGACCACCTTCAGCTCGGACTCGGCCACACCCGTGGTGTCGATATTGCGGAGCAGAGAGCCGGTGTAGGAGTCGAAGACACTCGACGGGAAATGCAGATCCCCGATCTCACCGGGGAAAGCACGCCGGTACTCCTGACGCGCGTACACACGGTCCAGCTTCCGCTGACTCCCCTGCGACAGATCCGCTCCACGCCCGTCGAAGAACATGATGTCGACGGAGTCCGGCACCCCCGGAGTCGTCCGGATCATGATCCCGCCGGCACTGCCCCGCGCGGTCTGCTGCCGCGCCACCGGCAACGGCACATTCTCCAGATCGCGTACGTCGATGGCGCTGGCCTGCAGAGCCGAGATCACCGCTCGCTTCAGAGCACGGGCGCCTCGCGAATGGTCACGCGCGGTCGTGACGGTCGAGCCCTTCTTCAGCGTCGTCGCATACGCGCCGGCGAGCCGCACCGCGAGCTCCGGGGTGATCTCCACATTCAGGATCCCGGACACCCCGCGCGCACCGAACAGATGGGCCTGGCCCCGCGACTCCCAGATGACGGACGTGTTGACGAAGGCGCCGGCCTCGATCGTCTTGAACGGGTAGACACGGACGTTGCCCTGGATGATCGATTCTTCACCGACCAGGCACTCGTCACCGATGACCGCACCGTCCTCGATACGGGCGGCCCGCATGATGTCGGTGTTCTTCCCGATGACACAGCCCCGCAGATTGCTGTGCTCGCCGATGTAGACGTTGTCGTGGACGACGGCCTTGTGCAGAAACGCCCCGGTCTTGACCACGACGTTCGAGCCGATGACGGTGTGCTCGCGAATCTCCGCGCCGGCCTCGACCTTGGCGTAGTCCCCGATGTACAGCGGCCCGCGCAGCACGGCGTCGGGGTGCACCTCGGCCCCCTCGGCTACCCACACACCGGGCGAGATCTCGAAGCCGTCGAGCTCGACGTCGACCTTGCGCTCCAGCACGTCGGCCTGTGCCTTGCCGTAGCTCTCGTGCGTGCCGACGTCCTCCCAGTACCCCTCGGCGACATACCCGTAGATGGGCTTGCCCTCCTTCATCAGCTGAGGGAAGACATCGCCGGACCAGTCGACGGACACATCGGCCTCGACGTAGTCGAAGACCTCGGGCTCCATCACATAGATGCCCGTATTCACCGTGTCCGAGAAGACTTGCCCCCAGGTCGGCTTCTCGAGGAAGCGCTCGACCTTTCCTTCTTCGTCCACGATGGTGATGCCGAATTCCAGCGGATTGGGAACACGCGTCAGACAGACGGTGACAAGCGCGCCCTTTTCCTTGTGGAAGTTGATGAGCTCGGTGAGGTCGAAATCAGTGAGAGCATCACCGGAGATCACGAGGAATGCATCGTCCTTCAGCGCTTCCTCAGCGTTCTTCACACTCCCAGCAGTGCCGAGTGGCTTCTCCTCATTGGCATAGGTGAGCTCCATCCCGAGCTCTTCACCATCGCCGAAGTAATTCCTGACCAGAGAGGCCAGGAACTGGACTGTCACTACGGTCTCGGTGAGCCCATGCCGCTTGAGCAGCCGCAGCACATGCTCCATGATCGGCCGATTGGCCACGGGCAGGAGCGGCTTGGGCATGCTCGAGGTCATGGGGCGAAGGCGAGTGCCTTCACCTCCGGCCATTACGACGGCCTTCATGTCGGAAGCGTCCTCCTCAATAGACGACGATCTAGCCGACTTAGCCCGCCCAGATTGGCCCGCATATGTCAGATACGGGCCTGCAAGCCTCTACAGCTGCCGCATCGGCAAGCTCAATCGGCCGTGGCGTCCGCCCGGACAAGTCTACGGACCTGAACCACGTAGAGGATCCCTGCCCACCAGTACAGCGTTGTACCCCATCCGGCGAACGCCCATCCGAAAATAGCAGCGAGAGTGTTGATCCAGCCACTTCCATCACTGAGAAGCAGTAGTGGAAAGGCGTACATCAGGTTGAAGGTGGCGGCCTTGCCCAGGAAGTTCACCTGGGGCGGCGGATAGCCGTGCCGCCTGAGGATCCCGACCATCACCAGCAGAACCAGCTCGCGCAGGAGCAGCACCGCGGTCAGCCAGAGCGGAAGAATCTCCCGCCACGTGAGTCCGACCAAAGTGGACAAAATATAGAGCCGGTCAGCAGCCGGGTCGAGCAGCCGCCCGAGGTTGCTGATCTGGTTCCAGCGGCGGGCCAACTTGCCGTCGAGATAGTCGCTGATGCCGCTCAGCATCAGCACCAACAGCGCCCAGTGGTCACTCTTGGGGCCACCGAACTCCGGCCTGAGGATCAACCACAGGAAGAGGGGTACGCCGACGAGGCGCGCCATGCTGAGGATGTTCGGGATGGTGAGGACTCGGTCCGTCTGGACACGTGTCTCCTGGACCTCCACCCGGGGGCCTCCTGTGGGAAATGAGCCGATGATGCCCCCTGACCTTACCCTCAGTTGTCAGCCGCCGGTGCAGAGGGGTAGCCGGCCACGGAAACACAAAAAGCCGTGGTCCCTGGAATTAAATCCAGAGACCACGGCTATAAAAGAAGTTCGGCGGCGTCCTACTCTCCCACAGGGTCCCCCCTGCAGTACCATCGGCGCTGTGAGGCTTAGCTTCCGGGTTCGGAATGTAACCGGGCGTT
>NZ_JBFACK010000035.1:0-24165 GCF_040640795.1 Streptomyces sp. NPDC021622
AAGTCGGGGGCGGGCAGCGCCCTGCGGTCGAGCTTCCCGTTGGCGGTCAGCGGCAGCCGGGGCAGGACGAGTACGGCGGCGGGGACCATGTAGTCCGGCAGGGCGGCGGCGAGGGCGGTGCGCAGGGCGGCCGGGTCGAGGCCGGTGCCGGGAGCGGCGGGGACGGCGTAGGCGATCAGGCGTTTGTCGCCGGGGCGGTCCTCCCGCAGCACGGCAACGGCGCGGGTGACACCGTCCTGCCGGGTCAGGACTGCCTCGATCTCACCCAGTTCGATGCGGAAGCCGCGGAGCTTGATCTGGTCGTCGGCGCGGGCGACGAACTCCAGCTGCCCGTCCGGGTGTTGACGGACCAGGTCGCCCGTCCGGTACATGCGCGTGCCGGGTTCGCCGAACGGGGAGGCCACGAACCGTTCCGCTGTCATATCCGGCCGGTTGAAGTAGCCGCGTGCCAGACCGGCCCCGGCGACGTACAGCTCACCCATCACACCCGGCGGGACCAGACACAGGTCCGGGCCCAGCACGTACACCCGCGTATTCGCAATCGGACCACCGATCGAGACGGCGGAGCCGGCAGGCCCCGTGGACTCCGTCTCTTCGCTCGCGCTGCCGCTTTCCCCCTCGAACCGTGCGTACGTCGACCAGATCGTCGACTCCGTCGGCCCGTACAGGTTGACGACCTCGTGTGCCGTGCGCCGCAGGGACCGCAGAAGGTCGTGCGGGAGCGCCTCGCCGCCGACGAGGACGCGCAACTTCCCGAGCACGTCGGGTGATTCGTCGAGGAGCATGCGCCAGTGGGTCGGCGTGGCCTGCATCAGCGTCGGCTCGAAGCGCCCGGCCACGGCGGCGAGCGCCGCCGGGTCGTGGGTGACCTCGGAGGCGACGAGTCCCAGACACGCACCGCTGGTCAGCGGCACGAACATCTCCAGGATCGAGATGTCGAAGCCGACCGTCGTCACCGCGAGCAGGCGGTCGCCCTGCGCGCAGGGAACGGTCCCCCGCATCGCCGTGAGGAAGTTGCGCAGTGCCCGATGGGGGACCGCGACGCCTTTGGGGGTGCCGGTGGAGCCCGAGGTGTAGATGACGTACGCCGGGTGGGCGGGCAGCAGCGGCCCGGTGCGGTCCGCGTCGGTCAGGCGGTCGGCGCCGTGCCCGGCGAGGGCGTCGCGGACGGCGACGTCGTCGAGAACGATCGGCGGCGGCCCTGCGGGCAGTGCGTCCGCGACATCGCTCGTCGTCAGTACGCAGGCCGGTGCCGCGTCGGCGAGGATGTGGCGGATGCGGTCGGCCGGGAAGCCGGGATCGACAGGGACGTACGCCGCACCGGACTTGAGCACGGCGAGGATGGCGACGACCATCTCCACGGACCGCGGGACGGCGAGAGCGACAAGGCGCTCCGGCCCCGCCCCCTGTTCCACGAGAAGGCGCGCCAACCTGTTTGCTCGCTCGTCGAGTTCCCGATAGCTGACCTCAACACCGTTGAAGACGAGGGCGGGTGCCTGCGGGGAACGGGTCGTCTGCTCCTCGAAGAGCTCCGGAAGCAGCGCGCCGGCCACCGGGGTCTGCGTGTCGTTCCACTCGCTGAGGATCCGCTCGCGCTCGACCGGGAGCAGCAGGTCGAGACCGCCCACCCGCAGGTCAGGGGCGTGCGCCAGCTGTTCGAGCACGCGCCTGAGCCGCTCGGCGATCAGGGCGGCCGCCGCGTGGTCGATCAGCCCCGGCTGGTGGTCCAGGCGCAGGTGGGTGGTCGTGGCGCCCGGGATCACGAAGAGGGCCAGCGGATAGTGCGTGGCATCAAAGGTGCCGACATCCGTCACCCGGACATCGCCGTAGGGGGTAGAGAGCGCCGACCGGTCCAGCGGGTAGTTCTCGAAGACCACGATGGAGTCGAACAGCGTCCCGACGCCCGCCACTCGATGGATGTCGGTCAGTCCCAGGTGCCGGTGGTCGATGAGACGCGACTGCTCCTCCTGCAGCCGCCGCAGCATCCGGGCCACCGGCTCGTCGGGCCGTAGCCGGGCCCGCACCGGCACGGTGTTGATGAACAGTCCGACCATGCTCCCCACGTCGGGAATCTCCGGTGGACGGCCCGACACGGTGGCGCCGAACACCACGTCGTCGCGGCCGGTCAACTGGCCGAGCAGCAGGCTCCAAGCGCCCTGCACCAGCGTGTTCACCGTGACACCGTGGTGCCGTGCCGCGGCGGAGAGGGCCGCCGTGAGCCCCTCGTCGAGCTCAACGTGGGCCCGGCCGGGCACGGTCAGCGACCGCTCCGCCGCGTCCGGGGCAATCAGCGTGGGCTCTTCGACTCCGGCCAGGGCCAGTGTCCACGCCTTGAGGGCGGCCGCCCGGTCCTGCCCTTGCAGCCACTCCAGGTACCTGCGGTACGGGGGAGCCGGGGGCATCCCCGCGTCGTCGCCGCCCCGCGCGTACAGCGTCAGGAGCTCGGTCATCACCAACGGCATCGACCAGCCGTCCAACAGGATGTGATGGTTGGTCAGGACGAGGCGGTGGCGGTCCGTGCCGAGCCGGATCAGCAGCAGCCGCAGCAGCGGTGGCCGTGCCAGGTTGAACGGGCGGCCGCGGTCGTCATCGAGGAGGCGTGCCAGCTCCGTGTCCCGCTCGGCATCCGTGTAGTCCGTCAAGTCGACGTCTCTCACGGGGAGTTCGACCGTCCGGGCGATCGCCTGGACCGGTTTGCTCACGCCCTCGTGCAGAAACGCCGCGCGCAGACTCGGGTGGCGGCGCAGCAGGGTCTGACCGGCGGCCCGCAGCGCCGCCACGTCCACCGGGCCCTCCAGATCGACCGTCAGCTGAACCGTGTACACATCGGCAGCCCGTTGGTCGTAGAGGGCGTGGAAGACCAGTCCTTCCTGCAACGGTGTGAGCGGCAGGACATCCTCTACGCGCGACTGCGTCATTCCGTGGCACCCCATTCGATGTTGAGCATGGCTTCCAGCTGATCGATCTCGCCCTGGTCAAGCGCCACCAGCGGGAGGTCGGAGGGCGTGCGGCCGCCCGCGTCGGGCTGCTCGGCGTGTGCCACGAGACCCTTGAGCGCCGAGAACCAGGCTTCGGCGAGCTCCCGGACGTCGGCCTGCGAAAGCCATCCCTGCGGCCACGCCCAGGTGGCGCTGAGTTCCAGGCCGCCTGTCGGCTCGCGGGTGACGGCGTTGATCTCCAGACCGTGCGCCACCGGCATTCCGGGGCCGTCGCCGCCGCCGTCCGGTGCGTCGGCCGCGACCGCGAGTCCGTCCCGCGCGATCGCCCAGTCCGCGTCCCGGTCCGTCGCGAAACGCCCCAGGTAGTTGAAGGCGATCTGCGGGACCGGCCGCCGGGCGAGCACCGGCGCGGTCTCCGGGTTGAGATGGCGCAGCAGGCCGTAGCCGATGCCGTTGCCGGGCACGGCGCGCAGTTGCTCCTTGACCTGCTTGATGGCGTGCCCCGCCGCCGGGCCGCCCGCACACACCTCGGTCCAGTCGGCGGGGCCGGGGTCGAGGCGCACCGGGAACAGGCTGGTGAACCAGCCCACGGTGCGCGACAGATCGGCGCCCGGTGCCGCTTGTTCCTCGCGGCCGTGCCCTTCGAGGTCGAGCAGGACGGCGCTCTTCGCGGTCTGGGAGCCCTGGCCGCGACCGTCGCGCCAGTGGCCCACCGCCAGGGCGAGCGCGGTCAGAAGCACGTCGTTGACCCGGCCGTGGAAGGTGGCGGGCACGCTGGTCAGGAGCGGCTCCGTGTACCGCGAGGGCAGGGTCAGGGTCAGCTGGTGCAGGCCGGCCGTGGTGTCCCTGGCCGGATCGAGTGGACGGTCGCCGAGCGGCGGGTCGGCCGCGTCGAGGATCTCGGACCACACCGGGAGCTCGGCCACCCGCGCGGGATCCCCCGCCGACTCCGTCAACCGGTCCGCCCAGCTTCTGAACGAGGTGCCCACGGGGGGCAGTTGGGCATCATGTCCGGCTTCGACGGCCGTCCACGCGGCGGCCAGATCCGGCAGCAGGATCCGCCAGGACACCCCGTCCACCACCAGGTGGTGCAGGACCAGCAGCAGCCGGCCCGGCTGCTCGGGCCCCGCGTCGAACCACACCGCCCGCACCATCGCACCGTCCGCGGGGGCCAGCGCCCCGGCGGCCGCGGTCGACTCCTCGGCCATCACGGCACGTACGGCGGCCTCGTCGAGACCGGCGACATCGACGCGCCGGACACACCCGGCGGCCGCGACCGCACCCGGTGGCAGCACTTCCAGGAGCCACCCGCCCGCCCCCGGCGTTACCGGCCTGCCGCCCTCCACAACCCGCATCCGCAGCGCGTCATGGTGATCGAGGACCGCCTGCAGGGCCAGGGTGAGCTGGTGGGCGCGGAGCGCGGACGGGACCCGGACGGTCACCGACTGGTTGAACGAGTCGTTGGTGGTGCCCCGTTCGTTCAGCCACCGGATGATCGGCGTCGGCCGCACCGGACCCACACCGGAGCCCTCGGCCTCCGCGGCGCTTCCGCCGGTGCCTTCCAGGGTCCGGGCCACCGCGGCCAGTGCCTCGACGGTGCGCTGTGCGAACACCTCACTGGGCGAGAAGCCGAGTCCGGCCCGGCGGGCCCTGGTCACCAGCTGGAAGGCGATGATGCTGTCGCCGCCCAGGTCGAAGAACGAGTCGTCGATCCCGACCTGCTGGAGCCCGAGTGCCTCGGCGAACAGGCCGCACAGGAGCTCTTCGCGTGGCGTGCGTGGGCCGCGCGACGACACCGGAGCCGAGAGGTCGGGCCGGGGCAGTGCCTTGCGGTCCAGCTTTCCGTTCGGCGTCAGCGGCAGCGCGTCGAGGACGTGCACCACCGGAACCATGAAGTCCGGCAGCCGCTCCGCGGCGAAGCGGCGCAGGGAGGCGGCGATCACGCCCGGACTGCGCGCCGCCGCAGGGTCGTTGGCGAAGTCGGTCGGCGGTGCTCCGCCCTCCGGGTCCGGGGCGAACACCCCGACCGGAACTGCGGCATGCGTGCCGTCGGGCCCGGGGCCGAACTCCGGGTGGGCCAAGACGTCGACCAGGACGGCGTCGAGACCGCCTTCGTCGTCCCTGGCCGACCAGGTCACCGCCGCCCAATAGCCGGCCTCCGCCGCCAGGCCGTGCAGCTCCTCCGGGTCCACCGAACCGGTGGGCCATACACCCGACAGCGCGCGCCGCGCGTCCTCGACGGATCCGCCGTCGCCCAGGATGCGGGCCGCGCCGAACTCCTGCGCCACCCGCGCGTTGGGGATGCCCACCACTCGCAGCCGCGGGGGACGCGAGGCCAGCACCTCGGCCAGCGCGCCGGGGCTCTCGACGTCCGGCCCCCAGCGGAGCCGGGGCACATCGCTCAGATCCGTCACAGCCGGGCCCACGGCACGGGCAGCCGTCTTGCGGATGACGACGTCGTACCGGTACCGGCTCAGCTCGTTGAGGGAGCGGCCCTGCTTGATCCGGACGTCGACCCCCGCGACGTCGTCGGCCCCGGCGGCGAAGTCGGCGAAGAACTCCGGAGCCACCAGGAGTTCCTTCTCCAGGAGCATGCCTCGCTCGACGGCGCCCAGCACTGTCCGCGCGTCGGCCGCCGGCTCGGCACGTCCCAGCTCTATGCCGGTGTGCATGCCGCGCAGCAGCCGTACGTCGCGTACGTCGCCGAGGAAGACGGCGCCGCCGGGAGCGAGCGCACTCAGCGCCTGCCGCAGCACCCGCCGCAGATACCCGAGGTCCGGGAAGTACTGGGCCACCGAGTTGATCACGACCGTGTCGAAGACCCCGGACGCGATGTCCGCGTCCGCGTCCGCGTCCGTGTCCGTGTCCGCGGCCCGGCAGCGCAGCTCCACGCGGTCCGCGAGCCCGGCAGCCGCCACCTGGTTCCGCAACCGGGCGATCACCGGGGCGGACAAGTCCGTCCCCAGGTACGTCTCGCACTGCGGCGCAAGCCGGGACAGCAGCAGTCCGCTGCCCACTCCGATCTCCCAGATCCGTCGCGGTCGCAGCGACGCGATCCGCGCGACCGTGGCGTCGCGCCACTCGCGCATCTCCTCCAGCGGGATCGGATCACCGTCGTAACTGCTGTTCCAGCCCGAGAAGTCCTCGCCGAACGGGGCCGCCGTATCCGCGTACAACGCGTCGTAGACGCCCCGCCAGGCGTCGACCTGCTCCCGCGCGGCCCGGTCCGCATCGGCCGCGCCCGCGCCGCCGTCGGGCACCGCGTACGCCACCAGACGCCGGTCACCGGGACGGTCCTCGCGGGACACCACGGCGACTTGGGCCACGCCCTCGTGCCGGCGCAGCACGGACTCGATCTCGCCCAACTCGATCCGGAAGCCCCGGATCTTCACCTGGTCGTCGGCGCGCCCCATGAACTCCAGGCCGCCGTCGGCTCGCCACCGGACCAGGTCACCCGTCCGGTACATGCGGGCGCCGGGTGCCCCGAACGGGCAGGCCACGAAGCGCTGGGCGGTCAGGCCGGGGCGGCGGACATAGCCACGGGCCAGACCGGCGCCCCCGATGTGCAGCTCACCCACCACACCCGGCGGGACCGGCTGCATACAGCTGTCCAGGACGTACGTGTCGAGGTCGTCGATGCCCTGCCCGATGCGGCTGCTCTCCGCGGCGGCAGCCGACTCGCGGGTCAGGCCGAGCTCGGTGACGTGCACGGTGGTTTCCGTGATGCCGTACATGTTGACCAGCTCCGGCGACCGGTCCGGGTGCCGGGCGTACCAGTCGTCGAGGCGGCTCAGGTCGAGCCCCTCGCCGCCGAAGATCACATACCGCAGGGCAAGACCGTCGCCGGTGCCGGGAGCGTCCTGGTCGGCCTGCATGAGCTGGTAGAACGCCGACGGTGTCTGGTTGAGCACCGTGATCCGCTCGGCCGCCAGGAAGGCCAGGAAGTCGGCGGGCGAGCGGCTCACGTCTGCCGGGACGATCACCAGGCGACCGCCGTGGCGCAGCGCCCCCCACAATTCCCATACGGAGAAGTCGAACGCGTAGGAGTGGAACAGCGGCCACACGTCCCGCTCGGTGAACCCGAACCGCCGGTCCGTGGCCGTGAACAGCCGCACCACGTTCTGGTGCGGGACCGCGACGCCCTTGGGCGTGCCCGTGGATCCCGAGGTGTAGATGATGTAGGCGGGGTGGTCGGGGCGCAGCGGGTGGGTCCGCTCGGCATCGGTGAGGTCCCCGGCGTCGTATCCGGCCAGCTCAGCGACGGTGTCCGGCGCGTCCAGGATGAGCCGGTCGGGAGCGTCCGGCAGGTCCGCCGCCACCGCGGCGGTGGTGATCACACAGGCGGGTGCCGCGTCGGAGAGCACGAAGCGGAGACGCTCGGCGGGGTAGTCGGGGTCGATGGGGACGTACGCCGCACCGGACTTGAGCACGGCGAGGATCGCCACGACCAGGTCGGCCGACCTGGGCAGGGCCAGCGCGATGTGCTGCTCGGGCCCGGCGCCTCGGGCGACGAGGGCCCGCGCGAGGCGGTTGGCGCGGACGTCGAGCGTGCCGTAGCTCAGCCGCTGCTCGGCGCAGACGACCGCCGTGGCCGAGGGGTCACGAGCCACCTGGCGTGCGAAGACCTCCGGAAGGACCGTCGGTGGGTCCGACGCCGCGCGTCCGGACGACGCCGCGAGGACGGCACGGTGTTCCTCGGGCCCGAGCATGCGTGCCTCGCTCACCCTGAGGTCGGGATCGGCCGTCAACTCCTGGAAGAACAGCGGGAAACAACGCTGGTACGTCGCTGTCTCCTCGGCGGTGTACAGGGCGGGATGGGCGTCGAAGTCGACCCACAGCGGCTGGCCGTTCCCCCGGTCGTACACGGTGACGGCGAGGTCCTCGACATGCCCGTTGGTGAGGTTGTGGCCGGTCACCTCGTTGCCGCCGAGCCGCAGGTCGTAGTCGAAGAGCATCAAGTTCACACGCGGGCCCATCAGCGGGCTCTGCGGCCCCTCGCCCGCGCCGACCCCGAAGTCGCGCTGCAGGTCCTCGTAGCGGTACCGCTGGTGGCGCAGGGCGTCCCTGATCTCGCGGGACGCCTCGCGGGCGAGGGCGCGCAGGGTCATCTCCGGCGTCACCCGCAGCCGCAGCGGCACCACGTTCGAGACCATGCCGGGCAGGGGCCGTACGGCCTCGGTCGTGCGGGCCGTCACGGGCAGGCCGAGGACGATGTCCCGGGCCCCGGTCAGCCGGTGCAGATAGGCGGCCGTGACGGCCACGACGACCGACGGCAGCGCGCGTCCGGTGGCCCGCTGCAGGGTGGTCCGGTCGGTGGCGGTCAGCTCCGACGAGGCCCGCAGGACGCCCTGTGAGGCATCTTGGCGGCCCGCGGCGAGGGTCACCGGCTCGGGGCGGTCGGCCAGCTTGGCCTGCCAGAACTCCCTGTCCCGTGCGAACTGTCGGGAGGAGCGGTAGCGGGCGTCGTCCTCGATGAGAGTGTGCAGTGAGCCGGCCGGTACGGCGTCGGCGGAGGGCCGGCCGGTGGTGTCCCCGCTCAACTCCGCGTACACGGCGGCGATGCGCTGACCCAGCAGCGAGCCGGTGGTGCCGTCCGCGGCGATGTGATGGAGCCGGTGATACCAGAAGAACCGCTGCTCGCTCAGCTTGAGCAGGGCCACGGTGAACAGGGGAGCCCGTGCCAGATCCGTGGGCCGTGCCGTCTCCTCGCGCATCCACGCCCGGGCGGCCTCCTCGGGCGAGGTGCGATCGGTCAGATCGACGAGGGGGACCGGCAACTCGACGTCGTCGTGCAGGATCTGGCACACGCCATGGTCGTGCTCGACGACGGACACCCGCACTGCCTCGAACTCCTGGAAGACGTGCCGCACGGCGGTCCGGAACCGCTCGGCGTCGACCGGCCCCGCCACGTCGAAGTACTCGCCGATCGTGTAGCGGCGCCGTGTCGGATCGAGCTGGTGGGCGACCCAGATGCCGTGCTGGGCGGCGGTCAGGGGGAGGCAATCGCGGTGGCGGCTGTCCATCGTCGTCCTCTTGTTCAGAAGAGATAGAGATAGGGGAAGGAGCCATCGGGCAGGAGCACGGGATCCGCGCGTCGCGGTCGGCGTCCGGCCCCGGTCACAGGCCGAGGCCGCGGGCGATGAGCTCGCGCTGGATGTCGGTGGTGCCGGAGAAGATGACCGCGGGGACCGCGTCGCGCAGATCGACCTCCACGCCGGTCTCCCGCAGATAGCCGGATCCGCCGAACAGCTGAATGGCATCGAGGCTGTTGGCGACGGCCGCGTCCGAGACCGCCACCTTGGCGAGCGCGATCGCCCCGTTGTCCGTGCGCCCCTGGGACAGCAGCCACGCGGCGTGGTACTGGAGCAGCCGAGCCCCTTCGAGGCGCTGTTTCATCCCCGCGATCCGATGGGACACGGCCTGGTAGGAGCCGATGGCCTTGCCGAACTGGCGCCGCTCGGAAGCATGTTGGACGCACAGCCGCAACTGCCGGTTCATCATGCCGAGATAGCCGGCGAACAGACAGGACCGCTCCCACGCCATCGAATGCGTGAAGACCGCACTGCCCTGGCCCTCGTGGCCGAGCAGCAGACGCACGGGGACCGAGACGCCGTCGAAACGGACACGCGCCGCGGGGCAGCTCGACAGGCCCATCTTGTCGAAGGTCTCACCGACCTGGACGCCGGGCAGCTCACGCGGCACGGCGAAGGCGCTGATCCCCAGATAGCCGCCGCCCGGATCGGTCACCGCGTAGGTGACGAACACATCGGCCGCGGGCGCGTTGCTGGCGAAGGACTTCTCGCCGTGCAGGACGTAGCGGTCGCCGTCGCGCTCCGCCGTCACGCTCAGCGTGCCGAGGTCCGAGCCCGCGCCGTCCTCGGTCATGGCATTGGCGGCGATGAGCGCGCCCGAGGCGAGCCCGGGCAGCAGTTCGGCGCGGGCCGCCTCGCCGCCGAAGTCACGGATCGGCACGCCGCAGGCCAGCAGGTGCGCGCTGACGGCGAAGACCAGGCCGGTGTCGGAGCAGCCCTCGCCGAACGACTCCAGGCTCAGGGCGGTGTCGAGGGCGTCCAGGTCACCGCCGCCGTACTCGCCTGGGAGACAGAGCCCGGTCAGTCCGAGGCCGGCGGCGGCCGACCACCGCTCGCGGTCGTAGGGGCGCTCCGCACCCGGTGGACGTTCGGTGGTGCCTTCGGCCAGCGCGGTCAGCAGTTCCTCATGCCGCTTGCGCTGGCGTTCCGTCAGGTCAAAGTCCATGGTGCGCAAACTCCTCGTCGGACAGGCGGGAACGGGTACGGGGGTGGCCCGTGCGGCAGGAGCCGGGGATGGGGTCAGCGGCCTTCGGCCGGCACGGCGCCGGGGGAGTGCACGGGATCGTCCGCGCGCCGCAGACGCTCGTCGTAGATGCGGCTGAAGAGCGGTGCCGTCATCGCTGTCGTGATCACCGCCATCAGAATCATGATGGTGGTGAGCTGCTGGTCGAGGACACCGGCCGAGACTCCGGCCTGGATGACGACCAGTTCGGTCAGGCCGCGGCAGTTCATCAGCACGCCGAAGGCGGCGGAACGCCGGCCGTCCATTCCGGCCAGGCGTGCGCCACCGGCCGCTCCGAGGAACTTGGCGCCGCACGCGACCACCATCACCAGAACCAACTGGCCGAGTCCCGAGAGCCCGATGCCGGAGACGTCGACGCTCAGACCGGTGGTGACGAAGAAGACGGGCAGGAACAGCCTGCCGGTCTGCTCGATGTGGAGCGGCGCCTCGGGGGCGGCGGCCTGGACCGCATCCCGTGGCATGGCCGCACCGAACGCGAACGCGCCGAAGATCGGGTGGAAGCCGAGCCGGGTGGTGACCCAGGCCGACAGGAGCAGCCCCACCAGGATGAGGAGCAGGGGTGCGGCACCCGTGGAGCGCTTCTTGGCGACCGTCGCCAGCGCCTTGCCGAGCAGTGGCCGGACCACCAGGGCGAGCGCCGTGACGAACAGCACGAGCCCGACGGCCCGCAACGCCATGTCCGACCAGCTGCCGCCCACCGCGAGCAGGATCACGACGGTGAGCAGTGCCCATGCGACGACGTCGGTCACGGCCGCGCATGTCGTCGTGAAGCTGCCGAGCCTGCCCCGCTGGAGCTTGAAGTCAGTGAGGATCCGGGCGAGTACGGGAAAGGCCGTGATGGACAGGGCCACGCCGATGAACAGGACGAAGGCCGTCCGCCCCACCCCGTCCGCGACGGCGTCGTGGTGCAGGGGATACAGCAGGAATCCCACGCCGACGCCTGCGGCGAGCGGCAGCAGCAGCGAACCGGCCGCCGCCGTCGCCACGGCGGCGCGGGTCTTGCGCAGATGCCGCAGGTCGATCTCGTACCCCACGACGAACATGAAGAGCACGAGGCCGACATTGCCGAGCACGGCAAGGATCGGCCGCTCGGCACCAGGGAAGAGCGTCTCGGTGAGATGGCCGGGGAGCAGCCCGAGCAGGGAGGGGCCAAGGGCGATCCCCGCGACGATCTCACCGATGACGGGTGGCTGGCCCAGACGTCGGGCGAGCCCCGCGAACAGTCCTGCGGCGGTGACCACCACGGCAATGTCCAGAAGGACAACGGCGGTGGTCGCATCGGATGCGGACATGGTGACGGCGCGTCAGAACTTGGGTGCCGCGCTGGGTGCGCGCAGCGTGCCGAGGTAGGGGTGCCACAGGTGGGTGGGGTCGTTCTCCACGACCTCCACGATCTCCCGCATCGCGGCGAGGGCCTTGGGCTCCTCGTCCTCGTAGAACGAGCCCTGGAGCATCTTCAGGACGTCGAGGCGGTAGCGCGGGTCCTGGACGAACGCGGTGAACAGGATGTTGAGCCGGTAGTAGATGGAGATGAACTCGTACCAGCGCCGCACGCCGCCGCGCATGAGCCGTTCGTACGTCGCGAAGCTGTCCTTGCCGAAGTCGCCCTCGCGGTGCGCTTCGATGATGTCCTGGCAGGCGATGCGGGCGCCGTTCATGGCGATGCTGACGCCGCTGGAGAAGATCGGGTCGACGAACCGGGCGGCGTCGCCGATCATGACGAACCGGTCGCCGCAGATCTGCTGCATCGCGTAGCTGTAGTCGCCCTCGGACTTGAAGGGCTTGACGCGCTTGCTCTGCTTGAGCGCTTCCAGGAGGTCGGGACGGGTTGCGATGGTGTCCCAGAAGAACTTCTCACGGTCCGCCTTCGCCTCGGCGAAGCGGCTCTTCTGCGTGACGACGCCGATGCTGGTGACGGTCTCACTGATCGGGATCTGCCACACCCAGCTGTCCTCCAGCGGGAGGAAGTGGATGAAGATGAAGTCCGCCTGCCCGTCCCGTCCCGCCAGTTCCTGGCGGTCGAGATTCTCGAACCAGGTGTGCGTCGCGTACTGGTTGAAGACCGGGTCGGAGTCCTTGAGCTTGAGCTGCCGGCCGAGCAGTGTCTGACGCCCCGAGGCGTCGACCACGAGCCGGCTGCGGAAGTCGACCTCGCGGCCGCCCATCCTGCCGACCACTCGCACCGCTTCGGGGTCGTCGAAGTCGAGCTTCAGGACGCGCACGCCGGTGAAGACCTTGGCGCCCTGGGTCTCGGCGTGCTTGAGCAGGATGGAGTCGAACTTGGCGCGGTCGACGTGGAAGGTGTAGTCGCGGTCGACGCCGTCCTGGTCGCGCTCGCTGAACAGGACCTCGGCGGTGCGGAAGTCGACATTGCTGCCGCCGGGGTTGACGAAGCCGTTGTGCGGGACGTTGCGGGACTCGGCCGAGGTCCAGGCCGCTCCGTACTTCCGCGGGAAACCGGCCTCCTCGATCTTCTCCATGGCGCCTATCTCGTGCAGGACGGGCGTCGTGGCGGGCACGAGGGACTCGCCCACGTGCGGCCGCGGAAACGTCTCGCTCTCGAAGACCGCCACCGAGAGGCCAGCCTGCGCCAGGTAGGAGGCCGCGGTGGAACCCGCGGGGCCGCCGCCGACGATGACGACGTCGAAGTCCATGTCCATCTCTGTCACACTCCTGATCAGGGGGTTATCGAGGGGTGCTGTCGGCAGGAGCGCTCAGCTCGAGGACCATCTCCGCGATGCTGCGTACGTTCTTGAGGTTGCGGCTGTTGATCCGGTCCGGCGGCACCGGGGCCCCCAGCTCGTCCCGCAGGTGCATGAGCAGAATGGCGGTGTTCATGGAATTCAGGACGCCCCACTCGAGCAGCGGCGACTCGACGTCCAGTTCCGAACGGGGGTCTCCGTCAAGGAACTTGTCCCTGAGAAAGGTCAGGATCCGGGCTTCTGTGCGTTCGTCGGGCATGGCTTCTCCTTCTTGAGAGGCTCAGGGCGTGACAGGGAGGGACACCGTGTGCGGGCCTTCCACCCGGCGGGCGAGCGCGCGCCGGTCGACCTTTCCGTTGTCGGTGTACGGCAGGGCCGGGGTGGCGCGGAGCTCGTCGCAGATCATGTAAGGGGGCAGCCGCCGGGAGCAGTGCCGTTTGACGGAGAGCACAGTCGGGTGCTCGCCGGGTGCCGGCACCACGTACGCGACGAGCCGCGCTTCGAGGCCGGTGCCGGACATCACCACGGCGACCGCGTCCACGGCGGGGTGCGTGCCGATCACGGCCTCCACCTCGCCGAGTTCGACGCGGTTGCCGCGGATCTTCACCATGTGGTCGCGGCGGCCGAGGAAGTCGAGGGCTCCGTCCGGGCGCGGCCGGACGATGTCGCCGGTACGGTACGCGCCGTCCTGCGCGGGCTGTCCCCAGTAGCCCCGCATCACGGTGGGGCCGTCGACGACGAGTTCGCCCTCCTCGCCGGGGCCCGCGGTCGTGCCGTCAGGGCGCTCGACCCGGAGGGTGTCACCGCTCGCGGCACGCCCGATGGGCACGGGGGCGTCGCGGGTGAGGTCGGCCGGGCCGACCTCGTGGAAGGCGCAGACGTTCGTCTCCGTGGGCCCGTACAGATTGAGCAGCCGGGCCGGTGTCCAGGAGGCGAGCGCGCGCAACGGGGCGACGGGGAACGGCTCGCCCGCGAAGAGAACGGCCCGCAGCCGGGCCGGAGCCGACTGGTCCAGGAGTCCGCCGTCGCGCATCATCAGCGTCAGCGCGGTCGGTACGGAGTACCAGACGCTGATGTCGCGGGAGCACAGGAAGTCGACGAGCCGCGAGGGGTCGTAGGCGAGGTCGGACGGCACGAGATGGACCGAGGCTCCGGCCGCGAACGCGGCGTACAGGTCGAGGACGGAGAGGTCGAAGGCGAACGGGGCGTGGTTGGCGAACCGGTCCTCGGGGGTGGGCGCCAGCTCCCTGACCGCCCAGTCCACGAAGGCGCGGGCGTTGCCGTGGGTGACGCAGACTCCCTTGGGCGTGCCGGTGGAGCCCGAGGTGTAGAGGATGTAGGCGAGGTTGTCGGGGGAGACGGGCGCCGGGTCGCGCAGCCGGGGGCCGGTCAGCGGGGCGGTGATGTCGAGCCACGGGGTGCCCGTTCCGGCGAGGGCCGCCAGTTCCCCGGCGCGTGGGCCGTCGACGCAGACGGCGCGGGGGGCACAGCCGTCGAGCAGCAGGGACACGCGTTCGGCGGGCGTCGTGGCGTTCACCGGGACGTAGGCGGCGCCGAGCCGGAGGACGGCCTGCAGGGCGATGACCGTCTCGGGTGACTTGTCGGCCCAGACCAGGACGCGGTCGCCGCTGCGCACGCCCTTCTCGCGGAGCTGGAGTGCCATCCGGTCCGCGCCCGCGTCGAGCGCGGCGTAGCTCAGCTCGCCGAGCGGCCCCTGGACGGCGAGCCGTTCGGGATGGCGGGCGGCCGCCTCGATGACCAGTTCCTGCAAGTTCATGTGTGCGGCCCTCTCCGGCCCAGGTGAGACTGCGGACGCAATGATTCGCCATTCAATTAAGATTTCGGCCGCGGGTGAGCCCAGTCCGGCGAACTGAAATCCGCTGGGTACCGGAGGATGAATGGGTGTCCGGCAGGCGAAGCCCGATGGGCACGAAATCAGGCCAGTGCGGCCAGTGAATGTCTCGTATGGAATGGCTGCGGTGGACCCCCGTTCGCGCTTGCCGTGACACAGCATTACCGCGGCTCGATGGAGGGTCTTGTACAAACGCGACACCCTGGCCCGTGGAGCGGCCGGGCAACTCGCCGTCGGTCGAGAGGGTTTGGATGTGATATCGGCTCGGCGTTCCGATGTCGCGGCCGCTCCGACCAGCAGGGAATTATTTTTAGGGTGGCGCCGGTTGGACACTCGGGGACACCCTTCATAATCATGGCAATGCCTGTGCTGATGGGGGCCTTGTCCGCATCGTGCGTTAGGTGTTGTTTGTGGAGTTCACGAACGCAACGGGGGGAGACGTATGTGTAACGGATTGCTGGAGAAGTCGCTGACGAAGGGTTCGCTCGACGGAACTCCGGCACCGGCCCTGCGCGGGCTCGTGTTGGGATATAGAGCTTTCCGGTTCGGGGAGCGAATACCGAGGCGGTGGCTGGTCGCGCCGGACGGCGTCGTCAAGGTGATCCTCGGCTTCGGCGGCCCACTGCGCCTCACCGATGCCGTGGTCGAGGAGCCGGCCGTCTGTGCCACGTCGATAGTGAGTGGTATCGGCGCCACCGCGACCGTGGGGGAGCCCCTGGGGCCGGTGTGCGGCGTCACCCTCATGCTGACTCCGGTCGCCGCCTACCGCCTGCTCGGTGTGCCCAAGCAGGGCCCCGATGGCCGGAACGTCGATCTGGTCGACCTGTTCGGCCCTCAAGTGGAGCGCCTGATAGGCAAGTTAATGGAGTTCACCGACTGGGGTGCGCGCTTTGCGCTCCTGGACAAGGTGCTCGCCGGACGGCTCCTGGTCGGCCCGGCCTCCGCGCCCGAAGTCATCCAGGCCTGGCGAAAACTGCAGCGCACCGCGGGCCGCACCCCGGTGCGCCAGCTCGCCACAGAGGTCGGCTGGAGCCGCCGTCAGCTCGAGCGGCGGTTCCTCGAACAGGTCGGCCTGCCACCCAAGTCCCTCGCCCAGGTGCTGCGTCTGCAGGAAGCGCTGCGTCAGCGAGCCGGCGGCCTCGCCTGGGCCGAGGCTGCCGCCGTGGCCGGATATCACGACCAGTCGCACTTTGCCCGAAGTTTCAAGGCGATGGTCGGCTGTACCCCGAGCAGCTTCTTCGAAACCCACCAGGCCGGAATTGGCCGAGACGGACCGCTCGAACTCCTTCCCCAGAAGGAAACGAGCAAAGCTGCTCCCCGTCGAGATTCCGCAGGTGTCGCGTTTGTACAAGACCCGTCAGGCGGTCGCGGCGATGCTATGAAACGGCAGACAACAGGAAGCTTTCCGCGCAGCTCGCTTTCGATGCGGAGCCGCCTCAATCCCGCAGGGCCGACATCGCGCACGACATAAGGTTGTCGATTCGTGAGCGGCGGCATCACAAAAGCCGCCGATTGAGGCACGCCGAGAACTCGTCGGCGCTATCCACCGGCACTGCCGCTTTCCATCGTTGAGTACCTCAGAGGTAATCGGTCCGCGTGCGTTCATTGCGCGTGGCGAAGGGAGAGTCATGGCCAATCCATTTGACGACGAGGACGGTCGGTTCTTCGTGCTGCGCAACGACGAGGGGCAGCACTCGCTCTGGCCGGCATTCGCGGAGGTTCCCGCGGGGTGGCTCGTCGTGCACGGCGAGGACAGCAGACGGGCGTGCCTCGACTACGTGGAGAAGAACTGGACCGACATGCGGCCCAACAGCCTGATAGCCGCAATGGGCGAATGAGAAGCCACAGTGCCCAGGCTGTCACACGGCTCGCCCTTGCCGGTCTGCACACCTCACTCGACTCACCCGTCAGCGAGTCGATGAATTTTCTCAACGAGATCGCGCTCCGCTTCCCGGACGCGATCTCGCTCGCGGCCGGCCGGCCGTACGAGGGATTCTTCGACGTCGACGCCGTGTACCGGTACGTGGAGACCTTCCGCGCCCACCTCATGGCCGACACCGGCGACGAGACCCTGGTGAACCGCACGCTCCTGCAGTACGGCCGGACCAAGGGCATCATCCACGAACTGATCGCCGAACACCTGCGGGTGGACGAGGACATCACCGCCGACCCCGAGTCGATCGTGGTCACCGTCGGCTGCCAGGAAGCGCTCTATCTGACACTGCGCGCACTGCGCCGCGACGACCGGGACGCGGTCCTCGCCGTCGTACCCAGCTATGTCGGCGTGCACGGCGCCGCACAACTGGCCGACATGCCGCTGCTCCCCGTCAAGGACGCGGCCGAAGGCATCGACCTGGACGACCTGGCCGCCGTGGTGCGCGACGCCAGGGCGGCGGGCCTGCGCCCACGAGCGCTCTACGTCATCCCGGACTTCGCCAACCCCAGCGGCACCAGCCTCACCGAAGAGACGCGGCGCCGGCTCCTGGACGCCGCCGCCGACCACGCCATCCTCGTCCTCGAGGACAACCCGTACGGAATGTTCGGCCCGGACCCCGGAACCGGTGAGGACACGGGCGCCCCCACCATGAAGGCGCTCGACCGCGCCGGACGGGTGGTCTACCTGGGCTCCTTCGCCAAGACCGGCATCCCGGGAGCCAGGGTCGGCTACGCGGTCGCCGAGCAGCTCGTCGACCGGGGCGGCGACGGCCCCGACGAGACGCTCGCCGACCAACTCGCCAAGATCAAAAGCATGTTGACGGTGAACACCTCGCCCATCTCCCAGGCCGTCATCGGCGGAAAGCTCCTGGAGAACGGCTACAGCCTGCGCTCCGCGAACACCCGCGAGCGCAAGATCTACCAGGACAACCTCGCTCACGTACTCGACGGCCTGGCCGCCCGCTTCCCGGCACACCGCGCACCCCACGTCTCGTGGAACGCACCCGCCGGCGGATTCTTCGTCCTGCTCACCGTGCCGTTCACCGCGGACGACGAGCTCCTTGAACACAGCGCGCGCGAGCACCGGGTCCTGTGGACCCCCGTGCACCACTTCTACGCCGACGCGCGACCGCGCAACCAGATCCGGTTGTCCTTCAGCCATCTGAGCCTCCAGGAGATCGACGACGGCCTCGACCGGCTCGCTGATCTCGTCCACGAACGCACCAAGAAGGTGACCGACGATGACCAGGCAAGGCCAGGCACCACTGCGCAGTAAGCCCCGTATGTGGGGGTGGACCTTCCGATGACCACAAGCCTGCTCCCCACGCGCCCCGGCGCACCCGACCCGGACCGGGCCGGCCAGGCCACGTCCCGACTGCCGGGCATGGCCCGGATCCTCGGGATCGGAACGGCTGTGTCGGACACCTCGTACTCCCAGACGGACGTGCTGGACGCTCTCGACGTCACCGATCCGAAGATCCGCTCCCTTTTCCTCAACAGCGCCATCGAGCGCCGCTACCTCACGCTGCCTCCGCAGGGCAGCGACGGCACCCGCCTGCCCGAAGCCCAGGGCGACCTGCTCGACAAGCACAAGACGCTGGCCGTGGACATGGGCGCACGCGCTCTTCAGGCCTGCCTGAAGGACGCCGGCGCCGATCTGGCCGACGTGCGCTACCTCTGTGTCGTCACCTCGACCGGATTCCTCACCCCCGGGCTGAGCGCCCTTCTCATCCGCGAACTCGGCATGGACCGGCACTGCTCCCGAGTGGACATCGTCGGCATGGGCTGCAACGCGGGACTCAACGCCCTCAACGCCGTGAGCGGCTGGGCCACCGCCCACCCGGGCGAACTCGCCGTCATGGTCTGCGCCGAGGCGTGTTCCGCCGCGTACGCCTTCGACTCGACGATGCGGACCGCCGTCGTCAACAGCCTGTTCGGCGACGGAGCGGCCGCCATCGCCCTCGTCGGCGGCAGCGCCGACCAGGCCGCGGGCGCCGAGCCGGTGCGCGCCCAACAGGCGCCGCGCGTACTGAAGTTCGCGAGCTGCGTCATCACCGACGCCCTCGACGCCATGCGCTACGACTGGGACCGCGAGCAGAACAGGTTCAGCTTCTACCTCGACCCGCACATCCCCTACGTCGTCGGCGCGCACGCGGAACTCGTCACCGACCGCCTCCTCGCCGGAACCGGCCTGCGCCGCAGCGACATCAGCCACTGGCTGGTGCACTCCGGCGGCAAGAAGGTCATCGATGCGGTCATGGTCAACCTCGGCCTGACCCGGCACGACGTGCGGCACACCACCGGCGTCCTGCGGGACTACGGAAATCTCTCCAGCGGCTCGTTCCTCTTCTCCTACGAGCGGCTGCTCGCGGAGGACGTCGTGAACCCTGGCGAGTACGGCGTCCTGATGACCATGGGACCGGGTTCGACGATCGAGACAGCGCTCATCCAGTGGTAATGCCACAGCGAGTAAGAGGGGTCACGAGCAAGGTGTTCACCAACAGCGCGACCGCAGGAATCGACGACGACCTCGCGATCGGGATCGACGGGTCCCAGCCATGGTCACCCGAGACGATCGCCGCACTGGCCGCCGTCTGCGACCGGGCCGAGGACCGCGGCGGCCCCGGCATCGTCACCATCCATGTGTCGGGCGCGCCCGACGACTCCTGGTCCCGCACGATGAGCGTTCCGCTGGTGAACAAGTGGGAACGCGCCCTGCGCCGCCTGGAACGCCTCTCCATGACCACGGTCGCCGTCGCCTCCGGCGACTGCGGCGGCCCCGCCCTGGACGCGCTCCTCGCCACCGACTACCGCATCGCCGAGCCCACCGTGCGCCTCGTCGTCCCCGTGTCCGACGGGGCGACCTGGCCCGGCATGGCCGTGTACCGGCTCTCCCAGCAGGCCGGCGTCGCCCGCGTGCGCCGTGCCGTCCTGTTCGGCATCGCCATCGAGGCCGACGAGGCGCTCGACCTGCACCTGGTGGACCAACTCGCCGACGAACCCCGCACGGTGCTTGCCCAGTCACCGGAACTCCTCGACACCCTGTCGCGACCGGAGCTCGCCATCAGGCGACAGCTGATGTTCGACGCGGCCACCACCAGCTTCGAGGAGGCGCTCGGCTCTCATCTCGCCGCCTGCGACCGCCAGTTGCGGCACTCGGCCGCCGGAGCCTCGTCGTGACGGCGCCCACCGCGCACGCGGACGTCGTACAGGCCTGGCACACGACCGCCGAACCCCTCGCGCTCGCGGAGAAGCAGCTGGCCGCCCTGCCCGAACCCGAACGGCGCACCGCGGCCCAGCGCGAGGCCGCCGACACGGCGAAGGACACCGCCCGCACCCTGCGCGCCCGTTTCCTGGACGCCCACGCCGACGCCGTCTACGACCACCTCACCGAGCAACGCCAGGCCCCCCTGCGCCTCGCGGAACTCGTGGCCGCGGCGGCGCTCGCCTTCCCCGGCCTGGTGCCCACCGATGCCCAGCTCGACCATGAGCGGTCCCTGCCCCAGTCCGGCAAGGAAGGCCATGAGATCGACCAGGGCATCTTCCTCGGCAGGATCCTGCGCTCACCGCTGGCCGGACCCCATCTGCTCGACTCGATGCTCCGGCCCACCCCGCGCGCCCTGGAACTGCTGCCGGAGTTCCTCCGCACCGGACGTGCCGAACTCGGCTCCGTGACCGTCGAGCGGAGTGCGGGAGCCGCCCACCTCACGATGTGCGGGCACGACCGCCTCAACGCCGAGGACAACCAACAGGTCGACGACATGGAGACCGCCGTCGACCTCGCCCTGCTCGACCCGGACGTCCGTGTCGGTGTCCTGCGCGGCGGCGAGATGAGCCACCCCCGCTACCGGGGCAAGCGCGTCTTCAGCGCCGGCATCAACCTCAAGAGCCTGCACGCGGGCGACATCTCTCTCGTCGACTTTCTGCTCCGCCGCGAACTCGGCTATCTCAGCAAGCTCGTACGCGGTATACGCGACGACCAGGCCCCCGCCTGGCAGCCCGGCACCGTCCAGAAGCCGTGGATCGCCGCCGTCGACGCCTTCGCCATCGGCGGCGGGGCCCAACTCCTCTTCCTGTTCGACCACGTGATCGCCGCGTCCGACGCCTACCTCAGCCTCCCGGCTGCGCAGGAAGGCATCGTGCCCGGCGCCGCCAACTTCCGGCTCACCCGCTCCGTCGGCCCGCGCGCCGCCCGCCAGATCATCCTCCAAGGCCGCCGGATCTGGGCGAAGGAACCGGACGCCCGACTCCTGATCGACGAGGTCGCAGACCCGCACGACATCGACGCGGCCATCGAGCGCACCGTGCACCGCCTCAGCGGCCCGGCGGTCGTCCCGAACCGGCGCATGCTCAACCACGCCGAGGAGGCACCCGAGGAATTCCGCAGATACATGGCCGAGTTCGCGCTCCAGCAGGCGTTGCGCCTCTACAGCGAGGACGTCATCGGGAAGGTCGGCCGCTTCCAGGAGGCCAGGGCCCGAGCCACCGAGAACGCGAACGCAGACGGGAACGGCAGGGACAGTCCGCAATGAGACAGACCGCAACGAGACAGACCGCAATGAGTGAGACCGACGACAAGCCGCGCGTGCGATACGAGACGAAGGACCACGTCGCCCACGTCACCCTGGACCGCCCGGACGTGCTCAACGCGATGGATCTGCGGATGCACGAGGAACTCGCCGCGATCTGGGACGACGTGGAGGCGGACGACGACATCCGGGTCGCCGTCCTCACCGGGGCGGGCGACCGGTCCTTCTCCGTGGGTCAGGACCTGCGCGAACGCGCGCGGCTCGGCGAGGAGGGCACCCCGCCCACCACCTTCGGCAGCCGGGGCCAGCCCGGCTGGCCCCGGCTCACCGAACGCTTCACGCTCTCCAAACCGATCCTCGCCCGCGTCAACGGATACGCGCTGGGCGGCGGCTTCGAACTCGCCCTGGCCTGCGACATCGTCGTCGCGTCCGACCAGGCGGTCTTCGCCCTGCCGGAGGTCAGGCTCGGCCTGATCCCCGGTGCGGGCGGCGCCTTCCGGCTGGCCCGTCAACTGCCCCTGAAAGCCGCCATGGGCCACCTGCTCACAGGGCGCCGCCTGAGCGCGACCAAGGCACAGCAGTTCGGCCTGGTCAACGACGTCGTGAGCGCGGCGGACCTCGATGCGTGCGTCGCCGGCTGGACGGACGACCTGGTCCGCGCCGCCCCGCTGTCCGTCAGAGCGATCAAGGAGTCCGTGCTGCGCTCCGTCGACCTCCCCCTCGAGCAGGCCTTCGCGACCCGCTACGTGTGGGAGGAACGCCGCATGCGCAGCACCGACGCCATCGAGGGCCCCCAGGCGTTCGCGGAGAAGCGCGAGCCGGTCTGGCGCGGACGCTGACGCGACCCGACGGTCCGCTCCCCGAACCTCCCTGAATCTCTTCCTGAACCTGCCTGAAGCCCTTCTCGATTTGGAGTGTGAAATGTTGGATCGCCGTGCCGATCGTTTCGACCTCATGGCGGGGCAGCGCGGTATCTGGTACGCCCAGCAGTTGGACCCGGCGAACGCCAACTTCAACGCGGGTGAGTACCTGGAGATCCACGGCGCTCTCGACATCACACTCTTCACCGAGGCGGTGCGCCGCACCGTCGCCGAGGCGCAGACACTCCACCTGAGGTTCTCCGAGGGCAACGACGGCCCCTGCCAGTACCTCGAGCCGACGGCCGCCGAGCCGTCGGCCGACGACGCGCTGCGGATCTTCGACCTCAGCACGGAGGAAGACCCCCACCGCCATGCGGTGAAGTGGATGCGCGCGGACATGGGCAGGCTCCGCGACCTGGGCGCCGAGCCCCTCTTCAGCTACGCCCTGTTCAAGCTCGGGGACGACCGCTTCTACTGGTACCAGGGCTACCACCACATCGCGATCGACGGATTCAGCGCCCGGATGATCGCCGCCCGCGTCGCTCGGATCTACACCGCGCTCGCCGGGGCAAGCCACGAGGAGGGCACCCCTCTCGCGCCGCTCAGCGTCCTCCTGGACGCCGACGCCGCGTACCGCGCGTCCGAGGAGTTCGCGGCGGACCGGGCATTCTGGCTCGACACCCTCGCCGACCGCCCCGAGCCCGCGAGCCTCAGCGGGCAGCGCACCCCGGGCGTGGCACGGGAGTTCCGCCGTGAGGTCCAGGAGATTGCCCCAGTAGACGCCGAGCGCCTCAGGGCGGCGGCCGGCACTCTCGCCACCAGTCTGCCCGGACTCGTGGTCGCGGCGACCGCCCTCTTCCTCAGCCACACCACCGGCGAACAGGACGTCACCGTCGGCCTGCCCGCGCTGGGACGCGCCGCCGGCATCCAGCACGACGTCCCCGCGATGATGTCGAACGTCCTGCCCGTGCGCATGACCGTACGGCCGGGCATGACACTCCAGGAACTCGTGGACCAGAGCTCCGTCCGCGTCTGGGAGGCACTGCGCCACCAGCGCTACCGCTACGAGGACATCCGCCGTGACCTGCGGCTGGCCCACGGTGAGGCGCTCTACTCCCTGTCCGTCAACATCATGCCGTTCGACTACAAGATCGACTTCGGTGGCCTCCCGACCGCCGCCCACAACGTCGCCAACGGCCCGTTCGACGACATGTCCATCGCCGTCTATGACAGGTCCGCGGACGGCAGCATCCAGCTGGCCTTCGACGTCGACCCCGAGCTCTACGAGGAGAGCGCGCACCACGAGAACGCACGACGCTTCCAGCGCATCCTGGACTGGGTCACCACAACCCCCGGACAGGAGCCGGTCGCCCGCGCCGACGCGCTGTCCCCCGAGGAGCGCCACCGGATCCTGGAGGTGTGGAACGACACGGCCCGCCCCGACGTCCGGCCGCGGACCTTCCCGGACCTCTTCGAGGCACGGGTCGGCGCCGCCCCGCAGAACCCCGCCCTCATAGCAGGCGAACTCGTCCTCACCTACGCCGAGTTGAACCAGCGCGCCAACCGTCTCGCACACCGCCTGGTGGCCTTCGGCGTAGGCCCCGAAAGTCTCGTCGCGGTACGGATGCGCCGCTCGCCGGAGTTCGTGATCGCGGCCCTCGCTGTCATGAAGGCCGGCGGCGCCTACCTGCCGGTGGACCCTGACTACCCGGCCGAGCGCGTGCGCTACATGCTCGACGACGCACAGCCGATGTGCGCCCTCATCGCGGGCGGCGTGGACGCCGAGGGCCTCGGCATCCCCCACCTGACGGTCGACGAAGTGACGCTCTCCGATGGCTCCGGCGGCTCCGACACCTCCGGGACCGACCGCGATCTCACGGACGACGACCGGACCACGCCCCTGAGCCCGACCCACCCCGCCTACGTGATTTATACGTCGGGGTCGACGGGGCGGCCGAAGGGTGTGGCGGTGTCGCATGTGGGTGTGGCGAGTTTGTCGGTGGCGCAGGTGGA
>NZ_JBFACK010000036.1:0-20857 GCF_040640795.1 Streptomyces sp. NPDC021622
CCACCGGCACCGGCGACCATGCCGCCACCACCCCACGGACCCCACGCAACCGCCGTCGCAGGCAAACCCGCCGCCCTGCGGTGGCCGGCAAGGGCGTCCAGGTAGGCGTTGGCAGCCGCATACGCTCCCTGCCCGCCGCTGCCCCACACGCCAGCGATGGACGAGAACAACACGAACGCGTCCAACTGCCGGTCACCCAGCAGCTCGTGGAGGTTGCGCGCACCATCCACCTTGGCCGACAACACATCAGCGAACTCGCCGAGATCAGCCGGATCAAGGTCGGCAAGAACGCCCGACCGCTCGATACCCGCCGCATGCACGACCGCAGTGAGCGGGAACTCGGCAGGAACCGACGCCAGCACATCCGCAAGGGCGTTTCGGTCGGCGACGTCGCAGGCCGCGATCGTGACCCGAGCACCCAACTCGGTCAGTTCCGCACACAGCTCCTGCGCGCCGTCGGCGTCCAGTCCACGCCTGTTGGTCAACAGCAGGTGCTCGGCACCCTTCGCCACCAGCCACCTGGCGACGTGCGCACCGAGCGCACCGGTACCACCTGTGACCAGGACCGTCCCACGCGGCGACCAGCCCGCCCCGGAGGCCTTGTCCAGGGGCGCGGGCACCAGCCTGCGCCCCAGAACCTCACCACTGCGCAGCGCGACCTGGTCCTCGCCGCTGGTCCCGGCGAGGACCGAAGCCAGCAGATCACCGGCCCCGTCGTCCTGCGCCTCGGGCAGATCGACCAGGCCGCCCCAGCGGCCGGGCTGCTCCAACGCGGCAACTCGGCCAAGGCCCCACAGCATCGACTGCTCGAACCCGGCAACACCCTCGCGCTCGCCCACCGAGACCGCGCCCGACGTCAGGCACCACAGCGGCACATCCGCCTCACCCAACGCCTGCAACAGACCCACCGTGGCCGCGACACCCGCAGGCACAGCCGAATCGCCCGCATCAGCGAGCCCAAGCAGCGACACCACGCCGCTCAGAGCCGACAGACCAGCCAACTGCTCCGCCCAGTCGGCCACTTCCGGGTCAACATGCAGGACGTGTACGTCGTCCGCGCCATTCCGGGTCAGCGCGCCGCCGACCCACTCGGCGCGCTCCTCACCGGCCGGCGCAACGACCAGCCAGGCACCGCCCAACTCCCGACTACCGGCGGCCACCGACCGCCACTCGACCCGATATCGCCAGCCCTCCACCGTGGAGCGCCCCAACTGCTCCTTGCGCCACGCGGAAAGCCTCGGCAGCACCGCACTCAGCGGAGCATCCGACGACACATCCAACGTACGGGCTACATCAGCGAGGTCACCGTCTTCGACGACCTCCCAGAACCGCGTCTCCGCCAGCGACAGCCCCTGGCTTCGATCCTCGGGCGATACATCCAGCCAGTAGCGCTGGTGCTGGAACGCGTACGTCGGCAGATCCACGCGCCGGGCGCCGCTGCCCGCGAAGTACGCGCTCCAGTCGACCGTCACGCCCCGCGTGTGCAGCGCGGCAACCGTGGTCACCACCGCGGTCTCCTCGCCCCTGTCCGCACGCAACGCGGGCAGGAACACCGCATCGGGCACACTCCCAAGACCCAGAGCGGACAACGTCCCACCCGGACCGACCTCGACGAACACCTCGGCACCCTGCTCACACAGCGCCACAACCGCGTCATGGAACCGCACAGATCCGCGCACATGCCGCACCCAGTACTCCGCCGAGGTCAGCTCCTCAGCAGTCGCCAAACGCCCCGTCAGCGTGGACACGATCGGAATCGACGGCGCCTCGTACGACACTGCTTCCAGCACCCGGCGGAACTCGTCGAGCATCGGATCCATCAACGGCGAGTGGAACGCGTGACTGACCTTCAGCCGGGACACCTTGCGCCCCGCCTCACGCCACCGCTCAGCAACCGCCTCCACATCAGCGGCTACACCTGAAATCACCACCGACGACGGCCCGTTGACCGCGGCAATCCCGACGGTCTCCGACAGGTCCGACGCGACCTCGGCCTCGGTGGCCTGGATCGCCACCATCGCGCCACCAGACGGCAACGCCTGCATCAGCGCACCGCGCGCCGACACCACCTTGACCGCGTCAGACAACGACCACACACCAGCCACATGCGCGGCAGCCAGCTCACCGATCGAATGCCCCGCCAGCACATCCGGCCGCACACCCCACGACTCAAGCAGCCGGAACAACGCCACCTCGACCGCGAACAGCGCAGGCTGCGTCACACCCGTCTCATTCAGCGCATCAGCATCCTCACCCAACAACACCTCACGGACCTCAGGCCCAAACTCCGCAAGCACAGCATCCAGAGCATCAGCGAACACCGGGAAACGGGAAGCCAGTTCACGCCCCATCCCCAGCCGCTGCGACCCCTGACCCGAGAACAGGAAACCCAGCAGGCCGGTGACTGCGGAACTCGTCACCACTCCCGCCGCCTGCCTGCCCTCGGCCAGCGCGGTCAGAGCTGTCAGCCGGGTCTCCGTGTCGTCAGCGATGACGACCGCACGCTGCTCAAGCGACGCCCGCGTCGTCGCGAGGGAGAAGCCGACGTCCACAGGGTTCAGATCAACCGTGCCCGAGACCAGCCGTGCCGCCTGCTCCCGCAGCGCCTCGGTACTCCGCGCCGACAGCACCCACGGCACCAGGCCGACCGGCACAGAAGCCACAGCGGGAGTCGACTCCTCGACCTCCGGGGCCTGCTCGATGATGGTGTGCGCGTTCGTGCCGCTGAATCCGAACGACGACACACCGAACCGGCGCGGCCGGTCGGTCTCCGGCCAGGGGCGGGCCTCGGTGAGAAGCTCGACGTCACCGACCGACCAGTCGACCTGCGAGGTCGGCTCGTCCACATGCAACGTCTGCGGCAGCACTCCGTGCTGCATCGCCATGACCATCTTGATCACACCCGCCACACCGGCAGCCGCCTGCGTGTGACCGATGTTGGACTTCACCGAACCGAGCCACAGCGGCCGGTCGCCGGGGCGGTCCTGGCCGTACGTCGCGAGGAGCGCCTGGGCCTCGATCGGGTCGCCGAGCGTGGTGCCGGTGCCGTGCGCCTCCATGGCGTCCACGTCGACCGACTCCAGGCCCGCGCTGGCGAGTGCCTGGCGGATCACGCGCTGCTGCGACGGGCCGTTCGGCGCGGTCAGACCGTTCGACGCACCGTCCTGGTTGACGGCGGATCCCCGTACGACGGCCAGCACCTGATGGCCGTTGCGCTGAGCATCCGAAAGACGCTCCACGAGCAGCATGCCGACACCCTCACCCCAGCCAGTACCGTCGGCGGCATCAGCGAACGCCTTGACGCGGCCGTCCGCGGCGAGGCCCCGCTGACGGCTGAACTCGATGAAGGAGCCCGGCGTCGACATCACCGACACGCCACCGACCAGCGCCAGTTCGCACTCGCCCTTGTGCAGCGCGTTGACCGCCAGGTGCAGCGCCACCAACGATGACGAGCACGCCGTGTCCACCGTCACCGCAGGGCCCTCAAAGCCGTACGTGTACGACAGGCGGCCGGAGATGACGCTCGCCGAGATGCCGGTGCCCGCGTAACCCTCGACTTCCTTCTGTGCGGCCATCAACAACGCCGCGTAGTCCTGGCCGTTCGTTCCGACGAAGACACCGGAACGGCCGCCACGCAGCGAGTTCGGGTCGATGCCCGCCCGCTCGAACGCCTCCCAGGACGTCTCAAGAAGCAGCCGCTGCTGCGGGTCCATCGCCGCGGCCTCACGCGGCGAGATCCCGAAGAACGCCGGGTCGAAGTCCGCGACATCGTCCAGGAAGGCGCCCATGCGGCTGTACGTGGTGCCCGACTGCTCGGGGTCGGGGTCGTAGAGCGAGTCGATGTCCCAGCCGCGGTCCGTCGGGAACGGCGACACCGCGTCCCCTCCCCCGGCCACCAAGCGCCACAGGTCCTCGGGCGACTCGACACCGCCGGGGAAGCGGCAGCTCATGCCGACGATCACGATCGGCTCATCGGTCACCATCGCAACGGGCTCGTTGGCCACGACATCGACCACCCCACCCAGCAACTCGGCGCCAAGATGCGCCGCGAGCGCGGCAGGAGTCGGATGGTCGAAGACCAGCGTGGCCGGCAACGCCAACTCGGTCGCCGCATTCAACCGGTTCCGCAGCTCGACAGAGCTGAGCGAGTCGAAGCCCAGTTCCTTGAACGCCCGCTCAGGCGCGACGGCCTGCGCCGAGCTGTGACCAAGCACCATCGCCACGTGCCCGAGCACGAGGTCCAGCAGCACCTTCTCCCGCTCCGCGACGGGCAGCACCGCCAGCGACTGCCCCAGCGCCGACCCGGCAACAACAAGGCCGGACTCAACAGCCCTACGTGCACTGCCCCGCACCAGGCCGCGCATGAGGTACGGCACGGGGTGGGAACGCGCCTGCCGACGCAACACCGGCAGATCCAGAGGGATCGGCACCAGCGCGGCACGCCCCGTGGAACCCGCCGCGTCGAACAGCGCCAAGCCCTCAGCCGCGCCGATCGGTATCGCGCCGCCACTGGTTATCCGCCGCACATCAGTCTCATCGAGGCTGCCGGCCATGCCATCCGCATCAGCCCACAGGCCCCACGCCAACGACGTGGCGGACAGCCCGGCCACCCGACGGTGCTGGGCGAGCGCGTCCAGGAACGCGTTGGCCGCCGCATAGTTGCCCTGCCCCGCGCCACCGAACACACCGGCGGCGGACGAGAACATCACGAATGCGGACAGGTCCATGTCGCGGGTCAGCTCGTGCAGGTGCCAGGCCGCGTCGACCTTCGGCCGGAACACGGTGTCGATTCGCTCGGCGGTCAGTGAACCGATCGTGCCGTCGTCCAGCACACCCGCCGTATGCACCACGGCAGAGACCTCGTGCTCGGCCAGCAGCGCTGCCACCGCATCCCGATCCGAGACGTCACACGCCGCGAACGCCACCTCGGCGCCCTGCGCGGTGAGTTCATCACGCAGTTCCTCGGCGCCCTCGGCCGCGGCGCCACGCCTGCTCACCAGGAGCAGGTTGCGCACATCTCGCTCGGCGACCAGGTGCCGGGCCACCAGGCCACCCAGCGTGCCCGTGGCGCCAGTGATCAGCACCGCACCGGCACCAAAGCCGGGGTCATCCACCACGGACTGCCGAGCCCTGGCCAGGCGCGGGGCACTGACAGCGCCCGAACGCACCGCCAACTGCGGCTCACCCGTGGCCAGCGCGGACGGCATCATGTCGCGCGAGGCCGCCTCGTCGTCGAGGTCGACCAGCACGATCCGGTCCGGGTTCTCCGACTGAGCGGACCGCACCAGACCCCACACCGCCGCCTGAGCGACATCCCGTACGTCGTCATCGGCCGTAGCAGCGATCGCGCCACGGGTCACGATGACCAGACGCGACGCGTCGAACCGCCCGTCATCAAGCCAGGACTGGACCACATTCAGCGCCCAGTGCGCCGCCTCATGCACACCGGCCACCGGGTCGGACCCGGAAGTGACCGGGCACGGCAGAACAACGAAGTCAGGCAGCTCCGCCGCCCCAGCCAGCATCTCCAGGTGGGTCCACTCGACCGTCGGAACAACGTCACCGGCCAGGGGCACCGACACCCACTCGACGCCGAACAGCGCATCGTCGTGACCGTCACCGGCGAACTCTTCAAGCGCCACGGGACGGAGCACCAGCGAGTCCACGCTCGCGACCGGGGCACCCGCCCCATCCGCCACGACCAACGACACTCCATCGGACCCCGCAGGTGCCAACCGCACCCGCAGCGCCGTCGCGCCCGAGGCGTGCAGCCGCACACCCGACCACGAGAACGGCAAGCCATCAACATCGCCGTCAGTCAGGCCAACCGTGTGCAGCGCCGCGTCCAACAGCGCCGGGTGCAGACCGAACCCCTCAGCCTTCACACCCTCAGGCAGCTCAACCTCGGCGAACACCTCATCGCCCTTGCGCCAAGCCGACCGCAACCCCTGGAACACCGGGCCATAACCCAAGCCCAGCTCCGCCAACCCGCCGTAGAACCCCTCCAGGTCCACGACCTCCGCACCCGCCGGCGGCCATTCGGCCAGCGGAACCCCACCGGAACGGCCGCCTGCCCCCAGCACACCCGTGGCATGCCGGGTCCACGCACGGCCGTCGTCAGTGTCACCCACACTGGAGTGGAAGCTCAGCTCACGCCGGCCCGACGAGTCCTCGGCCCCGACCCACACCTGCACCCGCACCGAACCGCGCTCGGGCAGAACAAGCGGCGCCTCCAACGCCAACTCCTCCACCAGGTCACACCCGACCTGATCCCCCGCACGCACCGCCAGCTCGACGAACGCAGTACCCGGCAACAGCACCGAACCCTGCACCACATAATCAGCCAGCCACGGATGCGACTGAACCGACAACCGCCCAGTCAGCAGCACGCCGTCCGTGCCACCCACCGTGACAGCAGCACCCAACAACGGATGGTCCGCCGAACCCAGTCCGGCCGCCGCGACATCGCCGACCCCGGGCAGCACGTCCAACCAGAAGCGCTCGCGCTGGAACGCGTACGTCGGCAGATCGACGCGCTGCGCCCCGCTGCCCTCGAAGTAGGCGGCCCAGTCCACGCGAACGCCCCGTACGTGCGCTTCCGCGATCGCGGAGGTCAGTGCCGCCTGCTCCGGGCGGTCGTTGCGCAAAACCGGGACGAACTCGGCGTCCGGCGCGGACTCTTGGCCCAGCGCCGACAGCGTGCCGCCGGGTCCGACCTCGACGAACGTACCCACACCCTCGGCAACCAGAGCCCCGACGGCATCGGCGAACCGCACCGACTCACGCACATGCCGCACCCAGTACTCCGCCGAGGTCAGCTCCTCAGCAGTCGCCAACCGGCCCGTCAGCGTCGACACCACGGGGATCGCAGGCGCCTCGTACGACACGCCCTCAAGCACCCGGCGGAACTCGTCGAGCATCGGGTCCATCAACGGCGAGTGGAACGCATGGCTCACCCGCAGCCGGGACACCTTGCGCCCCGCCTCACGCCAACGCTCAGCCACCGCCTCCACATCAGCGGACACACCCGAAATCACCACCGACGACGGCCCGTTGACCGCAGCAATCCCGACGGTCTCCGACAGGTCCGATGCGACCTCGGCCTCAGCGGCCTGGATCGCCACCATCGCGCCACCAGACGGCAGCGCCTGCATCAACGCACCACGCGCCGACACCACCTTCACGGCATCGGACAGCGACCAGACACCGGCCACATGCGCAGCAGCCAGCTCACCGATCGAATGCCCGGCCAGCACATCCGGCCGCACACCCCACGACTCAAGGAGACGGAACAACGCCACCTCCACCGCGAAAAGCGCAGGCTGCGTCACCCCCGTCTCATTCAGCGCATCAGCATCCTCACCGAACAACACCTCACGGACCTCAGGCCCGAACTCCGCCAGCACGGCATTCAGAGACTCAGCGAACACCGGGAAACGGGCCGCCAGTTCGCGCCCCATCCCGAGCCGCTGCGACCCTTGACCCGAGAACAGAAAACCCAGCAGGCCGCCGGCAACGGAACCCGTCACCACTCCCGCCGCCTGCCTGCCCTCGGCCAGCGCGGTCAGAGCTGTCAGCCGGGTCTCCGCGTCATCCGCGATGACGACCGCGCGCTGCTCAAGCGACGCCCGCGTCGTCGCGAGGGAGTACCCGACATCCACGGGGTCCAGACCGAGCACACCCGCGAGCAGCCGCACCGCCTGCTCCCGCAACGCATCGGCGCTCCGCGCCGACAGCACCCACGGCGCCAGTTCGACCGGAACGGACGCCCCAGCACCGGGTGTCGACTCCTCGGCTCCCGAGGACTGGTCGGCTTCCGGGGACTGCTCAGCCTCCGGTGCCTGCTCGATGATGGTGTGCGCGTTCGTGCCGCTCACGCCGAACGACGACACACCCGCCCGCCACGGCTGCCCCGTCGAAGGCCACGACCGGGTCTCCGTCAGGAGTTCCACCGCACCCGCGGACCAGTCCACATGCGACGACGGCTTGTCCACGTGCAGCGTCTTCGGCAGCACGCCGTGCCGCATCGACATGACCATCTTGATCACGCCCGCCACACCGGCAGCCGCCTGCGTGTGACCGATGTTCGACTTCACCGAACCGAGCCACAGCGGCCGGTCGGCGGGGCGGTCCTGGCCGTAGGTGGCGAGGAGCGCCTGCGCCTCGATCGGGTCACCCAGCTTCGTACCGGTGCCGTGCGCCTCCATGGCGTCCACGTCGGCCGGAGTCAGGCCCGCGCTTGCCAGCGCCTGGCGGATGACGCGCTGCTGCGACGGGCCGTTCGGAGCGGTCAGGCCGTTGGACGCACCGTCCTGGTTGACCGCAGAGCCGCGGACCACCGCGAGCACCTGGTGGCCGTTGCGCCGGGCATCGGACAGGCGCTCCACGAGCAGCATGCCGACGCCCTCGCCCCAGCCGGTGCCGTCGGCGGCGTCGGCGAACGCCTTGACGCGGCCGTCCGGGGCGAGACCCCGCTGGCGGCTGAACTCGATGAAGGAGCCCGGCGTCGACATCACCGTCACACCGCCGACAAGGGCCAGCTCGCACTCGCCCTTGTGTAATGCCTGCACCGCGAGGTGCAGGGCGACCAGCGACGACGAGCACGCCGTGTCGACCGTCAGCGCCGGGCCCTCAAGACCGAACGTGTACGACAGGCGGCCGGAGATGACGCTCGCCGAGATGCCCGTGCCCGCGTAGCCCTCGACTTCCTCCTGCGCGGCCATCAGCAGCGCCGCGTAGTCCTGGCCGTTGGTGCCGACGAACACGCCCGACCGGCTGCCGCGCAGCGAGTTCGGGTCGATGCCCGCCCGCTCGAACGCCTCCCAGGAGGTCTCGAGGAGCAGGCGCTGCTGCGGGTCCATCGCCGCGGCCTCACGCGGCGAGATCCCGAAGAAGCCGGGGTCGAACTCCGTCGCGCCGTACAGGAACCCGCCTTCGCGGGCGTAGGTGGTGCCCGTGTGGTCGGGGTCCTCGTCGTACAGCGACTCCAGGTCCCAGCCGCGGTCGGCGGGGAAGCCGGCCACCGCGTCCGCACCGGACTCGACAAGACGCCACAGGTCCTCGGGCGACTCGACCCCGCCGGGGAAGCGACAGCTCATGCCGACGATCGCGATCGGCTCGCTGTCCTTCTCCTCGACCTCACGGAGACGTTGCTTGGTCTGCCGCAGGTCCGCGGTCAGGCGCTTCAGATAGTCGAGGACCTTGTCGTCGTTCGACATGTGCTTGATACCCCTCTGGGTGAGAGCCCGTACCCCGTGTTGATGAGAGTCCGTACCGGCTTGTCAGGTTGGTCAGAGTCCGTAACCGCTGGTCAGGACTTTCCGAGTTCGTCGTCGATGATGTCGAAGACGTCGTCGAGCGTTGCCGCGGTCAAGTCGTCCGCCGCGGCCTCGGGTTCGCCCTCGTCCCACGTGGACAGGAGCGACCGGAGCCGCAGCCGGATGTCCCCGGCCAGGACGTCGTTCGGGTCGAGCTTGGAGATGGTGACCGTCAGCTTGTTCAGCTCGCTGAGCACCGCGGCGGCGGGTGTGCCGTCGCCGGCGAGCACCGTCGTGCGCAGGTGGGCCGCGAGGGCCGCCGGGTTCGGATGGTCGAACACCAGGGTGGCGGGCAGTCGTGAGTCGACCTCGGCATCGAGCCTGTTGCGCAGTTCCACGGCCGTGAGCGAGTCGAAGCCGAGTTCCTTGAAGGCACGGTCCGCCTCGACGGCCTCCGGTCCGGGGAAGCCGAGCACGGCCGCGGTGTGGGTGCGGACGAGCTGTACGAGGGCCCGGTCCTGCTCCGCTTCGGTGAGTCCTGCGAGCCGCTGGGCGAGCGGGACCTCGCCGGGGCCGCCGTCGCCGGACCGTGCGGACCGGCGGGCGGGCGTCGGAACCAGGCCGCGCAGCAGCGGCCGTACCTGTTCCGGGTGGGCCCGCAGCGCGGCCAGGTCGATCGCGGCGGGCACCGCGGTCGCGGTGCCGGTCGTGTGCGCGGCGTCGAACAGCGCCATGCCTTCGGCGGAGGACAGCGGGGTCATGCCGCCCCTCGCCATCCGCTGCACGTCGGCGTCGTCGAGGTGCCCTGTGATGCCGCTCGCCTCGGCCCACAGGCCCCAGGCAAGGGAGGTCGCGGGCAGCCCGGCGGCCCTGCGGTGCTGTGCGAGCGCGTCGAGGAACGCGTTGGCGGCCGCGTAGTTGCCCTGGCCGGGGCCGCCGAAGACACCGGCGGCGGCGGAGAACAGCACGAATGCCGTGAGGTCCTTCTCCAGGGTCAGCTCGTGCAGGTGGAGCGCGGCGTCGGCCTTGGGTCCGAACACCGCGTCGACGTGCTCCGGGGTGAGGGACTCGATCACGCTGTCGTCCAGGACGCCCGCCGTGTGGACGACGGCGGTCACGGGGTGCTCGGCGAGGAGCGCGGCGACCGCGGCGCGGTCTCCGACGTCGCACCGGACGACCGTGACGCGTGCGCCCAGTTCGGCCAGTTCCCGGCGCAGGTCGTCCGCGCCCGGTGTGGCCGGGCCGCGCCTTCCGGTCAGTACGAGGTCCCGGACTCCGTGGCGGGTGACGAGGTGCCGTGCGGTCACGCCGCCGAGCACGCCGAGTCCACCGGTGATCAGCACGGTGCTGTCGGGGGTGAACGCCGTCTGCTCGGGAGCGTCGGCCGGGGTGGTGAGCCGCGCCAGCCTGGCCACCGTGGCGGTGCCGTTCCTGACGGCGATCTGCGGTTCCCCGGTCGCCACGGCGGCGGGCAGCCTGCGCAGCGACTTCTCGTTCGCGTCCACGTCGACGAGCACGAACCGCGCCGGGTGCTCCGACTGTGCCGACCGCACCAGGCCCCATGCGGGAGCCCGCACCAGGTCCGTCACGTCCTCGTCCGGCCCTGCCGGTACCGCGCTGCTCGTCAGGAACACGAGCTGCGTCGCGGCGAACCGGTCGTCCGCGAGCCACTTCTGGAGCAGGTCGAGGGTGTGGTGGGTCGCCTCGCGGGGGCTCGTCGCGCCCTCGCCCGGCGTCACGGCCACGTACCGGGGCACGGGCGCGCCTGCGTCGGCGGCGGCGAGGAGTGCGGCCAGGTCGGCGTGCTCGTCGACCGGTTCGCCGGCCGCGGTGAGCGCGTGGGCGATGCGGGCGGTGCCGCTGCCGATGACCGCCCAGGCGCCGCTCTCGGGAGCTGCGTCCGGCATCGGCACCCACTTCACCTCGAACAGCGAGTCGCGGTGGGCGGAGCGTGCGGCGTTGAGCTGGTCGGCCGAGAAGGGGCGCAGGATCAGTTCGTCCACGGCGGCGACCGCCTCGCCGGAGCCGTCGGCGACAAGCACCGCCACGGCGTCCACGCCGACCGGCGTCAGCCTGACCCGCAGCTCCGTCGCACCGGTCGCGAGGAGCCGCACCCCGGACCACGAGAACGGGAGCCCGTCCGAGCTCACCCCGAGCCCGACGGCGTGCAGAGCGGCGTCCAGGAGAGCCGGGTGCAGGCCGAAGCTCTCGTCGGCGAGGCCGTCCGGCAGCGCCACGTCGGCGAACACCTCGTCGCCCTTGCGCCAGGCGGCGCGCAGGCCCTGGAAGGCGGGGCCGTGGTCGAGGCCGGAGGCGGCGACGGTGGCGTAGTGGCTGTCGACGTCGAGCGGTTCGGCCTCGCTCGGCGGCCAGACGACGAGGTCGTCGGTGACGGGGGGTGTATCGGCCGTCAGGGTGCCGGTGGCGTGGCGGGTCCAGCCACCCCCCTCGTCTCCTCGGGAGTCCACGGTGAACGCCCGTCCGCCGGACGCGTCAGGGCCGTCGAGGCTGAGCCGTATCTGGACGCCGTCCCGTTCGGGCAGTACCAGGGGCGCTTCGATGACCAGGTCGTCCAGGGACGCGCAGCCGACGTGGTCGCCGGCGCGCAGCGCGAGGTCCACGTAGGCCGCGCCGGGGAGCACGGCGGTGTCCAGGAGTCGGTAGTCGGTGAGCCAGGGGTGGGTGCGCAGGGACAGTCTGCCGCTGAACACGAGGCCCTCGGAGTCCGCGAGTTCGGTGACGGCGACGAGCAGGGGATGGTCCACGCGCCCGAGGCCGGCCGAGGTCACGTCGCCGGACGCGGCGTGTGCCGTCGTGGGCCAGAAGCGGCTGCGCTGGAAGGGGTAGGTGGGAAGGTCCACGTGCCGCGCGTCGGGGAGCGGCAGGGCCACCCGGCCGCCGCGCACGAACAGGCTGCCGGCCGAGTTCAGGAGTCGGTCCTTGCCGCCGTCACCGCGCCGCAGCGAGCCGACCACCAGGCCTTCGGGGCCTGCCAGTTCGCCGAGTCCGGCCACCAGGACGGGGTGCGGGCTGACCTCGACGAAGGTGGTGAAGCCCTCCGCCACCAGGGTGGACACGGAGTCCGCGAACTCCACCGTCTGCCGCAGGCTGCGGTACCAGTAGGAGGCGTCCAGGTCACGGGTGTCCAGCCAGCCGCCGGTCAGCGGCGAGTAGTACGGCACGTCGCCGGAGCGCGGCGTCACGTCCGCGAGGCCTTCCAGGATTTCCGTCTCGACGCGTTCGACGTGGTGGGAGTGCGGGGCGTAGTCCGCCTGGACCCGCCGCGCCCATGTCCCCTGCTCGGTGCAGGCCTCCATCAGCTCGTCCAGCGCGGCGGCGTCACCGGAGACGACGACGGACGCGGGACCGTTCACCACGCCGACGGCGAGCTGTCCGTCCCACCGCGCGATGAGTTCCCGTACGTCGTCCACGCCGAGCGCGACCGAGACCATGCCGCCCTGGCCGGACAGGGCGGTCAGCGCCTTGCTCCGCAGGACGGCGAGACGCGTCGCGTCCCGCAGGGACAGGGCGCCCGCGACGCACGCCGCGGCGATCTCGCCCTGTGAGTGCCCCAGTACGGCGCTCGGCTCGACGCCCCAGGAACGCCAGGTGGCGGCAAGGGACACCATCACCGCGAACAGCGCGGGCTGCACGACGTCAAGACGTTCCATCAGGCCGGGGTCCTGGATCGCGTCGAGGAGCGACCAGTCGACGTACTCGTCGAGTGCCTCGGCGCACTCCCCCATCCGTGTACGGAACTCCGGCGAGGAGTCGAGGAGTTCCAGGGCCATGCCGACCCACTGCGTGCCGTGGCCGGGGAACACGAACACCGTGCCGGTGCCGCGGTTCTCGGCCGCTCCGGTCACGACGTTCGGCGCCTCGCGGCCGTCGGCCAGGGCGGTGAGACCGGCGAGGAACTCCTGCCGGTCGATGCCCACCACGACGGCCCTGTGGTCGAACACCGAGCGGGACCGCAGTGAGTGGGCGATGTCGGCGACCGACACGGCCGAGTCGGCGCGCTCGATCTCCTCGCCGAGGCGGGACGCCTGTTCCCGAAGGGCTTCGGCGGTTCGCGCCGAAAGGACCCACGGCACGACGGTCGGTTCTGCCGGCTCCCCCGCTTCGATTTCGGGGGACGGCGTCTCGGGGGCCTGCTCGATGATGGTGTGGGCGTTCGTGCCGCTGAAACCGAACGACGACACACCGGCGCGCCAGGGCCGGTCCACGGCAGGCCACTCGCGCCGGTCGGTGAGCAGTTCCATGCCTCCTGCCGACCAGTCCACGTGCGACGACGGTTCGGTGACGTGCAGCGTCCGCGGCAGTACGCCGTGCCGCATCGCCATGACCATCTTGATCACGCCCGCGACGCCTGCGGCGGCTTGCGTGTGACCGATGTTGGACTTCACCGACCCGAGCAACAGCGGCCGGTCGGCGGGGCGGTCCTGGCCGTAGGTGGCAAGGAGCGCCTGCGCCTCGATCGGGTCGCCGAGGGTGGTGCCGGTGCCGTGTGCCTCGACCGCGTCCACGTCGGACGGTGCCAGGCCCGCTCCGGCGAGCGCCTGGCGGATGACCCGCTGCTGCGAGGGCCCGTTCGGGGCGGTCAGGCCATTGGACGCGCCGTCCTGGTTGACGGCGGATCCCCGGACGACGGCAAGCACTTCGTGGCCGTTGCGCTGTGCGTCGGACAGCCGCTCCACGATCAGCATGCCGACGCCCTCGCCCCAGCCCGTGCCGTCGGCGCTGTCGGAGAACGCCTTGCAGCGGCCGTCCACGGACAGCCCGCGCTGGCGGCTGAACTCGATGAACGCGCCCGGCGTCGACATCACCGTCACGCCACCCGCAAGGGCCAGTTCGCACTCGCCCGACCGCAGTGCCTGCGCCGCCAGGTGCAGGGCCACCAGCGACGACGAACACGCCGTGTCCACCGTGACGGCCGGGCCTTCGAGGCCGAACGTGTACGACAGGCGGCCGGACATGACGCTCGCCGCGCTGCCGGTCGCCACGTGTCCGCCCACGTCCTCGACGGCCTCGCCGAGGACAAGCCCGTAGTCCTGCACGTTCGAGCCGACGAACACGCCGACTCGCTCGCCGCGGACCGAGTTCGGGTCGATTCCGGCCCGCTCGAACGCCTCCCAGGAGGTTTCCAGGAGCAGTCGCTGCTGCGGGTCCATGGCGAGGGCCTCACGGGGCGAGGTCCCGAAGAAGGTGGCGTCGAAGTCCGCCACCTGGTCGAGGAAGGCGCCCCTGCGGGAGTACGTCGTGCCGATGCCCGCGGGGTCCGGGTCGTACAGCGCCTCCAGGTCCCAGCCACGGTCGGCCGGGAAGTCCGTGACCGCGTCCCCGCCCGACAGGAGCACCTGCCACAGGTCCTCCGGGCTTGTGACACCGCCGGGGTACCGGCACGTCATCGCCACGATCGCGATCGGCTCGTCGGTCATGACCGGCCGCGCGGTGTCCGGCGTCAGGGGCGCCTCGCCGTGCGGTTCAAGGACCGCGGACAGCAGGTGGTCGGCGAGCGCCGCGGGGGTGGGGTAGTCGAAGACCACGGTCGCGGGCAGGGTCAGGCCGGATGCGGCCGCGAGACCGTTGCGCAGTTCCACGGCGGTCAGCGAGTCGAAGCCCAGGTCGCGGAAGGCCCGGTCGGGGTCGACGGCGCCGGCCGTGGTGTGCCCCAGGACGGCGGCTGCCTGCGCCACCACCAGGCCGCGCACCAGTTCGTCCTGCTTCGCCTTGTCCAGGCCGGTGAGCCGGTCCCGCAGCTCGGCTCCGTCCCGGCCTGATCCGTCCGGCCCGTCGGCACCGTCGGCACCGTCGGCTCCGGCGGTCCGGCCCGCGACCGCGTCGCGTGCCTCGGCCAGGTCGGCGAAGAGCGGGCTCGGCCTGCCGATGGTGAACGCGGGGGCGAACCGCTCCCAGTCGACGTCCACCACGACCGTGCTGGCCGTGGCGCCGCCGACCGCGTCGGCGATGGCGCCCACCGCGAGTTCGGGCGGCAGCGCCAGGAGGCCGCGCCGGGAGAGTTGGCGCTGCGCCTCGTCGTCGGCCATCCCACCGCCGCCCCAGGGCCCCCAGGCCACAGCCGTGCCCGGCAGGCCGTGCGCGGTGCGGTGCTCGGCGAGCGCGTCGAGGTAGGCGTTGGCCGCGCTGTAGCCGACCTGGCCGCCGCTGCCCCAGATGCCGGCGATCGAGGAGTAGGAGAGGAAGGCGTCGAGCGGCGTGTCGGCGAGCAGCTCGTGCAGGTGCGCGGCGCCCGCCACCTTGGCGCCGACCACGTCGGCGAAGCGCGCGAGGTCGGTCTCCCCGACAGGGGTGCTGTCGTTGAGTCCGGCGGTGTGCACGACGGCGTCGACCTGGTCTCCGGCGGCCGCCAGGCCGTCGAACAGGGCGGCGAGCCCGTCCCGGTCGGCGATGTCGACGGCGGCGATCGTGACGCGTGCGCCCAGCTCGACGAGCTCGGCCTCCAACTCGGCGGCGCCATCGGCCTCGGTGCCACGTCGGCTCACCAGCACGATGTGCTCGGCGCCGTGCGCCGCCGACCACCGGGCGACCCTGGCACCCAGGGCGCCGAGACCGCCGGTCACCAGAACCGTCCCGCGCGGCGTCCAGCCGGATTCCGGGGCGGCCGGATCGGTCGGGTCGGCCCGGCGGAGGCGACGTGCGAAGACACCGGACCCGCGTACGGCGACCTGGTCCTCCGCCCCGCCGAGCAGCCCGCACAGCCGTGCGGCCACCCGCTGGTCCACGGTCTCCGGCAGGTCGGCCAACCCGCCCCACCGGGCGGGGAGTTCCAGGGCCGCGGCCCGGCCGAGACCCCACACCATGGACTGCGCGAAGCCTGCGACCGTGTCACCCGCGGCCGCCGCCACGGCACCCGACGTCACGCACCACAGCGGGGCCTGTACGTCGGCCTCGCCGAGCGCCTGGACCAGCGCGAGGGTGGCTGCCACGCCGTTCGGCACGGCGGGGTGGTCGGGGTGCGGCGACTCGTCGAACGCCAGCAGCGACAGGACGCCGCCGACCTCTTCTCCCCGCGTGAGAACCTGCGCGGCGCCGGAGCGCAGCGCGTGGACGAGGGCTGTGCGGTCCGTGCGGTCTGCTGGGTGCGCGGGGTCCGCCGAGTCCGCCCCTTCGGGCTCGACCACGACGAGGGACAGGCCGCTCTCCGTGAGCAGTCCGCTCAGCACGGCGGCGCGCTCGTCACCGGTGGGCGCCACGACCAGCCACGTGCCCGAGGGCGGCGTCGTCGCCGGGACACCGACGGACTTCCAGCCGACGGTGTAACGCCACTTGTCCCACGTGGACTTCTCGTGGCTCCGGCGTCGCCACGACGTCAGGAACGGCAGCACGGCACGGAGGGAGTCGGTCGCACCGTCGTCGGTGATGCCCAGGGACGACGCGAGCGCGGACGCCTCCTCGCTGTCCACCGCGGCCCAGAACCGTGCCTCGTCCGCGTTCGGCGCTGCCTCGGCGACGACGGGCGGAGCGTCCATCCAGTAGCGCTGGTGCTGGAACGCGTACGTCGGCAGGTCCACGCGCCGGGCGCCGCTGCCCGCGAAGTACGCGCTCCAGTCGACCGTCACGCCCCGCGTGTGCAGCGCGGCAACCATGGTCACCACCGCGGTCTCCTCGCCCCTGTCCGCACGCAACGCGGGCAGGAACACCGCATCGGGCACACTCCCAAGCCCCAGAGCGGACAACGTCCCGCCCGGACCGACCTCGACGAACACCTCGGCACCCTGCTCACACAACGCCACAACCGCGTCATGGAACCGCACAGATCCGCGCACATGCCGCACCCAGTACTCCGCCGAGGTCAGCTCCTCAGCAGTCGCCAAACGCCCCGTCAGCGTGGACACGATGGGGATCTCGGGCGCCTCGTACGACACTGCTTCAAGGACTCGGCGGAACTCGTCGAGCATCGGATCCATCAACGGCGAGTGGAACGCGTGGCTGACCTTCAGGCGAGACACCTTCCGGCCCGCCTCACGCCACCGCTCCGCGACTGCTTCAACGTCAGCGGTGACTCCGGAAACGACCACTGAGTTCGGCCCGTTGACCGCGGCAATGCCCACGGTCTCCGGCAGATCCGATGCGACCTCGGCCTCAGCGGCCTGGATCGCCACCATCGCGCCACCGGACGGCAGTGCCTGCATCAGGGCGCCTCGCGCCGACACCACCTTGACGGCATCGGACAGCGACCACACACCAGCCACATGGGCCGCAGCCAGCTCACCGATCGAATGCCCGGCCAGGACATCGGGCCGCACACCCCACGACTCAAGGAGCCGGAAGAGGGCGACCTCGACCGCGAACAGCGCGGGCTGCGTCACACCCGTCTCGTTCAGCGCATCGGCATCCTCACCGAAGAGGACCGCGCGTACCTCCGGGTCGAATTCACCCAGTACGGCGTCGAGCGCCTCGGCGAACACCGGGAAACGGGCCGCCAGTTCACGCCCCATCCCCAGCCTCTGCGAACCCTGACCCGAGAACAGGAAACCCAGCCGACCGGGCTCGCCCGCGACTCCACCGACCACGGCGCCGGTCGTCCGGCCATCGGCCACGGCCGTCAAGGCCGCCAGGAACTCGGACCGGTCGGCGGCCACCACCACGGCGCGGTGGTCAAGCACCGACCGTGACGTGGCGAGCGAGTAGCCGATGTCGACCGGTGCGTGCTCGTCCACCAGGGACAGCAGGCGCTCGGCCTGGCCACGCAACGCACCCTCGTCGCCCGCCGAAAGGACCCACGGCACCAGGCCGCCGTCACGCACCGGCTGCGGAGCTTCTGCCGGGTCCGCCGGGTCCGCCGGGTCGACCGTCGGGGCCTGCTCGATGATGGCGTGCGCGTTCGTACCGCTGAAGCCGAACGACGAGACGCCGGCGCGCCACGGCCGGTCCGCGGCAGGCCACTCTCGCTGGTCGCTGAGCAGTTCCACGGCGCCCGCCGACCAGTCGACGTGCGGTGACGGTTCGTCCGCGTGCAGGGTGCGCGGCAGTACGCCGTGCCGCATCGCCATGACCATCTTGATCACACCCGCCACACCGGCAGCCGCCTGCGTGTGACCGATGTTGGACTTCACCGAGCCCAGCCACAGCGGCCGGTCGGCGGGGCGGTCCTGGCCGTAGGTGGCGAGGAGCGCCTGCGCCTCGATCGGGTCGCCCAGCTTGGTGCCGGTGCCGTGCGCCTCGACCGCGTCCACGTCGGACGGAGTGAGACCCGCGCCGGCGAGTGCCTGGCGGATGACCCGCTGCTGCGACGGACCGTTCGGGGCGGTCAGGCCATTGGACGCACCGTCCTGGTTGACCGCGGAACCACGGATGACGGCCAGCACCGGGTGCCCGTTGCGCCGGGCGTCCGAAAGGCGCTCGACGAGCAGCATGCCGACACCCTCACCCCAGCTGGTGCCGTCGGCGCCTGCTCCAAACGCCTTGCACCGGCCGTCCAACGACAGTCCTCGCTGACGGCTGAACTCGATGAACGCACCCGGCGTCGACATCACCGTCACACCGCCGGCCAGCGCCGACGAGCACTCACCGGACCGCAGTGCCTGCACCGCAAGGTGCAGGGCCACCAGCGACGACGAGCACGCCGTGTCCACCGTCACCGCGGGGCCCTCGAAGCCGAACGTGTACGACAGGCGCCCAGAGGCCACACTGGCCGCGTTGCCGGTCGCCACATAGCCGCCCACGTCCTCGGCCGCGTCACCGAGCACAAGGCCGTAGTCCTGGGCGTTCGAGCCGACGAACACGCCGACGCGCTCACCGCGCAGTGACGCCGAGTCGACCCCGGCCCGCTCGAGCAGCTCCCAGGAGGTCTCAAGGAGCAGTCGCTGCTGCGGGTCCATGGCAAGGGCCTCGCGCGGCGAGATCCCGAAGAAGCCCGCGTCGAACCCGCTCACGTCCGACATGAACGCGCCGGAGCGCAGGTACGTGGTCCCCACCGAGTCCGGGTCGGGGTTGTACAACGCCTCGACGTCCCAGCCGCGGTCGGTGGGGAACTCCGTCACCGCGTCCCCGCCGGACAGCAGGACGTCCCACAGGTCCTCCGGGCTCGCCACACCACCCGGGAACCGGCACGCCATCGACACGATCGCGATCGGCTCGTCGGTCACGCCGGAGACAGCAACCGGGTTGGAGGGGGTGGGCGTTGCGTCCACTCCGGACAGTTCGACGCGCAGATAGGCCGCCAGGGCCGCGGCCGTCGGGTAGTCGAACACCAGGGTCGCGGGCAGGGCGATGCCGGTGGCCTCGCGGAGCCGGGCGCGCAGCTCCACGGCCGTCAGCGAGTCGAAGCCGAGCTCCTTGAACGCACGCGTCGGCGAGAGGGCGTCACCGGACACGTGACCCAGCACCGCGGCAGCCTCGTACCGGACCAGCTCGGTGAGCTGCCGCTCCTGCTCGGCCTCATCCAGGCCCGCGAGCCGCTGTGCGAGTGCCGACGTGCTGCCCCGCTCCCCCGGAGCGGCATCGAACGCGGCGCGCACCTCGGGCAGTTCACCGAGCAGGGCGCTCGGGCGCTGCGCCATGAACGTCCCCGCGAACCGGGTCCAGTCGACGTCGGCGACGACGATGTTCCCGTCCCCGCGCTCGAGGGCCGTGGCCAGACCGGCGACAGCCACATCCGGATCCATCGTCGCCAGGCCCCAGCGATGCAGCTGCGTGGCCTGCTCGGTGGTCGCGACCATGCCGCCACCGCCCCACGGGCCCCATGCGACGGCCGTGGCGGGCAGACCCGCAGCCCTGCGGTGGCCGGCGAGGGCATCGAGGTACGCGTTGGCAGCCGCGTACGCGCCCTGCCCGCTGCTGCCCCACACTCCGGCGATGGACGAGAACAGTACGAACGCGTCCAACTGCGTGTCGGCAAGGAGCTCGTGCAGATTGCGCGCGCCGTCGACCTTCGCCGTCAGTACGTCGGCGAACTCGGCGAGGTCACCAAGGTCGAGGTCGGCGAGGGTCGCCGAACGCTCGATGCCCGCCGCATGTACGACGGCGGTGAGCGGGAACTCGGCGGGGACGGACGCAAGCACGTCCGCCAGCGCATCGCGATCGGCCGCGTCGCAGGCCGCGATCGTGACCCGGGCACCCAACTCGGTCAGCTCAGCGCGCAGTTCCTCCGCGCCGTCGGCGTCCAGTCCGCGCCTGCTGGTCAGCAACAGGTGTTCGGCCCCGTGCATCGCCAGCCAGCGCGCCACGTGGCCGCCCAGGGCGCCGGTGCCACCGGTGACCAACACCGTGCCACGCGGCGACCAACCATTCCCGGACGCCTTGCCCACCGGAGCGGTGACCAGCCTGCGGCTGAGGATCTTGCCACCGCGCAGCGCGACCTGGTCCTCGCCACTGATCCCGGCGAGCACCGAAGCCAGCAGATCACCGGCCCCGTCGTCCTGCGCCTCGGGCAGATCGACCAGGCCGCCCCAACGGCCGGGCTGCTCCAACGCGGCAACTCGGCCCAGACCCCACAGCAACGACTGCTCGAACCCGGCAACCACATCGTCCGCGCCCACCGACACCGCGCCCGACGTCAGGCACCACAGCGGCACATCCGCCTCACCCAACGCCTGCAACAGACCCACCGTGGCCGCGACACCCGCAGGCACAGCCGA
>NZ_JBFACK010000037.1:0-13307 GCF_040640795.1 Streptomyces sp. NPDC021622
ATGGCTGAAGTTCTCGTCTATGTCGACCACGTGGACGGTGCCGTCCGCAAGCCCACCCTGGAGCTTTTGACGCTGGCCCGCCGCATCGGCGAGCCCGTCGCCCTCGCGCTCGGCGCGGGTGCCGCCGACACCGCGGCGGTGCTGGCCGAGCACGGCGCGGTGAAGGTCCTGACCGCCGACGCCCCGGAGTTCGCCGACTACCTGGTCGTACCGAAGGTCGACGCCCTGCAGGCCGCCTACAGCGCCGTCTCCCCGGCCGCGGTGCTGGTGCCCTCCTCGGCGGAGGGCAAGGAGATCGCCGCGCGTCTGGCGGTGCGGATCAAGTCCGGCATCATCACCGACGCCGTCGACCTCGAAGCGGGCGATGAGGGGCCGGTGGCCACGCAGGCCGCGTTCGCCGCCTCCTACTCCACCAAGTCCCGTGTCACCACCGGCACCCCGGTCATCACGGTCAAGCCCAACAGCGCGGCCGTGGAGCCGGCCCCGGCCGCGGGCGCGGTCGAGGCCCTGAGCGTGTCGTTCTCCGAGCAGGCCAAGGGCACCAAGGTGGTCGCGCGCACGCCGCGTGAGTCGACGGGGCGTCCGGAGCTGACCGAGGCCGCGATCGTGGTCTCCGGTGGCCGTGGCGTCAACGGCGCCGAGAACTTCCACATCATCGAGGCGCTGGCGGACTCGCTGGGTGCGGCGGTGGGTGCCTCGCGTGCCGCGGTGGACGCGGGCTGGTATCCGCACTCCAACCAGGTCGGCCAGACCGGCAAGAGTGTCTCGCCGCAGCTGTACATCGCCTCGGGTATCTCCGGTGCGATCCAGCACCGGGCCGGTATGCAGACCTCGAAGACGATCGTGGCGATCAACAAGGACGCCGAGGCCCCGATCTTCGACCTCGTCGACTACGGCGTGGTCGGCGACCTCTTCGACGTCGTCCCCGCCCTCACCGAAGAGGTCAAGACCCGCAAGGGCTGAGCCAGTTGACCCAGCTGAGCTGGTTGACCGTATCGAGGCCCTCGCCCCCGCAGCACGCGGGAGCGAGGGCCTCGGCGCGTCACACACACGGCGGCATCACGGCACCCGTCACCCGCGATACGTCTCCAGCAACCGCAGCCACACCTCGCTCACCGTCGGATACGCCGGAACCGCATGCCACAGGCGGTCGATCGGGACCTCGCCCGCGATCGCGACCGTCGCCGAATGGATGAGCTCGCCGACGCCGGGGCCCACGAACGTGACGCCGAGCAGGATCTCCCGGTCCAGGTCGACGATCATGCGGGCGCGGCCCTCGTAGCCGTCCGCGTAGAGGCCGGCGCCCGCCACCCCCGCGATGTCGTAGTCGACGGCACGCACGCGATGGCCAGCCGCCTCCGCCTCCGCGAGGGTGAGGCCCGCCGACGCCGCCTCGGGGTCGGTGAAGACCACCTGCGGGACGGCCGCGTGGTCGGCGGTCGCGGAATGGGCGCCCCAGCGGTCGGTCTCCAGGAGGGGGACACCCTGCGCTCGGGCGGTGATCGCGGCGCCCGCGATGCGCGCCTGGTACTTGCCCTGGTGGGTGAGGAGCGCACGGTGGTTGGCGTCGCCCACCGCGTAGAGCCAGTCGCTGCCCTGCACCCGCAGGCTCTCGTCGACCGGCAGCCACGAGCCCGGCTCAAGGCCGATCGTCTCCAGGCCCAGGTCGTCGGTGCGCGGGGCGCGGCCCGTGGCGAAGAGGATCTCCTCGGCCTCGACCGTGCCGCCGTCGGAGAGGGTCGCCGTGACCGTGCCGTTCTCGCGCCGCACCGCCGTGACGGAGACGCCCGTGCGGATCTGCGCGCCCGCCTCCGTCAGCGCCTTGGTGACCAGCTCCCCGGCGAACGGCTCCATGCGCGGCAGCAGCCCTTCACCCCGTACGAGCATCGTGACCTGCGCGCCGAGCGCCTGCCAGGCCGTGGCCATCTCGACGGCGACGACGCCTCCGCCGACCACCGCGAGCCGGCCGGGCACATGGTCGGCGCTGGTGGCCTCGCGGCTCGTCCAGGGCTTCACTTCCGCGAGTCCCGGCAGGTCGGGCAGGGCGGCGCGGGTGCCGGCGCAGATCGCGACGGCGTGGCGCGCGGTGAGCGTCTCATGGGGCCCGTCGGGGTCCGTGACGGTCACCTGGCGGGTGCCGGAGATGCGGCCGTGGCCGCGGTAGAGGTCCACTCCGATGCCGTCGAGCCAGCCGACCTGGCCGTCGTCCTTCCAGTGGGATGCGTAGTCGTCCCGGTGCGCGAGGACCGCGGCCGCGTCCAGCGGGCCCTGCACCGATTGCCGCAGCCCCGGCACCTTGCGCGCGTCCGAGCGGGCGATCACGGGCCGCAGCAGCGCCTTGCTCGGCATACAGGCCCAGTACGAGCATTCGCCCCCGACAAGTTCACTCTCCACCACCGCCACACTCAGGCCCGCCGCACGGACCCGGTCCGCGACGTTCTCCCCCACGGGACCAGCGCCCAGGACCACCACGTCGTACGCCTTTGATTCCGTCATGAAAGCCAGTGTGGTGCCAGGTGTGCGACGTGGCCACATGGGTACGCGCGCGGAGCGGCACCGGTGCGCGGATGGAATACGTCCACGGGCCGGGCCGTTGTGCAAGGCGGCTTCACCCGATACCAGGAAGAGGGAACTAACCATGAGCAGCACGACTGTGGAGCTCACCAAGGAGAACTTCGACCAGATGGTCACGGACAACGACTTTGTCCTGATCGACTTCTGGGCGTCCTGGTGCGGTCCGTGCCGGTCGTTCGCGCCCGTCTACGAGAAGGCCGCCGAGGCCAACCCCGACCTGGTCTTCGGGAAGGTCGACACGGAGGCGCAGCCCGAGCTTGCGCAGGCCTTCGGCATCCAGTCGATTCCCACGCTGATGATCGTCCGTGACCAGGTGGCCGTGTTCGCGCAGCCCGGCGCGCTCCCCGAGGCGGCCCTTGTGGACGTCATCGGGCAGGCCAGGAAGCTGGACATGGACGAGGTCCGCAAGTCCGTCGCCGAGGAGCAGGCCAAGGCCGAGGCGCAGGACCAGTGAGGAACGACCCGCAAGCGGACCAGTAAGAAACGACCGCAAGCGAAAGGGTCAGCTGGACTCGCGGTGCACTGCCGTCGCGCCGAGCACGTCGTGCACCTCGGGTTCCATGCCGGGGTCACGCACGACCCGGTCGACCAGCTCCGCGAGTTTCTGTCCTGACGGCAGCTCGATGCGGACCGTGCTGAGCCGGGGCCGCAGGAGCCTGCCGAGCATCAGGTCGTCGGAGCCGATGAGCGCCGTCTCGTCGGGTACGGCGACCCCCTCGTCCTGGAGCGCCCGCATCAGCAGCATCGCGTACTCGTCGTTGTACGTGAACACTCCGTCGATCCCCAGCTCGCGCCAGCCCGCCGCGAGCCGGGCCGCCGCATCCTCCGTGTAGGCGAGGGGCAGCTCGGTCAGCGTGGCGTCCGTGCCGTGCAGCGCGCGGCGGATGCCTTCGACGCGCGGCCGTGCGAAGGGTTCGAGGCCCCGCTCCTCGGGGACCACGACGCCGATGTGCCGCCTTCCGCGCTCCAGGAGATGCGTGGCGGCGCACCGGCCCACCAGGCGCTGGTCCATGAGCAGGGCGTGCGCGCCCTCGGCGCGCTGCGGGCCGAGCGTGAACACTGCCTTGGCGCCCGACCGCTTCAGGACGCTCACGCCGCGCGCGCCGAGCGCCGACGCGTCGGGCGCGAGGACCGCGACGGGGCGCAGCTCCGCCCAGGCGCGGGCCGCGTCCTCGCCGGTCAGGCCGAGGCTGCCGTACTGCACGACGGTGTAGTCGAATCGGCTGAGCGCCCACTGCAGTTCGTTGAAGAACTCGCTGAACAGCGGGCCCGCCGGGATCTGTGGAGTCGGCATCAGGACGACCCGGGTGTGCCCTGCGCGCAGACTGCGGGCCGCGGCGTGCGGGACGTATCCCAGTTCCTTGGCGGCCGCGTGGACGCGGCGGCGGGTGGGTTCGCTGATGCGGACGGCGCTGGTGTTGTTGAGGACGTACGAGACGGTCGCGCGCGAGACTCCCGCCAGACGCGCGACGTCGGCGCTTGTCGGCACGGAGCCCGGCACTGCGTTCGACGCCGAGTTCGGCACCGACTTCGGCACGGATTGCTGTGTGGGCTGCTGCGTGGGCTGCTGATTAGGTATCTGCACCATGACGCCGCTCATCCTTCCAGACCGTGCCGGGGCGCCCCCAGGCGGGCGTCCGGGCGCTGTGGGCGGACGTCGGGCGCTTGGCGGTGGCGTGCGCGTCGTGAACTTCCCTGCTCTCGTTCCGCGTTGACCTACCGGCCGGTAGCGTGCGTTCACCTGCCCACCGATCAAAGGTGCCCCCACATGACTGCCGACCGTGCCGACGGCCTGGAGCGCACCGCCCGTGCGCTGGCCGCCGGAGAAGTGACCTCGCGTGCGCTGACCGAGCGGACGCTGGCCCGGATCGAGGCGTCCCAGCCGGTGCTCAACGCCTTCAAGCTGGTCCGCGCCGAGGCCGCGCTGGCCGAAGCGGACGCCGCCGACCGGGAGTTGGCGGCGGGCGGCCCCGGTCTTCCGCCGCTCCTCGGCGTGCCGCTCGCCGTGAAGGACGACACCGACATCGCGGGCGAGCCAACTGCCTTCGGCTGCCGAGGTGACTTCCCGCCGAAGAAGGAGGACGCGGAGTCGGTGCGCCGGCTGCGGGCGGCCGGCGTGGTGATCGTCGGCAAGACCAACACCTGCGAGCTGGGCCAGTGGCCGTTCACCGAAGGGCCCGGCTTCGGCGACACCCGCAACCCCTGGCACACCGGCCACACCCCCGGCGGGTCGTCCGGCGGTTCGGCGGCCGCGGTCGCCGCCGGGCTCGTCCCTGCCGCGCTCGGCTCGGACGGGGCGGGCTCGGTGCGCATCCCGGCCGCCTGGACGCATCTCGTGGGAATCAAACCGCAGCGCGGCCGGATCTCGACCTGGCCGTGGCCGGAGGCCTTCAACGGCATCACCGTCAACGGCCCGCTCGCCAGGACCGTCGCCGACGCCGCGCTGCTCCTGGACGCGGCGAGCGGCAACCACGAGGGCGACCTGCACAAGCCGCCCGCCATCAGTGCCGTCGGCGCGGCGACCCGTGAGCCGGGCCGCCTGCGGATCGCTCTCTCCCTGCGCATGCCGTTCACCGCGACGCCCAAGCGGCTCGATCCGGTGGTGCGGCGCAAGGTCATCGTCCTCGCGGACCGGCTGGCCGCGCTCGGGCACGACGTCGAGGAGGCCGACCCGCGCTACGGCCAGATCGGCCTCGACTTCGTGCCGCGCGCCACGGCGGGCATCACCGACTGGGTCCGTGAGGTCCCCGACCCCCGGCTGCTCGACCCGCGCACCAAGGAGGCCGCCCGCCTCGGCCGCCTGCTCGGCGGTGCGCCGCTGCGCCTTGCCCGGCGCGCCGAGGCCGCCCTGCACCGCCGCGTCGGCGCGGTCTTCTCGACGTACGACGTGGTCATCACGCCCACCACCGCCACGCCCCCGCCCCGCATCGGCACCCTGGCGAAGCTCAGCGGCTGGCGCACCGACCAGGCGATGATCGCCGCCTGCCCCTACGCCTGGACGTGGAACGTCCTCGGCTGGCCGGGCGTCAACGTGCCCGCCGGGCGGGTGGCCGACGGGCTCCCGGTGGGCGCGCAGCTGCTCGGCCCGGCGGGCAGCGAGCCGCTCCTGATCTCGCTTGCCGCGCAGTTGGAGGCGGACCAGCGCTGGTACGAGCAGTGGCCGGCGGCGGCCTGACCCTCCGCCAACGTGCGCCACAGCGCCGGGTCCTCGAAGCCGAGGGCCCACAGGACGGTGTGGCGTACGCCGTACTTCCGCAGGACCGGCAGGTGGGAGGCCGTGCCGCGCGCGTCCTGATACCAGACGGTGCGGCGCTCGCCACCGTCGTTGTACGTGAAGTGCGGCGTGCTCGACGCGGGATCGAGGCGGTAGGGCGCGCCGACCTTGCGGCGCAGGGCCTCCGCCTCTTTCCAGGTGACGTGCCGGGCGCGGTCAGGGCTGCCCACGCCCCAGTCCCAGCCGTAGCCGGGCAGGCCCATCTCCAGCTTGCGGGCGGGGACTTCGGTGGTGGCGCGGCGCAGGATCTCCTCGTACCAGGCGGGCGAGGAGAGCGGTCCCGGCGATCCCCCGGCCCAGTGCTGGTCGTAGGCCATGATGCGCAACCGGTCGGCGGCGGCGCCGAGTCGGCGGTAGTCCCAGACGCGGCCGCTGTTCCGTGTCTGCGGCGAGACGGTGACCACGCACTGCCTGCTCAGCGCGTGCAGCCGGGCGCACAGGTCGGTGACCAGCGTCGCGTACCGGGCGCGGCGGTTCTTGTCGGTGACGACGGAGGCGAGCTCGCCGGGCTCCATCCGCTCCATGACGGTCGGCACGACCTTGATGCCCGCCTTGTGGAGTCCGTCGACGACACGGCGGTCCCCCGCTCCGGTGAAGCCCACCACGTTCCCGGCCGGCTCCGTGCGGTACCAGAAGGGGCTGACGGTGTGCAGTTGGGCGGCGTGGCGCAAGGCGTCCTCGTACGCGGCTTCCTGGTCCCAGTAGGGCAGCCACGCGGAGACGGTGCGCGGCGGAGGCGCGATGGGGGCGGCGGGGGCGGGCGGTGGCGGGACCGTCGCGGCAAGTGCCGCGCCGCACAGGGCCAGCAGGGCGATGACCCGTGGGCGGGGAAGGTGTCCAGGTGGCGCCATGGACCGAGCCTGCGGTTCATCGGGCGGACCCGCCCTGCGGGTTGGGCCAGTCAGGCTCTACGGTGGCCCGCGTGACTGCCGACACCGAAGAACCGCAGATGTCCGCGAACCCGGGCCGCACGGGCCGCACCGCGACCACCGAGGTCGAGCCTGCCGAGGTGGGGCGGGTGCAGACGACGTACGCGCCCGCCCATGACGGCGACCCCGACCCCGGCGAGATCGTGTGGACGTGGGTCCCCTACGAGGAGAACGACGGGCGACAGTTCACACGCACGCAGCTGCATCATGTCTGATCAGGCAAGACACATAAAGGCGGCCCCTCAGAAGGATCTCTGAGGGGCCGCCTATATCCGTTGGGGGACGTTCGGGGGACACGGGGTTAGGCCGCCGTGCTCGACCCCTCCCGGCTTCCGTTGCTCATGATGAGCGTCATCTCCGGCCTGGCGGCACCTGTACCTGCAGGAAGGTCGATCGCCACGGCTGCCCTTTGCGCTTCGTGCGTGCGAGGGACCAGGGCGACGGGGGCGTCTGCGGCCTCCTTCTCGAATTGCGGCATCAGACTGGTGTAGGTGTCGGCGGTCAGAGTGAAGGATGAGTGCCCGAGGAGTGCCTGGATGGCCTTCATGGAGAGGCCGGCGGCAAGGCTGAGGGACGCAGCGCAGTGGCGAAGGTCGTGGAGCCGGATCGGGGGCATGCCGAGCCGCTTGAGGAAACGGTCGAATGCTTTGGAGACATTGTCGGGATGCCAGGGTGTGCCGTCATCTTGCGTGAACACGTAGCCGCTATCGGTGTACGGCTGGTATTTCTCCGGGTTGGCCTGGTGCTTCGCCTCCCACTCCGCTCGCTTCGCCTTCTGGATGTCGCGCCAGGTGGTGAGGAGCGCATGCGTTGCGGAGTCGAGGGTGATGGTCCGTACGCCGCTGCGGCTCTTGGGGGTTTCTGAGTAGATGTCGTGTGAGGTGTCGACGACGAGTTGTTCAACGATGTTGGCTGTGCCGTTTGTCATGTCGACTTCGGACCATGTCAGGCCTGCGGTCTCGCCGCGGCGGGGCCCGCGGAAGACCAGCAAGTGCCACATGATGTAGAGGCGGTGGTCCGTTGCGGCGTCGAGGAACTGGCCGGTCAGTTCTGGGGTCCAGACCATGACGGCGCTGGGCTTTTCTCCCGTTGCCCTCCAGCGAGCAACCCGTTCTTCGGTCCAGACCTGGGCGCGAGGCTTCTCGTACTTGGGAAGGACTACCTCGTCGGCCCAGTTCTCCGGGATCAGCTTTTCCATTATGGCGGACTTCAAGGCGGCTGAAAGAGCGTCGCGGAGCCTCTTCTGCGTTCCTGGGCCTGTGTGTTGCCGTGGTTTGGCGCGGGCCTGCTTGAGGGCGGCCTTCGCGTCGTACCATTTCTGGCGCAGCTCCGGTGGGCGAGGGCGGGGGGCTTGCTTCCAGGCCTGATGGGCTGCCTGGCATTCCGCGAGTGCGTGTGCTGCCTGTATGCGGTTTGCTTCCTTGACCTCGTTGTAAGCCCAGATGTCTTCGAACATGGCCTGGATGTGCCGAGTTCTGAGGTCTCGCATCTTCAGGCGTCCCAGAGCTGGGATGTAGATGCGCTCGATGAAGTCCTTGTAGTCGCTCCTGGTTCTGCGTTTGAGGTCGACGCGCTTGTTAAGCCAACGCCGCAGGAAGTCCTCGACGGTCTCTTGAGATTGGATGTCGATGCCGTTGTTGTCCTCCTCCCAGAGTTGCTGTGCGGCGTGCTGGGCTGCCGTCTTGGTCGGGAAGCCGCCTTTGCGGGGGCGGCGGCGCTCGCCGCGGGGGCCGTCGGGGAGTTTGAGGTAGTAGTACCAGGAGCCATGGTCGCGTCGTTTCAACTGCGGGCACGCGGAGCCGAGTTCTCGGACCTTTGGTGTGCCGTTCGTGTTGAGGATCGGCTGGCCTTGGTCGTCAAGTTTTGGTTCGGTGCATTTGCATCGTTTGTAGGTGCTGCCGTTGAACACGCGGGCCTCCTGGTTTGGGCTGGATCATCCGTACGTGTCCTGATCTTGCTGTAGCGAAGGTGACGCTTCCTTGGTCGCCGTATGCTTCCGGTCAGGTGGCGCGGGGAAGAGGGATGTGACCACCTTTGTCCTCATCTGCGATGACGGTGCAACGCGCTCGTTCCGAGGGGCGTCGTGGCGGGATGTCGGTGGAGGAAGTGAGGTCTCTGCCGGCTGCGGTGAGTGTGGTGACGGCGGCCCGGGCGCTGGGGATCGGTTCGGACAAGGCGTACGAGTTGATCAAGGATGGCGCGTTCCCGGCGCAGACGATTCCGTTGGGGCAGACGCAGAAGGTGTCGACGGCGAGCCTGTGGAAGGCTCTGGGGATCACTTTGGATGTGTAGCCACCTATACGGCCCGGACATTTCGCACTTTACGGAGGTCCGGGCCTCTCTTCCCGGCCGTTCCGGCAGTCGCGTAATTGCTGAGGATGAAAGGCGCCCCGTACAGGTTGCTGTGAGCCGTGCCACACATGACGGCGGGCGATAGGCCCTGGCCTGTAAGTATCGCGTCATTACTGGCCAGCGAGCCCGCATCGTGTGCATGTTCCGCTTGGTCGCCGATATACATTGACCTACGCCAGGTCTAAGCGGCCCCTAACGTGATGTCGAGGCGAAGCGGTCGCAGGTGCGAATGATTGATCGGAGTCAACTGCGTGGGACGGTTGTCGGGCTACGTGCGCGCAGGGGTGGTGCACCCTGAGGAAGCCCCCTTGCTGCGGGAGGCCGTCACGCTGCTGTTCGGTGGCACCCCGGAAGCCGAGGCGACGCGGTGGCTGACCAGCAAGGGGATGCTGACTCCGCGCGGCAACGAGTTTCGCCGCGAGGTCTTGCACCGGCTTCTGACCAATCCGCGGCTCGCGGGCCTGGAAGGGAACGGTGAGCCGATCGACGGCTGGGACGAGCGGGTCCTGGAACCGGACGTTTTCCTGCGCCTGCAAGAGCTATTCACGGAACGCAGTGAGAAGCGCGGCAAGCCGCGTGACGCCCACGAGTATCTGATGACTGGCGGGTGTGCAATGTGCGACGAGTGCACGGCTGGCATGATCGGCAGCCGCGCCCACTCCGAGGCTCCGCCGTCCTACAAGTGTGATGACTGCGGCAAGACCCGCATCAACGCCGAGAAGCTCGAAGACTTCGTGGCCGAGCACGTCCTGGCCGAGCTGCTGAAGCCGGGGGCGCGTGAGCGGCTTGAGGAGTTGGAGTGTGACATCGAGGCGGAGATCGCTCGCCTAAAGGAGCACATTTCTGGGGCTGACGAACGATTCGCCGGGATCGGCGATCTGTACGGGCGGGGCCTCATGGTGAAGGCCGCGTTCGTCGCCGCGCAGAAGGCCAGCCAGGAAGACCTGCGGCTCTCCAAGCTCCGGTTGAAGCACCTGGAGCAGATGACCGATCTGCCGATCGGTGACGTGCACGACCTGGTGGCCTGGTGGCATACGGCCCCGTTCGCGTCTAAGCGCGGGCTGGTGCTGCTGGAGGTCGAGCATGTGCGGGTCGGACGAGTCGAGGGCAGTCACGCACCAGAGAAGCGGGTTCTGATCGACTGGCGACAGCTGACCGCCTGAACAACAGCGGGCTATGCGCAGCTCCTCTGCGAGCAGGTCTTCAGCGCGGTCCGCCCAGGGAAGGCGGGCCGCGCTGAAGCCTGAGTGCACCGAGGACCAGCCAGACTTTCCCCTGGCTGGTCGCTCAGCACCCCTTAACGGGGTCTTCGAAGTTAAGCGGTGCGGAGGTGTCCGCGGGCTCGTCGTGTCGTGACACAGCGTGTCCGCAGACGCTGACTGTCAGCGTTGCGGAACCCAAACGCGTTGCGGGCGACGAGCTTGATCACGCGGTTGATGCCCTCGCTCTTGGCGTTCCTGTGACCGGTGTCGAGGAACGCGGCGTTTTCGGGCCACCAGCGGTCGGCGGTGGCAGCGAGGGGGCGGACTTCGGGGATGTCGAAGTCCGCGCACCAGGTCAGGAACTTCCAGCGGGCATGGCCGACTTGGTGCCGGTCGGCGCCGGTGTGGGCCAGGGCAAGGGCGGTGCGCAGGCTCTCCTTGGCGATCCACGCCGTCAGCAGGATCTGTCCGTGATGGCGCTCTTTGAATCTGGGTCTGGGCGACATCTCGTGACGGTCACGATCACCAGCCCAGTAGCGGTGACCTGCAGAATGTGGCCATGAGTTATGACCTGGTTGTCTGGGAAGGCGAACGTCCTGCCGACGATGCGGCCGCTCGCACGGAGTTCGCTGATCTCTCCGAGCAGTACATGCGGGGCCAGCATGTAACACCGACTCCACAGATCAAAGGCTACGTTGAGGCCTTGGTCAGCCGGTGGCCCGATCTGGACCCGGATGATGAGGACGAAGACGCGAGTCCGTGGTCTGACGGACCGCTGATCGATAACGCGAGCGGTCCGTTGTTCCACTTCGGGATGGTATTCAGCAAGTACCAGGAAGCCTCAGCATTCGCCGCGGACACGGCTAGGTCATCCGGCCTGGTCTGCTTCGACCCACAGGACGGACGTCTGATCTCCTGACCGTTGCGCGCGAAACCCATCCCCTTCAGGAGCGTAAGAGGACGCGGGTGCGGAGGAGTTGGAATGATCCGCGGCCATACATCTGCCGTTTGATCGTCTTAAACGTTGGACGTGGCCTTCGACGACGCCGGAGCTGTAAGCGAGGGTGAGGCCAGCGGTGACGGCGTTGCGGTCTTGGCGCAGGAACCCCGCGAAGCTGCACATCGGCGGCGGGGCGTCTTGTTCGGCCTGGCGGATCCAGTCCATCAGCAGGTGGCCACGGCGGTGACGGGCCAGGTCAGCGAAGACGCGGGCGAGGTCGCAGGCCCGGGTGATGTCCGGGCAGGCGAGGCGGACTTGAAGAAGCTGTTGCTCCTGCTCGTCGGTGAGGGACTCGCGCGGTCGCATGATCCAGCCAGTGATCTTGTGCGGGCTGGGGATGTCGGCGCGGACCGGCTCGGTGTGGCCCGCTCGCAGGGCGGCGAGGTACTTGCGGACCACCGGGCGGCTGCCTCGGTATCCGCGGGCCTGGAGTTCGAGGAACAGGCGGCTGCCGCTGCCCTGCCCGTCGGCCTCGGCGAAGCGGTCGCTGATGCACGCCTTGAACCATTCCAGCACGCCTGCCGGCCGACGGTCGTGCGCGGTGGCGAGCAGCTGGTCGAGGCCGGTGTCGCGGAAGCGGCGCACGGTCTTGCGATCCAGGTGCAGGCGCCGGGCGATGGCGCTGATCGTCCAGCCCGCGTCCACGAGCCGGTGAACGTCCTGGTAGCGGTGACGAGTTCGCTCGATCATCTGGGTGCGGGGCAGTTCGAACGGCGGCAGCGGGGGCTGCGGCCGGGTTCTTCCGGCCTCGTCTTCGGCGCGTCATCGCGACCACCGACGCCACAGTGACCGACGCGGAAATGACCGAACCGGTCCATCACATGCTCGCCGCCCGTGATCTCCTGCCCGCCGAGCACTTCCTCGACTCCGGTTACGCCTCAGCCGAGTTGATCGTGGGCATCAAGAAGAACTTCGGGGTCACCTTGGTCACCCCGGTCCTGCTGAACAGCTCACCCCAGGCACGTGCCGGCGCTGGGTTCGACCGCACCGCGTTCACCATCGACTGGGACAAGAGGCAGGCCACCTGCCCAAGCGGGGACACCAGCACCTGGTGGAGCCCCGCCACCCTGCGCGGTACCAAGGCCATCGTCATCAAGTTCAACAAGGAGACCTGCCGCCCCTGCCCGGTGCGCGACCACTGCACCAGCTCGAAGACCGGCGGCCGAACTCTCTCCCTGCAACCCCGCGAGGTTCAAGAAGTCCTCGACCATGCCCGCCTCCAGCAGGGCGACGAGCGGTGGCGAGCCAAGTACGGAACCCGCGCGGGCATAGAGGGAACCATCCACCAGGCCGTCGCGGTCACCGGGATGAGACGTGCCCGCTACCTCTGCCTCCAGAAGACCCATCTGGAGCACGTCTTCTCCGCCGTCGCGCTCAACCTCATACGCCTCGATGCCTGGTGGAACGGCCACCCGCTCGACCGCACCCGCGTCAGCCACCTTGCCCGACTCGACCTCTCCCTCGCCGCGTGACCGAACAAGCCAGCAGGATCGTCACCAGCCGCAAACGACGGTGTCTCCACGGGATCGGCTCCGCCGGGCGGGGCCGCGGCGCACTTCGGCTTGGTGCAACCGCACTGGGGCCCGTGTCAGCTGAGCAGGGTGGAAGCCGACGGTTGCCACGGAGGTGTCGGCGTACCGTCAGGGTCCAGGCCGTACGGCCACTGACTTTTGAACGCCTCCATGGTGCTGCCGTGGTCGGCGGCCAGCCGGAGTAGGGTTTCGGCGCCCTCCCGGTCCCCGGTCTCCTCCCGCATCACAGCCAGGCGGTGCAGGGCGTCGGTATTGCCGTGATCGGCGGCCAGCCGGGCCAGAGTTTCGGCGCCCTCCCGGTCCCCGGCCTCCTCCCGCATCACAGCCAGGCGGTACAGGGCGAGGGTGCTGCCGTGATCGGCGGCCAGCCGGGCCAGAGTTTCGGCGCCCTCCCGGTCCCCGGCCTCCTCCCGCATCACAGCCAGGCGGTACAGGGCGAGGGTG
>NZ_JBFACK010000037.1:13405-17314 GCF_040640795.1 Streptomyces sp. NPDC021622
TGCTGCCGTGGTCCGCGGCCTGCCGGGCCAGAGTTTCGGCGCCCTCCCGGTCCCCAGCCTCCTCCCGCATCTCCGCCAGGCGGTACAGGGCGTCGGTATTGCCGTGATCGGCGGCCAGCCGGGCCAGAGTTTCGGCACCCTCCCGGTCCCCGGCCTCCTCCCGCATCACAGCCAGACGGCACAGGGCGTCGGTGTTGCCGTAGTGGGCAGCGCGGTGACGGAGGTGGTGGGCCCATTGCAGGCGGTGGCGATTCTCGGCTGCGTTGGTGAGGTTGTGCAGGTCGTCGGGGTGGGTGAGGTGGGTGTGGGCGGCATGCCAGAAGGAGGCGGGCGGGCACGGGTAGCGGGGGGTGGTTCGGCCGTGTTGTTCGAGGTAGTCGGCGAGTCGGAACTGTGGCCCCGCAGGCGGCGGGGTTGGTGCCTCGGTGGCAGCGGTGGCAGGCGGACGCCGTGGGGGGCGGGGGGTGGTGCGGCGCAGGGGGCCTGTTTGCCGTGGACGAGTCGAGCGAGTTCGGCGTAGGCCAACTCTGCCCAGTCGTCGGTGAGTTGGTCGTAATCGCTTTGATCGAGGTAGTCGATGGCGGCGTCGGTGAGGAAGGCCTGGGGCAAGTGGAGGCCGATGCCGAGGCGGCGCGCGTCCATCGCCCCTTCCAGCACTGCCTTGGCGGCCGGGCTGGCGTTCTGGTAGCGGTTGAGGAGTTGGGGGGCGCCAGCGAGGTCCTGGGTCACGCGTCCGTCAGTTCGGGCGCGGGTGAGGGCGTCAGCCATGAGCCGATCACCGTCCTCGGCAAGGACAGCGGCCGCAGCCAGAGCCTGGGCATCGAAGGAGTCTGGGACGGTCAGAGTGCGGCCGGCGAGCAGTTCCCGCGCCCGGCTGTACGGGTCTTCCGCACCTGGACGAGGCAGGGCCGTGTACTGCTTCTCGTACTCGGGCCAGAGCGTGCCCAGCACGAGGACGGGCCCGCGCTCCGGGCTGACCAGCAGGTGGTGCACGGCCGCTGCAATCCGCCCACCGGAGACCGGGTCGCCGAGGTAGTGCTGGGCCTCGTTCAACCACACCACGGTGTAGGGCCCGACACGGTGCAGGTCCTCCAGCGCGGCCTCCGCGCGGTCCGGATCGAAGGGATGCCACAGCCGCCACTTCCCCGAGAGTGGCTGGACGGCCTCCCAGCACGCCCGTGTCTTCCCCGTAGACGATCCGCCCACGAGCACCACGATCCGGCTGTGGCCAGCTGCGGCGTCCCGGACCGCATCACCCAGTACTCCGTCATGCTCGCGGGGCACATACCTGGGCAACGCCCGTGGCACGGGCGCCTCGGAGTCCGAAAGGGCCCTGCCGGGCCCGGCAGGATGAACCTCCAGATCATGCGGATCCCATGTCCGATCGGACGCCCCGGTCCGCCCGATGTGACTGTGCTCGACTCCTCGGCTGCGGTCTGCTGCAACTCCAGCAGCTCCTGCACCGGCAGTTTCAAGGCGCCGGCCAGCGCCGCCACCGTCTCTCTCGATGGCACAGGCTTCTTGGTCGACAGCGCCTCCGACACGGTGGTGCGCCCCAGCTCCGCCCGGGCGGCGAGTTGCGTCTGGTTCAGCCGGGCGCGCGCCTGCCCGCCGGTCAGTCGCCTGCGCAGTTCGGTGAGTGCTGGATTGTGTCCGTTCTGCTCGCCGCGCATGTGCTCGCCCCCGGCCCCTGATGTGTTCGCTGGTGTTCATCTTCGTCCCGGTGAACCCCGGCGCACACCGTTTCCACGACCTTCGACTACGTCAACACCCCACCGTGTACAGGGAGCCCGCCGTGGCCGTCGCCGTCGTCCTGCTGACCACCGCACTCGTGATCGTCATCGCGCTGCTCACCGCCGCCGGCACGGGCAAACTCGCCCGCATGGACGGCGCCACCTACCCCGCCGCCCTCACCCGCGCCGCTACCGCGTTCGCCGCCGTCATCACCATCGCCACCGCCGTGACCGCGGCCTTCGCCGCCCTCTTCACCTAAAGACCAGCTCACGCACCCTGCCGAGCGCGGGCAACCGGCCCGACCATCGACCGGGAACGCCAGAAGGGCCGCCACTGCCCTGGCCAACGAACTCCCACGCGGAATAAGCCAGCAGGATCGGTGACACAGTTCCTACCGGCACCCCGAGAACGGTGAACCGGACCCGACCGGCCCCCGTTGCCCGAGCCCACCGCGCTGACACCGACCTCGATCCGCAACTGCCCGCACTGCGATAAACCAGTCACTATCGTCGCTCTGCTTGCGACCCCCGAAGCAGCCCGCCCCGCGATTCCTTCCACAAACCCGGACGTAATTCCCATGCGCAGAGGTTGAATTCTGCCCAGAAAACCTACGCGACATCACCAAGGGCCGTTCACTATCGTCGCCCTGAGAAAGGACGTGGGCATGGCACTGGTGAAGAAGGGGTCGCGGCATATATCCGTCGACGGCACCACCTACCGCTGGAGGCTTCGCGGAAGGCCGACCTACGACCAGGGAATGGCCCGGTCGCCTGTCACCTACGCGGTCGAGCACGCCGACAATCCTGGCACCACACTGGTGATCACCACCAACCAGCCGCACCCGAGCAACTGGTTGGGAACGCAAGGCAGCCCGATCGTGCCAGCCCAGGTGGCCGACAGCATCCGCACCGCTCTCACCGACGGATGGACGCCCGAGAACCCTGGTTCGCCGTTCCACCTCGACCAGTCAGAGAGCTTCCCCTCGCCCCACTGACCCGCCCCACATCGAAGGGCTCACCGGCCGCGTGATCGGTGAGTCCTTCTGCTTTCCACTCCCCACATTCCCCAGTTGGTTCACTCCGTGAACCAACTCGGACAAAGAGCGACACTGGGGAAAATTGGAGATCGGCATCATCCGACCTTCCCTTCGTCGAGCAGGGGGTTCCACATCTTCGCGAACTGCTCGTCGGTGAGGTCTTCCCGATTGCGCAGGAGCCGGCGCCTGGCCTTCCATTCCGGGTCTGCGGCCCATCCGCGCCGGCCCAGGAGCTCGGCGGTGGCGCGGCGCCACACCAGGAAGAGCATCCTGTTGGCTAACCGGACGACGTGAAAGTGATCGACGACCACGATGGCGTCGGGCAGACCGGTGCGGATCGCGGCCCGGTAGGTGGCCGACATGTCGATGGCGACATGACGGATGGTGTTGCGCCAAGCCAGGGGCGTGCTGGACAGCCAGGCCAGGACGTCAGCGACGGCGCGGCCCTCGACCAGCGCCCTGCAGGAAGCCCGGCCCGCCGGTCCGGTCCTCGATGCAGCAACCGGGACGGGCAAGAGTTCGTCCTACAGGGCACCATGTTCACCAATAGCATCAACGGCTCCCTGGCTGTATCGGTTCGTCAGCTGCGTGATTTCGCCTGGATACACCTCCGGGCCTGCTCTTTCGCCATCGCGCTACTGTCCGGGGTCGCAGCGTCCGCCGTACTGCCCCATCTGCCTGTGGCGCGTTATGACCTGCTCGTTGCCTATGGCGCACTGCTCACCCTGCTTTTTTGGCTGCGTGGCTGGGAAAACGGCCGGGATATCTTTGTCATCGCCGTCTGCCACGTCATCGGCCTGGCGTTCGAGCTGGTGAAGGTGGCCCTCGGCTCCTGGAGCTATCCGGAGTCTGCCGTGCTGAAGTTCGCGGGCGTGCCGCTGTACGGTGGTTTCCTCTACGCGGCTGTTGGCAGCTACGTGTGCCGGGCCTGGCACCTGTTCGACCTGGAGCTGGTCCGCTATCGCCCGCGGGCGACAGCAGTCGTGGCCGCGGCGATTTACGTCAACTTCTTCAGCCACCACTGGCTGCCCGATGTGCGCTGGTTGCTGGCCGGACTGCTCCTGGCGGTCACGGCGGGCACCTCGGTGCGTTACACGGTGCGCGGTGTACGCCGACGGATGCCGCTGGCGTTCTCGTTC
>NZ_JBFACK010000038.1:0-11113 GCF_040640795.1 Streptomyces sp. NPDC021622
GCCCCCCCGCCCCCCCCCAGCGCCCCCCCCCCCCCCCCCCCCACACACCGAACCCTCAACTGCCGGACAAATCCGGCCTCTCCGTCCGCCGCGCAACCGCATGAGCAGCGTGGGGCTTTGTCGCCGAAGGCCCTCGGGGGTGACGCCAGGCCGGGCGGTCACGGAAGAGACGTCAAAACCTCCTTGCTGGTCCGATGAATCGATGAAGCGGTCCTACAACTGACGGAAGTCCGACCTGACCTCGTCCGGGGCGTGACTTATCTGAAGAAAGCCAAGAAAGGAGCCATCCCCATGCTCTGGCCCGCGCTCCGGGCGCTCTCCCATGGAGAGCTGACTCCCGATCAGCTACGGCGGCTGCTCGGCACGCTCCGGCTCGAAGAGGCCCCCCGCCGCCCGGCACTCCCGAGTCCGGCATCGGCGTCTCCTGGGACCTCCCATACGACGAGCTGGACCAGCTGTGGCCACACGTTGGCCTGCGCAGGGACGCCCCACGGGAGGTGAAGGAGGTCAAGCTACGCGAGGTGATGCGCACTCCGGTCTGGTCCGACGCCCCTCCGACCCTCCGCCGCCAAGCCAAGGCCTTCCTTCGCGGCGTCTGACCCTCGTCCGAGAGCGTGATGACGCCCCGCCTTGAGCGCCACCGCGTGAACCGAGCTTCTTGCGGTTGAGGACCTGGTCGGACTTCTCCGGGATCGTGCAGCGGACTCCTCGCCTGCGGAGGTAGGTGCGGTTCGCGCGAGAGCCGTACGCCTTGTCGGCGCGCACCTTGTCCGGCCTGGTACGTGGCCGGCCCGGCTCGATGCGGGCCACTCGAATGCCCTCCAGAATCGGCTGGATGGGGCTGTCGTGCCGCTGACCGGCGGTGACGAGCAGGGATAGTGGCTTCTGCCCCTGCTCGACCGCCAGGTGCAGCTTGGTGATCAGCCCGCCGCGCGAGCGACCGAGGCCGTGGTCGTCAGGCTCGGTGTCGATACCGCCGGGAGGCTCCTTCTGCAGGTCCCCCTTTTACACGCCCCGGACGCGTGCTGGTGGGCCCGGGCGATCGTGGAGTCCACACTCACATCCCATGTGATCAGGCCCTTCGCATCGGCCTCTGCCTGTAGCTGCTGGAAGAGCCGCTTCCAGGTGCCGTCGCGCTGCCACCGCCGGAACAGATCGTAGGCCCGGTCCCACGGTCCGTACCGCTCCGGGAGATCCCGCCACGGTGAACCAGTCCTGGTCCGCCACTGTATGCCGTCGATCAGCTGTCGACGCGACCACGTTGGCGGCCGACCGCGCGTCCTGCCCTGCGGCAACAACGGCTCCAGCCGCGCCCACTGCCCGTTCGTCAGATCACCACCCCCCCCCACGATCCTGGATCATCCGAGACCTTGATCCACTTTCGCAACAGGCCCTAGTTGGCTGGTCAGCGCTCTACTTGGCCGGTGTGTGCGTTCTAGGTGGCCGGCAGGGTAGCGGCCAGGCTGCGCCGCGTGACAGGTTTCACGGGCCGTCGTGGGCGGAGGCGGTAGGTGCTCAAGGGTGGGGCTCGGTCGGCCGATGGCTGGAGCATGCACTCACTTTCTGTGATCATGGACCGCCGCCCTCTCGCCTGGCGCCTGCTCAGGACAGGCCCCGTGTTCGCCGTCCTGCTGTGGACCCTCGCGCAGGGGCCAGTGGCCCAGCCGACCGAGGCCGTCGCGGTGCACCCGGCGGTGACCGTGGAAGACAAGGGACTGCGGGCGTTGTTCGGATCGGAGAACCGGGTGATCCGTACGCGCGAGCGGGTGATCGCCGTGACGTTCAACGCGGCCTGGAACGATGCCGGCCTGGACAACATCCTCGGTGAGCTCGCCCGCCATCGCGCACCCGCCACGTTCTTCCTCACTGGCGACTTCGCCAACCGCTACCCCGCGGTGGTGAGGAAGATCGCGGCAGCCGGCCACGGGCTGGGCAACCACTCCTTCAGCCACCCCCACTTCAAGGACCTGGCCGAAGCCGGACGACGGCACGAAGTGGCGGCGGCGGACCGAGCCCTTCGCGCGGCCGGGGCAAGCCGCGCCGTGACGCCGTTCTTCCGGTTCCCGTACAGCGAGACCAGTCCCGCTCACATCAGGGAGGTCAACGCCCTCGGGTTCGCAGACATCGAGTACACCGCCGACACCAACGGATGGAAGGGGACCGGAGGCGGCATGACGGTGGACCGCGCAGTGGACAGGGCACTGGACGCCCTGCGTCCGGGAGCGGTCCTGCAGATGCATCTCGGGGCGTCACAGGGCCGCACCGAGGTGATCGACGCCCATGCCCTGCCCCGGATCCTCAAGGCGCTCAACGCCCGCGGCTACCGTGTCATCGACCTGCGCACTCTGCTCACATCTGAGTGCGCACCTGGCCGGACCCCGGCCGAGTAGAAGGTTTTGACGTCTCTTCCGTGACGGCCCGGCCTGGCGTCGCCCCCGAGGGCCTTCGGCGACAAAGCCCCACGCTGCTCATGTGGTTGCGCGGCGGCCGGCGGCCTGGACGCGGTTCGTCTGACGTAGCCGTCACGGAAGCGCGGTCAGAACCAATTTCGGGGCTCTGTCCGCAGTTCTGTGAAACGGCGTCGTTGTGGGAGGAGCGGAACACAGGACGAGGGGGCACGGCGTGCATGCTGAGTGCCGCTCGGGGAAACCTCCCGTTCCCATGCATGAGTCTGCTATGAGTTGATCATGGATGTCGAGCCCCTTGACCCGATGCAACGTCTCATCGCCGAGCGAGCTTGTGAGCGACTGATTGTCGAGTTCGTCCGCCGGCTCGACCTCGGGGACCCGAGCTCGGTGGCGGACCTGTTCACGCCGGACGGGATCTGGGCATGGCCCGCCGGCGATCGTCACATAGCGGGCCGCGAGGCTCTTCGTGACTACTTCGGCAGTCGGCCCGAGGACCGGCTGTCGCGTCGTATGTGCACCAACATGCTGGTCACCGTGATCTCTCCGGAGGCAGCCGCTGCCACCTCCTACCTCACCACGTACCGGGTCGACGGCTACTCCGAGGGCATGGTGCCGCCCCGGCCCCCGGCTCAAGTGGGGCATTACGAGGACACGTTCCGCAAGGTGGACGGCACCTGGCTGCTCGCCACCCGGACCACGTTCCTGTCCTTCGCCGGTCCCACGGAACGCCTCGAGCACCCTGGCCGGTCGTGACGCTGAGGTGCCGGCCTCCCAGGACTCAGCTGGTCGAGGACCCGAAGCCGTAGGCATTCAGGGGCGCACGGGCACAGTTGAAGGCGATTGCGTGACGCTCATGGCTGGGTCCGCCTCGACATCTACCTCGTCCACCCGTCGATGGTCCTCGTGCAGTCCGCGAAGAGCTCAGGCCAAGGAGCCGAACGGCAGCCGGCCGCCGCAGCAGTGGTCACCGTCAACCCAGGAACGGACATCGCCGCCCATCCCGTCTGTCCAGGGACCCTCGGCGTTCCCAAAGACCAAGGATCCATCGAATCCCCCGCCGCTTCCTGACCGAGGCGGGCCCGTCGGATGACACTGAACGTAACTGGAGGCACCGGTCCTTGAGCCGTCGGTCAGCGGCCTCTGCCACGCGCGCGCCTTCCACATGAGCATCACCCCGCTCGGCAGCGAGGCACCGGAGCGGTACCACGCCATCCACCGGGAAATCCTTCAAGAGGCCCTCGCGGACGTCTCCCCGTCTCGGTCGGGAGTCACCGCCGACGTGCTGGCCACCATCGCGCCACACCTGCACAAGGTGCTGGTCACCGCCACCAGCGACTGATCCGCGTGCCGCATCCGCAACAGCTGTGACTGAGCACCTGATCCGGCGGATGAGTACTGGATCTGGCGGGCGGTGCAGTTGAGTCGGCTGGGCAGGGCAGTGCCTGACGGTGCATGTGCCGGACTTCGCCGTCTTCGTTGCTGGAGGAGTGCGGGTGGTGGACTGCGGCCTGCCGGGCCACGCGCCAGGTACCACGAACCGCGAACATCTCGCGCTCACTACCGGCTTCGTCCGGTAGTGCTCTCCGGGTCGCGCCTAGACGGCAGCCCGGAGAGCACCGGATCGATCGGCCTCTGGTTGAGTGCTCTGGTTCAGTCGACCGGTTCGATCCAGATATTGCGGAAGCGGACCTTGTTGCCGTGGTCCTGCAGTCGGATCGCGCCGGTTGCCGCGGATTCGGGATCGCCCGCGCCGGTCGGGCCGTCGACGGCCACGTTGTCGTGGACCTTCTTGCCGTTCCACACCACGGTGATCCTGGCGTCGGCGGTCTTCTTTCCGTCGGCGTCGAAGCGTGCGGCGCGGAAAGTGATGTCGTACGTCTGCCAAGTCTCGGGCGCGGTCGAGGCGTTGTGGTCGGCGGCCTTCTTGTTGTAGATGGACGCGGCTTCGTTCGCGGCGAGTTTCTCCACTCCGTACGAATCGAGTATCTGGATCTCGTAGCGTTCCTGAAGGTAGATACCGCTGTTGCCGCGGTCTTGTCCCGTGACGTCGTCGGGCAGTTTTGGTACGCGGAATTCGGCGTGCAGCTTGAAGTCGCCGAAGGCCTGTTTGGTGCGGATGTCCCCGCAGCACACTTCGATCGACTTCTCGGCCGTGTGCGGCCATTCGACGCTGCGGCCGTCGGTGTGCTGCCAGGCGGTGGAAGTGCTGCCGCCGGAGAAAAGGTCGATGCGGCTGTTGGGCCGGCGTACCTCGATCATGTCGAGGTTGACGTTGCCGGTGTCTTCGGGCCGGTAGGCGTACGTGATGGTGTTGTGGCCTTTGCGCAGGGCGAGTTGCTCGGTCTTGGTCGACCAGCGCTTCCAGGTCTCGGTCGAGGGGAGGCTCGTCTGGCGCGCCTTCCCGCCGTTCACGCTGACGCCGAGGGTCTTGGTGCCGGCCGAGGGGTGGGGGCCGTTGGCGTAGCGCAGGCCCACGGCGTAGGTGCCCCTGGCGGGGGCCTCGACGTCGAAGGTGACGGATGCGCCGGGGTCTTTGATGCCGTCGACGAAGCCGCCGCCGGTGTAGCCGGCGTGCTCGGTGTCGATGTCCGCGCCGCCGGACAGCCGTGCCGACTCGGCGTCGTAGGAGGTCACCGGCTCATCGTGGCCCGGGCGTGCGTTGAGGGTGTACCAGGCCTCGGTGGACCACAGTTGCTCATTGTCGGCGGAGGAGAAGGGACGCGGCGAGCGCACATGCACCACCCGGTCGCTCTTGAGGCCGGGGATGGTCAGGTGGACGGTGCGGCGGTCATCCGAGACGCGGGCGCCGGTGACGGGCAGGGATTCCTCGTCGACCTTCGGGCCGCCGTAGGCGGGGGTGGGGGCGTAGCGCCACTGCTCGACGGAGTAGGCGCCGCTGGTCAGTTTCTCTACGGTCTTGTCCGACAGCGGTTTGGTGTAGGTGAGCTTGAAGCCGTCGCGGGTGGCCCGCATGGTTTTGATGTCGAAGGCGGTCTTGCCGTTCGGGGTGAGCTTTTGCAGGCCGAAGCGGAGTTTGCCTTCCTGGCCCCAGTTGCCGTCGGCGCCGAGTCCGCCGGTGTAGATGGCCCCGTCGGGCCCGGTGGAGATGCGGGTGATGCCGGATTCCAGTCCCTGGGTGTGCCGGAACACGGCGCCCTGGAATTCGCCGCCGACCTTCTCCAGGTCGGCGCGCTGCAGCCCGCCGTAGGTGACGTCACCGAACATCAACTGCCCGGCGAAGGGCCCCTTCTTCACGGTCATCGGGGTGCTGGGGGAGTTGGCGATCTCGTTCTGCGGCAGCCACAGCACCGGCTTGGTGACGCTCTTGTCGTCGAACGGCCCGTCGGGATTGGTGTAGTGGTTGAAGAACCGGTCCTGCTTGACGTGTACGAGTTTCGAGGCGGGCAGCCAGCCGCCCTGGTTGTCGGTGACGAACAGTTCATTGTCCGGTCCGCGGCCGATGCCGTTGGGTGTGCGCAGACCGCCGGCCAGGTAACTGACCTTCCCGCTCGCCTTGTTGACCTTGATGGTGGTGCCGCGGTTGGCGGCGGGCTGCGGATCGGTCGTCGCGCCGCCGTAGTTGATGGCGACGGACAGATTCAGATAGAAATTCCCGTCTTCGTAGAGCAGCCCGAAGGCGAACTCGTGGAAGTTCCCGCCGTAGGGCCACTCGGCGACCTTCCGCGTCTCGCCCGCGTCGTTGTCCCCGTCGATGTCATCGAGCTCGGTCAGCTGATGCTTCTCGGACACATACAGCTTCCCGTCCACGTACTTGATGCCCATCGGCTCCTTGAGCCCATCGGCGATCTTCTTGTACGTGACCTTGTCAGGACCGGTGTCGCCGGTGACGTTGTCCAGGACGTACACCTGGCCCTTGGTCTCCTGGCTGCCGCCCCAGGTGGTCACCGCGAGCCGGCCGTCGGGCAGCCAGTCCATCGCGGACACCTGCGGCTCAAATCCCTTGGGGCGCAGGTCGGTCAGGGTGTAGCCGGGGTTGACCGAGGTGAGCGGGAGGCCGTCGCCGGGGGTGTCGTAGCTGCCCTCGCACTCCTTGCGGCCGGGCGCGGTGACGCGCACCACGCCGGCGTCGGTGCTGAGCACGGAATTCGGTACGAGGGTGAAGGCGTCGGCGCCGGGCGGCTTCCACTGCAGGGTGACCTGCTGGTCGTAGCTGCGGTCGAAGTGGTCGATGCGCAAGGGGTGGTAGCCCGGCGTGAGCGTGATCTCGCCGTCCTTGGGCTCGGCGCCGTGCAGTCCGTCGTGATCGACGACCTTCTTGTCGCCGATGAAGAGACGGGAGCCGTCATCACTGATCAGACGGAAGGTGTATGCGCCGTCGGCGGGGACGTTGATGTTGCCGGTGATCTGCGACACGAAGTTGTCGCTGAACCCGAAGCCTTCGGTGGAGGACCAGTCGACGGTGGGGATCAGCTTGTCGACGTTGGGGGTCTGGGCGGGCTTGAGGTCGCAGAGCTTGCTGAGCGGCGACTGGATGTCGAACACCCGCAGGGTGACGCCGGGTTCCTGCGGCGGCAGGTCGGCGAAGGGCTTCCGGCCGGCGTCGGTGTCGATGTCGGCGCCGGCGGTGGTCGGAGAGGTGAGCGCGCCCCCGGCCAGCAGCAGCCCGAGGAGGATCCCGGTGGCTCGACGCCGTCTCAGACGCGTATGCCGTCGGATCCGGGATGGGAACGTCGGGCGTGTGGGGCGCGTGGTGCGCGTGGGGTGCTCATGAGGTGGCGTCACTCTGTCTCCTGCTGCGCGCTGCGAGGCGGCCCGGGCCGCCTCGGCCGCCCGCGTCCGCGGAGTGGAGTTCCTGCACATACCGGTGGTGCGGGCGGCGGCATTCGGCCGCGCCTTGCACTGACTTCCGTACGAGAGCGACGCCCAGCGTACGAAGCGGGCCTCGCGTCGTCCATGCTTTGTCCTCAGAAAGGAGAAACTGGCCGGGAGTTGGTGTGCCGACGGATCCCGCCGCTCCTGTAGTGACGCAGTGACACGACCCGGATGCGCCGTGCTGCGCCGTGCCGCGCCCCACCGGGCCTGCGCGCCGTCGGGTGCCGGACTGCGTAGCCTTCGTTTCAAGAAGGAAGAGGGAAAGGAGTTCCGCATGACGCCGAAGCAGCCCAGGACCGAGCTCGACGCTCGCTACAGCTCCGCGCTCAACCCGCGCCCGGGAGCGGAGAACGTCACCGCCACCGACTGGGCCGAGGCCCAGCGCGGGCTGCGGGCCGCCGAGGTCTTCTGGATCACCACGGTCCGGCCGGACGGCCGACTGCACGTCACGCCGCTGATCGCCGCCTGGCACGACGGGGCGCTGCACTTCAGCACCGGGCCGGGCGAGCAGAAGGCGAAGAACCTGGCCGGCAATGCCCACTGCGTACTCACCACAGGGCGCAACTCACTCTCCGAAGGCCTCGACATCGTGGTCGAGGGCACGGCGGAGCGGGTGACGGATCCGGCGCGGCAGGACGAGGTCATCGCCGCGTTCGAGGAGCAGTACGGGGACCACATCACCTCGCCGGAGGGGACCTTCTACGGCTTCGGAGACAGTATCCGCAAGGGCAACGACCTGCTGTTCGCGGTGGCACCCGGCACGGCGTACGGCTTCGGGCACGACGGCCAGGTGTTCAGCCACACCCGCTACACCTTCTAGCAGGGATTCACGCCGGATCCGGCAGGTCCATCAGGGCGAGCCTGGCCGGGTCGACCACGACCGCGATGTCGCTGATCCGGCCATCGACGACGGTGAACGCGAGGACCGAGAGCGGAGTGCCGTCCTCGTGCCAGGAGATGACCCCCGGGAGGCCGTTGACGAGCACCGCCCGCCCCTGTGCGGCCGCGCCGGCGGACAGTTGCGCGCCGGAGGCGACTTGGTGGCGCCGAGGGCCACGACTACGCCGGAGGGGGTGTCGACGGTCAGTTCCACCTCGGGATCGAGTACCCGCAGCAGCTCATCAACGTCGCCGCGACGAGCCGCCGCGAGGAAGGCCTCCACCACCTCTCGCTGCTCCTGTCCGACGCCGGTTGGCGGCTCTAGCGCCCGTACCTTCCTGCGGGCGCGGCTGGCGAGCGTCTTGGTGGCGGCGGTGGACTTGCCGAGGATCTGGCCGATCTCGACGAACGGCACCGCGAACAGGTCGTGCAGCACGAACGCAAGGCGTTCGCTCGGCCCGAGCGACTCCAGGACGACGAGCAGCGCGAGCCCGACCGAGTCGGCGAGCACCGCGTCGTCCTCGGAAGCAGGACTGTCGTCGAGCGTCACCACGAGCTCGGAGAGGCCCTCGTCGTAAGACGCCTCCGGGCGGGCCTGGCGCGATCGCAGGACATCGAGGCTGATCCGGCCGACCACCGTGGTCAGCCGGCCGGCGAGGTTGTGGATGGTCGCCGCGTCCTGGCGGCAGAGGCGCAGCCAGGCCTCCTGGACCACGTCCTCGGCATCCGCGTGCGATCCGAACATGCGGTGGGCGACTTGCGCGCAGCCGGTCGCGCTGGGGCTCGAACGCCTCGGCCATCGGGTCCGTCGGGCTGGTGTCGGACATCCAGCCGGGGGCGCCGACAAGCACCTGCTGTCGCTGATCCATCTGCGTACCAGCCAGATCAACGGCTGCAGCCCGTGCATCTTCGCCTCGATCGAGGCGGCGAAGAAGGCCGGTGAGACAGACGAGCGGCTGCACAACGTGGTCGCGTGGCGCGAGACACCCTTCTACGCAGGGCAGGAGCGTGCGGCCCTCGCCCTGACCGAGGCCGCCACCCGGCTCCAGGACGGCGCGCCGGGCGTGACCGACGAGATCTGGGACGCCGCCGCCGATCAGTTCGGCGAGGAGCAGCTGAACGCGATCATCCTGGAGATCGCGCTGACCACCTTCTTCAACCGGATCAACCGCATGATCGGAGAGCAGGCCGGCAAGACCTGGTGAGCCGGGCGGCCCTCAACTCCTGACGGCCTCTGCGATTTGCTGAGCGGCCTGGGCGGGCGTGAGGTGCGTGGTGTCGACGACCTCGGCCTCACTGTGCAGCCAGGTGCGGGCCGCCTCGGCGTAGGGCTCGAGGTACTTGAGGCGGAAGGGGGAGTTGGGGCCGAGAACCGTATCTCCCGCGATACGCCCGCGGAGGGTGTCCTGGTCGGCGTGGAGGACGAAGTGCCGTACAGGAATGGCGTGGTGGGCGAGGCCCGTGCTGATCTCGCGCCAGTACTCCTCGACCAGGACCGTCATGGGCATCACCAGAGTGCCGCCGGTGTAGTCGAGTACGCGGCGGGCGGTCTCCACGACGAGCGGCCGCCACGGCGGCCAGTGCTGGAAGTTGTCCGTCCCGGGCAGCCCCGGCGTGATGTCCATGAGCGTCTCGCCGACCTTCTCGGCGTCGAACACCCGCGAATCCGGGATCAGTTGCTGCACGAGTGCACTGGTCGTCGTCTTGCCTGCGCCGTGGGTGCCGTTGAGCCATACGATCATGGGAGCCAACGCTAGCGGTGTGCCGGCCGAGGGGACGGGCGCGGCGGAAGTACGTCGGTTGTGTGGGGGTGCGCCACGGGAGTCTCCAGTACCTGGCCCCAGGGCCGGTCTCGTCTCCATGGTCACCCGGTAGCACGGGCGCGGCGAGCCGGGCCCGCGGTGCGGGCGGCAGCTTGCCTCCGGCGGGCGCTCCGCCGGGGGAGAGGCGCCGGGCCGCCTGGCCGTCGACCTCGCGGCAGGGCCAGCAGAAGCCGACCCCGGTCATCTGCGCGGCCCGTCCGCGTTGAGGTGGACCTTGCTGGTCCTCGCGCAACGGGGCACGCGGACCCGGGGCCCTCCGTGAACCGGTCGGCGTCCACGCCTGGACAGTCTCGGGAACCGTTCCCCCGGATCCCGCGTGACCTCTTGACGTGTCGTCGGCCGGTAGTGAGAGATCGTCCACACCGGCTGAAGAGCAGTTGGCCACGCCGTCCGCGTCCGCTCGGACCGAAAAGCCGTCGGCAGAGCCGACCGGCGACGAGCCCGGCTGTCCGGCTGCCCGGCTCAAATGAACGGCACGGCGGTGACGGGGACCGGATCCCTGGTGGGGCCGGCCCCAGGTGGTCGGGCCCCGCTCGCCGGCCCCGGATGGTCAGGTCAGGTCGAGGAAGCTCCACCGGGCGTCCGGCCGGGCACCGCTCAGCCACTTGCCGCAGTTCTGGAGCACGACAGGGCTCGACGTGATGTGCTGCGTGCCCGTCCCAAGGTCGCGCAGGAAGCGGTCGACGGGGCCGCGGCGGATCGCCGCCGAGCCGGCCCAGCGGTGCACGCTGCGGCCCACCTCGTACACGGTCGAGGTCGTGTGGTTCAGGACGAGACGGATCAGGGTGTCCTGCTCCGTGCTCGGCAACTCACCCTGGTCCAGGGCCTGTTCGACGTCCTGCCAGACGTCGTTCACCCAGGCCCGGGCTGCCCGAAGCCTCGCCTCCGCCGTCGCGTACTCGGCGTGGAACTGCGAGGTGTCAACCGCGGCACCCCGCGAACCGGTCCGCGCCGCGGCGACCCGCTTCAGCTCGTCCAGGAGCCGCCGGCCGACGCCGAGGGCCCAGCCCGTGTGCCCGATCGCCGACATGTTGACCAGGCCGAGGCAGTAGACGGCGCCGCCGTTGACCGGGGTGAACCAGTCACCGCCGACGCCTGTCACGTCGTCCGTGGGCAGATAGCGGTAGGCCAGGTCGACCGCCGACTGCTCCGGCACGTGCTGCGGCAGCA
>NZ_JBFACK010000039.1:0-7711 GCF_040640795.1 Streptomyces sp. NPDC021622
GTGAGACCAGTCCAGGGAGCCGACCGGCGAGCAAGCCTGCCCGAACTCGACCGAGGGGGTCGCTCCGCCGCCGCCCGAGAAGTCGCCGCCCGACCCGCCCGACGAGGAGCCGCTGCCGCCGCTCGTCGGCTCGGGCTTCGGTTCGGGCTTGGGCGGGTTCGGGTCCTTGGTCGGGTCACCCGGCTTGTAGTTTCGCTCCGCCTCGCCGTCGTCGTCCCGGGAGCGGGCGCGGGGATTGCGAGAATCCCTGCGCCGATGGCGTGGAGAAGGCCCAGACGGAGACGGAACGCTCAACCCCCATCACGACACGGCTCACCGGCCAAGCCCTCGTCGACACGCTCGGAGGGTGAGGGGGCGGTCGGCGGCAGAAGCCGTCGTCTGCCCGGACGAACACCGGTGTGGGTTCAGAACCTGTCCGCACAGTCCTGAACCCACCCGGGTCTCGCGTGATCCGGCGTCAGCGCTTGGTGCCGAAGTTCTGCACCCACCAGGGGCCGTTGGCCTTCAAGCTGACACCGGCGCCGAAGTCCTTGTAGGCGCAGTTGAGGATGTTGGTGCGGTGGCCGGGACTGCGCATCCAGTCACGCATGGCGGTCTTGGGGCCCTTCGGCCCCTTGTGTATGTTCTCGCCCCACGCCCCCGTGGGGTAGCCCGCCTTTCGCATGCGGTCGCCCGCGCCTTTACCCTCGGGGCTGGTGTGCTCGTAGTAGTTGCGCGCTGCCATGTCCCGGGCGTGCGCCCGCGCGGCGGCCTGCACCCGGCGGTCCAGGCGCACGGGCTCGCAACCCGCCTTCTGCCGTTCGGCGTTGACGAGGACGAGGATCTGCTTCTCGTACTTCGCGGACTTGCTCAGCGCCGGGCGCTTCGGCGGCGTCTCGGGACCCGGGGCGGCGGCAGTCTGCTTCCTCTCGTTCTGTTCGCCACCGGAGGGGTTCGCAAGGGCGAGCGTACCGACCGAGGCGACAGCAGCGGCTACCACGACCCCTCCCGCCAGGACGCGAACCTTCAGCCCGCGACCGCTCCGTTCGTGACGACCGCGCCGCGCACTGCGTGCGTCGCGGGATCGGCCGCTGTGTTCCCCCTGCGTCTGCGCCGGCCCAGTCTCCGGGGGAAGAATCTGGGTCTGCTCATCGTCGTTATCCAGGTGCATGTCCGCTCCGCTCCGTGCTGATCGTCGGTCGATCCGACGTATAGGAGAGCGAGTGACACCCCCGGGGACAACACTTTTTCGCAGACATCATCGAGACGGTCTTACGTACGCCCCCGACCTCACGCCTTCCGCCTGCCCAGCGAGCGCGAGCCTCAGCCAGTTCACACCGTGGCTGCCCGGAGCCGTCAATGTCCGCCTCGGCAGCCGAGCACCCCAACGGGTTGCCGCGAGCAGCGGGCTGCCGGCTCTCGGCGAAGCCGTCGTCGCCGGGGTCGTCCGCTCGGTGGCAGGCAACCGACGCTCAGGCCGCCCATGGCAGGGCCACCCCGGCACCCGCTCATGATGCGCGCCCTATGGTTGAGCCGAGTCCCGAATGGCGGTGAGCGAGCCACCTCCCGCACCTCGGGCACCCCGCGCGGAAGCGGGGAATCTCCCTGGCCGTTGTCGGGCCTCTCGTTGCGTCGGGATTCCCGTGGCCGCGAATCCTCCGGTAGTCGTATTGAGTGAGTTCGACGCGACCGGCCAAGGCTGTTCGCCTCCGTGCTCATGGGATCACAGTTTGGGATCCTGACGCGGTGATCATGACTGAGCCGTTTGCAGCCGCCGTGGCGACCGTCGCTCCAGTGCTGATCCTCGTCGGGTCAGTGGAGTTGGCCGCGCTAGGCGTTGCTGAGCAGGAGACTTGGAAGGCGGAACTGCGTGCTGCCTCTGCGAGCGCCGAGTTGGTTGAGGGTCTTGGCGAGTCTCAACCCTCGTGGGTGCGGCAAGAGATCCAGCGAAGGGAGCTTCAGCCAGGGGCCCAGGACAAGTGGAGGAAATCGGCCCAGTTGTTTCTGTACTTCGTCTGGTTCGCGCTGTCGATGGCTCTCTTGGTTGCGTTCATGCTGTCGCTCGACTGGCTGGCGGCGCCGGAACCGGATTCGGCGCCACAGCTCGCGCGGTTCTGTTTTGGAGTCTTGTTCCTGGGGTTCCTGATGGTGGCAGAGGCTCCCTTGGCCCGCTCGGCGATGAAGGAGTGGGCGCATAAGCGGCAGATGTCCGAGCGTGCTCGCTCGGTCCGGGTTTTCATGGAGAGCACCGCCGCCTTGGAGATGCAAGGGAGCCAGTCATCTCCCTCGCCGAACCCGTGAAACGACGAAGCCCCAGCCGGGTGTCCGGTCCGGGGTTTCGTGTGCGTCTGTGGTGCCGGTTGAGGGCACAGTTGTTCACTGAGTTCGTGGCACTGCTCTACCTGCGCGTCAAGCAGCGTCGCGGGTGCGGCGCTTGGTGTCGAGGGCCTGGACGTCGGCGGCGGCGTACCAGGGCTGTCGTGGGCTACCCCGGATCGGGTGAGGTGGCCGGGCCGGATGATCTGCGACTCCATGGGCCCATGGTGCCGTTGTGGTCAGCGCAGTGGGAGGCGAACGATGTTCGACCGTTGCGACAAGGCGGCAGCGACTGACTCCAGGCCCTTGAGGCCAGGCCCGGAAGGGGAAGCGCCCCAACGTACTGCCGTGCCGGTCGACGATCAGGTGGTGCTTACTGCCGGGCCGGGATCGGTCGACCGGCGAAGGTCCGGTGCGAGCGCCCCTTTCAGAGCCCTCAGGTGCGAGCCATCGATCGCGGCGGCGTCCATGTCCAGCAGGCCCGCAGTCCGCAACTCGGCCGCGTGTGGCTCCCCTGGAGGGATGCTCTCACCAGCTCATGAGGCTGAACAGCGTCTTGTTGCCGTAGACAAAGCGCAGTCATGCTCTCGCCGACCAGACGATGAAACGAGGTGGAGCTGTGACGGCCTGGCGGCGTGGAGTTGCGTGGGGCGTGCTGGGAGTAGCAGTCGTGGCGGTGATCGCGGCCACGCCGATCCTGCTCGAAGCTGCCGCACCAGACGGCATGAACTGGAGCCAGCTGAGCAATGTCAGCCAGACATACGGCGCACTCTCCGTGCTCTTCTCTGCAGCGGCACTGATCGGCGTGATCGCATCACTTGCCTATCAGGCCCGCCAATCTCGCATCACACACGAGGAGACGCAGCGTTCCGCACATCGGGAACTACTACTGCAGGCGATCAACGACCCCTCTCTGATGCCGTGCTGGGAGGCCCCGTCGAGGGGGGCGCCTATGACGCAAGAGGGCATTCGACGCCAGATGTTCACGAATTTGATAGTCAACACATGGCGGACGGACTTCAGGCTGAAGCGAACTGGGGAACCGGCGATGCGCATGATTCTCGATGGCCACTTCCGAGGTGAGATCGCTCGTATTCACTGGGAACGAAACCGCGCAAATTGGCGAGAGTACGCTACAGCGGAAGGTGATGCGCGCAGCCGCAGGTTCGTCGAACTGGCCGACGAGGCGTATGCCCGAGCGGTCGCTGCAGGCCCGTCCATCGCTGCGGATGACTACTACCTGCCGAACGCATCGTGACACTCCCGGGAAGCATGTCGAGAGGTCTCCGCATCTCGCGCTCGACTGGGCAAAGCCCCAGCTCGACCTGTCCCTCCAACTGAGCCACACCCAACTCGGCCAGCAGGCACAGCACGTAGACGATGCCTCTCAGCGCAGCCCGGTCATCCGCCGGCAACCGCTCGGGAATACCGACGCCGCCGAGGCGGCCGAGCAGGTAAGAGCGGGGCCACACGTTCCCACAGCTCATCAGGCACGAGTTCAGCAGCCACCCAACGGATCCTGCCGACACAACACCCAACTGCCAAGCTCCACAACGAATGTCATTCTGAAACGGTCAGTAGGCCGGGATTTTGGGATACAGCGCGGAGAGCCCAATCACGCACTCAGACCATCTGTAAAATCACCCGTCCCCCGAGGCGGCTGCCGCCAACTCACGCATCATCAGCTGAGCAGTAGTCACCCTGGCCTGGAACACACCCACTTCGCGGCTGCCCCGAGCGGCCCGCTCTGGACGACGCCTGTCGAATACGTGTCGAAGCAGGAGGTACAGGCGAAGCAACGATGAGCAAAGCCCAGATCAGAAGGGGTCTTGACGCGAACCGCCCCAGCCCCTTCCGAGCTCTTGGCCGCAAGTTTAAGTCCTGCCCAGGACACGGTCACCATCGCTGTGTGAAGGGGCGTGGCCCCGAAGGGAGAGCCGGATCGCTGGGTTACATGGAGCCAGCGGCCTCCTGCTGAGTTGCCAGGTCCGACCGCAAGCGCCAGCCGACTGCGTCAGTTTCGCGTTCACTCGAGGCCTAAGGTTTGTCCCGTAAATGATCTCTGACTGGTGTAAACGAAGTCGGTGATCAATCCGACCGCTCGCCTATCCGGCGAGGTTGAGGTTGTGTAGGCGGGCGATGCCGAGCATGGCGTAGTGGACGCCGTCACCCTTGAGGCGGCAGTCGCGGAGATCTTCCAGGTCTTCATCCGGGCGAATACGTGCTCGACGCGTGCTCGGACCTGCTTGTGGGACGTGTTGTGGGCTTGTTTCCAGTCGGGCAGTTCTTCGCCTTTGCGGCGGCGGTGAGGCATGACAAGCCCTGTGCCCGGATACCCACCGTCGGCGATCGTCATGGTCGTGCCGACGGCGGCCTTCGCGCCGGACTCCTCCCACGCCTTGCAGTCATTGCGGTTACCGGGAAGGGACCGGCCGATCACCACGACGAGTCGGGTATCGGCGTCGATGACGACCTGGTGGTTCGTGGAGTACCGGTAGTTCTTGGACTGTTCAGCGATGGTGTGGTCGCGGGTGGGCACCAGGGTGCCGTCGACGATGAGCACGGTGTCCTTGCTGAACCGCCGGCGAGGCTGCAGGGCAAGCGTGGGACCGGGGTGGTCGATGATCCGGTCGGCCGCGGACTTCGAGATGCCGAAGAGCGGCGCGAGTTGGCGCATCGTCAGATTCGTGCGCCAGTAGGCCGACACGAGCAGTACCCGGTCCTCCAGCGGAACGGACCACGGCCGGCCCCTGCGGATGGGATCCGCACCTTTGCGGCGCAGCGCGGTCACCAGCTTCTTGAAGGAACGCGGGCTCAGCCCGCTGAACGGGGCTATCCAAGACGACTCCGACGCCGTGATCACACCAGCCACCACAAGATCGTTCCATGATGCCCGGCACAACATCGCGCATGTTCCATTCTCCATCTCACGCCCCGGGCGGGCCACGCCGAATCCTGTAGCAACGCCCACATTCAGTCTCTACAGTCAGCGGATGGCCACCGAGGACGAGCACCCACGTCACCCCGACATCGCCGCGATGCTCACCAACCAGACGAGCGCATGCAAGGCAGCACGCGCCGCCATCGCCGCTGGCGGCGAGGTACAGGTCTTGGACGGGGAGGCGCCTCACTGGATGGTCGCCGGTATTGCCGCAACCAGGTTGAGACGATCGTTGAAGCGCGGCTGGCCGACGACCCTCGGCCTCGACGAGAGCGTTGAGATCCTCGCGCGGCACCGTGGCGAGCAGCTTCGCACTGGGATGATCCTCTCAGCAGACCGGTCCTGGCTCTTCAATCTGTACTTCGACGCAACCGGGACCGAGCTCTTGGCGTGCAGCGGTGTCAAACGCCCTCCGCAACCCAGCACGAAGGGCTCGTGCGAATCCTGAGCTGAACCGCATCCGCATCACCGAACGTCTCCCCGACCGCAGCCCCACTACCTGCAGAACCTCAGCTTCGAGGAGCAGGTCTCGGAGGCAGGCAATGCCGAAAATCTCAACCGCGGCCAGGTATTACGGGACAAGCCTTAGTAATCGATGCGGGGCGCGGAACCCGACCGCACGTGCGCGACGTCGGCGTATGAGCGTGTGGCCTCACGGCTCGGCTCGGGCGGGTTGGGTACCGAGCTGCTCGCGTGCCCGCAGGCGGCGCAAGTCGGAGTGGCCGGCGAGGCGGTCCCGCATGGCGCCCTGCACTGGCGCACTTTGAGCCGTGCTGCACGCTCGGCCTCGGGAGGAACGACAACCTTGCGCCGCTCGCCCTCCGATCAGCCGCATTCATGCGGCACGATCTCGCCCCATGGCTCTACCAGACCGATCGTGAGGGCTCGTTTGACAGCTCAAGCCACACATGGTCACGCGCAGCCGGACAAGCTTCGTCAGCCTGCGCCACCAACCCACCGCCCTATGGAGGGTCTTCGAAGTTAAGCGGTGCGGAGGGGTCCGCGGGCTCGTCGTGTCGTGACACAGCGTGTCCGTAGACGCTGACTGTCAGCGTTGCGGAACCCGAACGCGTTGCGGGCGACGAGCTAGATCACGCGGTTGATGCCCTCGCTCTTGGCGTTGCTGTGACCGGTGTCGAGGAACGTGGCGGCCTCGGGCCCACCAGCGGTCGACTGTGGCAGCGAGGGTGCGGACTTCGGGGATGTCGGGGTCCGCGCACCAGGTCAGGAACTTCCAGCGGGCATGGCCGACTTGGCGCCGGTGGGGGCCAGGGCAAGGGCGGTGCGCAGGCTCTCCTTGGCGATCCACTCCGTCAGCAGGATGTGTCCGACCTTCCCTTCGTTCCGGGTCTGCGGCCCGTCCGCGCCGGCCCCGGAGCTCGGCGGTGGTGCGGCGCCGCACCAGGGAGAGCATCGTGTTGGCGAGCTGGACGGCGGGAAAGTGATCGACGACCACGATGGCGTCGGGCAGACCGGTGCGGATCGCGGCCCGGTAGGTGGCCGACATGTCGATGGCGACATGACGGATGGTGTTGCGCCAGGCCAGGGGCGTGCTGGACAGCCAGGCCAGGACGTCAGTGACGGCACGGCCCTCGACCTGGCCGAGCAACCCGCCGATGCCGAGCGCGTCGACGCACCCGGTGTGCCAGCGATCCCGCGTCAGCTGCCACTTCCCGGTGCCGGGATCCTGCTCCCAGCGGGTGCGGCCGCGCCGGGACTCGTCGATGCCCAGCACTGAAACCTCGGGCAGCGGCGCCTCTATCACGGTCGCGGTGGTGATGCGGAAGGCGTCCATCACCACCGGCCAGGACAGATTGAGGTCGCGAAACACCTCCCGGCACCGCCAGCGTCGCTTGTGCCACACGAACTCCAGGCGGCGCTCTCCGTATAGGAGATCACGCGGCCGGGTGGTCGCCGCCCCCTTCACCCGGGCCGCGAACACCCCGCACACCGGGCAGGCCCTGGCCGAGGCGTCCGCCGTGGCCAGATGGACCCGGCGCGTACCGTCTCCAAGCCGCTCGACCCGGATGACGGACACCCCGTCCAGGTCCAGCAGCAACGTGGGCGAGGTCGACCTGGACGAACAGTTGATGAGGCTGCTGAAGGGCTCGGGTGAGTAGGTGAAGGGGTGGGGCCTTCCCACTCATGTCCATGCTGAGGCGATCCTCCGCGCCCTGCAGGAAGCCCGGCCCGCCGGTCCGGTCCTCGATGCAGCAACCGGAACGGGCAAGAGTTCGTCCTACAGGGCACCATGTTCACCAATAGCATCAACGGCCCCCTGGCTGTATCGGTTCGTCAGCTGCGTGATTTCGCCTGGATACACCTCCGGGCCTGCTCTTTCGCCATCGCGCTGCTGTCCGGGGTCGCAGCGTCCACCGTGCTGCCCCATCTGCCTGTGGCGCGTTATGACCTGCTCGTTGCCTATGGCGCACTGCTCACCCTGCTTTTTTGGCTGCGTGGCTGGGAAAACGGCCG
>NZ_JBFACK010000040.1:0-7368 GCF_040640795.1 Streptomyces sp. NPDC021622
TGTGTCGGGCGATGCGTTCTCGGCGTCCCGTGCGTTCAGGGAGCTGGGCTTTGACTCGCTGACGGCGGTGGAGCTGCGCGCCCGGCTGAGTGAGGCCACGGGTGTCGCGCTGCCTGCGACGCTGGTCTACGACTACCCGAACGCGGCGGTCCTTGCCGCGTATCTGCGTACCGAACTGTCCGGCGTGGACGTTGTCGTCCCCTCCGCTCCCACCGCAGTCTCCGGTGTGATCGATGAGCCGGTCGCGATCGTGGCGATGGCTTGCCGGTATCCCGGTGGTGTGTCTAGCCCCGAGGACCTGTGGCAGGTGTTGCTGTCCGGTGGGGACGCGGTGTCGGAGTTCCCGACGGACCGCGGTTGGGACTTGGAGGCCTTGTACGACCCCGACCCGGACGGGGTGGGAACCTCGTATTCGCGTTCGGGTGCCTTCCTGTCAGATGTAGGCGGGTTCGACGCGGACTTCTTCGGGATCTCGCCGCGCGAGGCCCTGGCGATGGACCCGCAGCAGCGACTGCTCCTTGAGACGTCGTGGGAGGCGTTCGAGCGGGCCGGGGTCGACCCGGCGTCGCTGCGCGGTGAGCGCGTCGGCGTGTTCGTCGGCTCGAACGTGCAGGACTACGGGCTGGTGCTGGGCGGGGCCGCTGAGGATGTCGGCGGCTATGTGGCGACCGGCAACGCGGCCAGCGTGGCCTCGGGCCGACTGTCCTACACGTTCGGCTTCGAAGGCCCGGCCGTCACGGTGGACACGGCGTGCTCGTCGTCGCTCGTCGCCCTGCACCTGGCGGTGCAGGCACTGCGGTCGGGCGAGTGCGAACTGGCCCTTGCGGGTGGCGTCACCGTGATGTCGACGCCGGGTGCGTTCGTCGAGTTCAGCCGTCAGCGTGGCCTTGCTGAGGACGGGCGGTGCAAGGCGTTTGCCGCCGGTGCCGACGGCACGGGCTGGGGCGAGGGCGTCGGCATGCTGTTCGTCGAACGGCTCTCGGACGCGCAGCGCAACGGCCACCAGGTGCTCGCGGTCGTCCGGGGATCCGCCGTCAACCAGGACGGCGCGTCCAACGGTCTGACCGCCCCGAACGGGCCCTCGCAGCAGCGCGTGATCCGCCAGGCACTCGCCAGCGCGGGTCTGGCCCCTGCCGACGTGGATGTGGTCGAGGCGCACGGCACGGGTACGAAGCTGGGCGACCCCATCGAGGCCCAGGCCCTCCTCGCCACCTACGGCCAGGACCGCAGCGGTGAGCCGCTGTTGCTGGGTTCGGTGAAGTCCAACATTGGTCACACGCAGGCGGCTGCCGGTGTGGCGGGCGTGATCAAGATGGTCATGGCGATGCGGCACGGCGTACTGCCGCAGACGCTGCACGTGGACGAGCCGTCGCCCCATGTCGACTGGTCCGCTGGCGCCGTGGAACTGCTGGCGGAGGCACGCCCCTGGCCGGAGACCGGTCAGCCGTTGCGCGCAGGTGTGTCGTCGTTCGGATTCAGCGGTACCAACGCGCACACCATCATCGAGCAGGCCCCCGCCGTCGAGCAGGAGGAGCAGGCGGAGGCACCGGAACCGGTACGTGACGGCGTGGTGCCGTGGGTGCTTTCGGCGGGCGACGAGGGCGCGTTGCGTGGCCAGGCCGAGCGGCTGATGGCCGTGGTGGACGACCACGCGCTCGCTGATGTCGGCTTCTCGCTCGCCACGACGCGGTCGGCGTTGGACCACCGTGCGGTGCTCGTGGCCGCTGACCGGTCCGAGTTCCTGGCCGCATTGGCGGCCGTGGCCGAGGGGCGGGCGAGCGGTGCGGTGGTCACGGGCGTGGCCGATGAGCCTGGCCGGGTGGGTTTCCTGTTCTCGGGTCAGGGTTCGCAGAGGCTGGGGATGGGGCGTGAACTGGCGGCCCGTTTCCCGGTGTTCGCTGAGTCTCTGAATGCCGTGCTGGCGGAGTTTGGGCCTGAGGTCCGTGAGGTGTTGTTCGGTGAGGATGCTGATGCGCTGAACGAGACCGGGGTGACGCAGCCCGCGCTGTTCGCGGTCGAGGTGGCGCTGTTCCGGCTGCTTGAGTCGTGGGGTGTGCGGCCCGATGCCCTGGCGGGGCATTCGATCGGTGAGCTGGCTGCGGCTCACGTAGCCGGTGTGTGGTCGCTGTCCGACGCGGTCAAGGTGGTGTCGGCGCGGAGCGCGCTGATGCAGGCGCTGCCCGGGGGCGGTTCGATGGTGGCGATCCAGGCCACCGAGGCCGAGGTCGCGTCGGACCTGTCGGAGACCGTCGGGATTGCCGCGGTCAACGGGCCGTCTTCGGTGGTGACTTCGGGTGTGGCCGCTGATGTGGAGGCGGTTGCGGAGCGTTGGCGTGAGGCGGGCCGGAAGGTGTCTCGCCTGAAGGTCAGTCACGCGTTCCACTCGCCGTTGATGGACCCGATGCTCGACGAGTTCCGCCGGGTGCTTGAGGGCGTGTCGTACGAGGCGCCGTCGATTCCGATCGTGTCGACGCTGACCGGTGTCCGCGCCTCCACCGAGGAGTTGGCGTCGGCGGAGTACTGGGTGCGGCATGTGCGTGAGTCGGTGCGGTTCGCCGATGCCGTCGGGGCTCTGGTTGCCGAGGGTGTGGGTACGTTCGTCGAGGTCGGCCCGGGTGGCACGCTGTCGGCGCTGGGCCGTGAGTCCGCGCCGGAGGCAACCTTCGTACCGGTACTGCGTGGCGACCGCCCGGAGGCAACGGCCGTTACGACGGCTGCAGGACAGCTGCACGTGTGCGGTGTACAGGTGGCTTGGGAAGCGTTCTTCGCCGGTCGCGGCGCACGCCGAATTGAACTGCCGACGTACGCGTTCCAGCGCGAGCGCTACTGGCCCGATGTACTGCCTGCGATCGGCGATGTCGCGGCGGCCGGCCTCGGTGCGGCCGAGCACCCGCTGCTCGGCGCGACCGTCACTCTCGGCGGCACGGACGGTGTGCTGCTGACTGGGCGGTTGTCGGTTCAGTCGCATCCGTGGCTGGCTGATTATGTGGTGCAGGGTTCGGTGCTGCTGCCGGGTGCTGCGTTTGTTGAGTTGGCGGTGCGTGCGGGGGATCAGGTCGGATGCGACTTGGTGGAGGAGTTGGCGTTGGAGGCGCCGCTTGTTCTGCCCGAGCGCGGTTCGGTGCGGGTGCAGGTGTGGGTCGGGGCCGAGGACTCGTCGGGCCGGCGTGAGCTGAGCTTCCACTCCAGTGTGGGTGACACTGACGACGGCCGTGCGTGGACCCGGCACGCCACGGGCGTCTTGTGTGAGGGTGGCCGCTCTGGTGGGGTTCCGCTGGTGGAGTGGCCGCCGGCGGGTGCGGAGGTCGTGGACCTGGAGGGGTTCTACGGCGGGTTGGCGGAGCTGGGCTTGGGTTATGGCCCGGTGTTCCAGGGGTTGCGGTCGGCTTGGCGCAAGGGCGATGAGGTGTTCGCCGAGGTTGAGCTGCCTGAGGGTGTGAAGGCTGAGGGGTTCGGTCTGCACCCGGCGCTGTTGGACGCGGCGCTGCACACGGTTGGCCTGGCTGACGGCGATGTTGATGGCTTGCCGTTCTCGTGGTCGGGTGTGCGGCTGCACGCTTCGGGTGCGACGGTGCTGCGGGTGCGGCTGTCGCCCACCGGCGCGGAGGGAGTGGCGCTGACGGTCGCGGACGGCTCCGGCGCACCGGTAGCGACGATCGACTCGCTGGTGCTGCGTCCGGTGTCGCTGGAACAGCTCGGCGGTGACGGTCAGGGCGATGCGCTGTTCGGCGTCGAGTGGGTGTCGGTGCCCCTGGCCGGTGACGTTGTTCCGACGGTCGAGTGGACCGACCTGGAGGCGCTGGCTGGGGCGTCGGAGCTGCCTGACTTCGTTGTTCTGCCGTGCCCGGTCACCTCCACGTCCGACCCGGCCACCGGCGCGCACGAGGCGGCGCACTGGGCGCTGAATGTGGTCCAGTCCTGGCTTGATGACGGGCGGTACGGCGCGTCGCGTCTGGTCATCGTGACCCGTGGCGCGATCGCCGCTACGGCCGATGACGACGTACGGGAAGTCGCTCAGGCGGCGGTGTGGGGGCTGGTGCGGTCCGCTCAGTCGGAGAACCCGGACCGGATCGTGCTGGTCGACCTCGACGACGAGCCGGCCTCGCGCGATGTCCTGCCGACCGCGCTGGCCACCGGTGAACCGCAGTTGGCGCTGCGGTCCGGCGACGTTCGCGTGCCCCGCCTGGCCAGGGCACGGCAGTCCGTGGTCGAAGACCCCGGCTTTGGCACCGGCGCCGTGATGCTGACCGGCGCCACGGGCACGCTGGGTGGCCTGGTGGCCCGGCACCTGGTCGCCGAGCGAGATGTGCGCAACCTGCTCCTGGTGAGCCGGCGCGGCGCCGCCGCAGACGGCGCCGAGGAACTGCGTGATGAACTCACCGCGCAGGGCGCCGAAGTGACGTACGCGGCATGCGACGTGGCCGACCGCGAAGCCCTCAAGGAGCTGCTCGCCGAGCACGACATCTCGGCGGTGGTGCATACGGCGGGCGTGCTGGACGACGGCACGATCGGCTCACTGACCGCCGAGCGAATCGACACCGTGTTCCGGCCCAAGGTCGACGCGGCCTGGCACCTGCACGAGCTGACCCGCGACATGGACCTGTCCGCATTCGTGATGTTCTCCTCGGTGGCAGGCATCCTCGGTGGACCTGGCCAGGGCAACTACGCCGCCGCCAACACCTTCCTGGACGCGCTCGCTCAGCACCGTCACGCGTCCGGCCTTGCCGCGACCTCGCTCGCGTGGGGCCTGTGGGCCTCCGGCGGCGGCATGGCAGGCAGCCTCGAGGAGGCCGACGTACGACGGATCACCAGCGGCGGCGCGATACCGATCGGCGCGACCGAGGGCCTGGCGCTGTTCGACGCGGCGGGATCCACGGGCCGTGCCGCGCTGGTGCCGATTCCTCTCGACCTGACTGTGCTGCGCCGGCAGGCGCGTTCCCACCCCGTGGCGCACCTCATGCGCGGCCTGGTGCGGGGCACCGCGCGCAGGGCTGTTGAGTCCGGCCTTGTTGTTGCCGGGTCGGCGTTGACGCAGTTGCTGGCGGTGCTGCCCGTCGCGGAGCGGGAGAAGGCGTTGCTGGACCTCGTGCTCGGCCATGTGGCCGTGGTGCTTGGCCACAGCTCGGCGCACGCCGTCGCGCCTGAGCGGGCGTTCAAGGAGCTCGGCTTCGACTCGCTCAGCTCTGTCGAGCTGCGGAACCGGTTGAATGCGGCGACCGAGTTGGCGTTGTCGGCCACGCTGGTCTTCGACTATCCGACTCCTGCCGCGCTCGCGGCGCATCTTGGCGCCGAGTTGCTGGGTGGGGTGGTCGATGTCGTGGCCAACGAGCCCGTTGCGATGGTGGCCGATGAGCCGATCGTGATCGTCGGCATGAGCTGCCGCTTCCCCGGCGGTGTCGAGTCGCCGGAGGACCTGTGGCGTCTTGTCGAGTCCGGTGCGGACGCGGTGGCCGGATTCCCCGCCGACCGCGGCTGGGACCTGGAGTCGCTGTACGACCCCGACCCCGAGCAGTCGGGCACCACGTACAGCCGCATGGGCGCCTTCCTGGACGATGTCGCGGACTTCGACCCAGCCTTCTTCGGGATCTCGCCGCGTGAGGCCGCGGCGATGGACCCGCAGCAGCGGCTGCTTCTTGAAACCTCCTGGGAGGCGTTCGAGCGGGCCGGTATCGACCCGAACTCGCTGCGCGGAAGCCGCTCCGGTGTCTTCGTGGGCACCAACGGCCAGGACTACGGGACCCTGTTGATGGCCTCGCGGGAGAGCGTGGAGGGCTACGCGGGTACCGGCAATGCGGCAAGTGTCATCTCCGGCCGGCTGTCCTACACGTTCGGCCTTGAGGGCCCTGCCGTCACCGTGGACACGGCGTGCTCGTCGTCACTGGTCGCCCTGCACTGGGCGAGCCAGGCACTGCACAAGGGCGAGTGCGAGTTGGCACTGGTCGGTGGCGTGACGGTGATGTCGACGCCGGGTGCATTCATCGAGTTCAGCCGTCAGCGGGGCCTCGCCGCGGACGGCCGCGTCAAGGCGTTCGCCGATGCCGCCGACGGCACTGGCTGGGGTGAGGGTGTCGGCATGCTGCTCGTGGAGCGGCTTTCGGATGCTCAGCGCAACGGCCATCAGGTGCTGGCCGTCGTACGGGGATCCGCCGTCAACCAGGACGGTGCGTCGAACGGCCTGACCGCCCCGAACGGTCCCTCGCAGCAGCGCGTCATCCGCCAGGCACTCGCCAGCGCGGGCCTGGAGTCGGCCGACGTGGACGCCATGGAGGCGCACGGCACCGGCACCACCCTCGGCGACCCGATCGAGGCCCAGGCGCTCCTCGCTACGTACGGCCAGGACCGCCCCGGCGACCGGCCGCTGTGGCTCGGTTCGGTGAAGTCCAACATCGGTCACACCCAGGCCGCCGCAGGCGTCGCGGGTGTGATCAAGATGGTCATGTCGATGCAGCACGGAGTGCTTCCGCGCACACTCCACGTGGATGAGCCGTCGTCGCATGTGGATTGGTCTGCGGGTGCCGTTGAGTTGCTGACGGAGGCGCGTCCGTGGCCTGAGACGGGTCAGCCGTGGCGGGCGGGTGTGTCGTCGTTCGGTGTGAGCGGCACGAATGCACATGTCATCGTCGAGCAGGCTCCCGTGGTTGAGCAGGAGGAGCAGGCGGAGGCGCCGGAGCCGGCGGGCGACGCGGGCCTGGTGCCGTGGCTGCTGTCGGCCAAGAGCCCCGAGGCGCTGCGGGAGCAGGCCGCACGGCTCAAGTCCTTCGCGGAAACGACTCCTGAGCTGAGTGTGGGGGACGTGGGCCGTGCGCTGGTGTCCTCGCGTGCGGTGCTTGAGCACCGTGCGGTGGTGATTGGTGCCGACCGATCGGAGTTCCTGGCCGCTCTGGAGGCCGTGGCCGAGGGGCAGCCGAGCGGTGCCGCGGTCACGGGCGTGGCCGGCGAGCCTGGCCGACTGGGATTCCTGTTCTCGGGTCAGGGTTCGCAGCGGCTCGGGATGGGTCGTGAACTGGCGGTCCGTTTCCCGGTGTTCGCCGATGCTCTGGACGCCGTGCTGTCGGAGTTCGACCCGCAGGTGCGCGAAGTCCTCTTCGGTGAGGATGCCGACGCGCTGAACGAGACGGGTGTGACGCAGCCCGCGCTGTTCGCGGTCGAGGTGGCGCTGTTCCGACTCCTCGAGTCGTGGGGTGTCCGCCCCGACGTGCTGGCGGGGCACTCGATCGGTGAGTTGGCCGCGGCTCATGTCGCTGGTGTGTGGTCGCTGGCTGATGCTGCAGCCGTGGTGTCGGCCCGTGCCGGGTTGATGCAGGCGCTGCCGTCCGGTGGCGCGATGGTCGCGGTCCAGGCGTCCGAGGCCGAGGTCGCGTCCGGCCT
>NZ_JBFACK010000041.1:0-5175 GCF_040640795.1 Streptomyces sp. NPDC021622
CCGTATTGAGTTGGGTGAGGTGGAGGCGGCGCTGTCGCGGTGTGCGGGGGTGTTGCAGGCGGTTGCGGTGGTGCGGGAGGACCGGCCGGGGGACAGGCGGCTGGTGGGGTATGTGGTGCCTGATCCGTCGGGGTCGGGTGCTGTTTTGGATGTGGCGGGGCTGCGGGTTGCGGTGGCGGAGTTCTTGCCGGATTACATGGTCCCGGCGGCGGTGGTCGTCCTGGATGGGATCCCGTTGACGGTGAACGGGAAGGTGGACCGTAAGGCGTTGCCGGTGCCGGAGTTCGGTTCGGCGGGTGAGGGCCGTGCCCCGGCCACTCCGCAGGAGGAGGTCCTGTGCGGGATCTTCGCCGAGGTGCTGGGTCTGCCGCAGGTGGGGGTGGACGACGGATTCTTCGAACTCGGCGGCAACTCACTCCTCGCCACCCGCCTGCTCAGCCGCGTACGCGCGGACCTCGGCGTCGAGATCGGCATCCGAGCAGTGTTCGAGGCATCGACCGTGGCGGAACTGGCCCGGCTCGTGGACGGTGCGGACCAGGCGCGCGTCGCCCTCACCCCCGGCATCCGCCCGGACCGTCTCCCGCTGTCCTCCGCGCAGCTGCGCCTGTGGTTCCTCTGGCAGCTGGAGGGCCCCAGCTCCACATACAACATCCCGATGGCGCTACGGCTCACCGGCTCCCTGGACGTGGCGGCGCTGCGGGCGGCACTGCATGACGTGGTCGCACGCCACGAGGCGCTGCGCACCGTCTTCCCCATGACCGACGGTCGTCCCTGCCAGGACATCCTCGACGCCGATGCAACGAGCCTCGATCTGCCCGTGACGCAGGCCGACGCCGATGAGCTGCCCGTGCAGCTCGCGCGGGCCGCCGCGCAGACCTTCGACCTGGCATCCGAAGTACCGCTGCGGGCAAGGCTGTTCACCACCGCGTCCGACGAGCACGTACTTCTCCTCGTCATCCACCACATCGCCGGCGACGGCTGGTCGATGGGCCCGCTGCTGCGGGACCTCTCCACGGCGTACGCAGCCCGTCGCGACCGGCGGCAGCCGGACTTCGAGCCGCTTCCCATGCAGTACGCCGACTACACCCTGTGGCAGCGCGAGGCCCTCGGCGACGAGGACGACCCCGACAGCCTGATGTCGGCCCAACTCACCCACTGGCGCACGGTCCTGGCGGGCCTGCCCCAGGAGATCCAGCTGCCCATGGACCGCACCCGGCCCGCGGTGGCCTCCTACCGAGGTGCCACCGTCCCGCTGGAGATCCCGGCGGACCTCCACCACGACATCACCGAACTCGCTCAGGCCGACGGGGCCAGTGTGTTCATGGTGGTTCAGGCGGCCTTGGCCATCCTGCTGTCCCGCCTCGGCGCCGGTGAGGACATCCCCATCGGCTCGCCGATCGCCGGCCGTACCGACGAGTCCCTCGAGGACCTGGTCGGCTTCTTCGTGAACACACTGGTGCTGCGCACCGACCTGACCGGTGACCCGACCTTCCACGACGTGCTCCAGCGCGTACGCGAGGCCAACCTCGACGCCTACGCGCACCAGGACGTCCCCTTCGAGCGGCTGGTGGACGACCTCGCACCGGAACGCTCCCTGGCGCGCCACCCGCTGTTCCAGGTGATGCTGGCCCTGCAGAACACCACCGACGCGGTCGCCGACCTGCCCGGTCTGCGGGCCACCACGGTCGACGCGGGCCTCGCGCCCGCCAAGTTCGACCTCTCCTTCGACCTGGGCGAGCGGTTCGATGCCGACGGTGCGCCCGCCGGCCTGAGCGGACGCATCGACTACGCCGTCGACCTGTTCGACCCGCACACCGTCGAGGCCGTCGCCGAGCGGCTGATCAGGGTGCTCTCCTCCGTGGTGCGCCGCCCCGAACTCCCCGTGGGGCACGTCGAGATCGTCTCCGACGGCGAGCGGCAGCGGATCCTCCACGCATGGAACGAGCCCGGCCGGGACATCCCCGCCGTCACGCTTCCTGCCCTCTTCGAGGCGCAGGCGGCCCGCGTCCCGCAGAACGTGGCGGTGACGTTCGGGACCTCGCGGCCGGCCTCCGAGGACCCCGGAACCCCGGGCGAGACGACACTCACCTACGCCGAACTGAACCAGCGCGCCAACCGTCTGGCGCGACGCCTGGTCGCCATGGGAGTCGGCCCGGAGAGCCTCGTCGCGGTCGCCCTCGACCGTACCCCCGACCTGGTCGTGGCCCTGCTCGCGGTACTGAAGGCGGGCGGCGCGTACGTCCCCATCGACCCGGACTACCCGGCCGAGCGCATCGCCTACGTCCTCGACGACGCGGCCCCCGTGTGCCTGCTCACCAGCGGACGCCTCGAGCTCGCGGCCCTGGACGGCACCGGCATCCCGACGCTCCTCGTCGACGACCCCGCCCTGACCACTACGGGACCGGCGGGCGACCTCACCGACGCCGAGCGTACCGCCCCGCTCGAACCCGCCCACCCGGCCTACATCATCTACACCTCGGGCTCCACCGGCAGGCCCAAGGGCGTCGCCATCCCCCACAGCAACGTGGTCCACCTCTTCGAGGCCACCCGTGAGTCCTACGCCTTCGACGGCGACGACGTGTGGACCCTCTTCCACTCCTACGCCTTCGACTTCTCGGTCTGGGAGCTGTGGGGCGCGCTGCTGCACGGCGGCCGGGTCGTCGTGGTCTCCTACGAGACCTCGCGTTCGCCGCTCGACTTCCTGGACCTCCTCGTACGGGAGCGGGTGACGGTCCTCAACCAGACGCCCTCCGCGTTCTACCAGCTCATGCAGGCAGAGGCGCAGAACCCCGAGGCGGGACGCCAACTCGCTTTGCGCACCGTCGTGTTCGGTGGTGAGGCCCTGGACATCGAGCGCCTCACCGACTGGTACGCCCGCCACCCCGAGGGCGGACCCGAGCTTGTGAACATGTACGGCATCACCGAGACGACGGTCCACGTCACGTACAAGCCCCTGGACGCCACATCCGCCACTGCCCTCGCGGGCCGCAGCGTCGTCGGCCGTGCCATCCCGAACCTTCGCGCATATGTCCTCGACGACGGACTGCGCCCCGTGCCGGCCGGCGTTCCGGGCGACCTGTATGTCGCCGGAGCAGGCCTGGCACGCGGCTACGTGGGACGTGCCGGACTGACCGCGGAACGCTTCGTGGCGTGCCCGTTCGGTGAAGCGCCGGGCGAGCGGATGTACCGCACGGGCGATGTGGTGAGGTGGAGCGCCGACGGCGAACTGGAGTTCGTCGGCCGCTCCGACGACCAGGTCAAGGTCCGCGGATTCCGCATCGAGACCGGTGAGGTGGAGGCGGCGCTGTCGCGGTGTGCGGGGGTGTTGCAGGCGGTTGCGGTGGTGCGGGAGGACCGGCCGGGGGACAGGCGGCTGGTGGGCTATGTCGTCCCCGATCCTTCCGAACCGGGTGTGGTGGTGGATGCGTCGCAGATTCGGGTTGCGGTGGCGGAGTTCCTGCCGGATTACATGGTTCCGGCGGCGGTTGTGGTGGTGGATGGGATCCCGTTGACGGTGAACGGGAAGGTGGACCGTAAGGCGTTGCCTGCACCCGAGTTCACTTCAGCGAGTGAGGGGCGTGCTCCCGCCACTGCAGAGGAGGAGACCCTCTGCAAGGTCTTCGCCGAGGTGCTCGGCCTGCCGCAGGTGGGTGTGGACGACGGATTCTTCGAGCTGGGTGGCGACTCCATTGTGTCGATCCAGTTGGTGGCGCGGGGGCGTGCTGCGGGGCTGGTGTTCACGGCGCGGGACGTCTTCGAGCGGAAGTCGGTGGCAGGGCTGGCCGCGGTGGCGCGGCCGGTGGACGACGTGACGGGACCGGCTGTTGAGGTCTCGGGTGTCGGTGGGGTTGAGCTGATGCCGATTGTGCGGTGGTTGCGGGATCGTGGTGGTCCGGTTGACCGGTTCGCGCAGTCGGTGCTGCTGAGGGTGCCGGGGGATTTGGACCTGGAGGGTCTGGTCGGGGCGCTGGATGTGGTGGTTGATCATCACGATGCGTTGCGGTTGCGGTTGGGTGTGGTGCCGGAGTGGTCGTTGGAGGTGCTGCCGGCCGGTTCGGTTGCGGTGTCGGAGTGTGTGGTGCGGGTGGATGTGTCGGGTGTTGCCGATGCCGAGTTGGGCGAGGTGGTGCGGGGGGAGGCTGAGGCTGCGCAGGGGCGGCTTGCTCCTGAGTCCGGTGTGATGGTGCAGGTGGTGTGGTTCGACGCGGGTGCCGGTCGTCAGGGTCGTTTGTTGTTGGTGGTGCATCACCTGGCGGTGGATGGTGTGTCGTGGCGGGTGCTGGTGCCGGATCTGGTGAGTGCGTGGGAGGCGCGGGCCGCGGGGCGGGCTGTGGTGTTGCCTGCGGTGGGGACGTCGGTGCGGGATTGGGCGCGGCGTCTGGTCGAGGAGGCTCAAGCACCCGTCCGTGAGGGTGAGTTGGCGCTGTGGTCGAGGGTGCTGTCGGGTCCCGATGCGCCGTTGTCGGGCCGGGTTCTGGATCCGGTGCGTGATGTGTGGGCGTCGGCGCGGCTGGCGTCGGTCGAGCTTGCGCCTGAGGTGGCGGGTCCGTTGCTGACGCGGGTCCCGGCTGCTTTCCATGGCGGGGTCAATGACGTGCTGCTGGCGACGCTGGGTGTGGCTGTGGCGGACTGGCGTCGTCGGTGGACGGCTGAGGGTTCGGCTTCGTCGCTGTTGGTGGAGTTGGAGGGGCATGGGCGTGAGGAGATCGGTGAGGGTGTTGATCTGAGCCGGACGGTGGGCTGGTTCACGAGTCTGTTCCCGGTGCGTGTGGATGTGTCGGGTGTGGATGTGGATGAGGCGCTGACCGGCGGCGCCGCGTTGGGTGTGGCGGTGAAGCGGGTGAAGGAGCACCTGAGGTCGCTGCCGGATCGGGGTCTGGGTTATGGCCTGCTGCGTCATCTCAACCCCCGTACTGCACCGGTCCTTTCGGGCCTGGAGGCGCAGGCCCCTGCCCAGATCGTCTTCAACTACCTCGGCCGATTCGCCGGCGACGACGCTGACGAGTGGGTTCCCGTACCTCAGTCGATCGAGGGCGGAACTGATCCGCAGATGCCGATGGGTCATGTGCTGACGGTGAACGCGTTGACGGAGGATCGGGCGGATGGTCCGTATCTGTCGGTGAGTGTGGCGTGGCCGGAGGCGTTGCTGTCGCGTGAGCAGGTGGAGGATCTGCT
>NZ_JBFACK010000042.1:0-3397 GCF_040640795.1 Streptomyces sp. NPDC021622
TTGTCTCAGGCCGAGGTGGAGGGTCTGGAGCGTACGCCGGGTGGGGTGGCGGATGTGTGGCCGCTGTCGCCGGTGCAGGAGGGCATGGTCTTCCATGCTCAGTACGACGAGCAGGCGGTGGACGTCTATACGAGCCAGCTCGGGTTTGATCTGGCAGGGCCGCTGGATGTGGTGTCGTTGCGGCGGGCGTGCCAGGCGCTGGTGGAGCGGCATGCGAGTCTGCGGGCCGGTTTCCGGGTGCTGGAGTCCGGGGCGACGGTGCAGGTGATCGCGGACCGGGTGGAGATCCCGTGGCGCGAGGAGGACCTCAGTGCCCTCAACTCCACCGACCAGGACGCCGAGTTGGCACGCATGCTCGACGAGGAACGAGGTCGCTTCGACCTGACGCAGGCCCCGCTGCTGCGGTTCTCGGTAGTGCGGACGGGTGAGGACCGCTGGCGGTTCGTCCTGACCAACCACCACATCCTGCTGGACGGCTGGTCCCTGCCCCTGCTTCTGGAGGAGCTCTTCGAGCTGTACTCCCTGCACTCGGCCGACGGGGGCGGAGCCACGAACCACGAGTCTCTGCGGCGGGTGACGCCGTACCGCGACTACGTGGAGTGGCTGGCGGGTCGTGACCGGACCGAGGCCGAAGCGGCATGGGCCAGGGCGTTGGAGGGTGTGTCGGAGCCGACATGTCTGGTGCCCGACGCGGGCTCGCGGACCGCTGGGATGCCCGAGCACCTGGAGATCCACTTCTCTGGTGACCGTACGGCTGAGTTGGAGGCGTGGGCCCGTGGTCGGGGTCTGACGTTGAACACGGTGGTCCAGGGTGTGTGGGCGCTGGTGTTGGGCGGTCTGACGGGTCGCGATGACGTGGTGTTCGGTGCGACGGTGTCGGGTCGTCCGCCGGAGGTGTCGGGTGTGGAGTCGATGGTGGGGTTGTTCATCAACACCCTGCCGGTGCGGGTCCGTTTGAACCCGGGGCTTTCGCTGGAGGAGTTGCTGGGCCGGGTGCAGGCCGAGCAGGTCGGGTTGATGGCGCACCAGCATCTGGGGCTGGCGGACATTCAGCGGATCGCCGGCGTCGGCGACCTCTTCGACACCCTCACCGTCTTCGAAAACTACCCCGTCGACTCCGACGCCCTGACGACCGCGGGCGGACTGAACGTGACCGGCGTACAGGGCAAGGACGCCACCCACTACCCGCTCACCGTCGCCGTCATGATGGGCGAGAACGGGATGGTGCTGCGACTGGGATACGCCACCGATCTCTTCGACGAGTCGGAGGTCGAGGCGATCGGCGCCCGGTTCCTGCGCGTCCTCGAAACCGTCCTGACTGACCCCGACCTGCCCATCGGACGGGTGCAGATCCTTTCGGACGCGGAACGCCATCTGCTCCTTGAGGAGTGGAACGACACCGCCCGCCCTGTCCCGACGCAGACGTTCCCGGAGCTGTTCGCGGCACAGGCCGCACGTACCCCGGACAACGTCGCGGTCCTCCACGACGGCGCCTCACTCACCTACGCCGAACTGAACGACCGCGCCGACCGCCTCGCCGGCGAGCTGGTGGCCCGCGGGGCCGGACCGGAGCGGATCGTCGGTCTGGCACTGCCGCGCGGCCTGGACATGATCACCGTGGTGCTCGCGATCCTGAAGTCGGGCGCGGCCTACCTGCCGATCGACCTGGCCCACCCCGACGAGCGCATCGCCTACATGCTCGACGACGCGGCACCCGTGCTCGTCGTGACCGAGACCGGGACGTCACTGCCCCGGCCGGTGGAGCGGCTCACGCCCGAGACGACGCACGCACCACTGACGCCGACCGGCGGGCCGAGCCCCGCCAACGCGGCCTATGTCATCTACACCTCCGGATCGACCGGACGCCCCAAGGGCGTGGTGGTCTCTCACCGGAACGTGATGGACCTCGCCGCTTGGGCCCAGGACCAGTTCAGTGCCGAACAGTTCGCGCATGTACTGGCCTCGACCTCGCTCAACTTCGATGTGTCGGTCTTCGACACCTTCATGCCTCTGCTGTCCGGAGGAACCATCGAGGTCGTCCAGGACATGCTCGCCGTCACCGACAGGGAGCAGTGGAGCGGCAGCTTGCTGAGCGGGGTCCCGTCGGTCATGTCCGCACTCCTGGCTCACGACGGAGTGAGTGTCCACGCGGACACCGTCGTACTGGCCGGCGAGGCACTCCCGCCCGCGCTGGTACGGAAGATCCGCGCGACGATCGCCGGCGCGACGATCGCCAACATCTACGGCCCGACGGAGTCGACGGTCTACGCGACCGCCTGGTACGACGACGGCGACGAGGGCGGAGTGGCACCCATCGGCAAGCCCCTGCCCAACACCCGCGCCTACGTACTCGATACGCACCTGCGCCCGGTGCCGGTGGACTGCGCGGGAGAGCTGTACCTCGCGGGCACAGGCCTCGCCCGCGGATATCTCGACCGCCCCGACCTGTCCGCTACGAGCTTCGTCGCCGATCCGTATGGTCCAAGTGGCGAGCGCATGTACCGCACGGGCGACCTCGTGCGGTGGAACGCCGACGGCGACATCGAGTATCTCGGGCGTGCGGATGATCAGGTGAAGGTGCGTGGTTTCCGTATTGAGCTGGGTGAGGTGGAGGCGGCGCTGTCGCGGTGTGCGGGGGTGTTGCAGGCGGTTGCGGTGGTGCGGGAGGACCGTCCGGGGGATAAGCGTCTGATCGGTTACGTCGTCACCGATGCCGGCCGTTCCGTCAGCGCGGAGAGGGTCCGTGACGCGGTCGCGGCCGCCCTGCCCGACTACATGGTCCCCGCCGCTGTGGTCGTCCTGGATGAGGTCCCGTTGACGGTGAACGGGAAGGTGGATCGCCGGGCGTTGCCTGCACCTGACTTCACCGCGGCGGGTGAGGGCCGTGCCCCGGCCACTCCGCAGGAGGAGGTCCTGTGCGGGATCTTCGCCGAGGTGCTCGGTCTGCCACAGGTCGGGGTGGACGACGGATTCTTCGAACTCGGCGGCGACTCCATTGTGTCGATCCAGTTGGTGGCGCGGGGGCGTGCTGCGGGTCTGGTGTTCACGGCGCGGGACGTCTTCGAGCGGAAGACCGTGGCAGGGCTGGCGGAGGTGGCGCGGCCGGTCGAGGGGCTGGTTGGCCCGGCCGCAGCCGAGTCGGGTGTCGGTGGGGTTGAGCTGATGCCGATTGTGCGGTGGTTGCGGGATCGGGGTGGTCCGGTTGACCGGTTTGCGCAGTCGGTGCTGTTGCGGGTGCCGGAGGGCGCGCGGCTTGAGGACCTGACTGGCGCACTGAGCACGGTGGTTGATCATCACGATGTGTTGCGGTTGCGGTTGGGTGTGGTGCCGGAGTGGTCGTTGGAGGTGCTGCCGGCCGGTTCGGTCGTGGTGTCGGAGTGTGTGGTGCGGGTGGATG
>NZ_JBFACK010000044.1:0-1641 GCF_040640795.1 Streptomyces sp. NPDC021622
TCGCCGAGCTCCTGGGCCTGGACCGGGTCGGCATCGACGACTCCTTCTTCGACCTCGGCGGCCACTCCCTGCTCGCCACCCGCCTCATCAGCCGCATCCGGACGACCCTCGGCGTCGACCTGGAGATCCGCACCCTCTTCGAAAACCCCACCATCGCCACCCTCGCCCCACGCCTGGACGACCGGGAAACCGACAGCCCCGCACGGCCGGCACTGCTACCGGTGCGGCGCCCCGAGCACATCCCGCTGTCGTTCGCGCAGTTCCGGCTCTGGTTCCTCAACCGCATGGAGGGCGGCGCCGCCTACAACATCCCCATCGCGCTGCGCCTGCGCGGCCGCCTCGACACCTGCGCCCTCGACGCCGCCATCACCGACCTCGTCGAACGCCACGAAACCCTGCGCACCATCTTCCCCGAACACGACGGGACCCCGCATCAGAACGTGCTCCAGGACCCCGAATCCTGGCCCCAACTCCACCACCACACGACATCCGCCGCCGACCTCGACGAAACCCTCGGCCAACAAGCAGGCCGCCCCTTCGATCTCACCGCCCAACCGCCCTTCCGCGCCCAGCTGTTCACCCTCAGGACACAAGACCGGCACGACGAGGGCGACGAGGAGGGCGACCACGTACTCCTGCTGGTGCTGCACCACATCGCCGCCGACGGCTGGTCAGCCCGCCCCCTGGCCAACGACCTCACCACCGCCTACACCGCACGCCACCAAGGACACCCACCCACCTGGCCCCCCCTCCCCGTCCAATACACCGACTACACCCTGTGGCAACAACAACTCCTCGGCACCGAAAACAACCCCCACAGCCTCCTCAACCAACAACTCACCCACTGGAAAACCACCCTCAACAACCTCCCCGAACAACTCCAACTCCCCACCGACCACCCACGACCCGCCACCCCGACCCACCACGGAAACACCATCACCTTCACCCTCGACCCCACCACCCACCAAGCACTCCACCACCTCGCCACCACCACCCACACCACCCTCTTCATGATCGCCCAAGCCGCCCTCGCCACCCTCCTCACCAAACACGGCGCAGGCACCGACATCCCCATCGGCACCCCCATCGCCGGACGCACCGACGACGCCCTCGACAACCTCATCGGCATGTTCGCCAACACCCTCGTCCTGCGCACCCACACCCACCACAACCCCACCTTCCACCAACTCCTCGACCAAATCCGCACCACCAACCTCACCGCCTACACCCACCAAGACCTCCCCTTCGAAAAACTCGTCGACACCCTCGCCCCCACCCGCACCACCACCCAAAACCCCCTCTTCCAAACCATGCTCGTCGTCGAAAACAACACCACCCCCACCCTCAAACTCCCCCAACTCACCACCACCACTCACCCCACCACCACCCACACCGCCAAACTCGACCTCACCCTCCGCCTCACCGAACACCACACCCCCAACGGCACCCCCAACGGCATCCACGCCCACCTCGAATACGCCACCGACCTCTTCACCCACCACACCGCCACCCAACTCACCCAACGCCTCACCCACCTCCTCCACACCGCCACCACCCACCCAAACCAACCCATCAACACCATCAACATCCTCACCCCCACCGAACAACACCAACTCACCACACACTGGAACAACACAGATA
>NZ_JBFACK010000045.1:0-1614 GCF_040640795.1 Streptomyces sp. NPDC021622
AAGTCGGGGGCGGGCAGCGCCCTGCGGTCGAGCTTCCCGTTGGCGGTCAGCGGCAGCCGGGGCAGGACGAGTACGGCGGCGGGGACCATGTAGTCGGGCAGCAGCGCGGACACGAAGTGGCGCAGTTCGGCGCCTTCGATGCTGCCGTTCTCGGCGGCGTCAGGGGCCGGGGTCACATAGCCCACCAACTGCGGTCGGCCGGGCTGGTCCTCGCGGGCGACCACTGCCGCCTGTGCGACGGATTCATGCCGGGCGAGAGCGGCTTCGATCTCGCCCGGCTCGACCCGGATGCCGCGGATCTTCACCTGGTTGTCCGCGCGCCCGATGAACTCGAGGCGGCCGTCTGCCCGCCACCTGACGAGGTCGCCGGTCCGGTACATGCGCTCACCGGCCGTACCGAACGGGGAGGCCACGAACCGTTCCGCCGTCATATCCGGCCGGTTGAGGTAGCCGCGTGCCAGACCGGCCCCGGCGACGTACAGCTCACCCGTCACACCCGGCGGGACCAGACACAGGTCCGGGCCCAGCACATACACCCGCGTATTCGCAATCGGACCGCCGATCGGGGGAGTCGCGCCGTCGGCCCTCAGGGGCGGGCTCGTGGTGACGGACACGGTGGCCTCGGCCGGACCGTACGCGTTGAAGATTCGGCAGACATCGGCCCACCGCTCGGCGAGCGCTGCCGATGACGCCTCGCCGGCCACCACGACGTTCAAGTCGGGTGAGAGCGATTCCGGCGGAAGCGTGTCCAGGACAGCGGGTGGCAGAGCCACATGCGTGATGTCGAAGTCCCGCAAGGAAGCGGCGAGTTGTTCCATGTTCCGGAGGCGGTCGGCGACGGCGATCACCAGGGTCGCCCCGGTCGTGAGCGTCACCATCAGCTCCCACACAGCCGCGTCGAAACTGAAGGAGGCGAACTGCAGCATCCTGCTTCCGGGGCCGATGCCCATCTGCCTGGACTGGGCCTGCACCAGATTCGGCACTCCGGCATGGCTGACCATGACGCCTTTGGGGGTGCCGGTGGAGCCGGAGGTGTAGATGACGTATGCCGGGTGGGTGGGGAGGAGGGGGCTGGTGCGGTCGGTGTCGGTGATGTCGTTGGTGCTGTGTGCGGCGAGGGTGTCGCGGAGGGTGGTGTCGTCGAGCAGGATGTGTGCGGGGTCTGGGGGCAGGGTGGCTGCGATGTCCCTGGTGGTGATGGTGCAGGCGGGTGTTGCGTCGGTGAGCATGTGGCGGATGCGGTCGGTGGGGTAGTCCGGGTCGATGGGGACATACGCCGCACCCGACTTGAGCACCGCCAGAACGGCGACCGTCATGTCGACCGTGCGAGGCAGCGCCAGGGCGATGCGCTGCTCGGGGCCTGCGCCCCGGTCGATGAGCAGACGCGCCAACTGGGTGGCTCGTTGGTCGAGTTGACTGTAGCTGAGCTCCTCTGTGCTGGTTCTCACCGCTGTGGCGTGCGGAGCGCGACGCACCTGCCGCGCGAAGAGTTCCGGCACGAGGGCGTCAGGCGTGGGGGTATCTGTGTTGTTCCAGTGTGTGGTGAGTTGGTGTTGTTCGGTGGGGGTGAGGATGTTGATGGTGTTGATGGGTTGGTTTGGGTGGGTGGTGGCG
>NZ_JBFACK010000046.1:0-1508 GCF_040640795.1 Streptomyces sp. NPDC021622
AGCAGATCCTCCACCTGCTCACGCGACAGCAACGCCTCCGGCCACGCCACACTCACCGACAGATACGGACCATCCGCCCGATCCTCCGTCAACGCATTGATGGTCAGGAGTCGCCCCATCGGCGTCCGGCCATCCGGTCCGGAGTCGATGGATTCGGGGGCGGGGGTCCAGGGATCAGTGGTGTCGCTTCCGGCGAATCGGCCGAGGTAGTTGAAGACGATCTGGGCAGGAGCCTGCGCTTCGAGATCCGAAAGGACCGGTGCAGTACGGGGGTTGAGGTGACGCAGCAGGCCATAACCCAGGCCCCGGTCCGGCAACGACCGCAGGTGCTCCTTCACCCGTTTCACCGCCACACCCAGCGCGGCGCCGCCGGTCAGCGCCTCATCCACGTCCACACCCGACACGTCCAGACGCACCGGGAACAGACTCGTGAACCAACCCACCGTCCGGCTCAGATCAACACCCTCACCCAACTCCTCACGCCCATGACCCTCCAACTCCACAAGCACGGAGTCAGGTTGGTCACCCTTGGAGTCACTCCCGGCCGGCTGCCTACGACGCCAGTCCGCCACCGCCACACCCAGCGTCGCCAGCAGCACGTCGTTGACCCCGCCGTGGAAGGCAGCCGGGACCCGCGTCAGCAACGGACCCGCCACCTCAGGCGCAAGCTCGACCGACGCCAGCCGCGCCGACGCCCACACATCACGCACCGGATCCAGAACCTGGCCCGACAACGGCTCATCCGGCGAAGACAACACGTCCGACCACAGCGCCAACTCACCCTCACGGACGGGTGCTTGAGCCTCCTCGACCAGACGACGCGCCCAATCCCGCACCGACGTACCCACCGCAGGCAGCACCGGACTCCGCCCCTCGGTCTGCGCCTCCCACGCACTCACCAGATCCGGCACCAGCACCCGCCACGACACACCATCCACCGCCAGGTGATGCACCACCAACAACAAACGACCCTGACGACCGGCACCCGCGTCGAACCACACCACCTGCACCATCACACCGGACTCAGGAGCAAGCCGCCCCTGCGCAGCCTCAGCCTCCCCCCGCACCACCTCGCCCAACTCGGCCTCGGCAACACCCGACACATCCACCCGCACCACACACTCCGACACCACGACCGAACCGGCCGGCAGCACCTCCAACGACCACTCCGGCACCACACCCAACCGCAACCGCAACGCATCGTGATGATCAACCACCGTGCGCAGTGCGCCAGTCAGGTCTTCAAGCCGCGCGCCCTCCGGCACCCGTAACAGCACCGACTGCGCGAACCGGTCGATCGGACCACCCCGATCCCGGAGTCCATGAACGATGGGCATCAGCTCGACATCACCGACACCCGAGACCTCAACAACCGGTGCCGTCAGGTCATCCGCCGGCCGCGCCACCGCGGCAAGCCCTGCCACGGTCTTCCGCTCGAAGACGTCCCGCGCCGTGAACACCAGACCCGCAGCACGCCCCCGCGCCACCAACTGGATCGACACAATGGA
>NZ_JBFACK010000047.1:0-1506 GCF_040640795.1 Streptomyces sp. NPDC021622
TTGTCTCAGGCCGAGGTGGAGGGTCTGGAGCGTACGCCGGGTGGGGTGGCGGATGTGTGGCCGCTGTCGCCGGTGCAGGAGGGCATGGTCTTCCACGCGCTCTATGACGAGCAGGCGGTGGATGTCTACACCGGTCAGTTCGGTTTCGATCTGGTGGGGTCGCTGGACGTTGAGGCGTTGCGGCGGGCGTGCCAGGCGCTGGTGGAGCGGCATGCGAGTCTGCGGGCCGGTTTCCGGGTGCTGGAGTCCGGGACGACGGTGCAGGTGATCGCGGACCGGGTGGAGATCCCATGGCGCGAGGAAGACCTCAGTGCCCTCAACTCCACCGACCAGGACGCCGAGTTGGCACGCATCCTCGACGAGGAACGGGCCAAGCGCTTTGATCTCGAGAACCCGCCGCTCCTGCGGCTTGCGGTGATCCGACTTGGCCAGGACAAGTGGCGGGTCGCACTGACCAACCATCACATCATTCTGGACGGCTGGTCCCTGCCCCTCCTCTTCCAGGAGATATTCGCCGCCTATCTGTCCGATGGAGCCGACAAGTCTCTGCGGCGGGTGGCGCCGTATCGCGACTACGTGGAGTGGCTGGCGGGTCGTGATCGGGGTGAGGCTGAGGCTGCTTGGGCTGGGGCGTTGGAGGGTGTGTCGGAGACGACGCGTCTGGTGCCGGATGCGGGTTCGCGGTCTCCGGGGATGCCTGAGCATGTGGTGGTGGGTCTTTCGCGGGAGCGTACGGCTGAGTTGGAGGCGTGGGCTCGTGGTCGGGGTCTGACGTTGAACACGGTGGTCCAGGGTGTGTGGGCGCTGGTGTTGGGTGGTCTGACGGGTCGTGATGATGTGGTGTTCGGTGCGACGGTGTCGGGTCGTCCGCCTGAGGTGTCGGGTGTGGAGTCGATGGTGGGGTTGTTCATCAACACCCTGCCGGTGCGGGTCCGTTTGCATCCGGGGCTGTCGTTGGAGGAGTTGCTGGGCCGGGTGCAGGCCGAGCAGGTCGGGTTGATGGCGCATCAGCATCTGGGGCTGGCGGACATTCAGCGGATCGCCGGCGTCGGCGACCTCTTCGACACCCTCACCGTCTTCGAAAACTACCCCGTCGACTCCGACGCCCTGGCCATCGCGAAGGACATGCGTGTCACTCCTGCGCCGGGCAAGGACGCCACCCACTATCCGCTGAGTGTCGCGGCGATGGTCAGCGATGGAAGCCTGGGGCTGCATCTGGGTTATGCGACGGATCTCTTCGACGTGTCGGAGGTCGAGGCGATTGGTGCCCGCTGCCTGCGCGTCCTCGAAACTGTTCTGACCGACCCCGGCCTGCCCATCGGACGTGTGCAGGTCCTTTCGGATTCCGAGCGTCGCCTGCTCCTTGAGGAGTGGAACGACACCGCTCGCCCTGTCCCGGCGCAGACGATCCCGGAGTTGTTCGAGGCGCAGGCTGTGCGTGTGCCGGACAGCGTTGCGGTGGTGGACGGTGAGGTGTCGTTGACGTATGGGGAGGTGAATGAGCGG
>NZ_JBFACK010000048.1:0-1439 GCF_040640795.1 Streptomyces sp. NPDC021622
TGTCGCCGGTGCAGGAGGGCATGGTCTTCCACGCGCTCTATGACGAGCAGGCGGTGGATGTCTACACCGGTCAGTTCGGTTTCGATCTGGTGGGGCCGCTGGACGTTGAGGCGTTGCGGCGGGCGTGTCAGGTGTTGGTGGATCGGCATGCGAGTCTGCGGGCCGGTTTCCGGGTGCTGGAGTCCGGGGCGACGGTGCAGGTGATCGCGGACCGGGTGGAGATCCCGTGGCGCGAGGAAGACCTCAGTGCCCTCAACGTCACCGACCAGGACGCCGAGTTGGCACGCATCCTCGACGAGGAACGAGGTCGCTTCGACCTCACGAGCGCGCCGCTGATCCGGTTCGCCGTGGCGCGGACGGGTGAAGACCGCTGGCGGTTCGTCCTGACCAACCACCACATCATCCTTGACGGCTGGTCCTTCCCGCTGCTCTTCCAGGAGATCTTCGAGCTCTACGAGACGGACGGGAACGGCCAGTCTCTGCGGCGGGTGGCGCCGTATCGCGACTACGTGGAGTGGCTGGCGGGTCGTGATCGGGGTGAGGCTGAGGCTGCTTGGGCTGGGGCGTTGGAGGGTGTGTCGGAGACGACGCGTCTGGTGCCGGATGTGGGTTCGCGGTCTCCGGGGATGCCTGAGCATGTGGTGGTGGGGCTTTCGCGGGAGCGTACGGCTGAGTTGGAGGCGTGGGCCCGTGGTCGGGGTCTGACGTTGAACACGGTGGTCCAGGGTGTGTGGGCGCTGGTGTTGGGTGGTCTGACGGGTCGTGATGATGTGGTGTTCGGTGCGACGGTGTCGGGTCGTCCGCCGGAGGTGTCGGGTGTGGAGTCGATGGTGGGGTTGTTCATCAACACCCTGCCGGTGCGGGTCCGTTTGCATCCGGGTCTGTCGTTGGAGGAGTTGCTGGGCCGGGTGCAGGCCGAGCAGGTCGGGTTGATGGCGCATCAGCATCTGGGGCTGGCGGACATTCAGCGGATCGCCGGCGTCGGCGACCTCTTCGACACCCTCACCGTCTTCGAGAACTACCCCATCAACAACACCGGCTTGTCGGTCATCGACGAGCTCAGCATCACTGGCGTACAAGGCAAGGACGCCACCCACTATCCGCTGAGTGTTGCGGCGATGGTCAGCGATGGAAGCCTGGGACTGCATCTGGGTTATGCGACGGATCTCTTCGACGTGTCGGAGGTCGAGGCGATCGGTGCCCGCTGCCTGCGCGTCCTCGAAACTGTCCTGACCGACCCCGGCCTGCCCATCGGACGCATCGACGTTCTGCCGACGGACGAGCGGCGTCGCGTAGTGGAGGAGTGGAACGCGACCGCGCGTGAGGTGCCGTCGGGTTCGATGGCGGAGTTGTTCGAGGCGCAGGCTGTGCGTGTGCCGGACAGCGTTGCGGTGGTGGACGGTGAGGTGTCGTTGACGTATGGGGAGGTGAATGAGCGG
>NZ_JBFACK010000049.1:0-1412 GCF_040640795.1 Streptomyces sp. NPDC021622
ATCCCGTGGCGCGAGGAGGACCTCAGTGCCCTCAACTCCACCGACCAGGACGCCGAGTTGGCACGCATGCTCGACGAGGAACGAGGTCGCTTCGATCTGACGCAGGCCCCGCTGCTGCGGTTCTCCCTGGTGCGGCTTGGCGAGGACCGCTGGCGGTTCGTGCTCTCCAACCACCACATCATCCTGGATGGCTGGTCCTACCCGTTGCTGTTCCAGGACCTGTTCGCGCTCTACGAGGCCGACGGGAACAGCCGGGCCGTGGGGCGGGTGACGCCGTACCGCGACTACGTGGAGTGGCTGGCCCGGCGCGACCGGACCGAGGCCGAGCAGGCGTGGACGCGGGTCGTCGGGGATGTGTCCGAGCCGACCCGTATCGCTCCGGACACCGAGGCCAGGCAGCAGCGACTGCCGGAGTACGTCGAGGTGGGTCTTTCGCGGGAGCGTACGGCTGAGTTGGAGGCGTGGGCTCGTGGTCGGGGTCTGACGTTGAACACGGTGGTCCAGGGTGTGTGGGCGCTGGTGTTGGGTGGTCTGACGGGTCGCGATGACGTGGTGTTCGGTGCGACGGTGTCGGGTCGTCCGCCGGAGGTGTCGGGTGTGGAGTCGATGGTGGGGTTGTTCATCAACACCCTGCCGGTGCGGGTCCGTTTGAACCCGGGTCTGTCGTTGGAGGAGTTGCTGGGCCGGGTGCAGGCTGAGCAGGTCGGGTTGATGGCGCACCAGCATCTGGGGCTGGCGGACATTCAGCGGATCGCCGGCGTCGGCGACCTCTTCGACACCCTCACCGTCTTCGAAAACTACCCCTTGGACACCGACTCGTTGACCCTCGGCGACGGCCGGGTCCGGGTCTCCGGCCTCCAGGGCAAGGACGCCACCCACTACCCGCTCAGCCTCGCCGCGATGCTCAGCGAAAGCAGCCTCATGCTGCGACTGGGATACGCCACCGACCTGTTCGACGTGTCGGAGGTCGAGGCGATCGGCGCCCGGTTCCTGCGTGTCCTCGAGACGGTCCTGGCCGACCCCGGTCTGCCCATCGGACGGGTCGAGATCCTCCCGGAGAGCGAGCGCCACCGGATCCTGGAGGTGTGGAACGACACGGCCCGCCCCGACGTCCGGCCGCAGACGTTCCCGGAACTGTTCGTGGCACAGGTGGAGTCTGGACCGGACAACGTCGCGGTCATCCATGGCGACACGTCCTGGACGTACACCGAACTGAATGACCGCGCAGACCGCCTCGCCGGCGAGCTGACGGCGCGGGGCGCCGGGCCGGAGCGGGTCGTGGGCATGGCGCTGCCGCGCGGCCTGGACATGATCACAGTGGTGCTCGCGATCCTGAAGTCGGGCGCGGCCTACCTGCCGATCGACCTGGCCCACCCCGACGAGCGCATCGCCTACATGCTCGACGACGCGGC
>NZ_JBFACK010000050.1:0-1209 GCF_040640795.1 Streptomyces sp. NPDC021622
TCTGAGCTGGGGGTGGCCGCAGAGACCAGCGAGAAGCGACTGTTTACTAAAAACACAGGTCCGTGCGAAGCCGTAAGGCGATGTATACGGACTGACGCCTGCCCGGTGCTGGAACGTTAAGGGGACCGGTTAGTCACTCTTCGGGGTGGCGAAGCTGAGAACTTAAGCGCCAGTAAACGGCGGTGGTAACTATAACCATCCTAAGGTAGCGAAATTCCTTGTCGGGTAAGTTCCGACCTGCACGAATGGCGTAACGACTTCTCGACTGTCTCAACCATAGGCCCGGTGAAATTGCACTACGAGTAAAGATGCTCGTTTCGCGCAGAAGGACGGAAAGACCCCGGGACCTTTACTACAGTTTGATATTGGTGTTCGGTTCGGCTTGTGTAGGATAGGTGGGAGACTTTGAAGCGGGCACGCCAGTGTTCGTGGAGTCGCCGTTGAAATACCACTCTGGTCGTGCTGGATGTCTAACCTCGGTCCGTGATCCGGATCAGGGACAGTGTCTGATGGGTAGTTTAACTGGGGCGGTTGCCTCCCAAAGAGTAACGGAGGCGCCCAAAGGTTCCCTCAGCCTGGTTGGTAATCAGGTGTTGAGTGTAAGTGCACAAGGGAGCTTGACTGTGAGACCGACGGGTCGAGCAGGGACGAAAGTCGGGACTAGTGATCCGGCGGTGGCTTGTGGAAGCGCCGTCGCTCAACGGATAAAAGGTACCCCGGGGATAACAGGCTGATCTTCCCCAAGAGTCCATATCGACGGGATGGTTTGGCACCTCGATGTCGGCTCGTCGCATCCTGGGGCTGGAGTCGGTCCCAAGGGTTGGGCTGTTCGCCCATTAAAGCGGTACGCGAGCTGGGTTTAGAACGTCGTGAGACAGTTCGGTCCCTATCCTCTGTGCGCGTAGGAATATTGAGAAGGGCTGTCCCTAGTACGAGAGGACCGGGACGGACGAACCTCTGGTGTGCCAGTTGTCCTGCCAAGGGCATGGCTGGTTGGCTACGTTCGGAAAGGATAACCGCTGAAAGCATCTAAGCGGGAAGCCTGCTTCGAGATGAGTATTCCCACCCCCTTTGAGGGGTTAAGGCTCCCAGTAGACGACTGGGTTGATAGGCCAGATCTGGAAGCCCGGTAACGGGTGGAGGTGACTGGTACTAATAGGCCGAGGGCTTGTCCTCAGTTGCTCGCGTCCACTGTGTTGGTTCTGAAAC
>NZ_JBFACK010000051.1:0-1057 GCF_040640795.1 Streptomyces sp. NPDC021622
CGGAGTTGTTCGAGGCGCAGGCTGTGCGTGTGCCGGACAGCGTTGCGGTGGTGGACGGTGAGGTGTCGTTGACGTATGGGGAGGTGAATGAGCGGGCGAATCGGTTGGCGCGGCGTCTGGTGGCGCGGGGTGTGCGGTCGGATTCGTTGGTGGCGGTGTTGATGGACCGCTCGGCGGAGCTGTTGGTGGCGTTCTTGGGTGTGCTGAAGGCTGGTGGTGCGTTTGTGCCGCTGGATGGGGGCCATCCGGTGGAGCGTTTGCGGGCGGTGGTGGCCGAGGCCGGTGTGTCGGTGGTGCTGGTGGACGAGGCGTCGGCCGGTCATGCGCTGTTGGCGGATTCGGGTGGGTGTGCTCCGGGTCTGGATGTGGTCGGGGTGGATCTGGCGGAGCTGGGTGAGGGTGCGGGTGCGGGTGATCTCGGTGTCCGGGTTCTGCCGGGGAATTTGATGTATGTGATGTATACGTCGGGTTCGACGGGGGTGCCGAAGGGTGTGGCGGCCACGCACGGGAATGTGGTGGCGTTCTGTGTGGATGGTGCGTGGGATGCGGTGGTGGCCGAGCGGGTGATGATGCAGGCCAACCATGCCTTTGACGGGTCGACGTATGAGGTGTGGGTGCCGTTGGTGCACGGTGGCCGGGTGGTGATTGCTGCGCCGGGCCGGGTGGATGCGGTGGAGCGGGGGCGGCTGATCGAGCGGGCCGGGCTGACGAATGTGCATGCCACGGCGGGGCTGTTCGGGGTGTTGGGGGAGCAGACTCCGGAGATTTTCGCGGGGGTGCGGGAGGTGTCGACCGGTGGGGATGTGGTGTCGGCGGCGGCCGTCCGGGCGTTGCTGGCGGCGCATCCGCAGATGGTGGTGCGTTCCACCTATGGTCCGACGGAGACGACGGCGTTTGCCACGCAGATTCCGTTCCGGGCGGGTGAGGTGGTGCCGGCGTCGGTGCCGATCGGGGTGCCGATGGACAACATGCGGGCGTTCGTGCTGGACGCGGGGCTGCGTCCGGTGCCGGTGGGGGTGGCGGGTGAGTTGTATCTGGCCGGGGCCGGGCTGGCGCG
>NZ_JBFACK010000052.1:0-1048 GCF_040640795.1 Streptomyces sp. NPDC021622
CTACACCCTTACCCCGGGACAACCACCGCCCGGGCTGGACTACCTTCCTGCGTCACCCCATCACTCACCTACTACAAGTCTGGTCCGTCGGCTCCACCACTTCCCTTTGCCCGAAGGCTCCAGGACGGCTTCACGGACTTAGCATCGCCTGATTCAATGTTTGACGCTTCACAGCGGGTACCGGAATATCAACCGGTTATCCATCGACTACGCCTGTCGGCCTCGCCTTAGGTCCCGACTTACCCTGGGCAGATCAGCTTGACCCAGGAACCCTTAGTCAATCGGCGCACACGTTTCTCACGTATGTATCGCTACTCATGCCTGCATTCTCACTCGTGAACCGTCCACCACTAGCTTCCGCTGCAGCTTCACCCGGCACACGACGCTCCCCTACCCATCCCAGCCCCCGTTGGGGGTATCTGCTGGAATGACACGACTTCGGCGGTACGCTTGAGCCCCGCTACATTGTCGGCGCGGAATCACTTGACCAGTGAGCTATTACGCACTCTTTCAAGGGTGGCTGCTTCTAAGCCAACCTCCTGGTTGTCTCTGCGACTCCACATCCTTTCCCACTTAGCGTACGCTTAGGGGCCTTAGTCGATGCTCTGGGCTGTTTCCCTCTCGACCATGGAGCTTATCCCCCACAGTCTCACTGCCGTGCTCTCACTTACCGGCATTCGGAGTTTGGCTAAGGTCAGTAACCCGGTAGGGCCCATCGCCTATCCAGTGCTCTACCTCCGGCAAGAAACACACGACGCTGCACCTAAATGCATTTCGGGGAGAACCAGCTATCACGGAGTTTGATTGGCCTTTCACCCCTAACCACAGGTCATCCCCCAGGTTTTCAACCCTGGTGGGTTCGGTCCTCCACGACCTCTTACAGCCGCTTCAACCTGCCCATGGCTAGATCACTCCGCTTCGGGTCTTGAGCGCGCTACTATATCGCCCTATTCGGACTCGCTTTCGCTACGGCTTCCCCACACGGGTTAACCTCGCAACGCACCGCAAACTCGCAGGCTCATTCTTCAAAAGGCACGCAGTCACGACG